>NZ_FWFP01000004.1 GCF_900172215.1 Ruegeria meonggei
CACGGCGGCCGAGACGATGTTCTCGGACGCGATCAACTCGATCTCGTCGCGCTGGCGGCCCAGCTCGGATGTGATCGAGCCGAACAGCTCGGGGTCGCGCTCAGACAGGGACTGGGTGAAAAAACCGTCACGTCGATGGGGGGCATTCACGTCGAAACTCCTTGGTAAAAGTCAACCGGTCCAGCCGAGGCCAGCCGAGATGGCGTTCATGGATTGCAAAAGCGGCACCGCAACGGTTCCTACCTGCGGGTCAGTACGGGACTGGCGTAGCAGATCGACCTGCAGCGTATGAATACGGGCTAACTCGGCCCGTTTGCGATCAAACCTTTCGCACAGGCGCGGAAAGCGGTGGCCGATAGCCTGACCGCCGATCAGGAACTGCACGGCGGTACAGGCATTGGCGTGCTCTGCGGTAATGGCCCCGAAAATGCGGGCGCGAATGTCGGAATCCTGCACCAGTCCTGCGTATTGCTCGGCCAGCGCCAGATCGGTTTGATAGAGCGATTTCTCCATCTCATCTACGGCCAGTCGGAACAGGCGCGAATGCCGGAACAGATCCTGCAACACCTCGTCGCCACGTGCGCCGCGAAACTTGCGAAAGCTGACCATTGCAGCGCCAAACCCATACCAGCCGGTGATCAGATGGCGGTTCTGCGACCAGGCGAACACCCAGGGAATGGCCCGCAGATCGTCCAGACTGGCCGCTCCGAACCGGCGGGTCGGGCGCGATCCGATTTTCAGGCGTGCCAATTCTTCAACCGGGCTGGCCTGTTGGAAGTAGTCCAGAAACCCCGGCATCTGCAGCAATGAGACATAAGCCGTCTGCGACAGTTCGGACAATGCATCCAGCGCGTCGTCGAATTCTGGGCGGGCAGGGGTTTCTGCCCGATTGGCGCTGTGGCGCAGCGTGCTGGAGAGCAGCAGTTCCAGATGCGCCGCTGCCGTGCCCCGGTTGGCATACTTGGCCGAGACGACCTCGCCCTGTTCGGTCACGCGCAAACGCCCGGTGATCGTGCCGCTGGGCTGCGCGGCGATGGCGCGGCCAGTGGGTGCTCCTCCTCGGCTAACCGAGCCACCCCGCCCGTGGAAGAACGCCGCGCGAAAGCCCTGAGACGCCAGGGCCGACACGATCCGACGCTGGGTGCGTTCAAGTTCCCAGGTCGAGCAGAAATAGCCGCCATCCTTGCCGCTGTCGGAATAGCCCAGCATTACCTCGATCATAGTGCCGCCGGTCTTGAGGCTGCGGCGGGCGAGGGGCACATTCAGAACATCCAGCAGGATTGCTGGGGCATTGCGCAGATCAGCAATGGTTTCAAACAGTGGTACCACCGAGATATCTAATGTCTCGGACCCGAACCCAGCATAGCGCGCCAGCAAGTAGACGCCCAGAATGTCATCGGCGGAACGGGTCATCGACAGGATGAAGGGCCCCATAGCCTTGGGGTCGGGGCCCGTGCGCGCAGCATACACGAGGGACAGAAGGGCCAGCAATTCCTGGGCCTGATCACTCAAGTCATCGCGCAGGTGGTATTGCAGGTTTTGGTTGGCCAGTTCGGCGCGCAGACGGGTGGACCACTGGGGTGATCCATACTCTGGGGCCTGGCCGGACAGGGCCCAGATCTCGGCCAGAACATCGGTTGTCACGGTCGAATTTTGACGGATGTCCAGCGTTGCGGTACGGAACCCGAATACGGATGCCGCCCGACGCAGTGGCCGGATATGTCGCTGGGCCAGGATATCGGCGTCGACGGCGCACAGGGCCGCGTCCAACGCATCCAAGTCACTCTCAAACTGCGAAATATGATCGTACCCGTCCTCGGTCAGCCGTCGGCGCACGGCGCTGAGCGCCTGCCGGAATGGCTCATTAGGATTGCGGGTGTCGTCTGGCACATAGTCAATGATCGCTTGCAACCGCGCGGCATGGGGGGCGGGCAGGGGCAGGATCAAAGCGCTGATGCTCAGCCGCCCCGCAGCTTGATCAAGGGTCCGCGTATAAAGATCAAGCGCTGTCTCGCGCCCACGTTGCAGGGCGAGGGCGGTCATCTCGGTGGTGACGTTGGGGTTGCCATCGCGGTCGCCACCGATCCAGCTGTGAAAGCGAATATTTGGCGTCACCGGCAGAGTCTGACCCAGAACCTGCAGACAGGCCTGATCGAACCGGTCCATCACCTGCGGTACCGCGTCAAAGATCGCGTCGCGAAAAAACTGCAGCCCCCACTCGATCTCGTCGTGCAGGCTGGGGCGGGACAGGCGCAATTCACCGGTTAGCCACAGCAGGTCGATCTCACCCTCAAGACCAGACAATAGTTCCGCCCTTTCCGTCGGGGTCCATCGCTGGGTTTCAAGGCTCACAAGAGTGCGATAGATGCGGCGGTGAATTTCAAGAACGGTGACGCGCTTGGCCTCGGTCGGATGCGCCGTCAGGGTGGGTCCGGCCAAAAGCTCACTAGCCAGCTTTTCGGTTTGACCGATGCTTGGCGCCAGATCTGACAGAGCTTGGGCAAAACCACCTTCGACGGCCTCGGGCCCTTTGTTGGTTTCGGTTAGGCGGCGGTTCCGGACCTCGGTGTTTTCGTCGATGATGCGCAAAACCTGGAACCAGATCGAAAGCGCTTGAAGATACGGCGTTGCGGCCGGGCCTGTGGGGATGGGTGCCAACGGCGCAGCCTCGGCCCAGCTTGCGACATGAGGCGCGCGCTTCAGCAAAATGTTGTGCCACAATGTCCACAATTCAGCCCTCAACCCGTCGGCATAGACCGATGGGCCGGGCGTAGCTTGGGTATCCCGGGCCAGAGATTGCATCAGATCACCCGATCCCGTGGCGCGCGACCGGCAAAGAAGTCACCCAGATTGTCCAGAACGCGAAAACCCATCGCCTCGCGTGCTTCGCGGGTTGCGCTGCCCAGATGAGGCAGCATCACCAGATTGTCGCATTGCAGAAGATCGGGGCTGATGCGGGGCTCGCCGTCAAAGACATCCAGTGCCGCACCACCGATCATTTCAAACATCAGGGCCTGGATCAGCGCCCATTCGTCGATCACCTCACCGCGCGCGGCGTTGATCAGAAAGGCGTCGGGTTTCATCAGGTTCAGCCGACGGGCATTGATCAGGTTTCGGTTCGCCGCCCCGCCGGGGCAGTGCAAGGAGACAAAATCACACTGGGGCAGCAGCTCGTCCACCGAATCCACCTGTGTGGCATTGCACTGCTGCAGCAGTTCGGGCGCCACGCGGCTGCGGTTCTGCACCACGATCTTCATGCCAAAGCCGTGATGTGCACGGCGAGCCATTTGCTGGCCTATGCGGCCGAACCCGATGATGCCCAGCGTCTTTCCGCTGACCTTGGTGCCGACCAGATGTGTGGGCCGCCACCCCGTCCAGTTGCCCGAGCGCAACTCTCGCTCGCCCTCGCCCGCGCGGCGCGCGACCATCAACAGCAGGGTCATAGCGATATCAGCGGTGCATTCGGACAGAACGTCCGGCGTATTGGTGACCGTCATGCCCAATTCGCGCGCCGAAGGCTCGCAGATATGGCTGTAGCCGACGCCGTAATTTGCAATGATTTTGGTCTGTGCGCCGTCGACGTCCAGCGCCTCGGCATTCAGGGTGTCTGTGACAGTCGGCAGCACCGCGTCATAGCGTTTTAGCGCATCGCGGATATCTGCCGGGGACATCGGTTTGTCCCCGGTATTGAGTACGGTGTCATAGTTTTCGGCCAGCTGCGCCTCGACGGCAGCAGGCCAGCGACGGGTAACAAGAACCGAAGGTTTGACCATTACGCAGCCTTTCTCATGACGCGGGCGATGGTTTCGCCGATGACAGCCGGGTTTTCAGCGACCGTGACACCGGCAGCCGACAGGATTTCCACTTTTTCTGAAGCACTCTCACCAAAAGCTGAGATGATCGCGCCCGCATGACCCATCGTCCGGCCCTTGGGTGCAGTCAGACCCGCAACATAGGCAATCACGGGTTTTGAGATGTGATCGCGGATGTATTCCGCAGCCTCAGCTTCTTGCGGGCCGCCGATCTCACCGATCATGGCGATAACCTCGGTGTCTTCGTCCCATTCGAACCTTTCCAGAATATCGCGGAACGAAGATCCGTTGATCGGGTCTCCGCCAATGCCGACGCTGGTCGAAACACCGATACCGCGCTCTTTCAGTTGTGCGGCGGCCTCATAGCCCAGTGTGCCCGAGCGACCGATTATGCCGACGTTGCCAGGCAAGTAGATATGACCCGGCATGATCCCAAGCAGCGCTTTGCCGGGGCTGATGGTTCCGGCACAGTTTGGGCCGGTCAGAACCATTCGCTTATCCTTGGGATAGCGGTACATGTAGCGTTTGACCCGGATCATGTCCTGCGCCGGGATGCCGTCGGTGATGCACGCGCAATAGCGGATGCCCGCGTCTGCGGCCTCCATGATCGAATCCGCTGCAAACGGGGGCGGGACAAACACAAGACTGGCTTCGGCGCCGGTGGCCTCAACGGCCTGTTTGACGGTGTCGAACACCGGCACGCCTTCGACAGTTTCACCGCCTTTGCCGGGGACAACACCGCCGACAACATTGGTGCCGTAATTCAGCATGTCCATGGTGTGGAATCGCGCCATACGTCCGGTGATGCCCTGAACGATTACGCGAGTGTCACGGTCGAGGAGAATACTCATTACACAGCCCTCATTTTGGTGTTTTGAGTCAAATCGCTTTTCCACGCACCCACGGCGCGCTCAGCGGCCTCCATCAGGGTGGTGGCGCGGATAATCGGCAGGCCGGACTGGGCCAGGATTTTCTGACCTTCCTCCACATTCGTACCGGCCAGGCGCACGACGACGGGCAGTTCGATCTGCAATTCCCGCAGCGCCTGGACGACCCCTTCGGCCACCCAGTCACAGCGATTGATACCCGCAAAAATGTTGACCAGAACCGCCTGCACGTTGTCGTCAGACAGCACCAATCGGAAGGCCTTGGCCACACGTTCTGGTGAAGCGCCGCCTCCGATATCCAGGAAATTGGCGGGTTCGCCACCGGCCAGTTTGATCGTGTCCATAGTGGCCATGGCCAGACCGGCACCGTTCACGATGCAGCCGATATTGCCGTCCAGACCGACATAAGACAGACCGCGATCCGCCGCGCGGCTTTCACGCGGGTCTTCCTGACTTTTGTCGCGCAATTCCGAGATCTGGGGGTGCCTGAAAAGTGCGTTGTCGTCAAAGCTCATCTTGGCATCCAGCGCCAAAACGCGGTCGTCGCCCGTGACAACCAAGGGGTTGATTTCCACCATGGTTGCATCCAACTCGCTGAAGGCGGAATAGCAGCCTTGCAACGTCCGGACCATTTGTTGAACCAGGCGGGGTTCCAGCCCTAGGTTGAAGGCAATCTCGCGCGCCTGAAACTCTTGCAGGCCGACGGCGGGTTCGACGATGGAACGTACGATGCTGTCGGGACGCTCGGCCGAGATTTCCTCGATCTCCATCCCGCCTTCGGACGAGGCGACGATCATCACCCTTTGGCTGGACCGATCCAGCACAAAGCCCAGATAAATCTCGCGGTCGATGGGCACAGCAGATTCAACATAGACACGGTAGATGCCTTTGCCCTCCGGGCCGGTTTGATGCGTCACCAGTTTGCGGCCGAACATCTCGTCGCAGGCGCTATGGATCTCGTTTTCGGTGTTGCACAGCTTGACGCCACCGGCCTTGCCGCGGCCCCCCGCATGAACCTGCGCCTTTACAATCCACTTGTCGCCACCCAACTCGCGGGCACGATAGGCTGCCTGTTCCGGGCTATAGGCCAATGCGCCCGACGGTACGGCGACACCGAAATTCGAAAGAACCTCTTTCGCCTGATACTCATGAATGTCCATCTGCATTCCTCCTGTTGATGCAGCGCGATTACGCGGCGATCGATGTGCCGTAGCGGCTTTCGAGCAGCGCCTCGATTTCTTCGAAATCCACCCGACCGCCCAGCTCACGCAGGGCTTCGGCGAACAAGCGCACGATGCGGCTGACGGCCTGACGATTCAGTTGGTTGAGAATTCCAATGCGCACCTGTACTGGCGCGCTGAGGGTTGGCCAGATGCCAAAACCACGGGCCCGGCAGTTTTGCACCAGCTCCATTTCGCGCCCGACCAGTTCAGGGGGCAAGTTCAACACTACGAGGCTGGGCATATCCGATGTCACCTCGCATCCCAGTGCGGTTACCGCGTCGCGCAGGACCTTTTCGTGAGTCCGGTAAGACGACGACCGCTTGGTCAGCCCCTCTTGCAGGGTCAGGCGTAGTGCTTCGTGGAAGGCGGCGACGGCATATCCGGAATGGGTTCGGTGATAGGTGCCTTTTTCCACGTCCTTTCCATCGACGATGCCCCAGTGGCGGGCTTCAAAAATCGGGTTGTGGACATAGCTGTAAGCGCCGGATGTTTTCAGGCTGTCAATATAGGCGTCTGTGAAACTGACAGGCGCATAGGTCAGCGGCAAACAGCACAGGCCTTTTTGCGGGCAAGAGGCCCAGCCGACAATGCCGGGAAAATCATCAATGCAGAAATCTTCTGCGCCAAGCGAAGATACCGCGTCGATCAGACCCATAGCATCGTGTTGCGTACAGGCATCCGAAAATCCGCGCAGATCATTGACCCGGCCCGAGCCGGTTTCCCAATGTGCCATGAAAGCCCATTTTGGTTTGTGTTCGGCCAGTGCCGCCGCAACCACTTCTCCGGTGACCGTCTGGCCGTGCGGGATTTCGATGACGGTGACGCTTGCGGCTTGCGGGTCCAGCGGGTTGGCCGTGTGTTCCAGCCGCGTTGCGGCTTTGATCCTGAGGGTTAGCGCGTCGATCCCAGAGAAGGTGCCATTTGAAAATGCCACGACCTTGTCGCCGGGCATGACGGCGGAAAACATCGCGTCCAGCCCGCTCCAACCGGTCCCGGCAACTGCGAAGGTGTAGGTGTTGTTGGTACCCCAGATTTCGCGCAGCATATGCTTGCATTCGATCATGCCACGCAGAACATCGCCCTGCATATGATCCGCAACCCCGGCGCTGGAAAACGCGTGTAACACACGGGCATCGGTATTGCCCGGTCCGGGACCTGCCGCCAGCGTCTCGGGGATCTCGAGCGGGGCATAAATCTGGAAAGTCATGTGCGATCCTCCTCAATCGTCGGGGTGGCAACCCACGCCCAAACATCGCGTTGAGGATCAGAAAAGCGCTGCTTGCGTCAGTACGCAACGTAACTTACTACTGCTTTAGGGCATCTATTTGGATGGGAAAAAACCTACCCAATTAGGCCGGAATACCGAAGTATACCGAAAAAGTACCCACCCTTTTGGGTAGAATGTTTAAATTTTGGGCGTAAAAACAATGACCGAGCCTTTGCACCATCCGATTGACGTTATGCTGGCAGACAACAACCCGTTGGTTCTTTCGGCGATGTCAGAGATTTTTGAACGCGATCCGCGATTCTCTTTGGTGGCGACCTCAGCCACGGCCGAAGGGTTTCTGGGCGCAGTGATGCGCGTGCCGGTTCAGGTCTGCGTAATTGCCTGGACCTTGCCTGTTCTGGGCGCGGCCAAACTGATCGAGGTTCTGCGCGAACAGGAAAACGCACCTCGCTTTGTTGTTTATGGCGATGTCGCGGGTGACGTGCCGCGTTTGGCGATGCAGGCTGGCGCGGCCGGGTTCTCGCCGCGCTCGGGCGAGGTCGAGGACCTGTTGGAGACCTGCGCCGAGGTCGCAGCTGGGAAAATGGTGTTCCCGTTCATCGATGTGCGTAAGATGCAGCAGGATCCGATCCATAACCTGTCTCGCAAAGAGCGCGAGATCCTTTTGGCATTATCCAAGGGCATGTCGAACCGAGAGTTGTCCAAAGACCTGCAGATTTCGACCAACACGGTAAAATTTCACCTGTCCAACATTTATGAGAAGTTGTCGGTCAAGAACCGTGCGCAGGCCATCGCGTATTTCTATTCGTCCCAATCTACGTCGGAATAGCCCCGTGGGTTGGGGGAAGGGGTCAGTTCAGCATCCTGCGTGCGACATCTTCCAGAAGGTCGTGCAGATCGAACTCCTGACCCTTTTCGGCAAGACCCTGCTCGCGCAGGATGAAGGACAGCCCGTGAACAAAGCTCCATAACAGGAACCCCCGACGGCGGACTTCTTCGGTGATTCCCGGCTCATCCAAGCATTTTGCGATCTCGGTCAGCAGGATGTTGAAGCTCTGCTGTCCCCCTTCCTCAAGCCGGGGGTCGGCGATCCGGTCTGTGAAGCCGCCGAATTTCAGGCTAAATATACCAGGCTCGCGCAGGGCGAAGGATACGTATTCCATTCCTATCGCGGTCACGCGCTCGGGTGATCCCTCGGGTATACCTTCCAACGCGGCCAACATTCTGGACCGATGCCGGAGCATCCCTTCCAAAACTGCAGCGACCAGCATTTCAGTCTTGTTTTTAAAGTGCTTATAGGGCGCGGCCGTAGACACCCCAGCCAACCTGCACGCATCGGAAACCGAAAAGCTATCGGGCCCTTTTTCCTCGACCAGTTGGCGCGTCGCTTCGATCAGGGCAGCACGAAGGTCCCCATGATGATAGGTCTTCTTGCCAGTCGTCCGGGGCTGTGATCCGGCGTCATAGTCTTGGTTCTTTTGGCCATTGCTCATGATCCAAGATGTTGCAGATCACGTATACCTTGTCAAAGTAAGAAATTCTAACATATGTTAGAGATGCTAACTTTATGAGGTTGCCGCATGCCAAATTCTGAAAACGACATCGCTGCGAATGACAAGCCAAGCCTGGCGTCCCGACTGTTTCGCGGGGGCGTTCGGTTGGGGCTGACCGTTAGTGTCATCGCTGTCGCCGCGGGGACCGTGTATTTCGGCGCGTCCGAGCTGTCGCGCCGCGCGAATGCCGTTCCGGCACCAGATGCAGCGGCCGTGACCCCGGTGTCGGTGACGCCGATCCGGCAGGAAAGCTCTTACTTGGTGGATCGCGTCTTTATCGGCCAGGTCGAGCCTAAACGCGCAGCCGATATCTCATTTGAACTGAACGGCACGCTTAGCGATATTATGGTGGATGAGGGCGACGAAGTGGACCGGGGTCAGCTTTTGGCAACGTTGGATATCGCTTTGTTGGAGGTCGAGCGGGATCGCTTGACGGCGTCGCGCGATGCCATTGCGGCGCAGCTTGTGTTTGCCCAGAAGACCGTCAAACGTAACGCCAAGTTGATCGAGCAGGGATTTACCAGCCAGGCTCGTTTGGATGAGGCCATAGCGCTGCAGGACGAATTGCTGTCCAAGATGGGCGAACTTGACGCCGCCCTGCGTGATGTCACTGTTCGGATAGAAAAATCCAGCATTAAGGCGCCGTTCGCAGGCCGTATTACCACCCGACATGTGGATGGTGGCGAGACATTGAGGTCCGGTGACCTGGTGCTGGGCATGGTTGAAATCGTTTCGCCGCAGGTCCGGATCGGCATCCCGCTGGATATTGATCCTGCGCTTTTGTCTGACGTTCAGATCGAAATAGCTGGCGAAAGCTTCCATGCGCAGCTTGATACATTGCGCCCCGACATTGATCCGCTGACCCGGACGCGGACCGCGGTGTTTGACCTGAAGGATGGGCTGAGGGTCACGTTTGGACAGACAGCCCGCGTGCATATCAATGATCCGGTGGAAAGCGACGGGACATGGGTGCCTACAACTTCGTTGAAAGAAGGGAGCCGGGGTCAATGGACCTTGTTGGTTGCGGACACACAGAAAACAGTCCGCGTGGCAACAGTCGAGGTGCTGCATGCCGAGAATGAACGGGTTTTTGTCCGCGGCGAGTTTCCCGAGGGCACCGTCCTGATCGATCAGGGCCCACAACGCGTGACAGTTGGTCAGCACGTGGCCTTTGACACTCAGAAGTGACGGGGAAGATCATGGAAACGCTTACCTTTCGCCACCCAAGACTTGTTGCGCTGATCATCCTGGTTCTGGTGTCAGCGGGGTTGTCTTCGTTCCTGTCACTGGGTCGGCAAGAAGACCCAACCATCACCAATCTTTTTGCAACCGTTACGACACAGTTTCCTGGCGCAGATCCGGAACGGGTCGAGGCCCTGGTCACTGCCGAAATAGAAGAAGAGTTGCGCAAGATCGCTGAGGTCGACGAAGTCAGATCAGTCTCACGCTCTGGCGTGTCGGTGGTGTCGGTCGAATTGCTTGAGACATTGGACGAGGCCGCAATCGAACAGGTATGGGCCGAAGCCCGGGATGCCGTCGACGATGCGCAGCAGAACTTCCCCGCTGGTGTTTTGCCGCCCGAGTTCGATGCAGAAGGCATCTCTGCCTATTCGGCTGTTATCGCAGTGGCGGCGGAAAGTCCCGCTTATCCGGTCACTTTGCTATCGCGTCATGCCGAAGGCTTGGGTGACAGGTTGCGCGCCATTCCCAGCACGCGCGCCGTCGATTATTTTGGCCAACCCGAAGAAGAGGTTCTGGTCAGCGTCGATATGGACAAGGCCGCGGCGCTAGGGCTAAGCGCGGTTGAGATTTCGCAACGGGTTTCCCAGGCTGATGGCAAGGTTCAATCCGGCAGGCTGCAATCGGATGTGGATCTGACCATCAATATCAGCGGCGAGATTGAAACGCTGGACCGGATTCGAAACATCGTTTTGCGCGAAAGCGCCGAAGGCGCGGTGGTTCAGCTTGGCGATATTGCCCGCGTTGACCGGGGCGCGCGCGATCCAAGGTCCGCTGTCGCGTTCGCCAACGGCAAACCCGCTGTGCTGATCGGGGTTTTGGCGCAGGATGGTGTGCAGATTGATCGTTGGACTGGCTTCTTGCGTCAAGAGCTGGACGCGGGTGCTGCTTCGGTGCCTCTGGGCGTTCAGGAACTCTTACTTTTCGACCAAAGCCAGTACACGACGGATCGCTTGTCAGAGGTCGGTAGAAACATGGCCATCGGCGTAGCGCTTGTGGTGGCCGTGCTGTTCGTCACGCTTGGGGTGAGGGCTGCGGCGATTGTAGCTTTGGTTCTGCCGGTTGTTTCGCTTGCGACGCTTGCAACAATGAACATGATCGGGTTGCCCATTCACCAGATGTCCGTAACTGGCCTGATCGTGGCATTGGGATTGCTGGTTGATGCGGCCATTGTAATGACCGACGAGATCCGACGACGCCTGCAAGAGGGGATGGGCCGTGCCGCTGCGGTGCGCGATGCAGTGCGACGGCTGGCAGCGCCCTTGTTGGCGTCTACCGTCACCACAGCGTTGGCTTTCATGCCAATGATCCTTTTGCCGGGACCTGCTGGGGACTTTGTCGGCGCCATTGCTATCGCCGTAGTGTTGATGCTGATCTGGTCTTTGTTTGTTGCGCTGACCGTCACCCCTGCGGTTGCAGGGTGGTTCTTGTCGGACAAACCCAATGCCGGACCTCTGAGTCGGGGTATCAGCATTCCGGTTCTGGCCCGGTGGTTTGAGTCCTCAATTCGCCTGTCTGTCGCCAATCCGGTGCGGTCAGTTGCGCTGGCTTTGGTCCTGCCAGTGCTGGGCTTTGCGGCCTTTCCCACCCTGACCGCGCAGTTCTTTCCCGGTGTGGATCGCAATCAGTTCTATATCGAAATCGACATGCCCGGGGGCACGTCAATCGCCAGCACGCAGAGAACGGCGCGCCAGATCGACGAAATGCTGTTAAGCGATGCGGGTGTCAAAAGTGTCTATTGGACCGTTGGCGAGTCCGGTCCGGCATTTTACTATAACATCGTTGGCAACCGCTCGCGCGAGCCGGGGTTCGCGCAGGCGATGATCACCACGCATACCGCTGACGACGCGGCGCGTCTGGTGCAAGGCTTGCAAGGCCGCCTTGATACGGATTTCACCAATGCACAGATCATCGTGCGCAATCTGGTGCAGGGTCCGCCGGTCGCGGCCCCGGTTGAGGTCAAAATTCAGGGGCAGGACATCACCGTTCTACGCAATCTGGGAGATGAGGTTCGGTCAATCATGGCCAATCTCGATCTGGTGACCCAGGCCCGCGCCAGCGTCAATGGCGGCAATCCCCAGATCCGGTTCGAGATTGACGAAGTCAAAGCCCGTTTGCTGGGGTTGGACGTTGCAGATATCGCGGGCCAGCTTGATACCGCACTTGTCGGCATCACTGGCGGAACGCTGATCGAAGGCACCGAACAATTGCCCGTACGCGTGCGACTGGGGGACGAAGTCCGCTCGGATCTGAGCGCAATAGTCAGCATGCCGATTCTTCTGCCAGATGCAGCCGTGGTTTCGGCCACCGGGGTCTTCCCTGCAGTGCCGTTGTCCGAACTGGCGGAACCGGTCATGGAACCGGCAGAAAGCGTCATCACGCGAACGGATGGGGTTCGGGAAAACACCATACAGGCCTTTATCGTTCCGGGTGTATTGCCGGAAGAGGCTCTTCAGGACGTGTTGCGGGCTTTGGAGGCGTCGGGGTTTGTGCTGCCGCAGGGCTATACCATGTCTCTGGGCGGCGACAGCGACGCGCGGTCCAGCACTGTAGGCAATCTGATGGCTTCGGTTGGGCTGATTGTCACGCTGTCCATCGCCACCATTGTGCTGACCTTCAACTCATTCCGGTTGACGGTTGTCACTTTGGTTGTTTGCGTTTTGTCGGCTGGTTTGTCGATGCTGTCGCTGGCCATCATGCAGTTCCCCTTTGGCATTCAGGCCATCATCGGGGTGATCGGGTCAATCGGCGTGTCGATCAATGCAGCGATCATCATCCTGACCGGTCTGCAGCAGGACCCGATGGCCAGCCGCGGTGACCGGGCTGCCATGGCACGGGTTGTAACCGGATCAAGCCGTCACATCATCTCCACCACTGTGACGACCTTTGGTGGGTTCTTGCCCCTGATCCTGGGTGGCGGCGCGTTCTGGCCGCCTTTTGCGGTGGCCATAGCAGGAGGGGTGCTGTTGTCGACCGTGGTGTCGTTTTACTTCACCCCGCCAGTTTTCGCGCTGGTATACCGGGGGCGATTCAGGAAAGCTGCGCTGGCCGCGGCGCAGAGTTCAGACTCTGAACGCGGCCACTTACACGTGGCCGCAGAATAAGGGGATGGTCTGCAGGCGCGCGCAGACCATCCGTCATTCTCACCCGATGCGCTGTTTGTAGTACGTGTCCTTGTGAACGATCAGCCCGTCGCGATAGGTCAGGATATCGACGCTGAGAAACGCTTCTGTCGTACCGTCCTTAAGCGTGGCCGTGCGACGGTATTCGCAATAGGCCTTGTTGCCGGAAATGGCGCAATCCAGCGTTTGCCAATGGACGTTTTCCACCTTGTCAAACAGGCCCGCGAACACGCTTCGGATTGTGTCCGCGCCTTCAAATCGCACGCCGTGTTCTTCAGGGCCAACAGCATGATCAAAGGTCGCGTCCGGCGCGAAATGCTTCATTACGGCGTCGATATCATTGGCGTTGAAGGCGTCGCCAACGGAATCCACCAGATCTTGGGTCAGTGCTGTCATAGGTTTGGTCCTTTTCCCTGAAGCATGTAACAGCTGTGTTTGAAGAAGGGGCTTGCCGGATCAACAAGCACGTTCAATTCGTCAAAATGATCGACCTCGGGCACGACATAAAGGCCCATCGGGCGGTCGGCGCCGTAGGTCTCGACATACATGTGGGCCTGGCGATGGAATTCAGCCGTTTCCGCACCACCGACCACAACCAGTTGCGGGGCTTTTGTGACCGGAGGGTGGTTGGTCATCGGGCTTTGCGCCTCAGCCTCGGCCTTGTCCATGCGGATGCCTGCATTCAGCGCCTCGGTCAGGCGCACCGGCTCAAGATAACTAAGCGGAGAAACCGGGATGCCTGCCTTGATCAGATCCGCCGGCAGGTTGGCGGCATAGGTGGGCCAGTCCGTGGCCATCATCATCTGCGTGATATGCCCGCCCGCCGAATGACCCATCACGGTAATGCGGTCAGGGTTTAGCCCAAGCTCCTGCGCGTTGCGCCATATATAGGTCATCGCCTCGCGCGCCTGTTCCGAAATTTGGGTGATCGTGACGGAGGGGCACAGATCATATCCCACCACCACCACGTTAAAACCCCGGTTTACAAAGGGTGGCGCAATAAAGCTGTAGATCGATTTGTCGCCGCGTTGCCAGTACCCGCCATGAAAATAGACCAGCGTTGGCGCCGCGCTGTCACCGCATGAAAACACGTCGAGCTTTTGCTTTTCGCCCGCTCCATAGCGGTTATCAATCTGGCATGTGAGCGTGCTGCGCGCGGTTTCGCTATCGGCGGCCCAGCTGGGAATGATGGTTTCTTCATAATCAGGTCGACCAGCGCGCAGGTTATATTGGGCATCAAACTCAGCCGGGGAAAAGCGGGTGTGATAAATCAGATTATCGCTCATCTCAAAGCCTCCGGCTGGGGCGCGGGGAAAAAGCTACCGCGGCAATAGACAAGGGGGGGCACAGGTGCGTGCGTATACTCCAGCACCCGGCCCAGTAGAATCTCGTGATCGCCAGCATCAATACGGTCATGAACGGTGCAATCGAGATGCGCCGAGGCACCGGGCAGCAAGGGGGCCGCATGGCCAGGGGTCCAGTCCGTATCGGTGAACCGGTTTTCAACATTGCTGGAAAAGTGCAGCGCCAGATCTTTCTGGTCGGCGGACAGGATATTGATAGCGAAGTGATCAGATCCGGAAAGGGTAGGGAACACCCGGCCGGATTTGGCGACGCAGACCGATATCACGGGTGGGTCTAGCGAGACCGAAGTGAACGAGTTCGCCGTCAGCCCCCAGGGTTGGTGGTCGCAGTCATAGGCTGTCACGATTGTGACGCCGGTAGGAAATGAGCCAAGCGCTAATCGATAATCGCGGATATCCATCACAGTACTCCTTCGCTGGCGCAAGCCTCTTCCAAGGCCGCCCACTCATCCGGGTTAGTTCCGAAATGCCGCATGACATGGTCCTGAAAGGCGGGGCGATCCGCCAGGCGCTGATACCAGGCCTCGACATTTGGCAGAGGTGGGCGATCAACCTCGACCGTGAAATAGCGATACACCACGCAGCCAAGGGGGATATCGCCCATCGTAAATGCGTCACCGCAAACATAGGGACGATCCGCCAGATGCCCTTCGGCCACCGACAGTGCCTTGTGCGCCTGATCCCGCAAAGCAGTAATTTTGGCGGAGTCGCGTTGGTTCGGTTGGGTGCGGACCGTGGCGAAAAACAGCTGGATCACCGGCGTGAAGGCCAGGCTTGCCGACCATTCCATCCACTGATCGGCCACGGCGCGGGTTTGGACATCGGATGGGCTCAGCGTGCCCGACCCATAGCGATCACACAGATAGCGCACGATGGCCAGGCTTTCCCACAACGCGAAATCCCCGTCCCGGATCGCTGGGATCATGCGGTTGGGGTTAATCTGCGCGTAAGTGTCCGTGTCCAGCTTGCCAAAGCTACCGCCCGCCAATTGCAGGGTATAGGCCAGACCCAGCTCGTTGGCGGTCCAGATCACCGGGATCACGTTTGACGAATAAGGCCTTCCCCAGATCTCAAGCATCAGCCAGCACCCGTTTCTGAGCGATCGATTCAGTGCCGAATTTGGGCACGACATGTTCGAACAGGCGATGCCAGCTGGCCAGGATCTTCTCGTAAGGAACGCCGGTGTATTGCTGCATCAGCATCAGGTGGTCCAACCCGATGGTCTCTTGTTTTTCGGCAAAGCGTTCGGCCACAAAAGCGGCGTCGCCCACGACGATGATGCCGCGTTTGTTGAGGAAATCGAACCAGTCCATCGCTTCGTCCTCGGCGGTCATCTCCTCGCCGACATCCAGGTAGCCATGCTTGGTCCATTCGCCCGCAGGCCGCGAGCCGCCGAGGAACTCATAATATGCGTTGATCGCCGGGCGGATGGTTCTGTCTGCCTCTTCCATGCTCTCTCCGACATAGAATGCGGTGCAGACTCCCACACCTTCGCCCAGTTTCACTTCACGCCCTTCGCGTTTGGACAGCGCGTCACGGTAGGGTTCCCAACATTTCAGTGTGCTTTTGGGTCCAGCGGACATTGAGATCACGCCCCAGCCTTTCTCGCCCGCAAGCTTGAAGGTCGGCGGTGCGTTCGACATCAACCAAACCGGTGGGTGGCCGTCCTGATAGGGGCGCGGATGCACATACATCGCTTTGTATTCGCCGTCCTCAGCGTGGTAACGCGGGTCCAGAGGTTCGAAAAAGCGGTTGGTTTCCTTCCAGCCTGGCACCGGGAACTCATAGAATTCACCCTTGTGAGTGAAAGCCTCGTTGGTCCAGGCCTTCAGAATGACTTCAAGGCTTTCCTGATACAGGCGCATCACCTTGCCGTTGTCCCGTCGGTCCGCATCCTTGTTGAACTGCAGCGTTGAACGTTCGTTGATGCCTTTTGCCACGCCAAAATCCACACGCCCTAGGGTCATATTGTCCAACATCGCCACATCTTCGGCCACGCGCAACGGGTGCCAATCGGGCAGGATGATCGGTGCCGTTCCGACCCGCAGCTTTTTGCAATGGGCTGCCACGTGAGTGCACATTTGCACCGGATTGGGCGGCGCGTTCATGAACCCGTTATGGGCGAAATGATGTTCGGTGAACCACGCGGTCGTAAACCCGGCCTGCTCGGCCAATGTGCATTGCTCAAGGATCATTTCAAGCGTTCGGGTCCAGGGAATCGTCTCTCCGGGGCTGAAATTGGCAATCAAATCAAAGCGCATGACGATCCCTAAGGTTGTTGCGAGTAGTTGAATTACGTTCTCAATTTCAACTAAGTTGAATTTGGGTAGAAAAATCAACTAAAATCTTTTATTCCGCATGTATGATTAATGACCTTCCCGAAACTGACGCCCAACGGCTGGGCAGCGAAATCCGCGAAGTGCGCAAGGCGCGGGGCCTGACCCTGAAAGGCCTCTCGGACGAGGTGTCTTGTTCAACTGCCTATCTCAGCAGGATGGAACTCGGCTCGGCCAAAGTGTCGGCCGAACTTTTGCGGGAAATCAGCGCCGCGCTGAGCGTGGAACCGGATTGGTTCTTTCCGATACAGGCCGGAACGGGACCCCTGGAGCGCAGGCATGTGGTGCGGGCCGGAAACCGCCGTAACCTTTCTGGTATGTATACCCGAACTGCAACAGAATTGGGGTTTGAGGATGAATTGCTGTCCAGCACCCTATCCGGGGATTGCTATTTGATCCTGTCGCGGTTCCCACCCGGCGCGGGTTCGCTGCCCGAGCTGACCGAAGGTTATACGTTCGAGGGCGAACAGCACGCGATTGTCGTAACCGGTGAGGTTGAGCTGCGTCTGGGGGACGAGGTGATCGTCTTGCGCCAAGGCGACAGTTTCTCCTACCCTTCGGTGATCGCGCACCGGTTTCGGAACCGCACGGACAAAGAGGCGACGATGGTCTGGGCGATGTCACCGGTACGGATCAGCTGGTAGGTATCTTGCGGTGTGTGGCCGATAGATGGATTATCAATTTTCGTCGCGCTGACGGTCCATGATCTTGCGCAGCTCTTCCAGTTCCGGAAGCAGGTTCAGAACGCGATCGGCAGGAAACTCTGCGGCGACACGCTCCAGATCCGGTTTGACCGAGACAATCGCCTGTTCGCGAAAAGCACGCCCCGTGTCGCTGATCCAGACCCGCTTTGACCGCGCGTCTTCGATGTTGGGTCTCATTTCGACGTAACCAGCCTTGTCCAGTCCGGCCAGGGTGTGGGTCATGGTTGTTTTTGCGGTTTGAAAGGCGCGCGCCAGCTCTAGCGGCGTGCGCCCGTCCTGAACGCGGACAAGGTGATTGAGAACGCTAAAATGGGACACAAGAAACCCCGGGGGAAGCTGCGCCTGAAGCAAGGCGCGGCTGAGTTGCTCGATGATCCCAACCTCATTGAAAACTTGGAAAAAAAGAGCAACTTTGTTTTCAGGCATTTCTCATCCGGTTCTCTATGGGCCAACGCGGCGTGCGTGGCGTTCGTGTGCCATACCCGACAAGGCCCAGCATTTGAACCGTCTCACCGTTTGGAGCAAATCGCGCATGTATCTCGTCGTAGTATGACCTTACTTCCGGGTATTCTTGCAAGGCCTGACTGACCGGTCGCAAGGCCAGCCCTGCCCCGGTTGCGGCAAGGTTCAAACGCAACCAGTTTCGCCCTGCCTCGATCTGGTCGAACCGGGTGTTGCCGGGTGTGACGATCAAGGCATAGGCGGGCGCTCCGCGAATGGCCTGTGCGGTGTCTTCAATCGGGGCGCGGGCATTGGGGTTGTTGATGTCCAGCGCCGCCTCACGTGTGACAAGGCCGAACAGGGCCAGCGATTCCACGAAAGATCCGCTGACATCAATCCCGTCCGGGTTGGCGTTAATCTCGGCCTTGCCGATGCGCAGCAGGTCGATGCTTTCTTTCCATGCAGCCGGGGTCTCCACCTCGGCCATCCAGGCGTCATGCGCGATCCGTCGGATGGCATCGCGGTTCTCGCCGTCCAGAAACAACCGGGCATGGGTCCGCAACGGAGTGGCCTCGGGTGCTGTGACCCTGCGATCTTCAAATGCTTCTTTATGCGACCGCCGCAACATCACTTGTGCAAAGAGCGGGTTGGGTGAGGCAGCTTGGGGCACAAATCTGCATTGCGCCACAGGACCGTCGTCGCCGTGAGGGAACAGTTCGGTTTCCACACCAATCCCTTCTTCGGCAGCTGCCATCTCCATCAGTTGCAGGAAACAACCCATTCCAATGGTCAATTGCCGGTCAAACGGGTCAGTCACCGGCAAGTTGCGGCTCTTGTCGCGGTAGATCGCTAGGCCATCATCGGCGATCAGACCTGCCTGCCATGGCTGGCGATTGTGCGGATTGGGTGCCAGCAGGGCGTAGGACAAAGCCCGCATCCGCGGATCGTCATAGGTGCCGGCCTTGGCCCAGGGCTCCAGCGCTTTGGTTGGGGTTCGCGTGGCGAGAAAGCCACCATAAGGCACCGCGGCGGCCAAAATGGCGCCGCCTCCGATCAGGGCAAGTGATTTGCGGCGGGACAGGGGCATGGTTGATCTCCTCATAAAGTACGATATCGTATCAATATAATGCGATATCGAACTAAACAAGAGGGGATGTTGCAAGGCTTTGACAAGTGAACGTACAGCTAAGGTTTTAACATGAGCCAAGATATGGCAGGCAGGAAACCATGAAATGTTTGGTTGTGATCTCTCACCCGCTGCACGGCAGCCTGTGTCGGCATCTGTCTGAAAAGGTTGTGGAACAACTGATCCAATCCGGTCATTCTGTGGTTATAGAAGACCTCTATGATCAGGAGTTTGACCCCGCGCTGTCTACTGAGGAACGTGGGTCGTTCTATGATGTCTATGACGCCTCAAGGGTGGCTGAACAAGTGAAACACCTGCAAGAGGCCGAGGCTCTGGTGCTTGTGTTTCCCACTTGGTGGTTTGGGTTTCCTGCTATCCTGAAGGGCTGGTTCGACCGGGTCTGGGGCCCGGGCATCGCGTTTGACCACTCAAGTGACTTGGGGTCGATTACGCCCCGGCTGAACGCTTTGCGGCACGTGCTGGCGGTCACGACTCTCGGCTCGCCCTGGTGGGTGGACCGGCTGGTCATGCGCCAGCCAGTTAAACGGGTTTTAAAACTAGCTTTGCTTGGTGGATGTGCCAGGCGTAGCAAGTTGGAGTTTCTATCGCTTTACAACTGCGAAAAGCTGACGGAAGGGGATGTGCAGGGGTTTGGCAAAAAGGTGACTCAAACCATTGATCGCTGGCCGGTTTAACGGACCGCTTCCCTTCACACAAAATCACAGCCTGCGGCGCATTGAATGTTGGCTTTTGGTATGTAGATAGTCCAAATATCGGATTTACTTACCGATTAGGGAAAGAAAATGATCGATCGCCGCATCAAATTCCGGCACATTCAATGCTTTGTCGAGATCTACCGGGAAAAGAGCCTTAAACTGGCGGCGGAAAAGTTGTTCCTGACCCAACCGGCGATTTCCAAAACACTGAAAGAGTTGGAAGACATCCTTGGAACGACCCTGTTGATCCGAAACCGCGGGGGTGTTGCGCTGACCCGGCAGGGCGAGGTGTTCCTGCATTTTGCTGAAATGTCTCTGGCTGCGCTGCAACAAGGCTTGTCAGGTGTTGAGCACATTGACGCCAGGGGGCGGACAAAGCTGTCGGTTGGTGCCTTGCCATCTGTGGCCGCGCGACTGATGCCAACGGTTGCGACCGAGTTTTCCGAGCTGGCGAGCACCACAAGTCTGCGCATCATCGACGGCCCGCACGGGTATCTGATGGAGCGGCTGCGGATAGGTGAGCTGGACCTCGTCATCGGCCGCTTGGGGCATCCGGATACGATGCAAGGCGTCACCTTTACCCAGCTTTACGAAGAACGCGTGGAATTTGTTGTGCGAGCAGGCCATCCGTTGCTGGACGGGCCTGACCTGAAGCGCATAGCGGACTGGCCGGTGATCTATCCGCCTGAAGGCTCCGCAATCCGCCCGCTGGTGGACAGACTTCTGATTGCACATGGGGTTGGCGACCTGGAAAATCAGCTGGAAAGCGTTTCTGGGGCGTTCGGGCGCGTGTTCACACGCCGGTCGGACGCGATCTGGATCATATCAGCGGGCGTGGTCGCCAATGAGATCGCGGACGGGCATCTGGTTGCTTTGCCCTTTGACACTACGATCACCCGGGGACCTGTCGGGCTGATGCATCGCCCGGACGACGTGCTATCACCCCAGGCACGTGTGTTTAGTCTGGCCGTCAACAATGCCATCAAGACGTTGGGGCTGATCCCCGTCGAAGAACATTTCTGAGTACCAGAAGATTCCCATTGATTTTTTGCCAGGCGATGTGCTCAATCAATTCTACGAAACCCGACAATAAAGGCATTGCGCGCTGCTGTCTGGGTGAGCGGAGCCACTCTGCTCAAACGAGGACCAGAAGTCCTCAAGCGTGCACCCGGCTCCCTTCAAGTACCAACAGGCGGCGCGCCGCCAGAACCAAAGGGTTTGCCATGCTGCACAATGATCAACTTGAAAATTGGGACCGTGAGAATTTCTTTCATCCCTCAACCCACTTGGCCGATTTCGCACGTGGGGACCTGCCGCACCGGGTCGTGACCGGCGGCAAGGGCTGCCACATCGAAGATCGGGACGGCAACCGCCTGCTGGATGCCTTTGCCGGGCTGTACTGTGTCAACGTCGGGTACGGACGTCCCGAAATTGCCGATGCCATCGCGGATCAAGCCAAGGAGCTGGCGTATTACCATTCTTATGTCGGTCACGGGACAGAAGCCTCGATCACCTTGGCCAAAATGGTGCTGGACCGCGCACCCGCCCATATGTCCAAAGTGTATTTCGGCCTGTCTGGATCGGATGCCAATGAAACCAACATCAAACTGATCTGGTATTACAACAACATCCTGGGCCGACCTGAGAAGAAGAAGATTATCTCGCGCTGGCGCGGCTATCACGGATCTGGCCTGATGACGGGCTCGTTGACCGGTCTGGAGTTGTTTCACAATAAGTTCGATCTGCCGCTGCAACCAGTCCTGCATACCGACGCGCCCTATTTCTTTCGCCGCGCGGACCGCAGCCAAACCGAGGCGCAATTCGTGACACGCTGCGTTGATAACCTTGAGGCGCTCATCGCGCGCGAGGGCGCTGACACCATCGCTGCTTTCATCGGTGAGCCGGTGCTTGGAACGGGTGGAATTGTGCCGCCGCCTGACGGGTACTGGCCAGCTATTCAGGCTGTCCTGGACAAGTACGACATTCTGTTGGTGGCTGATGAAGTGGTCACAGGGTTTGGCCGCCTTGGTACCATGTTCGGGTCTGAACATTATGGCATGCGCCCCGATCTGATCACCATCGCCAAGGGTTTGACGTCCGCCTACGCGCCGCTCTCAGGGTCGATTGTGTCCGACAAGATGTGGTCGGTTCTCGAGCGCGGCGCAGATGAAAATGGCCCCATCGGTCACGGTTGGACCTATTCCGCCCACCCGATCGGGGCTGCGGCAGGTGTGGCGAACTTGCAGTTGATTGACAGTCTGGGACTGGTTGAAAATGCGGGAACCATCGGCGCCTATCTCAATACCACCATGGCAGGGGCCCTTGGGTCACACCCCAACGTCGGCGACGTGCGCGGAGAAGGCATGCTGTGCGCGGTCGAGTTTGTGGCCGAAAAGGATAGCCGCACTTTCTTTGATGCCAGTGCCAAGATCGGGCCCAAGATTGCGGCCAAACTGCTAGAGCAGGACAATGTGATCGCTCGCGCTATGCCGCAGGGTGATATTCTTGGTTTTGCCCCGCCTTTCTGCCTGACGCGGGCAGAGGCTGATCAGGTGGTCGCTGCTACGGTACGTGCGGTCACATCCGTGTTGTCCTAACGCCGGGAGGTACCATGCCATGACTCCGTCAAACGCCCCTTTCAGCCGTGCTGAATACGATCGCCGTTTAAGCAAAACTCGTGCCGCCATGGCCGCTGCTGGCCTTGATGCGCTGTTTGTAACCGATCCGTCAAACCAGGCCTGGCTGACAGGTTATGACGGCTGGTCCTTCTATGTGCATCAGGGGGTGATTGTCACCCCGGAGGGTGAGCCGATCTGGTGGGGCCGGTACATGGACATGCTGGGCGGTCGCCGCACCTGTTGGATGGACCAGTCCAACATTCTGGGTTACGGCGACCATTATGTGCAATCCACAGTCGTACATCCGATGCAGGACCTGGCACAGCACCTGCTTGCGCGTGGTTTCGGAAACAGGCGCATCGGCGTTGAAATGGAGAACTACTACTACTCTGCCAAAGCGCATGCCGTTCTGAGCGCGGAACTGCCGGATGCTGAGCTGATCGACGCGTCGGCGCTGGTAAACTGGCAGCGGCTGATCAAGTCGGACGAGGAATTGGGATTCATTCGCAAGGCCGCACGCATTTCGGACCAGGTCATGCGCACCGCCCTGGAAAGGGCCGAGCCCGGTTTGCGCAAGAACGATCTGGTTGCGGACATCATGCATGCGGGCATCACCGGTGTAGGCGACGACTGGGGAGATTACCCAGCTATTGTGCCCCTGACCCCCTCGGGACTGGATGCGACGGCTGCACATCTGACCTGGGATGGAGCGCCCATGCGTGATGATGAAGCCACGTTCTTTGAACTGTCCGGCTGCTATCGCCGTTACCACGCGCCCCTGTGTCGGACGGTGTTTTTGGGAAGGCCCTCGGATGACATGCGCCGCGCGGAAGAAGCCCAGTTGGAAGGCATCGCCGTGGGGCTTGAGGCCGCCCGCGCGGGCAACCGTACTTGCGACATTGCCAATGCCTTCATGGGTGTCCTTGGCAAATACGGCATCGAACGCTCGGGTCGGATGGGTTATCCGATTGGTCTCAGCTATCCACCGGATTGGGGCGAGCGTACAGCCTCAATCCGAAGTGAGGACGAAACGGTGCTGGAGCCGGGCATGGTGTTTCACTTCATGCCGGCCTTGTGGATGGACACTTGGGGGCTTGAGACCACTGAAACCATCCTGATCCGCGACGAGGGCACCGCCGAGCCATTATGTGAGTTCGACAGGAAGCTGTTCGTCAAAGCCTGATGCTGGAATGATGACCCCGTTCAAGAGGATAGTCCGCAGCGCGTGCGCCTGCGGACCCAACCCTTAACCATTACCGCCGTTTAGGCACTGCGTTCCCGCCCTTAGAGGCTTTTGCCTCTGCCCGGGCCCGGTTCTTCTTGCTGCTGGCCTTGCCTTTGGGCGGTAGGGGGCCTTTGGGTGCGCTGTTGCGGGGTTTGGACTGGGTTTCCTTGCCCGATTTGGCCTCGGGCTTAGGTTTGCCCTTGGGGCTTGCCACAGCAGGTTTGCGGGCTTTCAGCGGTGCGCCTACAACCTTGTCCGTTTCTTCTGCCCTGGGCTTTCGATCCACCAGTTTCCGGGGCTTGCGGTCCTCGGGTTTTGGCTTGCGGCGGCGCGGGTCTGCGGCGTCGTTCCAATCAACCGGCTTGGTGTCCCCTTTACGAGGGCGTGGCTTGCCACCGGGCGCGCGATCAAATTTAGGGCGCTGATAAGCAGGCAGGTCGGGCGCTTTGTCCAGGCGCACGATGTCCTTTGATCCTTCGATCTTCATGGCGGGTCCAATGGCCGCCAGAAAACCGTCCACGCTGGACTTACGGATCTCGATGTAAGACAAATCATCCGCCAGACGGATCGCGCCGATATCGTCTTTGGTGATGTTGCCAGCTTTGCACACCATCGGCAGCAAATGACGAGGTGAGGCGTTTTGATTGCGCCCCTCTGACAGGGAAAACCAAACGCTTGGGCCAAACTCTGCTCTTGGTTTGGGTTTCTCAACGCTGACCGTGCCCAACTCCTCGGGTGCGGAATGGCGGTTTTTGTATTGGCGCAAATAGGCGGCGGCGATCTGTTCCGGCGCGAACTTCTCAACCAGTCTATCAACCGTTGCACGTTCGCTTTCGGTGATGTCGGCCTGCCAGTCATCCTCTGCCAGCATACGTACCTGATCGCGCTCGTTTACCTCGTCAGCCGACGGTGCTGATCCCCAATCGGCGCTCAGCTTGGCGAATTTCAGGATGCGCTCGGCCTTTTTCCGAGACGAGGGCACAACAACCAATGCGCTGACGCCCTTGCGCCCTGCGCGGCCTGTCCGGCCTGACCGGTGCAAAAGGGTTTCGTGACTGTTGGGCAGTTCGGCATGCACCACCAGATCGAGATTGGGCAGGTCGATCCCGCGCGCGGCTACATCTGTCGCCACACAGACGCGTGCGCGCCCGTCACGCATAGCCTGCAGCGCATTAGAGCGTTCGCTTTGAGTCAACTCGCCAGACAAGGCCACAACTGAAAAGCCGCGGTTCGACAGGCGTGCTGTCAGGCGGGACACCATCGCGCGGGTGTTGCAGAACACAATCGCGTTGGGGGCTTCGTAATAGCGCAGCACATTGATGATAGCATTTTCACCGTCGCGCGCGGACACCATCATGGCACGATAGTCGATATCGGCGTGCTGCGTCTGTTCGCCCACTGTCGAAACCCGCTCGGCATCGCGCTGATAACTTTTGGCGAGTTTGGCGATGGCGCTGGGGACCGTGGCGGAGAACATCAGCGTCTGACGATCCGTCGGTGTTTCATCCAGTATGAATTCAAGGTCTTCGCGAAAACCCAGATCCAGCATCTCATCGGCTTCGTCCAGAACCACAGCGCGCACCTGGGTCAAATCGATGGAGCCGCGCATGATGTGGTCACGCAACCGGCCCGGAGTGGCAACAACCACATGCGACCCGCGTGCCAATGCGCGGCGTTCGTCGCGCATATCCATGCCGCCCACGCAAGAGGCAAGAAATGCGCCCGCATCGGAATACAGCCAGCTCAGCTCGCGTTTCACCTGCAGGGCCAGTTCTCGTGTTGGCGCGATGACCAACGCTAGTGGCGCGCCAGATGCCCCGAACGTATCACCCTCACCCAGCAATGTTGGGGCAATGGCCAACCCAAACCCGATGGTTTTCCCCGACCCGGTCTGCGCCGATACCAACAGGTCCCGGCCGTCCAGCTCGGATTGGGTGACCGCTTGCTGAACAGGGGTCAAAACATCATAGCCCTTGCGGGCAAGCGCATCTGCGATGGTTTTTTTCACGGCGGAGGTTCTTTGTATAGGGCAGGTGGCGCGGCCAAGCAGGCTTGCAATCGTCGCATCATCCAAGGTTAAAGAAGGCCCCTTAACGGGTAGCACGTGGTTTGTATAGACGTAGTTTGATATTGTTGTTGGCAACGGCAGGGTCAAATTTTGCCAGAAGTTTGCAATGAATGGAAAGATTTTACGGGCCTGATCAGATCAAAGGTCGCTTGAACTGCGCAGATAGCTGCCGATCACTGCCCGGCAGCCCCTGTCCCAAATTGCGGGCAGCCAATGAGAAAACTCCTGTGCAAACAGGCGGTTTTGCCCCAATTCGCCATAGAGGCCGGTTTGATCGATCCAGGCTTGAGGGTTTTCCTTGGCGACAAGGGCGGTTTTATGCAGCGCGCTCCAAATCGGGTCGTTGGGCGCGATTTCTGTGCCGTCTTCGCGAGTTCCCGCACACATCCGGGCCCAGAGGGCTGCGGCCAGTGCCAGTCCAGCGATAGGCGATCCGGTTACCAAGGCCTCACGTAGTGAGGGCAGCAAGAAGCCGGGATGCCTGGACGACCCGTCAAACGCAACGCGGCGCGTGGTGTCATGAATGGCTGCATTGGAAAACCGGCGCGCGACCAGGTCCAGGTATTGCGCAGGCGATGTGCCGGGCACGGGCGCGACCTGGGGCAGAATTTCGTCGCGTTGCACTTTCACGAAGAAGTCAGAGATTTGTGGGTCTTGCATGCAGTCCGAAATTGTCGGGACGTTCAGGATTTCCCCGACATTCGCAAGCAACTGGTGGCCACCATTCAGGATGCGCAGTTTCATCGCTTCATAGATGTGGACATTGTTTGTCATAGTGACGCCGACCTGTTCCCAAGACGGTCGGCCCGCGCAGAAATCGTCTTCGATCACCCATTGACGGAAGTTCTCATGTGTGACCGGGGCGTGATCCTCAATGCCCAGAGCCAGACACTGAGACAACACCTGATCGGTGGTCGCAGGAACGATGCAATCCACCATAGAGTTGGGGAACGCCCCGTTGTGATTGATCCATTCAGCGAGGTCAGGATCGGACAGCCGCGCAAGGCCGACAACACAGTTGCGCAGGATTGTTCCATTGCCCTGAAGGTTATCGCAGCTTAGCGCGGTAAACGGATTTATCCCAGCATCGCGGCGTTGGCGCAGGGCGGCAACGATGGCCCCAAACGCGGTGCGAGGGTGATGCGGATGTTCTGCGTCGTGGCGAATGTCGTCATGGGTGGCGTCAAACGCACCTGTGTTGGCATCTAGGTAATACCCCCCCTCGGTCACGGTCAGCGAGACGATCCTGATCGCAGGGTCCGACATCTGCCGGATCAAGGGTGCATTTTCAGTCTCGATTGGCAGATAGCTAATCATCGGCCCGATGACCTCGGCCGACATACCCGAAGGGTCAAGCTCGATCAGGGTCGTCAGACAGTCCTGCGCGATCAGCTTTTCGCGCATGCTGGCGTCATAGCCGCGTATGCCAGCCCCGATGATGGCCCAGTCCTGCGCCAGACCCTGCTGCATGAGTTGGTGGATGTACCACGCCTGATGGGCACGGTGGAAATTGCCCAAACCAATATGAACAATACCGGGGGTCAGCTCATCGGTTTCGTAGTTGGGTGTTTTGACCGTCAGGGGAAGGTCATCCAGCCCGCTGCGTTTCAGTTTTGTTGGGGTATGTGCATGCGCCAGAGGGTCCATCAGCTCATCCAGTTTCCGCCGTCTACATTGTAGGTCTGGGCCACGATGTACCGGGCCTCGTCCGAGGCTAGAAATACGGCCATTCCGGTCAGGTCTTCGGCTTGACCCATCCTCCCAAAAGGCACCGAGGCCGCAACTTCGCGCTTTTTTTGGCCCGGTGCCTTGCTTTCGTGTTTGGCGAAAAACGCATCGACCCCATCCCAGTGTTCGCCATCCACAACGCCCGGGGCGATGGCGTTCACGTTGATCCCGTGTTCGATCAGGTTCAGCCCCGCGGATTGCGTCAGAGAAATGATCGCGGCCTTGCTGGCGCAGTAGACGGCGACCAATGGCTCGCCGCGCCGCCCGGCCTGAGACGCCATATTGATGATGTGGCCCCGGACCTTGTTGTCGATCATATGTCGCGCAACAGCTTGCAGGGTGAACAGGGTTCCGGCGACGTTGATGTCGAACACGCGTTGATATTCGCCGCGGTCAATCTCGACAATCGGAGCGGCTGTGAAGATCGCAGCGTTGTTGATCAGAATGTCGATAGGGCCGAACTGATCGGCAGTGCGCGCAATCGCGACATCAATGCTGTTCTGGTCGGTTACATCCATTTCAACGGCAAGCGCAGCTGCGCCGATTTCTTCGGCGGCTGCGCGGGCGCGGTTGATATCGATGTCCGCAATGGTAACACGTGCGCCTTCGGCCACATAGGCTTTGGCAAAGGCCAGCCCGATGCCGCGCGCGGCCCCTGTAATCAGAGCGGTTTTGCCGGCCAGCCGCGTCATCCGATCCGCAACCCCTGTGCGTCGAAGCGATGAATGACATCTGAACGCGGGGTCAGGTGAATTCGGTCGCCGTGGCGGAAGTCGACTTCACCGTCGGCCCGAACAGTCAGCGTTTCCGCCAGTCCGGTCTCGTGGACATGAAAGAAGGTATCAGACCCCAAGTGCTCTGAGACGCTGACAATCCCCGACCATGTGCCCTCGGTGTTGGAAACAGCGATGTGCTCGGGCCGGATGCCAATGGTATGAGCGTTGTGTTTTGCGGCCTCTTCGCCTTCGAAAAAGTTCATTTTTGGCGATCCGATGAAGCCTGCCACAAACAGATTGCGGGGCGTGCGGTAAAGCTCCAGCGGGCTTCCGACCTGCTCGATGACACCGGCCTGAAGCACGACGATCTTGTCGGCCATTGTCATCGCCTCGACCTGATCGTGGGTCACGTAAATCATCGTTGTCTCAAGACGTTCGTGCAGTTCGCTGATTTCCAAGCGCATACCGACGCGCAGGGCGGCGTCGAGGTTGGACAGCGGCTCGTCAAACAGGAACGCTGCCGGTTCACGCACAATCGCGCGTCCGATGGCAACCCTTTGGCGCTGACCGCCCGACAATTGGCCGGGACGGCGATCCAGATAGTCGGCCAGGTTCAGGACGCTGGCAGCACCCTCAACCCGGCGGTCAATCTCTGCCTGATCCAGTTTTGCCATGCGCAGCGGGAACGCGATGTTTTTGCGCACTGTCATGTGCGGATAGAGCGCATAGGACTGGAAAACCATCGCCAGACCGCGTTTCGCGGGCGGCACATCAGTGGCGTCGGACCCGTCGATGTCAATCGTGCCAGAGGTCATGTCCTCCAACCCTGCAATCAGGCGCAATAAAGTGGACTTACCGCAACCCGAGGGGCCGACAAAGACAGTGAATTCGCCGTCTTCGATGGTCAGGTCCAGCGGAGGGATGACCTGCACGTCACCGAAGCTTTTGGTCACGGACTTGAGTTGAATGCGTCCCATGAGGAGTGCTCCTTATTTCACAGCGCCGAAGGTCAGGCCGCGGACAAGTTGTTTCTGGCTAAACCAGCCAAGGATCAGGATTGGTGCAATCGCCATCGTCGAAGCCGCGCTGAGCTTGGCAAAGAACAGACCTTCCGGGCTGGAATAGCTGGCGATAAAGGCGGTCAACGGTGCTGCGTCGACTGCGGTTAGGTTGAGGGTCCAGAACGCTTCGTTCCAGGCCAGGATGAAGTTGAGCAGTACCGTTGAGGCGATGCCGGGTATGGCCATGGGTGTCAGGACATAGAGGATTTCCTCTTTCAAGGTTGCCCCATCCATTCGCGCAGCTTCCAGAATCTCACCGGGAATTTCGCGAAAGTATGTGTACAGCATCCAGACGATGATCGGCAGGTTGATCAGCATCAGCACCACGACCAACCCTCCGCGGCTGTCCAGCAGTCCCAGTTGAATGAACAGCAGGTAAATCGGGTAGAGCACGCCAACCGCTGGCAGCATCTTGGTGGACAGCATCCACAGCAGAATGTCCTTGGTGCGCTTTGAGGGCACAAATGCCATCGCCCAGGCTGCCGGAACAGCGACGATCACACCAAGAATGGTCGAGCCCCCCGCGATGATCACCGAGTTCCAAAGAAACCGCATGTAATCTGAGCGTTCCTGCACGATGGCATAGTTTTCTAGCGTCCAGTCAAAGTTCAGGAAGATAGGTGGGCTGGCAATCGCCTGCGCCTCGGTTTTGAAGCTGGTCAGGATCGTCCACAGGATCGGGAAAAAGATCAGCAGACCAACGGCCCAAGCAAAGGCGGTGTTCAGGGTCTTGCGACGGGTCGTGACGGTGCGGGCCATGTCGTTATCTCCTCACGCGTCCAGGTTTTTGCCGACGATGCGCATCAGGAAGATGGCAACGATATTGGCAAGGATGATGGCGTAGACACCGCCTGCAGACCCCAAACCGACATTCTGACTTTCCAGAACGCGCTGGAAGATCAGGTAAGTCAGGGTGCGGGTGCCAAAGGCGCCACCTGTGGTTACGAAAATCTCGGCGAAGATCGACAGCAGAAAGATCGTCTGGATCAGGATCACGATTGTGATCGCCCGGCCGAGATGCGGCAGAATGATGTGATAAAAGCGTTTCAGTGGCGGTGCGCCGTCCATTTCAGCGGCCTCCAGCTGTTCGCTGTCCAGCGACTGAATCGCGGTCAGCAGGATCAGTGTCGCGAAGGGCAGCCATTGCCACGAAACGATCATCACGATCGAGGTCATCGATGCCTCGGACAGCCATGAGATCGGCTCAGCCCCGAAAAAGCGCCACAGATGGGCCAGTAACCCGTTCACAGGATCCATAAACATGTTCTTCCAGACCAGTGCTGACACGGTTGGCATCACAAAGAACGGCGCGATCACAAGGATGCGGACAACGCCCTGTCCCCACATTGGTTGATCCAGCAGCATTGCCAGCAGGATGCCCAGAACAACCGTGATCGCAAGCACACCGCCAACGATCACCAGCGTGGCCTGAACCGCAGGCCAGAAGGTACTGGAGGATACAAACCGGACGTAGTTGTCGAAACCGACCCAGCCCAGATCACCGCCGCGCAGGGGCAGGTATTTCTTGAAGGAAAAATACAGTGTCATTGTCAGCGGCACGAGCATCCAACCCAGAAGCAGGATCACTGCGGGTGCCATCATAAAGCGTGCTACGGATCGGGAATGCTGAGTAGCCATGACGCAAGACCTCTCTGTTCAGGCTCAACCAGCCTGCGAGAAAAAATCAAATTTTGGAAGTCGGGAGCGGGGGGCAGGAGCCTGCCCGCCCGCTTGGGAGAATGCCTCAGTAGCCTGCGGCTTCCATCTCTTCTGCGGTGAAGGCCTGCGCTTTTGCCAGCGCCTCATCCACCGATTGCTGCCCGGCGTAGACCGCCGAGAATTCCTGGCTTACCTGTGTGGCGATGCCTGCAAATTCCGGGATCGCTGCGAACTGGATGCCGACATATGGCACCGGCTTTACAGTTGGATTATTCGGATCAGCCGACAGGATCGATTCCAGTGTTTTCTTGGCAAATGGAACGGCCTGATAGTCTGGGTTCTCATACAGCGAGGTGCGCGCACCCGGCGGTACGTTGGCCCAGCCTTCGTTTTCAGCCACCAGCTCGATGTAATCCTTGGACGTTGCCCATTCGATGAACTGTTTGGCTGCATCCGCTTGCTCGGTGCCCTCTGGAATGGCCAGAGCCCAGGCCCAGAGCCAGTTGGAGCGCTTGTCGACACCTTCTGCGTTAGGAGCCAATGCAAATCCAACCTTGTCGGCAACGGTCGAGTCGTCAGGATTGGTCACAAACGAGGCCGCAACAGTGGCATCGATCCACATGCCGCATTTGCCTTGCTGGAACAGTGACAGGTTTTCGTTGAACCCATTGGTAGCATATCCGGCTGGACCGGATTCATTCATCATGTCAACGAAGAAGGTCAGCGCATCTTTCCATTCCGGCTGATCAAACTGGGGTTTCCAGTCTTCATCAAACCAGCGCGCGCCGAATGAGTTGGCGGTTACAGTGATGAACGCGCCGCCTTCACCCCAACCGGCCTTGCCGCGCAGGCAGATTCCGTTGATCTCGTTATCGCGATCCGTCATGGCTGCCGCAGCTTCGCGGATGAACTGCCAGGTCGGTGCCTCGGGCATCTCCAGACCGGCCTTCTCCATCAGGTCGGTCCGATACATCACCATCGAACTTTCGCCATAGAACGGTGCTGCATAAAGCGTGCCATCATTGCTAAGGCCGTTGCGCATCGCCGGTAGGATGTCATCGACATCGTATTCAGCAGACAGCCCGTCCAGCGGCACCAGCCAGTCATTTGCGCCCCAGATCGGCGTTTCGTACATGCCGATGGTCATGATGTCGAACTGGCCACCTTTGGTGGTGATGTCGGTGGTCACGCGCTGACGCAGCACGTTTTCTTCCAGCGTCACCCATTCAACGTCGATGCCGGTCGCTTCGGTGAAATTGTCGGTATAGCCCTGCATCCGGATCATGTCGCCGTTGTTTACGGTGGCGATCGTGATGGTTTGCGCATGAGCCGCTGCCGTTGCAACGAATGTCAATGCAGTCGCCGCACGAAGTGCGTTCTTGAGATACATCCCTGTCCTCCCTGAGCTTGGATGTCGTGCAGGAAGCGTAGTTCAGAAATTGTCGCGGCGTCAATAAAAACTTTACGCGCGTTAAGTTTTGATGTCAGGCAGACTCGCGCAGTACCAGCCTGGCAGGGAACAGGGTTTCCGCGCGGTTAGAAAATTTCCCACCACTTTCAATAAGTTCGAACAAGGTTTCGACGCTGCGACCGGCCACGTTGTCATAATCATGCGCGGCCGTTGTCAGGGACGGGCAGGTGAATCGGGCAAAGGGGTGGCCGTCGTTTGACGCCACCCGCAGCGCGCAATCGGCTGTTCGGCCGACGCGAATCCCTTGCTCGTAACAGGCGGACAGAAAGCCAATCGCCAGACGGTCATTGCTGCACAGAACCGAGTTCGTCTTCAACTCTTGACGCTCCAGAACCCTGGCCGCGCCTTGGCGACCAATCTCTTCAAAGGCCCAGCCTTCGCCGTCGATCTTGATGACATGCGGTTCAAACCCGTGCCGCTCCATAACCTCGATATAGGCCTTGCGCCGCTTGTTGGCGTTTGGATTGGCGGGTGTGCGCATTTCAAAGAATGATGGCGGCTCGCCGGTGCGGGTCATGTATTCGACGGTCTGGGATACAAAGCTGAAATTGTCTGAACCGACAAAAGCAGCGCCCAGCCCTTCGAGGTTGCTGTCAAACAGGATGGTCGGCACGTTTTCGCAAAATTTCTCGATCTGCGATCGATCCGAGGCCCGACCCAGTGGGGCCAGCAAGACACCGGCAGGTTTCAGCGACCGCAGGCTGTCGAGGATCTCATTCTCCAGTTTCTGCTCGCCATGTGAACTGAACAGTGACGGTCGGTAGCCCGCTGCGATACAGCTTTGTTCCAGGTATCGGGCAATTTCGACAAAGAACGGATCGGCCAGGTAGGGCACCACGATGCCGATATTCTTGGTCAGCTTCCGGTTCTGGTTTACCGCGAAGATGTTTGGGCGATAGTCGAACCGCTCCAGAGCCTCCTCGATCCGCGCCCGTGTAGTGGCCCGCACGCTGTCAGGATCGTGAAAGTACTTGGACACTGTGGGTCTGGAGATACCGCTGACGGCGGCAAACTCCTCCATATTCTTTATTTTGGTCATGCTCACCAGCCTGCGGATGGACGCCGCCTAAATCTTGTCGCAACTTTACATATTCTTTGCGCGCGCCAAAAAATCAATAGGCTGGGTTCGACAAGCGGCCATCTGCCCGAGCTTGAACGTGGAAGGGACGCATACCTTTGCGCAAGTTCTGGCCCAGGTCGTTCGAATGGGCGATTTTCCCGATCAGAGGTCCGCCGCGCCAAAAATACAGTGTCTAACTGGTAAAGACACTCTGATCATAGCGGTTAAATGCACCGCTGATATCCGGGTTTAGACGCTTTGTTATGTAGATGTTGGCGATCTCAGCTTTTCGACCAGGAAATCCAGAAATACGCGCACCTTGGACAGGACATACTGCCGAGACGGATAGACAGCATACAGCGACGTTTCGTTTGGGGACCAATCTGTCAGCGCTGTGCACAATCGGCCAGACGCCAAATCTTCCGCGACATACATACGGGGAATAAGGCTGAGGCCAAACCCTGCGCGCAATGCATCACGGACAGCCAGGCTGGATGAGACTTTGTAACGGCCCCGAACCGGTACTTTTCTGATCCGCCCAGCTTTGTGGAACGTCCATTCCGTGGCATGGTCGGACAGGCTGAATTGAATGCAATTGTGTTGCACCAAATCTTCTGGTCGTGTTGGCAGCCCATGCATTTCGAAATACGAAGATGCGGCGCAGAGTACATGATCCATCCGCATGAGTTTCCGCGCAATTAGCCCGGAATCTTCGAGGTTGTCGCTGCCCCTGAGTGCAATGTCTACACCTTCCTCCACAAGGTTAACGCGACGATCCTCAAGGCGCAGATCCAGCGACATATCTGGGTAACGGTTCAGGAATTCCGGAATGGCATCGGAAAGACCCACAAGCGTCATCGTCATAGGGGCGCTGACACGCAGCAGGCCCGTGGGAGTGTTTTGAATGGCCTGCAGGGCGCTGTCCGCCTCGTGCAGGTCGTCGAGAATCCGGGTCACACACTCAAAATACTGGGCTCCGGCCTCGGTCAGGCTCATCCGGCGGGTGGTGCGGCTGATCAGACGCGCGGAAAGATGTGCCTCCAGTTCACTGACATTCTTGCTGACAGCGGCGGGGGACAGGCCAAGGTGTCGAGAAGCCGCAGCGAAACTGCCAAGATCAACCACTGTTCGGAAGACGGTAAGTGCGGTCATTCGGTCCATTATTATTTACTAACGGTAAAGAAAGACTTCAGCAATTAGCAAATTATCTACCGCGGGAAGCTGGCGTATCAAGGGGCAGAACTTCAAAAGTTACATCCACGGAAGAGAGCCCGCCATGCATACCGCAAGAACCGCTGACCACCCAATCGAACCGCTTATCCTGTCGCGTTGGTCACCACGTGCCTATGATGCGTCACAGATGCCGCAAAGCGATCTTTTGACCATTCTCGAAGGTGGGCGTTGGGCCCCGTCGGCTTTTAATATCCAACCTTGGCGTTTTCTGTATGCGCGCCGTGAAGACAAACATTGGTCGGCTTTCACTTCAATTCTGAACCCCGAAAACCAGGAGTGGGCGCGGCAGGCATCCGCTTTGATCTTTCTGATTTCAGACACGGTGATGCCTGCAGATGGCAATCGGCTTGATGCAACGTCGAACTATAATAGTTTTGATGCAGGAGCAGCCTGGATGCAGGTTGCGCTTCAGGCCACAGCCCTGGGTTACGGCGCCCATGCAATGGCCGGCCTCAACTTTGATCAGGCCTCGAAAGTGCTGAACCTGCCTGACCGGTTCCGACTAGAGGTGGGGATCACAATCGGGCGCGCAGGTGACACCTCGGGCCTGTCCGACGACCTAAGGGCCCGTGAAGTGCCGAGTGGCCGGATGCCGTTGAAACAGATTTCTTATTCCGGCCCGTTCCCGGTCCGGTTTCACGACATTGCAGCGGAATAGGAAGGTTTCTATGTCCTTTGCTGATAGACCACCTCATAAGGCCGCAGCGAACTGGCAAGTTCAGGGCCTCATGCTGATTGCAACCTTCCTTGTTGCCACGTCCTTTCCGGTTGTCGCTGCCATTACAGACAGCGTTGACAGCAGTGTCCTTACCTTCCTGCGCTTTGCCCTTGCGACCGTGCTTTTTGCACCGCTGGTTGCCTGGCGATACGGGCTCGGGCGACCCGGCCTGTACGATTTGATGCGCTATGGGGTGCTCAGCTTTCTGCTGGTTACGTTTTTCTGGTGTATGTTCGCATCCCTGCGCCTGACATCGCCGTTGAACACAGCGGCAATCTTTTCCCTTAGCCCCGTTATCACAGCGGGCATTGCAGCGGTGCTGTTGCGCGACAGGATAGGGCTGTCGGCACGTATTGCTCTTCCTATCGGAGCAGCAGGCGCAATCTGGGTCGTCTTTCGCGGCGATCTTGCCGCAATGATGGCGGTGCGGATCGGGGCAAGCGATCTGTTGTTTTTTGGCGGTACAATTGCGTTTGCAGTCTATAGCACTTTGGTGAAAGTCTTGCATCGTGGCGAACCCCTGGCCCGGATGACGTTCTGGATTCTGGCAACTGGCACGGTCTGGCTGTTCCTGTTGTCTGTCCCCGACCTGAGCCGCGTAGCATGGACCGAGATACCGGCTACAACTTTTGCGGGGATCGCATATCTGTCGGCCTTCACCACCATTGTGACTTTCTTCCTGTTTCAGTGGGGCACAACACAGATCGGTCCGACCCGTGTGACGTCCTACACGTTTCTGAACCCGGTGTTGGTGCTTTTCATTGGCTTGGCATTTGGCGACGCTTTACCACCCGTCGCGATCTGGCCGGGCATAGGATTAGCCATTTCCGCAACTATCGTTCTGCAGCTGAACGGTGTGCACAAAGGTCTGAAAGAAAAGCCGATTTCAGGTGCTCCAGCGCCGCAAGGCAGGGCATGAACGGCGCAATTCGCGTGCAACCCCGTGGTGTTCACAGCGCTGACATCAGATCACGGGCAACTCGGGGTCCGCGCGTTCAGACAACAGAGCCGCACCGTCGACGCGCACCACGATATTCTCTTCGTGGACCATGATCCGGCCGTCACCGTAGCTAAGCGAGGGTTCCAGCGTCAGCACCATGTTCTCGGTGATCACCGTGTCGTCAAACGCGGCGTGCGAAGGCCATTCAGTCAGTTGCATTCCCAGTCCGTGACCAAGCCGCCCAACGTCGCCCCCCTGATCATCCAACTCGGCGATCACCGAGTTCATGGTTTGAAACAATTCACGGCAACTGGTGCCGGGGCGCGCGGCAGCAATACCGGCCTCGGTCGCGCGCCACAGAACGTCATAGGCGCGTCTTGAGGCGCTGTCGGCTGCACCAATGGCAAAATTGCGGTCGAAATCGCAGAAATAGCCGTCCCAATTGGCCCCGGTGTCCAGCATCAGGATATCCCCGCGCGTCAGCGGTCGCCGAGAGGGTGGTGAAATCACGTCGTGATAACCGCCAGTATCTGCGCCGCCGACTAGGTAAGGCACATCATCGGCCCCTTGCGCCAGTGCTTCGCGCCGGAACTCTCGGAACAGGTCCTCAAGCGGCAGGCCCTCTCGGGCAAGCGCGGGGACGCGGGCAAAACTGCGCGAGCCGATGGCGCAGATATGGGCCAGCTTTTCTATTTCGGCTTCGGATTTCACCATGCGCAGCGCGCGGATCACTGCGGTGGAATCTGCCACTCGCAATCCGGGCACCCCCAGCATCAGCCGTTCATAATCTCCCAGTGGCATGCGCAGCGCTGTTTCGTGCCCCTTCATCACACCAATCGTGTCGCCGCCCTGCGCCAGCGGCGTTAGTAAATCGGTGAGCAGGCTGATGCCGTCGTCTTGTGGTGCCGGGGCGCTCCAAGTCCGGATGTCGTCGATCCAGGTGTGGCGCATCAGCTCCGCGCCGATCTCGGGGATGATCGCAATCGGCTTGCCCGAGGCCGGGACGAACAGGAACCATGGCCGGGTGGGGCTTTGCCAGAACAGCGTTTGAAAGCCACTGAAATACCGCACCTCGGCCTCTGTCATCAGCAGCAGACCAGCCATGCCAGCCGCCGCCATGCGGGTCTGCGCGCGTTGGGTCCGAGCGGCGAATTCGGATTCCGAAAAACCTCTTTCGGGTGCGGTCATCAGTTTGGTCCTTTTCGAACAGGCAGCCGGTCCTGTACCAGCCTTACCCAGAACTCTGCCCCGATAGGCAGCAGATCATCATTGAAATCATAGTCAGACGCATGCAGCGGTTGCCCGTTTGGACCACCCTCGCCATTGCCAAGCAGCAGGAAACAACCGGGTACGGCGGCGCAGAAATGGGCAAAATCCTCGGAAAAGCTCATCGGTGGGCGGTTGCGGATCAGATCACAACCCGCAGTGTCGGCAGCGCGATAAACGGCCTGGGTGGGGGCGTCGGCATTTATGGTTTCGATGAACTCGGTGTTGAACGTCACCGTTGTCAGAACGCCATGGGCTGCGGCGATGCCTTCGGCAATCCGGCGCATATGCGTTTCGATGGCCATCCGATCCTGCGGGGATCGGGCGCGGAAGTCGCCTTTTAACAGGGCCTTACCGGGCAGAACATTGCGTTGCCCGTCTGTCAGAAACTCGGTAACCGAGACAACGGCCCCGGCATCAGGCGCCAATTTGCGCGCCACGATAGTCTGCAGCGACATGACCACTTCGGCACCAACGGTAATTGCATCCACCCCGGCCTGTGGCATCGAGGCATGCCCGCCCTGCCCATCAATGGTGATTTCAAACAATGTCTCGCTGTTGCAGATGATACCCGACCGGGATGAGATCTGACCAACCGGCGCGCCGGGCAGGTTGTGAATTGCGTAGACCTCGTCCAAAGGCAGCTGGTCTAGCACACCTTCGTCGATCATGGCCTGCGCACCCAGCCCGTGTTCTTCGTTAGGCTGGAACAACAAGACCACAGTGCCGTCAAAACCACCCTCGGTCACCAGCCGTTCAGCCGCGCCCAACAGCATTGTCATATGGCCATCATGGCCGCAGGCATGCATGACGCCTGCTGTCCGCGAGGGGTAATCGTGGGCCGAAGTCTCGGTGATTGGCAAAGCGTCCATATCCGCCCGCAGCCCGATGGCGCGGTTGCCTTGTCCGGCGCGCAGCACTCCGACAACGCCTGCGCCTTCGTGCACCTCTACCCCAAGGCGGCGTAATTCTTGCGCAACGATGGCTTTTGTTCGCTTTTCTTGGAACCCCAGTTCAGGGTTACGGTGAAAGTCGTGGCGCTGTTGGATCAGGCGGGTGTGAAAATCGGTCATGGTGTCACGTCATGGATCAAGGTAGCGCATGCTACGACGAACGGACCATGTTGCGGCATATTAAAAGCGACAGACTGCGATAAAATTTATCGCGATCCTTCGATTTCGTGATTCAATTTTTCACACTATGCCGAAAGGCCCACGTCTTTCGCTGGTGATTCAGCGCAGCGTGGGTCCCGTCAAACCGGTATGGACAAGCCGACTTTGGTTCGCTCCATCGCAACGGATGTTCTGAACCGTCGGACATTAGAGTTTTCAAAGAACAACCGATGGGTCAGCGCCTCAAAATCCTGCATGTCTTGCGCGGTGCAAACCAGAATGAAATCAGCATCCCCCGTCACGTAATAGCATTGCTGAACCTGCGGCTCTGCCTTGACCCGTTTGCGAAACAGGTCGAGCTGCTGCAGCGATTCCCGTTCCAGTTCAACCATAACAATAAAGGTCATGTTGTAGTCGAAACTGGACGGGTTGAGGATGGCAACCTCGCGCTGGATGACGCCCGTATCCTTGAGCCGCTTCAGGCGGCGCTGCACCGAGGGCACTGACAACCCACAGCTGTCGGCCAATGCATCCAAACCGATTCGGCGGTCTACCTGAATCGCTTGTAGGATAATCCGGTCGGAATCGTCGATCTCTACATTCATGCAACTTAACCTCGCGGCTTTGCCAAATTTAGAAAAAAGTAGTTACGAGGAAGCTATAACATGAAAAAGCAAATCACAACGATGGTGTAATCCTAATGGGATGAAACACACCGACAGCATTCACTTTGCCCCGGACTTTGAGCGCGCCGTGAAACACTTCAAGGCGCAGGATGACTATACGACCTCTCCGTTGCTGACACTGCAGGCCCCTGGCGGGATCAGTATCAGGGTAAAGGACGAAACCAACCGGATGGGACTTGGTGCCTTCAAGGCCTTGGGTGCCCCTTACGCCGTGGCCCGCATTCTTGAAACCGAATGGGCGGCACAAGCCGGCGAGACGTTGACCCCCGAGCGTATGAACGATCCAGACGTCCGCGCCTATGCCGCAACGCGCACCTTTGTGTGTGCCAGCGCTGGCAACCACGGCATGGGCGTTGCAGCAGGTGCCAAGGCCCTGGGTGCAAATGCGCGTATTCATCTGGCCCAAACCGTCCCGGCCAGCTTTGCCGATCGCCTGAGGGCCTTTGATGCCGAGGTGGTCTGGTCAGGCGACGTCTATGACGAAAGTGTCGCCGCGGCCATTACCGACGCCGACAGTACCAGCGCTACCCTTTTGGCTGACGGAACATGGCCCGGATACACAGAAATTCCAAAATCCGTCATGGAAGGCTACTGCATTATTGCCGAGGAAATGCGCGAAACGTTTGCTGCCTCTGGCGTCTGGCCAACCCATGTGTACCTGCAGGCAGGTGTCGGTGGTCTGGCTGCCGCAATGGCTCATATGATCCGCCTGAACTGGGCCGAGCAACCCACGCTGATCGTCGTTGAACCCGAAGCTGCCGCCTGTCTGAAGGCCAGCCATCTTGCGGGCGCGCCGTCACGGTCGGACGGGCCCGAATCGAATATGGGTCGTCTGGACTGTAAAGAGCCGTCGATCGTCGCGTGGCATACGCTGGAGCGGTGCGACGTGACCTATCAGACAATCAGCGAAGACGAAGCTGAGGCCGCGGCACAAGCCGTCACCAGTATGGGGCTGCCCACCACCCCATCCGGAGCGGCCGGCTATGGCGCGCTGGTGAAACAGCTTTCCGACATTAACCCCGGCAAGGATTTCCGACCTCTTGTCATCATCTCAGAAGGTCCCGCTTAAGCGGACCAAGAAAGGAACTGGTATGAAGAAAACGATCAGAAAGTACATTCTGCCTTCGTTGCTGACCGTTGGTCTGGCCACAGGTGTCAACGCAGAGACGTGGAAATTTGCGTCCGAAGAAGACAAGAACGACGTGCAGGATATCTTTGCTCAGGCGTTCGCAGAGACGATAAAAGAAGAATCCGGCGGCGATATCAAGGTACGGATCTATTACTACGGCCAGCTCGGCACCGAAAATGACATTGTCGAGCTGACCTCGAAAGGAACGGTACAGTTCGTCTCTGTCGGTACCGGCCATCTGGGATCCTACGTGCCCGAAGTACAGGCGCTGAGCGTGCCGTATGTTCTGGGTACCGATGTCGAAGTTGTGCGCAATGTTCTGACCAGCAGTCCGACTATCTATCAGGACCTCAGCGCAAAATTCGAAAAGGTGAACCTAAAGCTGCTGACCATGATCAGTGAAGGCGAAATGGTCTGGGGTGCCAATCAGGCAATTCGCAGCCCCGCAGACTTTGAAGGCCAGAAAATCAGGACTTTCACCTCGACCATTCCGGTTGAAACCTACAAAGCCTTTGGTGCAACCCCGACCCCACTGTCCTGGGGTGAGGTGTATGGTGCACTGCAGCTGAAGACCGTCGATGGCATGGTGAACCCGATCTACTTTGTCTACAATGCCAAGTGGCACGAAGTTCAGGACTACCTGATGTTCCCCGGCCAACAGCCTTATGTCGGCACTGTTTCAACCAACAACGAATGGTTCAACAACTTGTCTGCGGGCAAGCAACAGATGGTCCTTAAGGCGACTGAAGTTGCCGAGCAGGCAGCGCATGAGTATCAACTGAAGATCAACAACGAAAACATGGACAAAATCATCGCGGAACGCCCCGACCTGCAAGTCGTGGTGTTGACCGAAGAAGAGCGCGCCGTGTTTCAAGAGCTGAGCACCACGTTGCATGAGACCTTTTATGGTGTTGTCGAGAATGCCTATGACGATGCTGACAAGGCCAGTGCCCGTGAGAATGCCCAGAAAATTCTGCAAAACCTGATTCAGGAAGTTCAGGCTGCGTCCTGATCCCTGACTGAAAACCTGAGACGCGCGGGCTCAGACGAACCCGCGCGTCTTGTCTTATGAGCTGAGTGGAGACGGCTCATGTCCGACGACATTGGGGGGAGACCATGAAGACATTATTGCTTACGGTAAGCCGAGGCACCGAGCTCATCGAAAAATGCGTCATCATCTGCGCAATCCTTCTGATGATGGTCAACTCGACCGCCAACGCCATCGGCAGATACGCGTTTGACCGCAGCATCTTCTTTTCCGAAGAACTGAACCAGTTCCTGATCGTAGCGGTGACATTCGTGGGCTTTGCCTATGCTGTACGCAAGGGCCGCAACATTCGCATGACGGCACTGTATGATTCCCTGAACGACAGGTCGAAAAAAGCTCTTTTGACCCTGATCTCGCTTGCGACCGGATTGTTGTTGCTGTTCCTGACCTACAAATCCGTCTTCTATGTATTGGAGATCAAGGACATCAACCGCCTCAGCCCGGCGCTGCAATTTCCGGTCTATATCGTTTATTCGATCATCCCCATCGGGCTGGGCATGGCCAGCCTTCAATTCCTGATCGCCTTTGTGATGAACGTGACCCACGAAGGCCGATACCTGTCTTACGAGATCAAAGACGGTGAAGCCGAAGATATCGGGGTGTAACATGTCAGGAATTATGGAGTTTCTCGGCGATGTCATCGCCGGTGAGTTGGATATCTATGTCATGACCTTCACCCTTGTTGTGGTGATGGTTGTCCTGTTGTTTCTCAGCTTTCCGATGGTTGTCCCTCTCGCCATCGGAGCGTTGATCGGATTGCTGCATTTCTCGCAAAGCGACACCGGCGTGATCATTCAGCAGATGGTGACCGGTATTTCACCCAACGCGTTGATCGCGGTGCCAATGTTCATTTTGGCAGCGGATATCATGGCGCGGGGGCATACCGCGAATAACTTGCTGGGGCTGATCGAGGCGTTCTTCGGTCATCGTCGCGGCGGCCTTCCGATCACAGCGTGTATCAGTTGCACCCTGTTTGGGTCGGTTTCCGGTTCAACACAGGCAACTGTAGTGTCCGTGGGGCAGATCATGCGCCCCAAATTGTTGAAGGCAGGTTACAAGGACAGCTTTGTCATGGCGTTGATCATCAATGCCAGCGATATCGCGTTCCTGATCCCGCCCAGCATCGGTCTGATTCTCTATGGCACGCTGGCCAATACCAGTGTCGGAGAGCTGTTCATCGCCGGAATCGGACCTGGGATCGTTCTGGCCTTACTGTTTTCGGCCTATTGCTATGTCTACAGCGTCTATCAGGGTGACCAGATTGCTTTGGTGGAAAAGAAAACCACCGCGGAGCGGCTGCAATCGATCCGCAAGGCGTTGTTGCCGCTGGGCTTTCCGGCGCTGATCGTCGGCGGGATTTATTCCGGCGCGGTGACCCCGACCGAGGCCGCATCCTTTTCGGTTCTCTATGCGTTGATCGTGGAATGTGTGATCTACCGCGAACTCAAGCTGAACGATGTGCTGGATGCCGCTCTCAGCACCGGGTTGATCACGGCTGTTGTCTTTATCCTCGTTGGTATGGGGCAGGCGTTCTCGTGGTACATTTCGTTCGAACAAATTCCACAAGGATTGCTGGAGCCGCTGAACCTTGAGGGCGCGTCGGACGAATACATTCTGTTTGTGATCGCGCTGTGTTTCTTTATTGGCTGCATGTTTGTCGACTCACTGGTCGTACTGGTCATCCTGACACCGATCTTTGTACCCATCGTCGATGCCTCTGGCCTCGATCCGGTTCTGGTGGGTGTCATGGTGACGCTGCAAATGGCCATTGGGTCTGCTACGCCGCCTTTTGGCTGCGATATCTTCACGGCGATCGCAATTTTCAACAAACCATATCTTGAGGTCATTCGCGGAACGTTTCCGTTCATCGTGATCCTGATGCTGATGTCCGCGTTGCTGATTTTCTTCCCCGGCATCGCGCTATTCCTTCGGGATCTCGCGCTGTTGTAAAGACCTCAAGAACCTGACCTCAGCCTGTCACCTAACCTCGGGATGGGCTGAGGTCAGACAAAACCCAAAGCATGGCTTTTCTCGTCGGGCTAGGGCGTTCAGCCCCAATCGAGGGTTTGTCGCGGAACAAGTAGGGCGCGCCATTTGATCCAACTCGATCCGGTGACGTTCCGATTTCGTCAGGTGTTGTCTGGTCTACATCACGACAACCGACTGGTCCCGTTATCGGTCTTTTGCCCTCATTGAAGCCAGACCGCAATTATAAGCAATCTTAATGAGACTGACACAATTCAACCATCCGACCTGACTATTCCATGGATGCGGCGCGCTCCGGGGGTTTAATGATTTAACGAGGGGGTATGAGTTCAGCGCGCCGTACCTCTGTTAAACCGGGATGCATTTGGGGTACAAACCTCTACGAGGTCAGGAAATCGTACAGGTCAATCGCGTTTTTAGGCAGGCTAACGTTTTGTTTCCGGCATAGAAAATAGGCGCTTTTTGGCCTTAGGCTTTGCTGTCCAATCCTGACCAACGCTCCGCTTGCAAGCTCTTGTTGCATCATCGCCTCGTTCACCAGTGCAACACCGGCGCCGTCCAGCGCTTTGCCAACAGATTGTACGTAACTGCTGCAGTCAATCTTTGACCAATTGCCAATGCCGGGAAGGTCAAGTTTCTTTAACCAGATCTGCCAGTTGATCCAATCCGGTGCCAGACTGGGGAACTCCAGTATCGGCGGCGCCTGACTGAATTGAGGGTTGGCGGAAAACATCCCTGATTGCACCGCCTGTCTGGCAACCTCGGACGTGGCAACGGGAACCATCTGGACGTCCAGTAAACGGGTACTCTCCCACCCGGGAATGTGGCCGTCACAGTAAACAACGGCCATATGATGCACGTCCGACAGCAATTCCGATGTCGCCTCGGTCGTTCGAATGTTCACGTCACATGCCGCATCGCCGAAGGAAAAGGCGCGCAGGCGTTGATGCAGCCAAAACATTGACAGCGCCGTGTTGGCCGCGATCTGGACAGCCGGTTGCTCAGGGGATTTGATCTTTTGGATTGCGCGATCCAGAAACTCCAGCGCCATCTCCACGTCAGACGCCAGTTCACGGCCCGTTTCAGTCAACTCCAAATTTCGCCCGTCGCGGGAAAACAGCGGCGATCCCAACCATTCTTCCAACCGGTGAATGCGTTTGCTGACCGCAGCCTGAGTGACAAACAGAGTGTCAGCGGCATGTGTCAGGCTTTTGCTGCCCGCAGCTGCTTGAAAGAATAGTAGATTGTCCAGCGGCGGCAGCGACTTGCGATAGTTTTTCATTCCAAAAGGTTATGAAAATCTCCGGCGTATTTCAACAATGTGCAGTTAGCTCGGTCCAGGCGCCATATTGCGACAAGAAAACCTGACCATTCAGCTTTTTGGGGAAATCTGTGCGGTTCAGCCTGTCCATGACCGGGCCTTTGACCTCGGACAGATGCAGCCCCACACCCATATCGGTCAGACGCCTATTGATTGCCTCCAGGCTTTCCAGAGCCGAGAAATCTACTTCGTTCACAGCTGAAAACAATAGGATTACATGTCGTAACGTGCACCCTTCGGTGACGCGCTGTTGCACCATATCCTCAAGAAATCGCGCGTTCACGAAATAGAGGCTTTCATCCACACGCAACGTCACCACCGCCGGGTTGGTTTCCACATCGTGACGCAGCACGTTGCGGAAATGCTGGGTGCCGGGAACAAGGCCCACCTCTGCCACATGCGGGCGCGATGTTTTATACAGGTGCAACAGAACCGAGATCACGACCCCCGATGCCACCCCGGCCTCGATCCCCAGGCCCAATGTCAAAAGGATGGTGACTGCCACGGCGGTGAAATCGGCGCGGGAATAGTCCCAGGTCTTTTTCAGGATCGACAGGTCAACAAGACTAAGGACCGCGACGATGATGGTTGCCGCCAGCGTTGCCTTTGGCAGATAATAGACGAGGGGCGTCAGAGCCACCGCGGCTATGGCCAAGCCAACGGCGGTGAATGCTCCGGCGGCGGGTGTCTCTGCCCCGGCATCGAAATTGACAACGGACCGGGCAAAGCCGCCGGTGACAGGATAACCGCCGGTAAAGGCCGCCCCAAGATTGGCTGCACCCAGACCGATCAGTTCTTGGTCCGGGTCGATCCGCTGGCGTTTCTTTGCCGCCAGTGTCTGCGCGACCGAAACGCTTTCGACAAAGCCGATGATTGAAATCAGGATGGCAGGAACGACAAGCGCGCGGAACAGATCAACAGAAAAGCTGGGCAAGGTGAGGGGCGGCAGGCTTTGCGGCACGGCCCCGACGATTTTCACGCCCTGACCTGTAAGGTCCATGCTCCAAACAGCAACTGTTGTCGCAATTACGGCGGCCACAGGCCCGGCCTTGGTCAGAAAATCTGCCAAAACAGGTGGTGTTCCCAATCCGCGCAGGAAGGGTTTCAGGCTTTTGCGGACCCAAAACAGAAATCCAGTGGCCAGAATGCCGAGTGTCAGCGTGATGATGTTGAGTTCGGGTAGGTGGGACAAGAGCGATCCCAGCATTTCGGGCAACGTATGTCCGTGCGCGCTCACGCCCAGAATGTGTTTGAGCTGACTGGTAGCGATCAGGATGCCCGAGGCGGTGATAAACCCCGCGATCACCGGATGGCTCAGGAAGTTGGCCAGAAATCCCAGCCGCAGTATACCCATCAACAGCAGAAACCCGCCGGACAGGAACGCCAGCGTCAGGGCTGCCACCGCATACCCCGCCGTACCCTGTTCGGCGATCTGCCCGATGGTTGCGGCAGTCATAAGCGACACGACGGCCACAGGGCCCACCGCCAGCGAGCGGCTGGTGCCAAATATTGCATACAGCACGATCGGCACGATTGAGGCATAAATGCCGGCCTCGGGCGGCAAGCCAGCCAGCAAGGCATAGGCCAGCGACTGCGGGATCAGCATGATCGTCACGATCAAGGCCGCGATCAGATCGTTAGAAAGGGCCGCGCGCGTGTAGCTGCGGCCCCAATCCAGAACCGGGACAAAGGGGCGGAGTCGTTCGATCATGTATCTATTCCGGGAAGTAATACAGAAGGTGCCGGGCGTGTGCCACTGAAGCCCCTATTTAGGTGCGACTTTCAGCTTTTCCGGGCGGGCCATCCATTCCTTTCCGCGCAGCATCGCCTTCCAGTAAATCGGCGGCAGAAGCGTTTCCTTAAGGAACCATGCCGCACGGCTGGGCTTTGTGCCATCGATTAGAAAACGCGGAAAACTGGGTTTGAGCGCGCCGCCATAGCCGAACTCGGCCAACACGATCTTGCCGCGCTCAACTGTCAGCGGGCAAGAGCCATAGCCGTCGTATTGCGCCACTGCCGATCCTCCGGCGATGTCGGCAACAATATTGTCAGCAACGGTTGGTGCCTGTTTCCGCGCTGCTGCGGCAGTTTTGGCATTGGGAGCATTCATCACGTCGCCCAGTGACCAGATGTTGTCAAAGCTTTGGTGGCGCAGGGTCGCCTGGTCCACGTCGATCCAACCTGCTGCGTCCGCCAAAGGTGAGACGCGTATGAAATCCGGCGCGGTCTGGGGTGGGCAGACATGGATCATGTCAAACTCGGTCTCAATCAAGGTTGGTGCTGTATCAGGTTTGACAACCTCGAAGACGGCCTTTTTGGCGGGCCCGTCGATAGACACCAGATTGTGGAAGAAATTCAGCGATGCGCCGTATTTCTCAATATACCTTTCCAGCGCGGGGACATAATCCTTGACGCCGAACAACACGCCGCCCGCATTCATGAACTGGATGTCGATGTCCTTTAGCACCCCACTGCGGAACCACGTATCACCGGACAGGTACAGGGCCTTTTGCGGCGCGCCTGCGCATTTGATTGGCATGGGAGGTTGGGTGAAGAGAGAGCGTCCCGTCTTCATCTCTTGCACCAGCTGCCAGGTATAGGGCGCGAGGTCATAGCGATAGTTTGATGTCACGCCGTTGCGGCCCAGCGTTTCTTCCAGACCCGCAACTTTGCCCCAATCCAACTTGAGGCCGGGGCAGACAACAAGGCGGTCGTATTTTACTACGCGGCATCCATCCAGCACGACTGCATTGTTCTCAGGCTCAAACGCCGCAACAGCAGATTTGATCCAGTGCACACCTTTTGGAATCAGGCTGCCCATGGTCTTGGCCGTTGCTTGGGCGTCAAAGATACCGCCGCCGACCATGGTCCAGCCAGGTTGGTAGTAGTGGATATCGGCCGGGTCGATGACCGCGATATCAAGATCCGGTTTCCGCGCCTTCAGGCTGGCCGCAACCGAGATTCCACCGGCACCGGCACCAACAATCACGACTTGGAAATGCGCATCCCCGGTATCAGTCGGTGTCCTGCCGCCGTTGGCAATTCGGCGCGCAACGCCGTTCATATCATAGCCTGCCGCCTTGGTGGCCAACAGGATGTCCGACATCGGGCGTTTCTTGGATTCGTGAAAGGACCAAAGCGTGGCCGAGCGTGTCCCGGTCCGGCAAAAGGCCAGGATCGGGCGTTGCAAATCTTCCATCGCCTCCCCAAACGCTGCAACATCGTCGTCTTTCACTATGCCGGATTGCACCGGAACATAGCGCGCCTCGATCCCGGCGGCCTTGGCTGCGGCGTCGATCTCTTTGAACGACGGCTGATCTGCACCTTCCCCGTCTGGCCGGTTGCAAAGGATTGCACGAAAGCCCTGCGCCGCGATGGTCTTGACGTCCTCAACAGTGATCTGCGGACTGACGGTAAACTTGGATGAAATGTTGCGAAGTTCCATGTCTCTCCTCCCTGATGCGGATTACAGCGTATTGACCGGTACTTTTAGCATCGGGTTCCCATCCGCATCGGTCGGCACTTCACCCGCCCGCATGTTCACCTGCAGGGACGGAATGATGAGAGTGGGCATCGCAAGGATCGCATCGCGTTCAGAGCGGAACTTGACGAAATCCTCTTTCGTCTTGCTGCTGCCCACATGGATGTTGTGAGCTTTCTCTTCTGCCACGCTGGTTTCCCAGGCAATGTCGCGTCCGTTCGGGCCATAGTCATGGCACATAAACAGCCGCGTCTCATCAGGCAGAGAGAGCACTTTCTGAATGGAATCGTACAGAACACCAGCATCACCGCCGGGGAAATCAGCCCGGGCCGAGCCACCGTCCGGCATGAACAGCGTATCGCCGACAAAGGCCGCGTCGCCCATCACATGCACCATACAGGCCGGGGTATGGCCGGGTGTATACATAGAGAAAGCCTGCATTGTGCCGATCATGTAAGTGTCGCCATCCTCGAACAACGCATCGAATTGCGAGCCGTCCCGCTGAAACTCAGTGCCCTCGTTGAAGACCTTGCCGAACGTATCCTGAACAACGGTGATCTTGGAGCCAACGCCAATTCTTCCGCCCAGTTGCTGCTGTATATAGGGCGCAGCCGACAGATGGTCGGCATGGACATGGGTCTCGATGATCCATTCCAGTTTAAGCTGTTTTTCCTTAATGACGCGGATCAGTTCGTCGGCATGATCAAAGGTGATGCGCCCGGCGGCATAGTCGATGTCCATGACGCTGTCGACAACCGCACAAGCGTCCGAGGCCGGGTCCTTTACAATATAGCTGATGGTGTTTGTTGCATCGTCGAAAAAGGCGAAAACCTCTGGTCTCACGGCCAAATTCACAGGGTAGGTGGTCATTTTGGGTCTCCTCCAAAAAGTATTCAGGTTCGGGATTTCAGATCGGGTGCGGCCGCAGATTGCAGGAGCTTTGCCAAGGCGATTCCGATCACCAGCGCGCCGACGAAAGCAAAAACCTCCCATCGGCTGGTTCCGAGCGCGGGTAGCGCACCGCCCGGGCAAAATCCGGCAATGCCCCAGCCGATACCGAAAACCGCCGATCCCCCAACAAGCCTGGCGTTGATATTTGCGGACGTAGGCAGGTGAAACGTAGGTTCAAATACCGGCGCTTCCCGACCAAACACCAGTTTGTAGCCGACAAAGGTGGTCACCAGGGCTCCGCCCATCACAAAGATCAGGGAGGGGTCCCAAGCGCCAAAAACATCGAAAAAATTCAGCACCTTGGCCGGATTTGACATGCCGGACAGTGAGATGCCCAGGCCAAAAATCAAGCCGATCAGGTAGGTTGCAAGCAGTTTCATCCCTTATCCTCCGATCACATGGCGGATGATGAAAACCGTGGCAAAGGTGAACCCCATGAAGGTCGCGGTTGCAATGATGGATCGCGGGCTAAGCCGCGCCATGCCGCATACGCCGTGACCCGACGTGCAGCCAGCACCAAAGGTGACGCCGATACCAACAATGACGCCGCCTATTACAAAGGTGAGGGTGGATATCGGAACCTCAACCGCTGGCATCTCACCCGAGATCAGCCAAAGAACCAGCGGGCCGGTGGCCATCCCGACCAGCAAGGTGGCGCGCCAGGTGAAATCACTGCCAGAGGACGGTTGGACAAGGCCCGCAAGGATACCTGTAGCGCCCATCACGCGGCCCATCAGCAACATCAGCAAAACGGATGCCACCCCAATCAGAATGCCACCTGTCAGCGATGCCCAAGGTGTGAACGCGGTTTCGATCATCCGCAGTTCCTGCAGGTCTTCAGGCCGATGATGTGGTAGATTGGGCAGTTGCCCACAAAGGCCGTCAACGTAAAGACAGCGGCAACGGCCAGCGCCACCCAGAACAGAATACCCGATTCCAGGGTGCCAGTGCCAAAGGCCAGAACTGCAAGGGTGGCAGCGATCAGGATGCGCAGGGCGCGGTCGAATTTTCCCATATTGGTGGTCATGTCTCACTCCATCGAGAATCGATGAATTGACCATTGCATGTGCACCGTCATGCTTTTGGTGACATGGTCACCAAACTGTCAAACAAACGGGTTCAGGTGGTGATCACACCTCGGCGCCGGCCGATTTCACCATACGTTCCAGCCCTTCGCGGCCGGTCAGGCGCACTTCACCGCGGGACTGTTCGATCCAGCCACGGCGCTGGAATTCCGAAAGGGTGCGCGAGATCACCTCGCGCGCGGTGCCCAGTTCCGTCCCCAGAAAGGCATGTGTTGCGCGCACCACGTTGTCAGCATTGGCCAATTCCAGCAGGCGCGACGCCAAACGTACATCCATGCGCTGAAACACGATGTCGTCAATCAGAGTGAACAGGTCGGTGATCCGACGGGAATAGGCGGTAAAGATAAACTCGCGAAATATCGGGGATTTGGCAGCCAGATCATCAAAGGTCTTTCGCGGGATCGCCACGGCGGTCACATCGGTTTCCGCTATGCCATCCGCGGAATAGTCTTCGAACGCCAGCATACAGGCCGTTGTCAAAACGCAGCTTTCTCCGGCATGGACCCGGTACAAAAACACTTCTCGCCCGGTATCGGATTTCTGCTGCACCCGCACTGTGCCATCCAACAGCAGCAGAAGATTGTCAGCTGTCTGGCCCGGGGCAAAAACCTGCGTTCCGGCGGGAACGGTGACGATCTGACTGCCCGCAACAAGCGCGGTGCGGATGTCGTCCGGCAGTCGGCTGAGACCTTTGAATTTGTCGATCCACGAGGTATTCATAGCGTTCCGCTTATCCATGGGCTGCTACGCGGCTGTAAACGATGGCTGCCACGCATGCAAGATTGTGAAAGCGTGTAGGGTCTGCCTTGTTACCCTCTTGGGGGTGACCCGCGACATTGTGGGGCATGTGAAGAGTTTTTTGACGTTATTCAAACCAGAAGTAGTTGATTTTTGAGTTGAATAATACCTATAATCACATCATGCCCCCCATCTGGAAATCGCAGCACTGGCCAAATTTCGGGTACGACCATGAAAGGGTAGAGCCATTTTTGGCGTCATCCTCGCAATTGATCGGCGAAATCACCGGTCTTGTCGATGGGTTGCCCGACAGCGACCGGGAGGAATTTCATCTCGCGCAAATCGCGCAGGAGGTCATGTCATCTTTTGGGATTGAGGGTGTTCCGCTGGACGCATCCGAAATTGAGGCCTCAATCGTCGCGTCTCTGAAGCACCGAAACCAGCATGCCATAACGCGCAGGTCCGATGCCGTTGCCGCATTGATGTCGGCGGCGCGCTCGACGCCGGGGCCGCTCACGGCAGACACGTTGTTTGAATGGCACCGGTTGCTGTTCTTTGGCATTGAGGTTGAGGATGTTGGCCAATGGCGGCGCTTTGATCTGGAGATTGTCCGCTCGGCGGTGGCCGGGTCAAATGACGTTTTGTACAAGGCCCCACCACCCGATCGGCTTGGGCAGGACATGAGCGTGTTTCTGAAATGGTTAGCGCAAGACCAGGGCGTATCGCCACCCATAAAGGCCGCCTTGGCACATCTGTGGTTTGAATCGATCCATCCCTTCTCGGATGGAAATGGGCGGATCGGCCGGGCCCTTATCGAATTTGTCTTTGCCCAAAGCGGGGCGCTGTCCTTTTCGCTGTCTCGCCAGATCGAGCGTGACAAGAAAGCCTATTACCATGCGCTTCAGGCCGGGCGACAACAGGGTAGGGGCGTGATTGACGCAACTGAATTTGTGATCTGGTTTTTGCAGGCTTTGGGAAATGCAGCTCGGTTCGCGCGGGAAGAAGCGCAATTTATCTTACGACGCAATCGGTTCTTCTTGCGATTTGCCGCGCAGCTCAACACGCGCCAAGAGCAAGTGCTGCGCCGATTGTTCAAACAGGGCCCGTCTCGGGTTGAGCTTGGCATCAGTGCCAAGATCTACCGCAAGATCAGTGGCACCTCTGCTGCTACCGCGACCCGAGACCTGCTGGCCTTGGAAGCCGCAGGCGCGTTGAAACGATCTGAGGCGGGTGGGCGGTCAACGGTGTATTGGATGAGTTACTAGCGGTCTGCAAAGGGTATAGATGTGCCAAGTTCAGCGCCATTCTGGTTCAATACAAGATCGGCCTGCTGACTGTTCCTGAGAACCAGCTGGGCATTTGGAATATCGTTCCGCATCGCGCGGCGCAGTGCGGAGTCCGGATCAAAGCCGTGCCTGATCCAGCGCTCTTGCAGTCGCGCTTGGAGGGTCTCCAACGTTGGGCTGACAAAAATTGTTGCCGAAAACAGATTGTTCAGAGACGCCCAGGGCTCTTTGTCCAACAGAAGATAGTTACCCTCAACAACAATGACCGGAGTTTCGGGGTGAACGGCAATTGCATTTGCAATCGCCAGATCCATCTGGCGGTCGAATTTGGGGAAAAAGCACTCATGTTTGGCGGATGCCAGAGTTTTGATGGCAGCGCAGAATCCGACCGCATCGAAGGTCTCGGGCGCGCCTTTTCTGGCTAGAAGACCGCGCGTTTCAAGAACGTGGTTGTCCAGATGATAGCCATCCATCGGCACAAGCGTGGCGGGCGGAACAGCCGATGTCTGCTGCTGGTTAAAAGCGTTGACTACTGCGTCTGCCAGGGTCGATTTGCCCGAAGCAGGCGGCCCGGAAATCCCCACAAGTGTTCGCGCACCAGGTTGCATCCGGGACTGGATCAGGTCGCAAACACGTTGTGTGTCACGCGTGATCACGCGGCGTCCTCTGTCGGCGGCTCCTTGGCGCCGGTCATGAACGCAACCGCATCGGACATGGTGTAATCCTTGGGATCAATGGTGCAGAGCCGTTTGCCGAGGCGATGCACATGGATGCGATCGGCAACTTCAAAGACATGGGGCATGTTGTGGCTGATCAAAATGATCGGAATGCCCCGCGCCCGCACGTCTTGTATCAGTTCCAGTACCTTGCGGCTTTCTTTAACGCCCAAGGCTGCTGTTGGCTCATCCATGATGATGAACTTTGTTGCAAATGCTGCTGCGCGCGCAACGGCGACGCCTTGACGCTGACCCCCAGACAGCGTTTCCACTGTCTGGTTGATCGACTGAACTGTCATCAGACCAAGCTCTGTCAGTTTCTCACGGGCAAACCTTTCCATCGCAGGCCGGTCAAGCTGTCGCAAGTATTTGCCCATGAACCCCTGTTTGCGGATTTCGCGCCCCATGAACATGTTGTCCGCAATCGACAAGGCAGGCGACATGGCGAGCTGCTGATAGACAATCTCGATACCCATATTGCGCGCGTCGATGGGTGAAGAGAAGTTGACCTTCTTCCCCTCGATCAGGATTTCGCCTTCATCCGGAATGGTCGCGCCGCAAATCGCCTTGACGATTGAGGACTTGCCAGCACCGTTATCCCCGATGACCGCCAGAATTTCTCTCTGGCGCAGTTCAAAGTCGGAATAGTCGATGGCGGTCACATGGCCATAGCGTTTAACGATGCCGCGGCCCTGGACGACTGGTGTTGCCTCTGACATTAGCCCGATACCTTTCTGATCCACTGGTCAACAGCGACCGCTGCGATGATGAGAAGCCCAATCAGCAAGAAGGTCCACTGTGCATCAGCACCCAATAGCCTGAGGCCGAGCGTGAACACTCCAACAATAAGCGCTCCGAACAAAGACCCAAGGATCGATCCGCGTCCGCCAAACAGCGAGATCCCCCCGATTACAACCGCCGTGATGCTTTCAATGTTGGCCAATTGGCCGGACGTTGGCGAGACAGAGCCAATACGCCCGATCAGGGCCCATCCAGCAAAAGCGCAGATCAGGCCTGACAGCATGTAAACCGACATCAGGGTTCTGTGGACATTCACTCCGGACAATTCTGCGGCTTCGGGATCGTCGCCCACGGCATAGACATGCCGCCCCCAGGCCGTGTGTTTCAATGAATAGGCAAGAACCGCGATCAGGATCAGCATGAACATGACCCCAACAGTAAAGGTGGCCCCTCCGACGCTGAATTTGGTCCCGAAGAACTGAAGGAAAGAGGCATTCGCTTCGATATCCTGACTGCGGATCGTTTCGTTGGCTGAGTACAGAAAGTTTGTGGCAAGGATGATCTGCCACATCCCAAGGGTGACAATAAAAGGTGGCAGCTTTACCCGGCTGACAAGCCAGCCATTGATGGCCCCGATGCCGGTTCCAACAGCCAGCCCGCACAGCACAGCAACCGGAACCGGAATGCCATAGCGGAAGGTAAATTGCCCCATGATCACCGACGAAAAGACCATGATTGCACCAACACTCAGGTCAATGCCGGCGGTCAGGATGACCAGACTTTGCGCCGCAGCCACGATGCCGACGATCTGAACCTGTTGCAGGATCAAGGTCATCGCGAATGGTGAGAAGAACTTGGACCCCAGAAGCAGGCCAAAAATCACAATCGCACCGACCAGAACGATTAGTGGCACCAAGGATGGATTAACGTGAAGCAGGTGCTGCAGCTTGCCTAACACGCCACCCCGGGTGTCCTCAAACTCTGCCACAGATTCAACGTGGCCGGCCGCGGTGTCATATTCCCGAGCCTCTTGGTTTGCTTCAGACATATCTCCCCCTTTTCGTGGCAGGTTCCGCAGCCAACGTGGTCAGTTTACAGGAATTTTTAATTTTCTCACGAAGGGATTGGTGAGGCGCGCGAACGCGCCCCACTTGGGAGAAGGGGGATTAGCCCCAGCAGAGGTCCAGACCTTCGGCGACCGAGATCGATTCCACGCCTTCGGCAGGTTGATCGGTGATCAGTGCAACGCCGGTGTCGTAGAATTCCTTGCCCGGGGTGTTTTCAGGTTTCACACCTTCATCGGCCCATTTTTTGACCGCTTCAACGCCCAGCGAGGCCATCAACAGCGGATACTGCTGGCTGGTGGCGCCAATAACCCCGGATTCCACATTCTGAACGCCTGGGCAGCCGCCATCCACTGATACGATCAATACATCGTTTTCACGCCCAATGGATTTGAGGGCCTCGTAGGCGCCTGCTGCAGCAGGTTCGTTGATTGTGTGCACGACGTTAATGGATGAATCCTTGGCCAGAAGGTTCTCCATCGCGCGGCGGCCACCTTCTTCGTTGCCATCAGTGACATCGCTGCCGACCAGACGTGGATCGTCTTCATCGCCGATCACATTGGGATCAGCCAGATCCACGCCAAACCCGTCAAGGAAACCCTGATTGCGCAGGACATCCACGGTCGGCTGGCTGACATTCAAATCAAGCGTGGCGATCTTGGCATCCGCTGCCGCGGCACCCATTTTGGCCTTGGCCCATTGACCGATCAGCAGGCCGGCCTTGTAGTTGTCCGTCGCAAAGGTCGCATCCGCCGAGTCGATGGGGCTGAGCGGGGTGTCCAGCGCAATAACCAGAACCCCAGCATCACGCGCCTGCTGCACTGCCGGAACGATTGAGCTGGTATCAGATGCCGTCAAAAGGATGCCCTTGGCCCCGTCCAGAATGCAGGTCTCAATTGCCTGCACTTGCGTTTCATGGTCGCCGTCTACCTTGCCAGCAAACGCTTTTAGCGTCATGCCCAGCTCTTCTGCCTTCGCGGTTGCGCCTTCTTTCATTTTTACAAAGAAAGGGTTGGTGTCGGTCTTTGTGATCAAGCAGACCGTTTCGCCCGCCGCATGTGCGGACCCGGCGGCCACGGTGATCGCAGCAGCAGATGCGGCAAGTTTGAATAGATTCTTCATGTCATCCTCCCAGATTTTTGCATTCGTCTTGCTAGGATTCCAAGCGAGACCTACCTCCATCCTCCAATGCAGGCATTAGCCAAGAAGATGCGATTCCCCCTTAGTTGTCAATAAATAAATAAAGTTTATTTATTAATTTGACTGAGCGCCTTTCCATAAGGAAAAGAGGTGGTTATGTTGAGTTTTATGGAGAAGGAAGCGCTAAAAACGCTAACCGGAGGGGTCAGCCAAAGCGGTGTTCGCGATCACAACGAACGTCTGATTTTGACCGTTTTACAAAGACATGGACCCACGGCCGGTGCGGATGTGGCGCGTCTGACGGGGCTTTCTCCGCAGACGGTTTCGATCATCTTGAGGAAGCTGGAAAAAGATGAGATTCTCAAGCGCGGCACACCGCTGCGGGGGAAAGTCGGTAAACCTTCGGTCCCGATGGAGCTGAACCCCGAGGGTATTCTTTCGGTCGGAATGAAGATTGGGCGCCGCAGTGCCGACCTGTTGTTGATCGATTTCACCGGCAAGCCGCGCCATCAGTTGACGACGACTTATGACTACCCGCTGCCCGAAGCGGTGTTTGGATTTCTGGAATCCGGATTGGAAACGCTTTTGTCGCGTGAACCGCACAAGCTGCGGGACCGTGTGTGTGGCATAGGTATCGGTACGCCATTTGAGCTTTGGAAATGGCACGACCTGACGGGCATTGCCGCGAAAAAGTTCAGTTCCTGGAGGAATGTGAATTTCTTCTCTGAAGTTGCCAAGTTCAGTGACCTTCCGGTGTTTGTTGTCAACGATGCGACAGCGGCCTGTCATGCCGAGCATCTTTACGGTCGTGGAGGTGAATACAGGGACTACTTCTACTTTTTCATCGGGTCGATGATCGGTGGCGGCGTCGCTTTGAACGGGACGGTGTTCGAAGGCAATCAGGGCAATGCAGGGGCTTTGGGGGCAATGCGCACCACTGGGCCGCTGGGTGAAAGCCAGCAACTGATCGATGTCGCGTCGCTGCACCTGTTGGAAGACAGGTTGAGGGAAGCGGGCGTCAATCCGGGAATTTTGTGGAAAAAGCCTCAGGATTGGAGCAGCATCGCGCGGTATGTAGAGCCGTGGATTGGCACAACCGCGCAAGAACTCGCAAAGGCGGCATTATCCATCTGCGCAGTCATCGATTTTGAGGCAATTTTCATTGACGGTGCGTTCCCGCCTGACGTGCGCGAAGAACTGGTTGCCCGGGTCCGTCGCTATCTGGATAATCAAGACAAGCGCGGATTGATCCCCCCGGTCGTTGAGGCCGCCGAGGTCGGAGAGAACGCGCGCGGCATTGGAGCAGCCAGCAGCCCGATTTTCCGCCAGTTTCTGTTGAATACCAATGCTGGCCTTTCAGGCATGTAGCCTGTGCGCGTCCTTTTTGATCAATCCAGCGACACTGGGCCTGCATCGAATGTTCCGATATCGACAATCGTTGAAAACCGGGTCATCACATGACCCACTATTCATGCCAAATATTGCCGGTTCAGCGAGTCCCCGAAATGAGCAAGAAAGTCCCGTCGCCCTGCATAGACGTGTGTAAATTTCGCCGCGAGGGCCATTGCATTGGCTGTTCGATGACCAAGAGCCAGAAAAAACTGTTCAAGTCGATCAAAAAGCCGGATCAGCAGGAAGGTTTTGTGCAGATGCTAACCTGTCAGCAGGATGCGATGGGCCGGTACAAACACTGGGCACCGGCCTATCTGAAAAAGCTGAAAAAGAAGAAGGCCAGAGTGACCATCAAGCTGGCACCGTAATTCAGCGCAAATGAGAACGTAGGAACCAGGCAAACTTCTCGTGGGTCTGGCCCCGATTGATGCACAGATCTTCGGTCAGCGTGTCACCATATTCGGCGGCTACTTCACCAGCACCAGCAAGCGTTGAGGCCAGCGTTTCCTGTGCCTCAAGCATCATCTTGATCATGCCCTTGTCAGATGCCAAGCCGTCGAATTCGCTGACTTTGGAGCGTTTCAGCATCCCTGCCAGTGTGCCATCGGCGTGGGCGTCTAGCGCTTTGATACGCTCGGCCAGATCGTCTTGCGCAACAAAGTGGTCCTCATAAATCTTCTGGAACAGCTCGTGCAGCGGACCAAAAGCCATGCCGGTTACATTCCAATGAAAGTTCTGGGCCAGCATTGTGGTCACGGCGGTTTCGGCCACAGACTGATTCAAGGCGTCCGCGATTGCGGCGCGTGTGTCTTGTGTCAGGGCAATTGCAGTTTGGGTCATATTGGTCACCTTGGTTTTCCGGAGGATATGGCTGGCTGCACTAAAAATGGCTGGCTTACACATACTTAGACGGTCAGCGGAAAATTCCAAGAACTTTTTAGAATTATTCTAAAACGTACGAAATTGGTCGGAAATCGAACGGATCAGATAGGCCAGATTTCGTTGGGTCCAACGTGGCACACGGGACCGAATTAAAAACTGAAAACTGTCGTTATCGCCGCGATCCATTGCGTCCAAAAGGCTGCCAAGCCAGGCTTCGTCAAAAGACAACTCGGTGGTGCCGGGGCGATAAAACACCGGGCGTTTGGACACCGCCTGATAAAATCCGCGCATCAGAGTCTCGGCATAGCGCGTCTTTGCATCTGCCGGGTCGACCAGCAATAGGGCGCAGGCTTGCTCAAGATCGATGCGCGCGCAAGACCGGCAACGCAAGGACACCATACGCAGCTGGTTGATGATGCACATGGATCGTTCAGCGACCCGAGGGGAGGGTGCCGGGGAGGCGTGCTCTGAGTTATTGAGACTGATTGCCTGCATCATGACCTGGGATCATCTCCTTTGCCTGAGGTTGGAACTGGTCAATCCTAAACCTGACAATAGTTGTAAGGTAAAAGGTCTGCAAGAAGCGTGAGTACAATTCTTGCTTCACCACAGCGCGAATGTCCCGATGCGCAATGCGGGCGCTGCCGAGCGTAATCAGTCAATACTGGGCCGCAAATCAGAAGCGTAACGCCCAATTCTGCTTTCCGTTCAAGCGCCGCTGGTCAGCAGATCACTTGCCTTTTCCCCAATCATGATGGCCGGTGCATTGGTGTTCCCGCTGACGATCTCAGGCATGATCGAGCAATCCGCAACCCGCAGGTTCTGGATGCCGTTCACCCGCAGGCTTGGATCGACAACAGAGTTTTCCGTCGTGCCCATCGCGCAGGTTCCGGTTGGGTGATAGATCGACACGGAATTGGACCTGGCCCAATCCAGCGTGCCTTCGTAGTCGTCGCTGGACAGGTCTGCGGTCGGACGAAACTCTTCGGATATCTTTGAGGCCAGCGGGTTATGCCGTGCGATGTTGCGGGCGATATTCACCCCGTCGACGATGGTTCTGCAGTCGGTTTCCGTCGAAAGGTAATTCGGAAGGATTTTAACATATTGCGATGGATCCGGGCCGTTCAGGCGCAGCTCTCCCCGGCTTTCAGGGCGCAACTGGCAGACGGACATGGTAAAGGCGGAAAACGGATGGACGCCTTCGCCGGGGCTATCGGCCGACCAGGGTTGGACGTGGAACTGGATATCGGGGGTTTCAACCTCGGGTCGGGTTTTCAGGAATCCGGTGGCAAGGCTTGCGGCCATTGTCATTGGTCCGGCGCGGAACAGCGCGTATTTCAACGCAATGCGCGCCTGATTGAACAGGCTGCGTACTTCGTCATTCAGGGTGGGTTCGTTGCATTTGAACACCAATCGCGCCTGCAAATGGTCCTGCAGCCCCTTGCCTACGCAGGGCAATGCGTGAACAGGTTCGATGCCGTTTTCCTTCAAGTGATCGGGGTCGCCAATACCGGACAGCATCAATATCTGAGGAGAGTTAATTGCCCCGCCCGACAGAATGATTTCGCGCCGCACTTTTAGCGTTTTCAACGCGCCGGATCGGTCACGGTAGATGAGGCCAGTGGCTTTTTTCCCCTCCATCTCAATCCGGGTCACCAGCGCGCGAGTGATGATGTTCAGGTTTTTCCGGTCTCGGACCGGTTTCAGATAGGCCACTGCGGCACTGCACCGACGGCCATTGCGTGTAGTCAATTGGAAATAGCCCACACCTTCCTGATTGGCTCCGTTGTAATCGGGATTAAACGGGTAGCCCGCGGTTTGCGCGGCTGCCACCCATGCGTCGCAGATCGGGCGCTGTATGCGCATGTTCGAGACCGCAAGCGGACCGCCGACACCGTGGAATTCATCCTCGCCGCGTTCCTGATCTTCGCAACGCTTGAACAGGGGCAGCACGTCGTCCCATCCCCAGCCAACATTCCCCATCTGACGCCAGCGGTCATAATCCTCTTTTTGGCCGCGCACATAGAGAAGGCCATTCAAGGAAGACGACCCGCCCAGCACCTTGCCGCGGGGCCAGTCAATTGCGCGTCCATTCAGCCCCTGATCAGGCTCGGTGCGGTAACACCAGTCCACCGAGGGATTGTGCATGGTCTTAAAGTACCCAACCGGAATGTGAATCCAGGGGTTGGTATCCGGACCCCCGGCTTCCAGCAAAGCAACCTTGGTTTTGGGATCGGCACTTAGTCGATTGGCGATGACACAGCCCGAAGAACCGGCCCCGACAACTGCATAATCCACCTCCATGACCGACTCCTTTCAAGTTTGTTGAAAAAAAACCTATGCAAATTGCCAGAAATATACTAGCTTTTTTTGATACAAAAAGTCTCATTAATTGCGAAACGGGAGGAAAGCAATGGAGATCGGTAAGAAACTAGGCGGTATTTCGAGGCGTGATTTTTTCCGCGTGGCAGGACGCTATGGCATGAGTTCCACTCTGCTTGCTGCTGGCGGATTCGGTGGGGCCATGAGCCTGGCCAACTTGGCGCAAGCTGCGGAATCAACATACGAAAAGCGGTTTTCGAAAGAGCCGAAGCACACGCTGAAATTCGGCGCATCCGGGTTCAATACACGTAACCTTTTGATCGAACGGGCAGGGGCCATCGAATTTGCCCGCGACCTGGAAGAACGTACGGATGGTGAGATTCGCATCGAATTCATCGGCGACAACCAGATCTGTGGTCAGCTGAGTTGTGTTGAAAAGACTCAGCAGGGAATCGTCGACATCTATGCGGCGTCTACCCAGAACTCGGCTGGTGGCGCACCCTATCTGAACGTGTTGGATTATGCCTATATGTTCCCCAGCCGCGCGGCGCAGTATCACTTCTTCTACAGCCCCGCGAGCCAGCGTATCCTGCGTGAGCCGCTGGAGAAACGGCACGGGTTGAAGTTCCTGTTCACCCATTGTGAATTGCGCGGGCTTCAGATGGGCTCGACCTTCTCGGACAAACCCACGGTTACCAAGCTGGAAGAACTGTTTGGTACCAAAAACCGCGTAACGGGTACTCAGTTGGGTCGAATCGCCATGCAGCTGCTGAACCTGAACCCAGTTCCAGTTGCGTGGGAAGAAACGCTGGATGCGTTGAAAACAGGTCTGATTGATGGTGCTGAAACCTGGGCGTCGGCGGTGGCTTATGCAAACATGTCGCCGGTGGTGTCACAGTCTGTTGACCTAAAGTTCTTCTGCGGCACCGAGCATACCTCGATGTCGGCCAGCGTCTTTGATGGGCTGGGCGGTGAGCTGCAGGACGCGGTTATGGAATCGTCTTACTTCACCCAAGCGCTTATTCAGGGGGCCAATGAGGCGGCTCTGCTGAACACGGTTGGCTTCTCGGATCCGCAATTGCCGAAAACAATCTTTGCCGAAAACGGCGTGCGTCCGGCATTCCTAGCCGAAGATCAGATCAAGCTGGCCGAAGAAATGTGCGCCCCGAACTACAACCCGGAACCCTGGGCTGAATGGCGCGAGCGTCTGAACAAGTGGGCCGGCGGCATCGACACCTATCAAGAGATCTACGACATCGCGCGTGAGATCCCGGCAGACACACTGCCCGAAAACGTCGAGCCCCGTCGCTGGTGGAAAGGCGAGGCCTGATCCAAGCACTGAAGGCCCGGCCCCACGCGGGCCGGTTCCACTAAACACCAATTGGAAGGACGGGGTTCATGTCATTTTGGGCAGATGTCGGCGCGATTTTCAGCGCCTTGTTGAGCCAGGATTCGTTCGAGATCCAAACCGCATTGCGATCCGATGCCGCCTGGATAGTTGGCGCGGTTGTCGCCGCATTGGGTGGGTTTCTTATCATGATCATCTATCGCAAAGTGCCGTTCATTGAACGCCATTTTGAGCGCTCAGTGATGGTGTATTCCTATCTTGCCATTGCGCTGATCATCTTTTGGGGCGTGATCGACCGTTTTGTATTTAACGATCAGGAACCCTGGTCCACCACCATTCCACCGCTGTTGTTCATGGTCATGGCCTGGTTCGGAGCGTCATACAACGTACGCCTGCGCACCCATCTGAGCTTTAGCGAGTTTCGCACCTCCATGCCCCGAGGCGGACAATTGGCCTGTCTGATCCTGGACGCCGTGCTGTGGTTCATCTTTGCGGTGATCGTCATTGTGACGACATCCCGCCTGGTGGCGCTGTCTGCGTCAAACTTCCAGATCGTGCTTGGGACTGACAACATCATGCAGTGGTGGTTCCTGCTTACAGCACCATTGTCGTTTTTCCTTATGGTCGGACGGGTGTTCCAAAACCTGACAGATGATCTGAGAAACTGGAAAACAGGTCAGCCGCTGATTCAGCAGGCTGTGATAGGGGCAGACTGATGGCAGACGGAACCTGGGTTACACTAATCTCATTGGGCGTGACGTTTCTGTTCATGCTGGGCGTGCCGGTTTTTCTGGTGATTGGCTATTGGGTGATCGGATGCTCATTTGTTCTGGGCCTGACGCTTGACAATATGGGCGCCGAATTGCTGAACGTCTTCAACAAGGGCTTCGCGCTGCTGGCAATGCCGCTGTTCATTCTGACAGGGGACCTGATCAACAAATCGGGTATCGCTCGGCGGTTGAGCGATTTTGCCTATTCCTGTCTGGGCTGGATACGCGGTGGGCTAGCGATGGCATCGCTTGGGGCCTGCGGGCTGTTCGCGGCGATCTCGGGCTCGAATTCGGCCACCACGGCAACGATCGGGTCGATGTTGCATCCCGAGATGGTCAAGGGCGGATATGACGAACGCTTTAGCGCCGCCACAGCGGCTGCGGGCGGTACAGTGGGGATCATCATCCCACCGTCCATCATCTTCATCGTCTACGGGTTCCTGATGAACCTGCCGATTTCCGAGCTGTTTGTGGCTGGTATACTGCCAGGCGCGTTAATGGTGATTGGGATGCAGTTTGCGTGCTGGATCATCTGCCGGATCAACGGCTGGGGATTTCTGATCCCGCTGCAACTGACCCGGGTTCTGAAGACGGCCTTTGGTGCGTGGCTGGGCTTTTTCGCCATCGGTCTGGTGCTATGGGGCATTTACACCGGTAAGTTCTCGCCGACCGAAGCAGCCGGGGTGACCGTTGGGTTTTGTGTCATCGCTGGGCTGGTCAGTTACCCGATCAACCGCATCATGGGCGCACGGAACGATATCCCCCCAACCGAGAAAAGCTATGCCGAAATGTTCGTAGTCGAGGGTTTCACTATTCCTGAAATCCCTTCGATTGTTATCCGCTCGGCCCAGATCACTGGTATTCTTGCACCTCTGATTGCAGTGTCGGTTGTGATGCAGCAAATCCTGTCGTTGTTGGGCGCACAGCAAACCATCGGAGATTTCGTAACCTCTATGGGTGGCTACTACGCGGTCTTGTTCACATCGATGGTGATAGTCTTCTTCTCGGGCATGGTGCTAGAGAGCCTTCCGGTGACGATTATTCTGGCACCGATCCTGGCGCCCATTGCAGCATCAGTTGGCGTCGATCCGATCCACTTTTCGGTTATCTTCCTGGTCGGGGCATCCATTGGGTTCATTACTCCTCCCTATGGTCTGAACCTCTATGTCGCGTCTGGCGTGACGGGCGTGCCGTATTTCCGGCTGTTACGGTACACGGTGCCTTATCTCGTTGCGCTGCTTTCGGTTTGGATACTGGTGTCACTGGTGCCCGATCTGGCCTTGATCCTGCTGCCAAATAACTAGAATGTAGCGGGATGGCCCATACGGATGCACCGGAAAAAGACACTCAGATACCGACAAACCTGCGTCTATTGCTGATCCTGGAAGAGGTCGCACGACGTGGAGTCGCGGTGAAGCCGTCAGACCTGATCTCTGCATTGGGTCTGGCAAAGCCAACAATCCACCGTTTGTTGCAAACGGCAGAGTCCGAGGGCTTTCTTCAGCGTGACCTGGACGGCCGGTCATTCGGTCCCGGCCCCCGGCTAAGACAGCTGTCTGTTAACACGGTATCGTCCGAGCACCTGCGGACCGCGCGTCTTGCCATTTTGCGCGGCGTTGCGGATGAAATTGGCGAGACTTGCAACCTGGCCGTCCCGGACCGCGAGGGGATGATCTATCTCGACAGGGTCGAGACCAAGTGGCCGTTGCGGATTCAATTGCCGGTTGGCACTCAGGTTCCGTTTCACTGCACCGCCAGTGGTAAAATGTACCTGTCCACGCTGCGAGAAATCACGCTGAACGGCTATTTGTCAGCGCGCAAACTGCAGCCCAATACCAATCATACCGTGACCGAACCTGATGCGTTGCGCCGAGAGATAAAACGCATATCCCGAAAGGGTCATTCAACGGATGATGAAGAGTTCATGTCGGGAATGATAGCCATTGCCGTTCCCGTTCTGGACGGCCAGGACAGGCTGGTGGCCACCTTGTCCGTCCACGCGCCGACCCAGCGTCATGATCTTAAAAGTCTGATGCAATTTATGGAAAACCTGCAGGACGGTGCATCAAAACTGTCGACCCTGCTGCTGACCTGAAGTCGTCAAAAACAACCGAGCCCCTGAATTCTCGTGCACCAGCTCCAACCGCGTTTTCGCTCTGCCCACGTATGTCTGCCAAATGTGCGTCGGCCCCTAACTGGTTTTCCAAGCTGAGTGGGCGCCGGGTTCACAGCGGGCCTTCAGGGCTTCTTCAGCTTCATCAAATGTGTTGACATATTCTTTGGCGCGGAACTTTTGATCTTTTCAAATAACCTCATCCGATAATGTTTTGCCATCATTCAGCGCTTGTCTGTAAAACGCATTTATGGCCTGCAGACACTCGGCTCCGGTGTTTTGTTTTACTTCAACCATGTTGCACTCATCCGCCAGTGCCGCGTGATACCGATCCTTCAGAACGGCGGTCAGATCGGCCACGGCGGGGGTTACTGAACCGAGATCAATAGGATCGACCTGATGAAAATTCCAATCGTTTCCGATGGCTGGGTTCGACCCAGCCCAACAGCAGTCATCCCACCGGTTTGAAGACGCGACAGCAGGGACTGGCCAAGGCCAGCCCCCGCACCTGCGATAAGAGCCAGAGGTCTATGGGCGGTCGTGGGTCAAACTTCCGGTGGCTGTGCAAAAGGTAGATGGCCTGACTTCATCCACAGCTTGGCACCGTCTGTGCCCGCGGTTACAGACAGCGTCTCGCCCTCGGGCAGGCGCAGCCAATCGTTTTTGGACAGAAGATCGCCACCAGATGTCAGCGACCCACCGATGATCAGAACCTCGATCCCGCCTGCGGCACCTGACGCCATCTGAGCACCCGGATCAAGATGGCTGTAGGTGACTGTTTCACGCGCGTCCTTGTGAAGCGTTGCTGTGGCCACGCCGTTGACCGGGGTGGCCAGTTCGTCCGCCATGGTTTTGCGGAATTGGTTGCGGTCGTCCATGTCGAACTGCCAGAGCTTAACAAAGATGGTGCAGCCGGGCTCAGACCCTGGGGTATGCTGGGATGTCGGCGGGTTGCGCACGTAGGTTCCAGCAGGAAAATCGCCATGTTCGTCCTGAAACACGCCGTCAAGCACGATGAATTCCTCGCCCCCGGTATGGGTATGGGCGGAAAACTTGCTGCCGGGCGCATAGCGGACGATGGTGGTGGCGCGGGCAACCTCGCCTCCGATCCGGTCCAGCATGCGCCGGTCCACGCCTTTCATCGGTGAAGCCTGCCATTCAAGCTGATCAGAGTGGACGACGACGCGGGAAGAAAAGTCTGCGTTGATTTCCATGGGAAAATGTCCTTTCGGGGATTCCAACATTCGCAAAATCGGCAAAGGTGTAACCTAGACCGCCAACGTGCAGACTTTCAACTTGGGCGAAAAGGGACATCTCGGTAATGTGTTTGGTGCGATCATTTGCGCCCCGGCCAAAGCTTGCCTTCCGCAACTGCGAGTTTGTTGTCCAGAACTTAGCCGGACGTGAAAAATAGCCGTGTCCGGATAGAATTCGCTATTGCAATTTGAGACTTAAAATCTCAGGGATAGTCAGCGCTACCATTTTGCGCGAAGGGTCGAAGGTTGACCTTTCCGCGGGCGTCAAGAACCGCTTGCAAACAGCCCGCACCAGACGGAGAAGCCAAATGATCAGATACCGACGTTTCTTGCTGATGTCATTGACAGCGCTGTTGTCCGGTATGACGTCCATTGCGGTTGCACAATCCGGCAATCCGGTCCCTGTCACCGTTGTGATGCTAAAAGCAGAAGACGTGACGCTTTTTTCCGAACTTCCCGGTCGAGTGGCCGCGTTGGGTGTTGCAGAAGTCAGACCGCAGGTTTCCGGAATTGTCGTTGAACGCCTGTTCCAGGAGGGCGGCACGGTTCAGCAAGGCGATGCAATGTATCGCATAGACGATGCGGTCTATGACGCTCAGGTTCAGCAGGCCAACGCAAATGTGGCGCAGGCTGAAGCCCGGCTGACGGCTGCTGAAAAAGAAGAAAAACGCGTGGCGGAACTGTTGTTGCGAAACGTGGCCAGTCAACAGGCAGTTGATGCCGCCGTGGCTGAAAGGGATTCGGCCCAGGCTGGTCTTTTGGTCGCAAAAGCGCAGCTGCAGACAGCTAAGATCGACTTGCAGCACACTGTCATACGCGCGCCTTTGTCGGGTCGGGTGGGTCGAGCGCTGGCCACACAGGGGGCGCTTGTGACCGCACAACAGGCAGAGCCTTTGGCCGTGATCCGGCAGATCGACAGGGTTTATGTGGACGTTGCAGTATCCACGCAGGATGTCTTGCGCTTTAACCGGGCAATTGCGACCCAGCCAGCGGCGCTGCAGTCGCTGGATCCTACTGTAACAGTGACGCTGGCAGATGGATCCACCTTTGGTCAGACCGGAACAGTCCTTGCGGCCGAGCCGCAGGTGGACCCGCAAACTGGTGTGTCTGTGTTGCGGATCGAGTTTCCGAACCCCGATCAGATTGTTCTGCCGGGCATGTATGTCACTGCCCATCTTCCGTTTGAGGTCCTGCAAGGGGCGATCCTTGCACCACAGCAAGGTATCGCACGCAACCGGCGTGGCCAGCCAACGGCGATGATCGTTGATGACAATGACACGGTGGCCGAGCGTATTCTGACCGTCAGAGGGACGGAAGGCGACAAATGGATTGTTACCGGCGGCCTGCAGGCGGGGGACAGGATAATCGTGTCGGGTCTGCAAAAGATCGGTGTCGGGGCAACGGTTGCTCCTACAGAAGAGCCCGACGCGTAACCCGCGTACCCAGTTTTGGGGCACCGGGTGTCCCGCAACCAGATGTGAAAGCTGTTTATGGCACGTTTCTTTATTGACCGACCTGTTTTTGCATGGGTCATCTCGATTTTGCTGATGGGGATTGGTGCGTTGGCGGTTCTGAGCTTACCAGTTGCACAATACCCGCAAATCGCGCCGCCAACCGTTGACGTCAGCGCCTCGTATTCCGGCGCTTCGGCAGAGACGGTGAATAACACCGTGACGCAGGTGATCGAAGAACAGATGACGGGCCTGGACGGGCTGCGATACATAAATTCGGCGTCGACTTCGACTGGCGCGTCCTCGGTCACGCTGACATTTGAAACGGGTACCGATCCGGATATCGCGCAGGTGCAGGTGCAAAACAAACTGAGCCAGGCCACCCCGCTGCTACCTGAAACTGTGCAGCGCCAGGGCGTTACGGTACAAAAGTCGTCGGGCGGTTTTCTTTTGGTTGCGGCGCTGGTGTCGACCGATAACCGTCTGAACGCGGTGGACCTGTCCGACTATCTTGTGTCGAACATGGTTGATGAATTCAGCCGTCTCAATGGGGTTGGCAATGTTCAGGTCTTCGGCGCGCAATATGCGATGCGTATTTGGCTGAACCCCGAACAGCTTGCCGCATTCGAGCTAACGCCGTCGGACATCGTTCAGGCGGTATCCGAAGAAAACGCACAGGTGTCTGCAGGATCGTTTGGCTCTCTTCCCGCGATTGAGGGGCAGGCTCTGAATGCGACGATTACGGCGCAATCGCTTTTGTCCACGCCAGAGGATTTTGAACAGATCGTGGTCCGGGCTGAAACCGACGGTGGCCTTGTCCTGCTGCGGGATGTGGCGCGGGTTGAGATCGGGGCCGAGACCTATACGACCTCGGCCTGGTTTAATGGCAATCCAACGGCGGGGATGGCTATTCAACTGGCTTCGGGCGCCAACGCCTTGGAAACCGCTGAACGCGTGAAGCACAAGCTTGAGGAGGTGTCTGCCTTTTTCCCCGATGGCGTGGAATATGTAGTGCCCTATGACACCACACCATTTGTCGAGATTTCAATCGAAGAAGTGGTCCACACGCTGATCGAGGCTATCGCGCTGGTGTTCCTTGTCATGTTCCTGTTCCTGCAGAACCTGCGTGCGACAATCATTCCAACTCTTGCCGTGCCCGTGGTTTTGTTGGGGACATTTGGGATAATCGCGGCCTTTGGGTTCACGATCAACACGTTGACGATGCTGGCGATGGTTCTGGCAATCGGATTGCTTGTGGATGACGCCATTGTCGTTGTCGAAAACGTCGAACGCATCATGGAGGAAGAGGGCCTGTCCCCCTACGAAGCGACGCGGAAATCCATGGGCCAGATCACTGGCGCATTGGTCGGGATCGCACTTGTGTTGTCTGCCGTGTTTATTCCGATGGCATTTTTCGGGGGGTCCACTGGGGTCATTTACCAGCAATTCTCGATCACAATTGTTTCCGCGATGATGCTATCCGTCGTGGTCGCTCTGACCCTGACACCGGCGCTGTGCGCCACCCTTTTACGCAAACCCGATCACGACAAGCGCAATCGCGGCCTGTTTGGATGGTTCAACCGAGGGTTTGACAAGCTGACCGATCATTATTCCTCGCTGGTCGGGTTCTCGATACGACGCCCCCTGCGTATGGGTTTGATCTATCTGCTGATTGGCGCGGCAATGGTGTATCTGTTTGCCCGCACGCCGACCGGCTTTTTGCCCGAAGAGGATCAGGGCATCCTGTTCACTTTGGTGCAGGGTCCAACCGGGTCTACGGCCGGGTCTACCGAAGCCGTACTTGAACAGATCGAGCAGTACTATTTGGAAAATGAGGCTGAAAACGTCGCCTCGGTCTTTACTGTGCGCGGCTTCAGCTTTGCCGGTCAGGGGCAAAACATGGGCCTGGCCTTTGTAAGTCTGACAGATTGGGACGAACGCAACACACCTGATCGCAGTGCTCAGGCAATCGCGGGGCGGGCTTTTGGGGCCTTTTCGCAAATTCAGGACGCGCTGGTTTTTCCGATTGTTCCTCCGGCAGTTATCGAACTTGGCAATGTCAGCGGTTTCGACTTCTACCTGCAGGCGCGCGACGGCCAAAGCCACCAAGAGTTGGTCCAGGCCCGAAACCAACTGATGGGCCTGGCGTCACAAAGCGAGACGATCGCCTCAATCCGACCCAACGGGTTGGAGGACGCCGCCCAGTTCAACATCAACCTGGATTGGCGTGCCGCAGGTGCGATGGGCCTGTCAGCGCAGGATGTCGGAGAGCTTTTGTCGGTCGCCTGGGCCGGGCGGTATGTAAACGACTTCCTGGATCGAGGCCGGATCAAACGGGTCTACGTTCAGGGCGACGCGCCCTATCGCATGGTCCCCGAGGACATCGGCGCATGGCGGGTGCGGAACGACTCGGGTGGGCTTGTGCCATTCTCTAATTTTTCTACAACCAACTGGCAATTCGGCCCGCAGGGGCTTTACCGCTATAACGGTGTGTCCGCCATTCAGTTGCAAGGCAGCCCTGCAGGTGGCTTCACAACGGGTGAGGCGATGGCCGAGATCGAAGCGTTGGCGCAGCAACTGCCACCCGGGTATCAGATCGCTTGGACTGGCCTGTCGCTGGAAGAACGCGAGTCCGGAGATCAGGCCGGGATGCTTTACGCCCTGTCCCTTGCTGCGGTGTTTTTGTGCCTTGCGGCGCTGTATGAAAGCTGGACCATTCCTTTCGCGGTGATGCTGGCCATGCCGATCGGCATCACCGGATCTTTGACCGGGGCCTGGCTGGGCGGGTTTGAAAACGGCGTCTATTTTCAGGTCGCGCTGCTGACCGTCATTGGCCTGACCGGCAAGAACGCTATCCTTATCGTAGAATTTGCGCGCGACAAGGTCGCAGCCGGAGAGCCATTGTTCCAGGGCGTCAGGGATGCCGCACATCAGCGGTTCAGGCCCATTCTAATGACCTCAATGGCCTTTTCCCTGGGTGTCCTGCCGCTGGTTCTGTCCTCGGGTGCAGGGGCCGGGGGCCGAACAGCCATGGGATCCGGCGTCATGGGCGGCGTGATCTCGGCCACAGTGCTGGGCGTCGTCTTTGTACCGGTGTTTTTCGTGGTGATTTACCGCCTGTTTAAACGGGTGGCGTCTGGCTGACAGCAAATGTCTGTGCGCAAAAGTTAAGTGAAGTCGGGGCTGTCTAGGCGCAATTTGGTCGGTTGCGCCCGGCGTAAAGGGCCCGGGAAGGTGTCGTAACTTTATCACCCGAATAGAACCGGTGCGTCCCCTTCAACCCAAGGTGTGTATTTGATCATAACCTGACTTAACTGCTCACTGTCCAGAAACCGATCCAGCCATGCAATAAGGTGAGGCCAGGGTTGCTGATCGAACCAGGCTCGGTCGATGAAAGCGAACTGTCGGAAAAACGGCAAAAGCGCCAGATCGGCCAAGGTCGGCCGGTCGCCATACAGCCACAGGCGAGCCTCAAGGCGTGCATTCAGGTCAATCAGAAAATCTGAGGCCTTCTGTCGTTCGGCCTTTGCATCCAGATCCGGGTATCGCGTGCTGTATTTCGTATGATCCAGCGCCTCTTTGAACGGGCCGTCAAAAGTAGCGATAAGTTCCCAGCCCTCGGTGGGCATGTCCAAAAGCTGCTGGGGGTCGTTTGTCTCCAGTGCCCAGATCATGATGTCCAAGCTTTCATCCAACACCCGATCATGCAACCGCAAGCTCGGAACTGTAGCTGTCGGCGATGTATGCAGGAACGCTTCGGGTTTGTCGCGCAAGCGAACCTCTCGCAGCTCAACGGTGATACCTGCGCTGGCAATAGCCAGACGCGCCCTCATCGCATAGGGGCAGCGGCGGAAAGACCAGAAGATGGGGGGGTGATGCATGTTGTGACCAGGTTTGTTTTCCCCGATTATGGGGCGCCGGGCGGTGTCTGCAACTCTGTTTTGGAATGGACGTAATTAGAAATTTTTAGCCTCACTAAGAAAAATTTTGATCTTGCGACTTTTTTTCTATTCAATGGCCAAGACCATAGGAACCGCAGGAGAGTCCATATGTTAGCTCCGACCGAGCGTGCCAAAGCCAAAACAAAGGGCAAGCCAACCGAGCTGGGGCAAGCCATCCGAAGGCGGCGCAAGGCCATGGGTCTGACGTTAGAGCAGGTGGCGAAGTCCTCTGATCTGACAACCGGGTTCCTTTCGCAGGTTGAGCGGGGGCTCAGCTCTCCTTCTCTGACATCTTTGATGGCGATCGCAGCGGCGTTGCAAACCAGCATCGAACAGCTTCTCAGCGTGCCCGAGGTGTATTCTGAATTCGTGCCCAAGGACCAGCGGCAGACCTATTCATTAGGCACGCGGGGGCGGTTCTATGAGAAGCTTGGTCCAGGATTCGCCGGCGCATTGTTCCATCCCCAGATCGTTCACCGCCCTGCAGGCCATGTGTCGGAAAAGATGTGCCACGATGGAGAAGCGTTCTGTTATCTGCTGTCCGGTCAGTTGGAGTATCATCTGGGGAAAGGGATTTTCATCATGTCCCCTGGTGACGTGATTCACCATGACACGTCCACGCGGCACTACTCGGTTGTGCTGGGGGAAAATGAGGCGGTCGAGCTCTGGGTCACCACCTCTCCGATCAAAGATACAGGGCCGTCCGGGTCTGCCGCAGAGTGATTGGGATAACGTGTAGATTGGATACAAGTAAAAAAGTTTAACCCATCACTAAAAAAAACTTTAGTAAAACTAAGAATCGCGTATTCTCTCGATCAGGAATGACATAGATTTTTCCGGGAGGAGAGAAGAATGATGCTGAAGACGGTACTGGGAATGACCATCGCCGCCACGCTGTCGATGCCGGCAATGGCGCAGGAGCGGGGCGGAACCCTGAATTTTGCGCGCTATGACGGTTCGCGGCTGATTGACCCAATCTATGCGGACCGCAATCCCGACATCTGGATGGTCGGCAGCCTGTTCGACACTCTGCTGCGCGGCAGCGCCGATGGAAACTCAGTCGAGCCTGGCCTGGCAGAAAGCCATGCGGTCTCCGAAGATGGCAAATCCGTAACTCTGACCCTGCGCGAAGGCGTGCTGTTTGCCGATGGCTCACCGATGTCCGGCGCGGATGTCGTCTTTTCCCTTGATCGGGCGCGCAACCCTGACCTCAGCCCCTGGGCCGGTCTGTTGGGGTCGATAGACTCGGTTTCGGCGGACGGCAATTCCGTGACCATTGCGCTGTCGGCACCTGACCCAACCTTGCTGTCGATGCTGGCAACGTTCAATACGGCCATCGTCTCAAAAGCCGCTTTTGACGCCGCCGCTGGCGCGACGGATCAGGACAAATCCGCCGGGATCTTTGCAGCGAAATCGGCAGGCGTTGGGTCTGGGCCATTCTATCTGTGCGGTTTTGAACAGGGCGCATCGATGGATTTCTGCGCCAACGAGAATTACTGGCGCATGGGTGCGGATGGTAAAGCGCTGCCCTATCTGGACGGCGTGCATTTTGAGATCGTGCCCGACGATGCGACCCGTATCCTGCGCCTGCAGGCCGGTGAGGTGGATGCCGCGGAATTCATCCCGTTCAGCCGTGTGGCGGAGCTGGAGGCTGATCCAAACATCAAGATGCAGCTCTACCCGTCCACCCGGATCATCTATTCGCCGATCAACACGCGTGAAGCGCGGGCAGATGGGTCACCTAATCCGCTTGCAGACGCACGGGTGAGGCAGGCGTTGAACTACGGCACGAACAAGGATGCTTTGATCGGTGTGGTTCTGCATGGGGCTGGACAACCGATGAGCTCGCCTCTGATGGCCAAGGCCACGCAATATGCAGCCGACATGGACCCGCTTTATGCCTATGACATGGACAAGGCCAAGGCGCTTATGTCCGAGGCCGGTGTGCAGCCGGGTACAGAGGTGACATTAACCACACTGGCGGGGTCGGCGGATGACGCCACGATTTTTGCAGCGCTTCAGCAGATGTGGGCCCCGTTGGGCATCAATCTGGTGGTCGAACAGGTCGATGGCGCAACACGCGGCGCCAAGAACCGTTCGGGTGAGTTCGATATTCACACCTATGGCTGGGTCAATGACGTGAACGATCCAAGCCAGGTTGTGGGATGGCTGGGCTATACCCCGACTGCCAAGGCCGTGGGCACAGGTTGGGAAAACCCCGAGTTCAACTCCCTGTTCGAAGAAGCCGCCAAGGAGATGGACCCAGAGGCCCGCAAGGCCAAGTTCGCCCGGATGCAGGAAGTTTATGCAGAAGCAGCACCGTTGCTGTTCATGTACGAAACACCCTTTGCCGTGGCCGTAGGCAATGCTGTCGATGGGTATGTCCAAACCCCCTTGGGCAACAACATCTTCGATGAAGCAACGGTCAGCCGTTAATATCTGACCCTTCTTCCCGTCGCCTTTTAGGCGGCGGGATTCTTGTGCGGAGCGTGCGTGTGTCCAGCCTGACTTATATCTTCAAACGGCTTTTTCTGATGATCCCGACCTTCTTTCTGGTCATGGTGATCATTTTTCTTCTGGTGCGCATGTTGCCCGGTGACCCGGCGATTGCAATGGCCGGGGATCGGGCCTCGGATGCTGATATCCAGGCCATCCGTGAACGGTTGGGATTGACCCAACCGATGGTGGTGCAGTTCTGGCTGTTCCTCAGCAATACGGTTCAGGGTGATTTGGGCCGGTCCATTCTGATGCGATCGGATGTCACCACTGTGATTGTCGACCGTCTGCCGATTACGGTGTTTCTGACGGTCTATTCTGTTGTGCTGTCTCTGTTGATTGCCGGGCCTCTGGCCTTTGTCGCGGCGCTCAATCGTGGGCGCTGGCCGGATGCGGTGATCCGCACGGTGTTTCAGGTCGGTCTGTCGATGCCCGTATTCTATATCGGTCTGGTTCTGCTGACCTTTTTGGCCGCGCAGCTGCGATTGTTCCCGGTGGGCGGGTACGGCGATACGTTCGGGGAACGGCTATATCATTTGTTCCTGCCTTCGGTCACCGTTGCATTGTATACCTCTGCCATCATCATGCGGAACCTGCGCAGCGCGATTATCGAGGTTCTGGATGCCGAATACGTCCAGTTTGCCCGTGCCAAAGGGCTGCCCGCGCGGCTGATCCTGGGACGGCACGTGTTGCGCAATGCGTTGATCTCAACCGTGACGCTGCTGGGCTTGTCCATCGGCAACCTGATGAGTGGTACTCTGGTCACCGAGACGGTGTTTGCGGTTCCAGGCATGGGGCGGCTGATGCTCGAGGCGATCTTTGCCCGGGACTATCCGCTGATTCAGGGCCTGACCCTGACCTTTGCCCTGTTGGTATCTCTGGTTTTCCTGATGACGGATCTGTTCCAGAGCCGCCTTGATCCAAGGATGCGACTGCAATGAGTGATGCGATTTTTACCCCCACGCAACCGACATTCATGCAACGGGCGCTGCGCAAACCGGGGTTTGTGGCCGGATTGCTGATTATCGGATTTTCAATCATGCTGGCCGTTTTTCCCGGTGTGTTTGCCCCCTATGATCCAAACGCAATCGATTATCTGGCGCTTAGGCAGCCACCTTCGTGGGCGCATCCCTTCGGCACCGATCTGCTGGGGCGGGATAGCCTGTCACGGGTAATCTGGGCTTATCAGGTCAACATGCAGATGGCGGTGTTTGGCACGGTCTTTGCTCTGGTGACCGGTGTTATCATCGGGGCACTGGTGGGGTATTACCGGGGCATTGCCGATCTGATTTTTGGCCGGATTGTTGATGCGGTCATCACCTTCCCGTTTTTGGTTCTGGTTATCGCGGTTGTCGCTGTGTTGGGGCCGGGTCTGGTCAATATGTATATCGCGATTTCGGTGGTCTACTGGGTATATTACGCGCGTTTGATGCGAGGCGAGGTGATTGCCCAGATGGGCAACGATTACGCCGCGGCCGGAATAGTCATGGGTTACTCGGATCGACGCATCATATTCCGCCACCTGCTGCCCAACGCGATTACGCCTGTCATCGTTTACTGGATGACCGATATGGCGCTGGTGATCCTGTTGGGCTCGTCCCTGGGGTATCTGGGTCTGGGCGCGCAACCGCCACAGTCCGAGTGGGGCGTGCTGATTGCCGAAGGCCGCAACTTTATCTCAACTGCCTGGTGGCTAAGCCTGATGCCGGGCATTGCCATTGTTGTGACCGGGCTGGGCTTTTCACTGTTGGGTGACGGTTTGGCCGATCTCCTGAGACCACGGGGGTAGAGAGTGGAACACCAAGTACCAATTCTCGAGGTGGACGGATTGTGCACCACGTTTCACCGCACGGGTCAGGCGTTGCCTGCGCTTCGTGATGTCAGTTTCTCAGTCTCACAGGGTGAGGTTCTGGGGCTGGTCGGTGAAAGCGGCTCTGGCAAGAGCGTAACCCTACGATCAATTATTGGCTTGGCCCGCCGATATGGCAATGTAACTGGGCAGGTACGCTGGCAGGGGCGCGATCTGGTGGGGATGCCGGATCGCGCATTGCGCCAAATCCAGGGGCGCGAGATCGCGATGATCTTTCAGGAGCCGATGACCTCGCTCAATCCTCTGCTGACGGTCGGGCTGCAGCTTGAGGAAACCCTGCACGCCCATACTGATTTGTCTAAGGTGGCGCGTCGTGATCGCGCAATCGAAATGCTGAACCTGGTCGGCATCCCCTCGGCCAAGCAACGGTTGAAGGACTATCCGCATCAATTCTCAGGTGGGATGCGGCAGCGCGTGATGATCGCCATTGCTTTGGCCGCGACGCCCAAATTATTGCTGGCGGATGAGCCTACAACAGCATTGGACGTGACCATTCAGGCGCAAATACTTGATCTAATCCTGCAGTTGGCGCAGGACATGGATATGGGCGTGGTGCTGGTGACCCATGATTTGGGCGTGGTGGCCCAAACCTGCGACAATGTCGCGGTGATGTATGCCGGACGGATCGTCGAACAGGGGCCGGTGCGCGGCGTGCTGAAACACCCGCGCCATCCTTACACAGTCGGACTGATGCGATCGGTGCCGGAAAACCTGCCGCCAAGGACGTCGCTCTATTCGGTGCCGGGTGTTCCACCCAGCCTTGATGCACTGCCACGGGGATGTGCCTTTGCACCCCGTTGTGCCGCCTGTGTCGCCTCCTGCGAACAGGATCGGCCACCGTTATCCCTGATCACAGAGGGGCGCCAGGTTGCCTGTTTCAATCCGGTCACCAATGAACAGGGGAATGCCGCATGAAAAGCGCCGTATTGCAAATTCAGGACCTGCATTTACGCTTTCCCATGGGGCGTAGCATGGCCGATGTGGTCACGGGTCGGCCGGGCCGCGTTGTAAGTGCTCTGAACGGTGTCAGCTTGGACCTGTACCGGGGAGAGACCCTTGGTATTGTGGGCGAATCTGGCTGCGGCAAGTCCACTTTGGCACGCTGTATTGTCCGTCTGTACAAGCCAAGCGAAGGCGAAGTCCGATTTGACGGGAAAGACATCTTTGACGCGGCGCAACGTACAGATCGCAGCTATAACCGCCGTGTTCAGATGATGTTTCAGGATCCGTATTCCTCGCTCAATCCGCGGATGACAACAGGACAAATTCTGGCCGAGGCGCTTCGGGTTCACGACATGCGCCCCGAGGATGGTATCCTCGCCCGCGTGGCTGAACTGTTGGATCTGGTCCGGTTGCCGCAGGACGCTCAGCACAAATTACCGCACGAGTTTTCCGGCGGTCAGCGTCAGCGTATCGCAATCGCTCGGGCCCTGGCGGTCGAGCCCGAAGTGCTGATCGCGGATGAGTTGGTCTCGGCACTGGATGTGTCGGTTCAGGCACAGGTGGTGAATCTGCTGCTTGAGCTGCAGAGCGACCTTGGCCTGACCATTCTTTTTGTAGCACATGATCTGCGTCTGGTCCGGCATGTGTCGAACCGGGTGGCGGTGATCTATCTGGGACGGATTGTCGAGATCGGGGACAGCGAAACCCTGTTCTCGAATCCAGCCCATCCTTATAGTCAGGCTCTGTTGTCCGCTGCCCCGTCACTGGACCCGGACGACCGGGGCAAGGCCACCAAGTTGGAGGGGGAACTACCCTCACCGCTAAACATGCCGCCAGGCTGTCCGTTTCACGCGCGCTGCCGTCATGCCAGCGAAATATGCAAACAACAGGTTCCTGCCCTTTTGCCTTTCGAAGGGCGTGGTGAGGTGGCCTGTCATCATGTTGAAGAGATTAATGCCCATGCTTGATGCGCCCGAAACCAAACGCGAGGCGATCATTACTGCCCTGCGGGCAGAATTGCAGGCGCAAGGTCTGGATGCTTTCATCCTGCCCCGCTATGACGCGCATCAGGCGGAATATCTGGCCCCACATGATGAACGACTGGCCTATGTCACCGGGTTCACCGGCACCGCCGGGATGGCAGTTGTCACAATGGACACGGTCGCCCTGTTCGTGGACGGACGATATGTGGTGCAGGCCGCAAATCAATGCCCTTCGGCGCAGTTTACACACCTGCATCTATTCGACGACCTACCCGAGCACTGGTTGGCCGAACGGGCTCAGCCCGGATGGCGTATCGGTTTCGATGCCATGCATCTGTCACCAGTCTTGTATGACCGTTTCGCCAATGCGTTGCAGCGCCAAGAGCTGACCCCGGTCGCAAAGAACCCCGTAGACGCGGTTTGGCCTGACCAACCCCCGATCCCGATGGGTCGGGTTGAGCCGTTTCCAGTGCAGTTTTCAGGCAAGCCGTCGGGCGATAAGATCGACGATCTGGTTGCGGGAATGCGCCGCTTTGGGGCCGGGTTGCTGGTCGAAACTCAGCCGGACAATATTGCTTGGCTGTTAAATGTCCGGGGGGCAGACGTCGCCCTAAATCCGGTGCCGCATTCGTTTCTAATGGTCGACGTCTCGGGTCAGGTTCTGTGGTTTGTCGCGCCGCAAAAGCTGGATCAGAGTGTCACGGATCACCTGCCTGACGACGTTCAGCTTTGCGTACCTGAGGCATTTCTACCGTCGCTGGAGGCCAGGGCTGCTGTAGGGCAGGGCGTCATGTTTGACCCCGAGTTCTCACCAGAGGCCGTCCGTATCGTGCTGCAGCGCATCGGTGCCGATCAGAAGCCCCGGCCAAGCTTGCTGACCACGGCCAAGACGCAAAAGAACCCGACGGAAATCGAGGGGATGCGCGCCTGCCACATCGCTGACGGCATCGCCTGGACAGAATTCTGTGCCTGGTTGGCGGCCACGGTTCCAGAACGTGCCAACATGGGTAATCCGGTGACGGAACGCGAGGCTGAATTGGCTATGCAGGGGTTCAGGCGTGAGCAATCCGGGTTTCTCGGAGACAGTTTCAACCCGATATCCGCTGCGGATGGCAATGCCGCCATGTGCCACTATGCAACGCAGGAAGGCAATGTGGTGCCCTTAGTCAAAGACGGCACATATCTGTTGGATTCCGGAGGGCAGTTTGAAACGGGCACGACGGATGCCACTCGCAGCTTTGCCTTCGGCCCTAACAGGCCCGACGGGTATGATCGGGCTTATACAGCTGTTTTCAAAGCTTTTCACGCATTGTGCACTCTGCGCTTTCCACCCGGAACACAAGGCCATCACATTGATGCTATCTGCCGCCGCCCGTTGTGGGATCTCGGGCTGGACTACGATCATGGCACCGGTCACGGCGTTGGCCACCGCCTGTCGGTACACGAGCATCCTCAGCGGATCGGCAAACCTTACAACCCCGTTGATCTGGCCCCCGGTATGATCCTGTCGATCGAGCCGGGTTACTATGAAACCGACCGATTTGGCATTCGGATCGAAAACCTGTTTGAAATCACGCAGGCTGATGATGGATTTATGACATTCTCGAACATGACCTGGTGCCCCATTCAAACAGACATGTTGGTGCAAGATCTTCTGACCCAGGCCGAGCGTGAATGGCTGAACAGTTATCATACAAAGCTGTTGCAACGCATAGGCCCCAGATTGTCGCCGTCTGCCTTGGAATGGGCCCGAGAAGCCTGCGCATCATTGACCTGAGTGCTAGACTGCGATGCTTAGCCCAGAGACGCCGGGTTATGGCTGACGCCCAACTGATATCGAACCAGCGGGTTGGGAAGGTCGGCCAGCCATGGCATCAGAAACGCAGTGGGGTGCTTTCGGGTCGCGTAACTCAATCACAGCTTGAACTTCGTGCCGCTCTGCGCGACTTGAAGACATGAGCGATTTGAATTGCCCTAATTGCGGATCTCAATGTCCAGTTGCCTTAAAAGCGGCAAAGGTAGTGACCTGCCCGGCCTGCAGCACCACCTTAATTCTTCGCGGCGCACATATTGAAAACGCGGGCGAGCAGGGGATCATGCACGACGCCCCCATGCTGTTTGGCATCGGCGACTATGTCGAATTGGGCAGCAAAACGATCCAAATCGTCGGTCACGCGCGGTTTTCTTATGGCCGGGGGTTTTGGGACGAGTTCTGTGGATTGTCCACGACAAGCGAAACGATCTGGATTTCGGTCGATGAAGGTGACGTGATTCTGCAGACCCCAGTAACCGGTCCAGCCCAACCAAAGTTTCGCCCCCCCTTCAAACCCGGCGAGACGTTAGAGTTTGACGGCACCACCTATACTGTCACCGAAGTGGAACAGGCTGAATGTGTTGCCTTACGCGGGCAGTTCGACGAAGAGCTGCACGTGGGCGAGACCTATGACTTCGTGAATGCTTCAGCTGATGGATATGCCCTGTTGTCAGGCGAGTTTTGGGGCAAAGAGGCGGCGTGGTACACAGGGCGCTGGCATGACCCGTTTGGTGTGCAGGTGGTCAGACCAACATGACCCGGAACAGCGAACTTACCTCGATCAACTGCACATCCTGCGGTGCTGGCCTGGACGTTCTGGGCGGGGGGCGCATCATGGTGCAGGTCTGTTCCTATTGCGGCTCAGAACTGGACGCACAGGACAATTACAAGGTCTTGCGTCGGTTCAAGGATCAGAAGCGCCCTCAATCTCCGCTGTCGATCGGGATGTGCGGCACGCTTTATGGTGTCGAATTTGTCATCATCGGACTTGTCGAACATACCGAACGATGGGCCGGCCGGAGCTTTACCTGGATAGATCATCAGCTTTATTCACCAACTCACGGTTATGCGTGGCTGACGCTGGAAAACAACCACTTGGTGTTTACACGCCGCTATCGGGGGTCAGGCTGGATATCCGAGCACTGGGTTGAGACGGCAGACCATCCGCCATCTGTGCGAACGACTAATGGAACGTACATTTATTACGAAACAACCAACAGCACGATCACCTATGTCGAGGGCGAGTTCACATGGAGCCCGAGAATGGGCGAGCGGACATTCACAATTACTGCGATGTCCGACGCGGCTATGTTGGGCTTTTCACAAACCGGCTCCGAGCGTGAGGCATATCGCTCGATCTATGTCTCTCAGCAAGAGGCTGAAGATGGGTTTGGTGTAAAACTCGACCTCAAGACTTATCGCGTCCATCCGTTGCAGCCATTTGTGGCCGGTCGAAACTTTTACTTTGTGATGCTGTCTTCATTAGTCTTTGCCACTCTCTGTTTGGCTTTGGCGGCGATATTCACAACGCGCTCAGGGCAGGACGTGTTGCGCAACCACACGGTCCGAGCCGCCGATCTTCCGGTGGAAATCGAAATTCCACTGGAAGACAACAACAATCTTACGGCCATCTCATTGCAGGGGGACGTAAAGAACAGCTGGGTCTATATGGATATGGAGCTGGTGGATCCCAACGACCAACCGGTGTTTGAGGCAGGCCGCACGATTGAACGATACTCGGGTCGCGATTCAGACGGCAATTGGAGCGAAGGCTCGCCCCAGACCCGTTTGATTTTCCGACCCGAAGTCTCGGGCACTTATACGCTCACGCTGACTGTGCCTGAGCAAGGGTTGTGGCGTGGTGCCGGGGCAGTTGGTATTCCCGAACAGCCATTCTCTCAGCTAAAAGTTGATGTCCGATCCGGTCTTTCCAGCGGTTATTGGATGATGTTGCTCGGCGGTCTGTTCGGCGCGGTTTTCCTGTTGCAATACGGGCGCAAGGCGCTACATCGACGGGCGCGCTGGTCCGGCACAGATTGGGTAGACGAGGATTGACGTGACAGTATTTAGGATTGCTTTCATTCTCATCTCAACCGTGGCAGTTGCTGCCACAGGGTATCTATCTTATCACGGCTACGGTGGCGAAAGCCGTGATCTGGACCGGTCCGTTCGCGTCGGCAGTGATGGCGGCGGATATTATCGGGCTAACCGCGTAAAATAACGAGGAATCAATGGAATACCTGGCAGCAATTCAGATTGCGGAAATCATCAGCACCATATTCTATACCTTCCTGGGTGTGACATTGATGTGGATCGTGTGGAAGGTGATCGACTGGCTGACCCCATTCTCGATCGTTCGGGAAATCGAACATGATCAGAACACGGCGCTTGCCGTTCTGGTTGGGCTTTTGTTTGTGTCCGTGGCGATCATCATCGCAGCCGTCATCCTTTCATGACACCAATTGGCGCGGTGGATGCACGCGCTGCTTGGCTTTTGGCCGCGACCTTTCTGATCGCGATTGCCGGGCTGATCTACGAGCTGATCGCGGCGACCCTGTCCAGCTATCTGCTGGGGGATTCGGTGCGCCAGTTCTCGCTGGTCATCGGCATTTTCCTGTCGGCAATGGGATTGGGTGCCTGGCTGTCGCGGTTTGTCGATCAAGCGTTTTCCGGTTTCGTCTGGGCGCAGATATTGCTGGGCGTCGTAGGTGGGTTCATGGGGCCATTCCTGTTTTTGAACTATGCCTGGATGGGCCATGTCGAAACCCCACTCTATGCCGCGCTGATCACCATCGGCATTCTTTCGGGAATGGAAATTCCACTGATCGCGCGGGTATTAGAGCAAATCGGGGCTCGGAAATTCCGGTTCGAGAATGTTCTGAGTGTCGATTATGTTGGTGCGCTGGTTGCCTCGCTGGCGTTTCCATTGCTGGTGATCCCGCATTTGGGGCTGATGTCCGCCAGTCTTGTTTTTGGCGGGCTGAATCTGGCGGTGGCGGGCCTGTCACTGTTTCTGTTCCGAAACTGGGCCACCCGCACGCAGGTCGTGGTGTGGGCGGTTGCCTTCGCGGCGACGATGATTGCGCTGTGGCATTCAGAAAAACTGGTATCTGTGGCCGAAGCGGAACTGTTTGAAGACGACGTCATCCTGTCCGAGGCGACCCCCTATCAGAAGATAACCGTGACACGATACCGCGACCGGGTCAGGCTGTTTCTGGATCACTCGATCCAGTTCGATTCTCTGGACGAGCATCGCTATCACGAGGCTCTGGTGCATCCAGCCATGTCATTGGCGCCGCGCCGGGCCGACATCCTTATTCTGGGCGGCGGCGATGGAATGGCCGTCCGCGAAGTGCTGCGCTATCCGGATGTACAAAGTGTCACGCTTGTGGATCTTGATCCGCGGGTTACTCAGATCTTCCGCGACCATTCTATGTTGTCCCAGCTGAACGAGGGTGCGTTCAACGATCCGCGTGTGTCGATTATCAATGAAGACGCCTGGAAATTTCTTGAACGTGACACGCGGATTTACGACGTTACCATCATTGATCTGCCCGATCCAAAGTCGATCTCGCTATCGCGGCTCTATACCAGGCAATTCTATGGTCTGGTTGTCGAGAGGTTGTCGGCGCAGGGCCTTATGGTGACACAAGCTGGGTCACCCTTTTTCGCGCGCCAAGCTTTTTGGTCAGTGGTTGAGACACTAGAAACCAGTCGAAACCCACAGCACCCGGGGCAGGGGCTGAACGCGGTGCCCTATCACAGCTATGTCCCAAGTTTCGGGGAATGGGGTTTTGTGCTGACCTCACCTGAATCGGTGCCGACCCGGGATATCGAACTGCCTGAGGGTCTTCAGTACCTGACCAGTGCAGTATGGCACGCGGCGCAAGAGTTCGGCGGTGACATGGATCGCATCGCGGCCGAACCCAACACGCTGCAGTCACATGTTCTGACCGGGTATTACCTGGACGGCTGGGATTATTGGTTCCGCTGACGCTTACTGCGTCAGCAAGTTCTGTAAAGCACGGCTAACCTGATCTTCAACCCGACCACGTCTCAACCGGATTTAACCAGACCGCTTGCGACCCACTCGTCAAACAGCGTCAGCACAGCATCGCAAAAGGCGGCATCGTTAATGTGTGCGTCCAGCTCAGTCATCGGTACACGGTCCGGTATGGTTTTGCGCGCCTCGTCGACCATTTCTGCCAACGCTTGTGGATCATGGGCCTCTTCGCCCCGCCTGTCCCAAGCTTCTACGCCTTCAACGGGCAGGAAGAAATGGACGGGTCCGGTAGCGGCCTCCATCCGGTTGGCCAGTTCGCGTATCCAGGCGCGCCGTTCGTCTCCGTTGAAGACTGAGCTTTTGATCAATCGGTTATGCTCGTGGAACGGGCGGTCGGCGTAACGCTCGGGGATGTCCTGCCATCCGGCGAAATCCAGCAGGTCCAATGCACCGGGGGCGATCATTTGCGGGATGCCCATACGCCCGGCATTGGTTACCCGATCTTTGCCGCTTGAGACAACAGAGCCCGCCATTAGATTGCCAAACTCCTGCATGCAAAAATCCATCACGCAGGCGAAAGCGCCTTCAGCAGCCAGTTTTTCAAACGCCATGCCGCCCATGCCGGTTGAATGAAACACAGCAACTTCGAAGCCGCGATCTTCCAATGCCGGTTTCAGGGTTTTCATGTAGCGTAGGCAGGACGATCCCAAACTGGTCATCCCGATCAGCGGCTTGCTGTGATCTGGCGCGATGGCTGCGTTGGTGGCACCAACAACCGCCCCAGCGGCCTGGCGCAGCGAGGATTGGCAAATCGAATTCATGCCATAAAGACCCCCGGCCCAGAGGATCATCTGGATATCGGGTGCCAGACGGTGCGGCGGGATCAGCGGTGAGAAACTGACTGTCGACACGATGTATTTCGGCACGCCCATCGGCAGCGCTTGTGCGCAATCCATGGCCAGATCGGTGCCCATGGTCCCGCCCGTGGCCAGCATCCCGTCAAAGCGCCCGTCAGCGTAGGTTTGTGCGACCAGTTTTGCCGCCCCGTCAGCCATGATGCGAAAGGCTTTGTTCTCATCCCCCTGTGCGATCACCTGATCGATGGTCATGCCACCGGCAGCGGCTACGTCATGCTTGGAGATATCGGTCGGGCGTTGTGGATCACCCAGAACCGAGACATCCATGGTCAGCACCTCTGCGCCCTGATCCCGGATCGCGTCTTCGATGAACCGCATTTCCGGTTCCTTGGTGTCGTAGGTGCCGATCAGCAGGATTATCTTTTTTTCCATTGGTTTCTCCCTGGTGCCAAACGATCAGATCTTGATCCACGCCGTTTTCAGATCAAAGTACTTATCCAACGCGTGCAAGGACTTGTCGTGCCCATTCCCCGATTGACCCACGCCGCCCAGAGGCACGGTCAGATCGGCCCCGCCATAAGTGTTCACATGCACCACCCCGGCACGAATACCTGCGACCATGCGGTGCGCCCGGCTGAGGTTTGCAGTCCAGACCCCAGCGGCCAGCCCGTACTCGGTGGCGTTGGCCAGACGGATCGCCTCGTCCTCATCCTTAAACGGAGTGACGGCCAGAACCGGGCCGAAGACTTCGTTCTGGAACAGGTTGTCGCTTTGTTTCACGCCGGTCATGACCGTAGGGGCCATGTAATAGCCACCAGTCTCGGTCAGGATGCGGGTGCCACCGGTTCGACGCTCGGCACCTTCGGCCTCGGCCTGGGTGACAAAATCCAGATTGGCCTCAAGTTCAGGCAAGCTGTGGACCGCGCCGATCTGGCTGTTCAGTTCCAGTGGATCGCCGACACGAAAGCTTTCGGCGTGGAGGGTAATCTCAGCCACGAAATCCTCAAATATCTCGTGTTGCACCAACAGGCGGGATCCGGCAACGCAGACCTGACCGGAATTGCGAAAAATCCCTGCGGCGGAAATCTTGGCGGCCTCAGCAAGGTCCGGCGCGTCGGCAAAGATGATATTGGGGGATTTGCCGCCCAGTTCCAAATAACAGCGTTTCAGGTTCGATCGCGCGGAATACTCCAACAAACGTCGACCCGTGGCACCTGATCCGGTGAACACCATGATGTCGACATCCATGGATAACGCCAGTGCCTCACCCACAACCGCGCCGCGCCCGGTCACCACATTGAACACGCCATCCGGCACCCCTGCCTCGGCTGCCAGTTCGGCAATCTTCAACAAGCTCAGCGAAGCGCTTTCTGCCGGTTTCAAAACCACCGAATTGCCAGCAGCCAGTGCCGGAGCAATCTTCCAACTGCCGATCATCAGCGGAAAATTCCACGGCACGATGGCACCAACAACGCCGACGGGTGCGTGGTGAACAAGGCCCAGAACATCATGGCTGGTTGGGGCTATCTGGCCGTACACCTTGTCGATCACCTCGGCGTAGTATCGGAACGTGGCGGCGGCCGAGAGGGCCTCGGCCTTGTAGGCCATGTTGATCTCTGTGCCGTTATCGCGCACGCCTAAGACCGCGATCTCCAACGCGTGAGCCTCAATCAGATCACCCAGTTTCAACAGCACCTTTTTACGTGCGGCAGGGGCCATCCGTGACCAGCGACCATCTTCGAACGCGACCCGCGCGGCCCTTACGGCAGTGTCGACATCCGTCGGGCTACCTTCGGCAATCTGTGCCAGTGGCAGACCATCGATCGGCGACAGCACCTGGTGTTGAGCACCAGTTTCACTGGCACAAAACGCTCCGTTTATGAAGTGACCCCGCGGGGTGACATCCAGCGCACGCAGCGCATTGATCGAGGCCTGATCCATGAGGGTCATCCTTGCTGGGTTGAATCTTCATCGCCCGTGGGCTGCGGTTTGAGGCGTTCGCGCTGTTCCTGAACAAGCGTGCGGATATGCAGCAGGATGATACCTAGGATCATCACAAACAGGATGGCGGCAATCGGTCGGTCGATGAAATCAAGCGGCGATTTCACTCGTGCCATCGCACTGCGCAGTTTGACCTCCATGATGCCGCCCAGAACCATGCCCAGAATGATCGGAACAATTGGCAGGTTCAGGCGCTTGAGGATCAGGCCAAACACCCCGAATCCGGCCGCGATTGCGCAGTCCGTGACCGAGTTGCGCAGGCTGAACACTCCCACAAAGGACAAAATCAGGATCATGATGCCCAGAAACCGGGTAGGTATCTGAATGATTTTCAGCAGTAGGTTGGTTGAAAACAGCAGAAAAACCAACACGATCACGTTCAGCAGGATCAACGACATATAGAGCGCCATGACGAAGTCCATCTGATCCGCAAAAAGCTGCGGCCCGGGTATCACGTTGTGGACGTAAAAGACCGACAACATCATCGCCGTCAGCGCCTCACCCGGGATGCCCAGTGCCAACAGCGGTATCATCGCAGCCCCGGGTACGGCGTTGTTGGCGGCCTCTGACGCGACCAGCCCTTCGGGCGAGCCGTCGCCAAACTTTTCGGGGTTCTTGGAGCTCTTCTGAGCGTAGGTATAAGACAGGAATTGCGAGGTGAACTCACCCGTGCCCGGCACCATGCCCATGATCACGCCAAGCGACGAGGATACGGTGGCGACTCGTTTCAGGCCTAGCAGCTCTTTCAGGCCGGCGAAGATGCTGCCGCGCACATGGGTGTCACCCGGGGCGTGGTCCTTGTCGACCAGCAACAGCAGCGCCTGACTGATCGCAAACAGCCCCAGCACAACAACGATAAGATCAACGCCAGAGGACAGCCAGCTTTGGTCAAAAGTAAAGCGCTTGGTGTATTTGACCGGCTCCAACCCGACGGTGCTGAGGAAGATGCCGAAAAAGGCCAGCATCGCGGCTGAGAAAATCTGCCCGCGATGGGCCAGGATCACCAGCAGGATGCCCATGAAGGCGGCCAGAAAGATTTCACGGCTGCCGAAATGTGGTGCAACCCAGGCCAGAACGGGCGACAAGATGATCAGGCACAGGATCGAGTAGATGCCGCCAAAGAAAGACGCAGAGTAAGCCAGCGAAAGCGCACGGTGACCTTCGCCCCGCTTGGTCATGGGATAGCCGTCATAGGTGGTCAGCGCATTGACGGCTGTACCGGGTGTGTTGATCAGAATGGCCGGGATCGCGCCGCCATACATGGATGATCCATAGATACCCAGCAGCAGGGTCAGGCCAACGATGGGTTCAAACGCAAAAGTGGCGGGCAGCAAAATGGCGATGGCCACGGCGGCACCGACGCCAGGCAGAGCGCCGATGATGACCCCGCCGACCGAGCCGATGATAAGTGCCACCACGACCTGCCACTGTGTCAGTATCGCAAAGCCTGAGATCAGATTGTCCATGTTGGCCTCACAGATAGGTCAGCGCAAAGACGCGCACGCTGTCGGGCAGGTATTCATACACGCGACCGGCAGGAATATTCACCTGTAGCAATGCCCGGAAGACGATGGCCACCACTGCACCAAACGTCAGCGAGATGCCTATGGCCCCGCGGGACCGGAACCCAGTGCGAATGGCCAGAAAGGCTGCAAACAGCATCGTTGAAGGCAGGTATCCAAGCCAGGGCACGGTCACCACGTAGATCAGGAAATAGGACACGTACTCCAGGGACATCAACCAGAACGTGACTTCTTTCAGACGTCCGGGAATACGCGGGGACAGAACCGAGCTCAGCAAATGCATGCCACTAAAGATTACCATGCCCCAGATGGCAATCATCGGCCACAGCGCGGGCTGTGCGAACCATTTGGTACGTTTGACCACTTTGGTCTCGGTGCCCAGTTGGCTTAGCAGGAACAGCGCGAATGCGAAAAACAAAAGGGCAAAAACGATGTCGCCAGGACGGCGATACCGCCGGAACATGTCTTGCAGCGTTTTAGCGATCATCGTGACCTCCCCTCAGATTGAAAAGGACCCGGATTGGCTCAGAGCGACCGGGTCCGTTTCATCTTATTCGCCCAGGATTTCTTCGATTTTGGCGAAAGAGGCCTTGTCCTGTTCGATCTGCGCGTTGGACGCATCCGGATCCTGCCAATAGACCAGCGCTCCGGTTTCTTCGGCAAGTTGCTTGGCTTTGTCCGACTGCAAGGCCTTTTGCGCCGCCGCGGAAATCTTCTCGCGTGCGTCGGCGGGGGTGTCTTTGTGAACAAACAGGCCGTTCCACAGGGCCAGCGGCAGGTCAGGGTTTAGCTCAACCACGGTTGGTGTATCCGGCACCAGCGAAATGCGTTCCCCACCGATGCTGGCCAGAACGTTGACCTGATCCAGGCAGGGCAGCACAAGCTGCAGCGTGGTGTTGATCACATCCACATCGCCTGAGGCCAGCGTATTGCAATCCAGTGCATCAAACGCGGCTTCACTTGCGAAATCGAACCCGCTGCTGACGGCGGCGGCAAAGGTAACCTGCGTGGGCGGCAGGACCGATCCGAAATGTCCCAATGCCAGGTCGTTATCCTTGCCGTGGGCTGCCAGCTCCTCCCAAGTCGAATATGGGGCGTCCTTGCTGGATGCGATCACAAACGGATAGGTAAGGAAAATGCCAATCGGGTCGAACGGATTGGGATTAAGCTCGGGGATACCGATTTCGGGCCCGATGACCGGCACACCAATCACAAACGAGCCAATGGTATAGCCGTCCGCCGGGGCAGTTGCCACTTCGACCGCGCCGGGGAAGGGGCCGCCGCCACCGCCGGGTTTGTTCACGACCGCAGCAGGGACGCCGTACATGGCCTGAAATTCATCCGCGATCATACGCGTCAATACGTCCTCCAAATCGCCCGGAGGCCATGGCACGACAAAGGTCACCGGCTTTTCAGGATACTCGGCCAGTGCAGCGGTTGCGGTCGCTACAAAGGCGGCGGCTGTAAGAATTTTCTTCATTGACACCTCCCGTGGTTGGTTCATTATTTGATCCACGTTAACAATAATAATGTTGCTTTGTTAAGTTAGTTCTGTCAAGTAATACCTGAGCTGGAGGACACGAAACACATGGGTACTGCTCTTAATGCCCTTAAAATGTTGAACTATTTTTCGAACTCTCAGCCAGAGATCGGGCTGAGTCACTTTGCGCGACTGTCCGGTCTGAACAAAGCGACCGCGCTGCGCCATCTGCGCGCGCTTGAAGAATACGGACTGATTGAACAGAATCCGATGACAAAATCCTACGCGATTGGCCCAGCCGCTCTGCGCTTGGCCGCCTTACGCGAGATCGCCAGACCCGGTATCGAAAGCGCCCGCCAGAAAATGCAGGTGGCCATGCAAGAGGTTGGCGAAAGCCTGCATCTGTCACTGTTGGAAAAAAACGTCCTGCAAACCGCTTTGGTCGTTGAAACAACGCGCCATAGTGTGCGGGTCAGCTTGGACCCCAGTGAGCTTCTTCCGATCAACGCCACTGCCTCGGGTCTGTGCATGCTCAGCTTTGGGCCGGCTTTCTTGCTGGACCAACTTGAGCAGGGCGGTTTGCAACGGTTTACGGGCACCACGCTGACCGACCCGAACCAGATCAAGACGCGGGTGGCGCAGATCAGCAAAGCGGGGTGGTCTAACAGCAATGGCAGTTATGAAGATGGCGTTTTTGGATATGCAGCCCCCATATTTGGCATCGATCAGGTCGCCTTGGGGACAATCGCAATCGCCGTTCCCGAAAGCCGCGCAAGCGGTGACCACCTGCCGCTGATTTTATCCGCGTTGCACAGCCTCTCGACCGACCTGACCGCAAATTTCGGCGGTCAGTTGCCCGGCTCATTTCCAATCGAATTCCACCCTTGACCACAGGTGGCCCTAACCCCCGGAGACCCGACTTATGAAAGACTCCAACTTTCTGAAGGAAAACAACGCCCGTCACTTCTGGCATCCGATGGCGCACCCGGCTGACAGTCAGAAGAATCCCCCAACCATCCTGAGCGGTGGCGAAGGTGTCAGCATCATCGATATCGACGGGCACAAAGCTCTGGACGCAGTCGGAGGGTTGTGGAACGTCAATCTAGGATATTCCTGTGAGCCGGTGAAACAGGCGATTGCCGATCAGCTGAACGCGTTGCCTTATTATTCGACGTTTCGCGGCACCAGCAACGACAAGGCGATTGAGTTGTCTTATGAGCTGGCACAGTTCTTTGAACCCGATGGACTGACCCGGGCCTTTTTTACCTCGGGCGGATCGGATTCGGTTGAGATCGCGCTGAAACTGGCGCGTCAATACCACAAAGTCCGCGGTCAAGAGGGGCGCACCAAATTCATCAGCCTGAAACAGGGCTATCACGGCACCCACTTCGCCGCCGCCTCGGTCAACGGCAATCAAAAGTTTCGCGCCGCTTATGAGCCGATGATGCCGGGCTGCTTCCACGTGCCCGCCCCATGGACCTATCGGAATCCGTTTGACGAAACCAACCCCGAGCGTCTGGCGCAGCTTTGCGTCAAAGCGCTGGAGGCTGAGATAGCGTTCCAGGGCGCGGACACCGTGGCAGCCTTCATCATGGAGCCAGTTCTGGGAGCAGGGGGCGTGATCCCGCCGCATAAAAGCTTTATGCCCATGGTTCGTGAGGTCTGTTCGAAACATGGTGTGCTGCTGATTTCGGATGAGATCATCACAGCCTTCGGCCGCACCGGCAGCGAAAGCGGCGCGCGGCATTGGGGCGTGCAACCCGATATCATGACGACGGCCAAGGCCATCACCAATGGCTATTTCCCCTTTGGCGCTGCGATGATTTCCGGTGCGGTGGCTGAAGTGTTTGAAAGTGACACCACCGGCAAAGCCTCGGTTGATCAGGGCTATACCTATTCCGGCCACCCAGTTGGGGCGGCGGCGGCCTTGGCTGCGCTGTCGGAAATCAACCGCCTTCGGGTCTGGGAGAACGCAGCCGCGCGCGGAGATGAGCTGTTTGCCGGTCTGCAAAAGCTGGCGGACAAACATGACGTGATCGGTGATGTGCGCGGGGGCGAGGGCCTGATGTGTGCGTTGGAGCTGGTTTCGGATCGCGCAACCAAAGCACCGATTGCCAAGCATCTGCCGCTGCAGATTCAGAAGGCCGCTTATGAAGACGGTGTGATGGTGCGCGTGTCGGGCAACAACATTATCCTGTCGCCACCTCTGGTCATCACCTCGCAGGACGTGGCCAAGATCCTGTCGGCGCTGGACACTGGTTTGGCTAGCCTGTGACCAACTGATTGGACCCATCCACCAAGGGTGGGGTCAGACTTTGACGGCCTGCAATTCCTCAAGCAGGTCCAGCAGGTGATCCAGTTTTTCCCGCCCCATCTGCGCCTCGATGTTGTTTGATATCGCTAGTGAAGTCTCGAGATTTTCTTTTAGAATCCGACGACCTTCTTCGGTGATTTTTACCATGGTGCGCCGCTTGTCCCGGCTGTCCTGGCGGCGCGTGATCTGGCCTTCTGCCTCCATCGTGCGCAGAATGCGGGTGAGGCTGGGCAACAGCAGGCAGGCCTCATTGGCGATGGTGCTTTGCTCGACTTCGCCCAGTTCGTCCAGAACGCGCAGAATGCGCCATTTCTGTTCGGTCAGCTGAATACCTTGCAACATATCCCTGATCGGTGCCATCACCGTTTCACGGGCGCGCAACAGCGCAATTGGAAGGGACCTCGAGGTGCTTTTGGTATGGCTTTGTATGGTCATTCGGCCTTCTAATGCGCTCTTTCTGGAAATGCAAAGATTAACAAGGCAAGTTCTTGACGGGAGGTGTGCAATTTAGTAAACATGTTAATGATTAAAGGAGGGGACATGCCACATTTCCACGTCGAATACTCTGGCAACCTGGAAGATCGGGTCGACATGGGGGGCTTGTGCGCCTGTATACGGGCCACTGCGGCTGGGATCGATACCTTTCCGTTGCCGGGAATTCGCGTTCGGGCCACGCGCGTCGATCATTACGCCATTGCAGACGGCAACCCCAAGCATGGGTTTGTCGACATCTCGATCCGCCTGCGTGCGGGCCGTTCCAAGGATGTCAAACAGGACGCGACCCGGAAAATCTTTGAGGCGGTCAAGGCCTATCTGGAACCAGCCTTCGCGCAAAATTCCATCGCGCTGTCGCTAGAGATGCGCGACATCGACCCAGAGTTATCGCCTAAGACCGGCACGATCCGAGACCATCTGGCTGCCACCAAGCAGGAGAGCTGACGCATGAGCGCATTGGACACAAATACCGAGAAACTGACAGGCTTTCTGGCGCGGTTCAAAGACACCGGCATCAAGAACCGCATCGCAGGTGAAGATTACGATGGGGCGGCGGGGGTGTTTCAATCCATCTCGCCGGTCGACAAGTCGGTGATCTGCGACGTTGCCCACGGCACTGCAGATGACATAGACGCGGCGGCCACCGCGGCCCATGCCGCTTTTGCCGACTGGCGCGACATGCCCGCGCCCGAGCGGCGCGGCATCCTGCTGAACGTGGCCGACGCAATTGAGGCGCGCGCCGAGGAAATTGCCCTGTGCGAATGCTGGGACACCGGGCAGACCCTGCGGTTCATGTCCAAGGCCGCGCTGCGCGGGGCGGAGAACTTCCGCTATTTCGCCGATCAGGTGGTGCAGGCGCGTGATGGGCAGCATCTTAAATCTCCGACGCTAATGAATGTCACCACCCGAATGCCGATTGGACCTGTAGGTGTGATAACCCCGTGGAACACGCCCTTTATGCTGTCGACCTGGAAGATTGCGCCAGCACTGGCTGCGGGCTGCACTGTGGTTCACAAACCGGCTGAGGATTCGCCTCTATCAGCCCGTCTTCTGGTGGAAATCGCTGAAGGGGCGGGGTTGCCCAAGGGAGTATTGAACACGGTCAACGGGTATGGCCCCGATGCAGGCAAGGCGCTGACTGAACACCCGCTGATCAAGGCCATCGCGTTTGTCGGCGAAAGCCGCACTGGCAGTTTGATCGTCAAACAAGGGGCGGACACGCATAAGCGCAATCATTTGGAACTGGGCGGTAAAAACCCGGTCATCGTGTTTGCGGATGCAGATTTAGATCGGGCCTTGGATGCGGTGATCTTCATGATCTATTCAATCAATGGAGAGCGCTGCACCTCATCCTCGCGCCTGCTGGTGCAGGACTGTATCAAGGAAGAGTTCGAAGCCCGGTTGGTCGAGCGAGTGAACAACATCAAGGTCGGCCATCCGCTTGACCCGGCGACCGAGATTGGCCCGCTTGTGACCAAAGAACACTATACCAAGGTCACCAGCTATTTCGATATTGCTAAAGCCGATGGCGCGACCATAGCCGCGGGCGGCGTGACGATTGGGGACGAGGGGTATTTCATCCGCCCAACCCTGTTTACCAATGCAAACAACCAGATGCGCATCGCCCGAGAGGAAATCTTTGGTCCGGTTCTGACTTCGATCCCGTTCTCGACCGAAGATGAAGCGTTGCAGATTGCCAACGACACGCCCTATGGCCTGACTGGTTATGTCTGGACCAACGACCTGACCCGGGCCCTGCGCTTTACCGACAAGCTTGAGGCCGGGATGATTTGGGTCAATTCAGAAAATGTGCGCCACCTGCCCACACCCTTTGGCGGGGTCAAAGCCTCGGGGATCGGTCGGGACGGCGGTGACTGGAGCTTTGAGTTCTACATGGAGCAAAAGCACGTCGGCTTTGCCACTGGTCAGCACAAGATCATGCAGCTGGGTAAGCTGTAACAACCACCAATTAGAAGCGCGCGAAAACTCTAACACCAGGAGGCCTTTATGCCCGTTCCAGCCCCCAATTTATACCCCGACTTCAACACCATCAGGCTAAGCCATGTTTGCCTGAATGTCAGCGATCTGGCTGCATCGAGTAAGTTCTATTCGGATATTCTGGGGCTGCAGGTCTCGGATGAGACGGACACCCATATCTATCTGCGGGCGATGGAAGAACGCGGGCACCATTGCGTGATCCTGCAGAAATCCGACCAACCCGGCACGGTCGAGGTTATGGGGTTCAAAACCTTCGATGAACAGGATCTGGACCGGGCCGAGGCATATTTCCGCTCCAAGGGATGCCCGGTGGAATGGGTTGAGCGGCCTTATCAGGGGCGCACGCTGCTGACTTCGGACAATATGGGTATTCCGTTGGAGTTCTATCACAAGATGGACCGATTAGAGCCGATCCATCAGAAATACGCGCTTTATCGGGGCGTAAAACCGCTGCGGATTGACCATTTCAACTGCTTTTCATCCAATGTCGATTACAGTGTGGCCTTCTACAGCGATTTCGGCTTTCGCGTGACGGAATATACCGAGGACGATGACAGCAAGCGCCTGTGGGCCGCGTGGATGCACCGCAAGGGTGGGGTGCATGACATGGCGTTTACCAATGGCACCGGTCCACGCATGCACCATGTGGCCTTTTGGGTACCGACGCCGTTGAACATCATTGACCTGCTCGATCTGATGTCCACCACGGGATATGTCGACAATATCGAACGCGGCCCGGGACGACACGGTATTTCCAATGCCTTCTTCCTGTATATCCTCGACCCCGATGGCCACCGGATTGAGATCTATTGCTCGGATTATCAGACCGTGGACCCTGATCTTGAGCCGATCAAATGGGATCTCAAGGACCCACAGCGCCAGACCCTGTGGGGGGCGGCAGCCCCGCGCAGTTGGTTCGAACATGGCACCCCGTTTGTGGGCGTTGATCTGAAAGAGTCGGATTTGGCCGCCTCACCCATTATCGCGCCATAGGAAAACAGAAGGCTTGAAGTGCGTGATCCGGACCATAGTCTGGACAAAAACACGGCTTTTGGTGCGCGCGCAGAAAATTGAAAAAGGAAGTATAACCCATGGATTGGGATGAGTTTTCGCATTGGGGGCAACACATCTCACGATGGGCTGCCAATTATCACAAAACCCTGGCGGATCGCCCGGTGCGGGCGCAAACTACTCCGGGGGATATCGCCGCTCAGCTTTTGGCCGCTCCTCCGGACAAGGGTGAGCCGATGGAGGCTATCCTCGCCGATTTTGAGCGCATCGTGATGCCCGGCATTACCCATTGGCAGCACCCGAGGTTCTTTGCCTATTTCCCTGCCAACGCCGCGCCGCCTTCGATGCTGGCGGAAATGCTGGTGACCACAATTGCGGCGCAATGCATGCTTTGGCAGACCTCGCCTGCGGCAACCGAGATCGAAGGCGTCATGGTCGACTGGCTGCGCCAGGCGCTCGGTTTGCCTGACGGCATGACAGGTGTCATTCAAGACAGCGCGTCTTCGGCCACCTTATCGGCAGTGTTGACCATGCGCGAACGGGCCACCGGGTTTAGCGGCAACCGCGAAGGCCTGAACGGCAAGGGGTCGTTGCGCATATATTGCTCGGATCAGGTGCATTCCTCAATCGACAGGGCCTGCTGGGTTGCTGGGATTGGTCAGGACAATTTGGTCAAGCTTCCGACGCAGGGCGATACCTTTGCGATTGATCCGGACCGGCTTGAGGCCGCCATTCAGGATGACATCGCTGCAGGGCACGTCCCAGCTGGTATCATTGCGATCACCGGCGGCACGGGTGTGGGGGCCTGCGACGACCTGATCGCCGTGGCCGATATTGCGCAAAAATTCGACCTGTATTCCCATCTGGACGCCGCTTGGGCCGGGTCTGCAATGATCTGCCCCGAGTTCCGCCAGACATTCTGGCCCGGAGCAGAACGGTATGACAGCATCGTCTTTAACCCTCATAAATGGCTGGGGGCGCAGTTCGACTGTGCCATCCAATTCCTGCGGGACGCAGCGCCGCAGCTAAACACCCTGAAAATCGAGCCGGAATACCTCAAGACAACCGGTGCAGAGGTGACGAACTATTCGGAATGGACAATCCCCTTGGGGCGCCGGTTTCGTGCATTGAAAATCTGGTTCCTTTTGCGCTCATACGGGTTGGAAGATCTGCGCGCGCGCATCCGCAATCACGTGGCCTGGGCGCAGGAGCTGGCGCAACAGATCAAAGCCATGGAAGGGTTTGAAATCACGACCGGCCCGATCCTAAGCCTGTTTTCCTTTCGGTGCCCCGGTGATGACGACATGCAGCAACGGCTGGTCGATGCGCTAAACACCGACGGGCGGATTTACCTGACCCAGGGGCTGTTTGAGGGGCGGAAAATCATCCGCTTTCAGGTCGGGCAATTTGATACGACTCGGGATGATGTGCTGATGGCCGCCAAAGTCATCGGCGACGTTTGGGAGAAGATCAGATGAAGTTCGCAACATTCACCGCCTCTGGCGATACATTTTTTGGCGCAATCACTGATCAAGGCGCAATTGCCCTGAACGATGACTTTCCCAACCATACCAGCCTGTTTGAGGTGATCGCTGCAGGTGCGTTCGACCAATTATTGACAGCCGCCGAAGGCAAACCCGTGACGCATACCGATTTTGCCTATGAAATGGTGATGCCGGATGCCCGCCGAATCCTATGTGTCGGGGTAAACTTTCCGGATCGTAACGCCGAGTACAAAGATGGCAGTACGCAGCCGCAATACATGTCGCTGTTTCCGCGCTTTGCCAGCGGGTTCACCGGGCACAATCGCCCTCTGATCCGGCCTCCGGAAAACCACACGCTGGATTACGAGGGTGAGGTGGCCATCGTGATTGGCAAAGCAGGTCGCAGGATTGCGCAGGCAGAGGCGTATGACCATATCGCGGCCCTGACCCTATGTAACGAAGGGACAATCCGCGACTGGGTGCGTCACGCCAAGTTCAACGTCACGCAGGGCAAGAACTGGGACAAATCAGGTGCGATTGGCCCGTGGCTTGTGCCGTTTGCTGATGCGGCCCAACTGGATGAGGCCCGCATTCAGACCCATGTAAATGGAGAGCTGCGTCAGGACGATACGCTGAACCGAATGATGTTCCCGATCCGACGTGAGATCGAATACATCTCGACCTTCATGACATTGCAGCCCGGCGATGTAATCATCACCGGCACACCTACCGGCGCAGGTGCGCGGTTTGACCCTCCGAAATACCTTGTCCCCGGCGATGTGGTCGAAGTCTCGGTCGAAGGCATCGGGACCCTGTGCAATACAGTCGAGGACGAGCAGCCATGAGCCCCGAAGACCACGCCCGTGCCGCCGCTGACTTGCTGCAAGCGGAACAAAACCGCGAACAAATCGGCTTGCTGACCCTGCGCCACCCTGAAATGGGAATGGACGACGCGTATCAGGTGCAAAACGCTCTGTATCACCAAAAACTGGCAGCCGGGCGCAAGGTGATCGGATGGAAGATCGGCCTGACATCAAAGGCAATGCAATACGCGTTGAATATCGACATTCCCGATAGTGGGATTTTGTTCGATGACATGATCTTTGATCATGGGGGCACAGTTCCGGCTAACCGCTTCATTCAGCCCCGGATAGAAGCGGAGATTGCCTTTGTAATGAAATCGCCTGTGGGTGGCGCGGATGTTAACCGCGAGGATATCATCGCCGCAACGGACTATGTCGTCCCATCGATTGAAATCCTTGACACGCGTATCCAACGCGTTGACCCCCAGACTGGCAAGGCCCGCACCGTCTATGACACGATCAGCGACAATGCCGCCAACGCGGGCATTGTTCTGGGCCGGGAACGCCACGCAATTGATGCCTTCGATCTGTGCTGGGTTGGCGCGCTGACCTTTCGCAATGGCGAGATTGAGGAAACCGGGCTTGGTGCCGGGGTTCTGAACGACCCGGTCGAAAGCGTGGTCTGGCTGGCCCGGCGCATGGCGCAATACGGTCAGAGCATTGAGCCCGGGCAGGTGATCCTGTCGGGCAGTTTCATCCGCCCTGTGGAATGCCCATCGGGCACCGCCATCCAGGCTGATTTCGGGCCTTTCGGGGCGGTCGATATTAATTTTGCATAAAGGAGCGCCGCACATGCCCGCGCCAAAGAACAATTTCAAGGCGGCGCTGAAAGCCGGGACACCTCAGATCGGGTGTTGGATCGCGATGGCGAATACCTATGCTGCCGAGATTGCTGCGACTGCCCGGTTCGATTGGCTGCTGGTAGACGGCGAGCACGCGCCAAACGACTTACGGTCTATCCTGGATCAGGTGCGGGTGATCGAAGGATCGGGCAGCACCCCTGTTGCGCGTTTGCCGATTGGCGAGACCTGGATGATCAAGCAGTACCTGGATGCCGGGGTACAGAACCTTCTGGTCCCCATGGTCGAAAGCGGCGATCAGGCAAGGGCCCTTGTCCGGGCTGTTCAATATCCGCCTCATGGCGTGCGCGGCGTGGGTTCATCGCTGGCGCGCGCCTCGCAGTTTGCGGCGATACCGGACTATCTGAAAACGGCCGATGAGCAGATTTGCCTGCTGGTGCAGGTGGAAAACCGACTGGGGTTGAGTGCGCTGGACGATATCCTGACCAGCGATGTGGACGGGGTGTTCATCGGTCCTGCTGATCTGGCCGCCGATATGGGCCACATCGGCAATGCCGGGCATCCCGACGTGGTCGAGGCTGTTTTGGACGCGATAACCCGCATTGTGGCAGCGGGCAAAGCGGCGGGTATCCTGACCCTTGATCCGGACATGCAACGCAAATGTCTGGAACTTGGGGCAAGTTTTGTAGCCACAAACATCGACGTCACTCTGTTTGCAAATGCCCTGCGCGGCGCGGCCGAGGCCGGGCTGGCTTTGGTACCGGACTAAACCGCATCTGACGTTGCAAAGACGGCATTTGCCAGAAAACACAGCGTCAGTTTTGCCGTTTGCAAAACGCTGTTGATCGACTGGCCCGGGCATGCCGTCTTTTATCTTTGATTCTGGTATCACGCGGACACTAGTCTCGCCTCGGGCCGCGGTTTGCAGGACAACAGGATCAACGCCAAAAAGGACAAGTTCAGAACCACGTTCATTGGCGCTCCGACCAGAACTGAAGCTGTACTGTCGGTCACAAACCACGTCCACGCTGTGCAGCGTGCAACTTTGGCGGCCGAGTCGGCCGAGATTGAGGCGACATAGGTCCCCAGCGCCCATTGCATCGCACCAAGCCCGACGGTCAACCCGCCCGAAATGCCCAGCAGCAAAGGCGTGGGAACGGCTAATTCTGGCGGGACGTCGTGAAGGGGCCAATAAGCCACCTGAAGGAATACATGGGCCGCGGGGTGCAGCGCGGGCAACGCCGCAAGGGCAAACAGAATACCCGTGGCAGCCAAAACCCCTCCGGCGAAACGCATTGCTGATTGTTGTTGTGTCATGTGATTCTCCTTCGTATGCCCTCCTTTCTTGCGCGCCACATTGGGGCCAAAGCAATTACCTCAGAGGTAAGTGATTTCTGTCGGGTCCACTGTTAGGGTCGCCTCATGACGCCCTATCCAAATATGCTGAAAGAATGGCGCAAGCGCCGCCGGATGAGCCAACTGGATCTAGCGGTCGAGGCTGAGGTCAGCGCGCGGCACATCTCCTTTCTCGAAACCGGCCGTTCCAAACCCAGCCCCGACATGATCCTGCATCTGTCAGAGGTCATGGAACTGCCGGTCGATACCCGAAATCAGATGATGCGCGCCGAAGGGTTCGCACCCAGATACGCGGCGACGCCCTTTGATGACAGTACAATGGCCCCAATCAGGGATGCGGTCGATTGGACGCTGAAACGACACGACCCCTATCCCGGGATGGTGCTGGATAGGCTCTGGTCTGTCGTAAAGCTGAATGAAGGGGCGCAGCGGCTGTTTGCTCCGCTGGGTCTGTCCGAGGGACAGAGCCTATTGGATCTTTTGGCGCACCCGATGATGCCAAGTGTCGTGGAAAACTGGCCTGAGGTTGCGCACCATATGATGCTTAGGCTGCGGGCTGAAAGTGCAAATGTCGGGGGGATGCCCGAATTGGATGCTGCCGCACAGGCCCTGGCCTCACAAGCCAATAGCCGGTCCGATGCTGCATTAGGCCCAACTGTGCCGACTGTATATCGTTTTGGGAACCAGCGCCTGTCCCTGTTTGGCACGATTGCTCATTTCAGCACGGTCACGGACGAAACGCTGGACGACCTGAAGATCGAGTTGTTTTTCCCCGCCGATGCGGAAAGTGCCGCGATTCTGGCAACGTTGTCCGGCAAACCACAAAGCTAACGCCCGCCGGTCAAGCTGCGCTGAGGTATCTGGACGGGTGATTGCAATTGCCCTACAAGCGGTACAGTCAAACCGTCCCAATAAGGACCAAACTCATGGTTTTCACGTCGCAGGGCTGAACAGCCTTTTTTGAAGCGGAGCGATACCTCCACCACGCGATTTTTACGTCGGGCGCTGGCCCGACAGGTGAACCATGACTGACCTTACCTTTAACCCGCAGGCGTCGACACGCGCCGAATTCTGGCCGCTGATCCAGCTGGCCGTTCCCTTGATGGTGGGATTGGCGGCTGCCCTATTAATCGGCGTCGTTGACACTGTGATGATCTCTCCTCTGGGAACAGTGCCGCTTGCTGCTGCAGGCGTGACCACAGCCGTTTTGATCATATTGATTTCCGCGCTCTGGGGCGTGATTACCGCGATTTCAGTGCGGATCAGCCAGGCCGAAGGCGCCCGGGATCCTGCGCGCGTTGCCCTTGCTTTGCGCAGCGGGATGTTGATGTGCCTGCTGGGCGGTGGCGGCGGGGCGGCGCTGATGTGCGTACTGTTCCCCTTGCTGGGACCCTTGGGACAACCGCAAGAGGTTCTGGGCATTCTCTTGCCCTACTGGATGTCGATGGCGATCTGGATCATCCCGTTTACGCTGTTTTTCGGCCTCAAAGCTCTGTTCGACGCAGTAGGGCGGCCCTGGACTGCGGTGGCATTGTCCTATCTTGGGGTGTTGATCAACGTGCCGGCCAATTACGCGTTTATCCATATCTTTGATCTGGGGATTCTGGGTGCGGGTTTGGCGAGTATCCTGTCGCAATGCGTTTCACTTGGGGCGGCCTGCCTTGTTCTGCTTTACACACCCGGGCTGGCAGCTTTTCGTCAGCGGGTCGCCGTGACCTGGACAGATGTCTGGGCACAAACCAAAGACGCGCTGCCACTTTGCATCGGCTATGCGGGCGAAGGTGGTGCCTATGCCGTCGTTGGCCTGATGATGGGCTGGTTGGGGGCCGAGGCACTGGCAGCGCATCAGATCGTCAACGCGCTGGCTGGGCTGGCCTATATGATACCACTTGGTATGGCAGGTGCTGCTTCAATCCGCGTCGGGTTGGCCGTTGGCGGAGGCAGCCGGTCGCGCCTGCGCCCGATCCTGAAAGCGTCATTTGTCATGGTGACCCTCTGGCAAGTCCTGGCCGCTGCCCTGTTCATTGCCGCCGGACGCTTGATGGCCGAGACGATGTCGAACGACCGGGCAGTAGTTGAACTGGCGGCGACCTTGTTCATCGTTGTGGCGCTGTTGCAGGTGGCCGACGGGGTACAAGGTACCGCCTTGGGGGCACTCAGGGGTATGTCCGACATGAACCTGCCAACTTTCATAACGCTTACCGCTTATTGGCCCCTGGCGCTGCCGGCAAGCTATGGGCTTGGGTTCGTTCTGGGCTATGGGGCGGTTGGGATCTGGATCGGATACTTGCTGGGTCTTTTGGTGGCCGCGGTCGCGCTTCCGGTACGGTTCTGGATGTTGACGAAAGAGCCATAGTTTGACTCCTATCCCCTAGTAGGAATCGCCTGGCGGAAGTGGTGCCGCCAGGAATGCGGCCAACCCGACCTCCCTTGGGTTGGCCGCCTCAGTTTTCTGGCCAGATCCTTCCAGGATGCCGAAAGACACAATTGCAGCTATAGGTGCACAACCTAAGACACCGTCTATTTACCCTTCCAGACGGGGTCGCGTTTCTCTGAAAAGGCGCGGGCGCCTTCCAGTTGGTCTCCGCTTGCGTAAAGAGTATCAACACTGCGCAACTGGCGCTTGGTAATGCGGTTCATGGCATCCTGAAAATTACTGTCTTCGGCGTCCCGCACGATATCCTTGATTGCGGCATAAACCAGCGGAGGGCCCGAGGCCAACAGACGGGCCAGTTCCCAAGCGCGGGCCATCAGTTGATCCGATGTGATGATCTCGTTGACCAAACCCCAGCGGTTGGCCTCGGTCGCGTCAAACCAGCGCCCGGTCAACAGCAACTCCATTGCGATGTGGTATGGGATGCGTTTGGGCAGTTTCACGCTGGCTGCATCAGCAACAGTGCCCGAGCGGATTTCCGGCAAGGCGAATGTGGCATGCTCGGCGGCCAGGATCATGTCGGCTGACAGGGCCAGTTCCAACCCACCACCACAAGCGATACCGTTGACGGCTGCGATGATCGGCTTGTTCATGTTGCGCAGTTCCTGCAGGCCGCCAAAGCCGCCAACACCGTAATCCCCATCGACGGCATCCCCGTCAGCGGCGGCTTTCAGATCCCAGCCTGGGCAAAAGAACTTCTCGCCTCCGCCGGTCAAAATGGCCACGCGCAGGTCCGGATCATCGCGGAAACCGGCAAAGACCTCGCCCATGATCCGGCTGGTGGCCAGGTCGATGGCGTTGGCCTTGGGCCGGTCCAGCGTCACCTCAAGAATTGCCCCTTCACGGCGGGTTTTGATCGGGTCCATATCTCAGGCCTTTCTGATGAGGGCATCCACTGCGACAGCCGTATCTGGCGTGCAGAGGAGCGGATTGATTTCAACCTCGCCAAGCGTGTCGGCATTTTGCATGACATAGGCCTGAACGGCCTGAACAGCGCTGATAATCGCATCCATATCAGCCGCGGGCTGGCCTCGATAGCCCGTCAAAAGCGGTGCGATGTTCAATGATCCAAGTGCGACGCGGATGTCATTGGCCGTGCTGGGCACCAGCAGGGACACGGTATCGCGCAATATCTCGGTCCTCACACCACCTGCGCCCAGTGTCAGGACAAACCCGTGCGCCAGGTCGCGAACCACACCGATTAGCAACTCGACCACGGGTCCGGTGATCATTTCTTCGATCAGAATTTCTTCGGTGCCGATGTCCCTGGCAACATCGGCGACGTCTGCAGCCGATACGCCCAGACGCACGGCCGCATGTTCGGATTTATGTGCCAACCCTACGCCTTTCACGGCGAACGGCGCTTGCAACTTTTGCACAGCGTCGCGCGCCTCGACAGCGTCGCGAACGGTACGGTGTTGCGGAATAAGCAATCCGCATTCCGCCAGGGCTTGCTTGGCTTGCGCCTCGGTTAAGGTTGTTGTGGCATCGACCTTGCCAGGTAAACAGATTGGGTCGGTGGCCGGCGCCGATATTTGCGTCGCCGCGCGTGTGGCGGACAAAGCCTCTCGAAGGCCCATCAGCGGGACAACTCCGCCGGTCATCAACTCTTGCGCAACAGTGTCAGGCAGAAGCTCGGGCAGAGTGGCGGCAACGGCAAATCGCGCGCCCGTTTCAGCGCGCACTCTCAGCGCGGCCTGTGTGGCACAGGCCCAGTCCGCCGGGTCGGTGGTTGGGTAGTCAACGATCGAGACCGTCAGGTGGATATCGTCGCCGGTCATCCCGGACCACGCCCGCGCCATCGCCTCTTCGTCACGCCAGATATAGGTGTGATAGTCCAACGGGTTACTCAGCGCGACCATCGGCCCCAACGCGTCTCGTAGACGGGCTTTCTTGTCTTGGTTCAGGTGTGGAAAGTTCAGGCCAGTTCCAACCACCATATCCGCGATCAAGCTGGCCTCACCCCCCGAACAGCTGATCGAGGCGATGTTGCCGCCCGGCAGCGGGCCATAGCAGTGCAACAGTTTCAGCGCTTCCAGAAACTCAGGCAGGGTCGACAGGCGCGGTATGCCCAAACGCGCCAGCAGCGCCTGCGCCCCGGCATCACTACCAGCCAAAGACGCGGTGTGGGATACAGTCGCCGCCTGCGCCTGTTCAGACGCACCAACCTTTAAGGCGATCAACGGGATGCCTTTGTCATGAGCTTTGGCAGCCAGTGCCTCCCATTCGCGAATGTCCTTGAACCCTTCGACGTGCAAGCCCACAGCTGTGACGCGCGGGTCATCGATCAGGGATGCGGCGATCTGAGCCTGACTGGTTTGCGCCATGTTTCCGCAGGTCACCATATAGGCAATCGGCAGACCTCGTTTTTGCATGGTCAGATTGATCGAGATATTCGAGCTTTGCGTCAGTATCGCAACGCCCTTGTCTACAGGCGTCGCCCCGTGTTGATCCGGCCATAACAATGCCCCGTCGAGCGCATTGATGAACCCATAGCAATTTGGCCCCAAAATCGGCATGTCACCAGCGGCTTTGATCAATTGATCCTGCAGCGCGCCGCCTGTGACATCCTCTGCCGTGGCCTCGGAAAAGCCCGAGGCAAAACACACCGCACCTCCGGCACCCATACGCGACAGAACTTGCACCGCCTCAATCGTGGCATGACGATTGATGCCGATAAACACTGCATCGGGGGCTGCGGGCAGATCTTCAAGACGGGCATAGGCTTGATGCCCTGCCACTTCGTTCGCCTTCGGGTAAACCGGCCAGATTTGACCGGAATATCCCATACGCTCGGATTGCAGAACAACCTGTTGGCACCAGGCACCGCCGCCAATGACGGCAATGGAGTTCGGGCGAAGTAGTCGGGTCAGATTCATGGTCACGGCTTAGGCACCCAAGGGGCGCAGCAGATCGCGGCTGATGATATGGCGTTGGATTTCGCTGGTTCCGTCCCAAATCCGCTCAACCCGGGCGTCGCGCCAGAACCGCTCGATCGGGAAATCGTCCATCAGCCCCATGCCGCCAAAGATCTGCAATGTTGTATCGGTGACCCGAGCCAGCATCTCTGAGGCGTAGAGTTTGGCCGAAGCGATCTCACGGTTGGCGGGCAGGGATTGATCCAAACGCCACGCAGCCGACAGGGTCAGCCAATCTGCCGCGTCGATCTCAGTGATCATGTCTGCGATCTGGAAACCAACCCCCTGGAACTTGCCGATGGGTTGACCAAATTGTTTTCGTTCGGCCGCATAATTCAAAGCGTAGTCAAAACAGCGACGGGCGCGCCCAACCGAGAAAGCCGCAACGGTCAGCCGGGTGGCGTAGAGCCATTCGTTCATCACCGCAAAGCCACCATCGACCTCGCCCAGAACCTGCGCATCGGGCAGGCGGCAATTGTCGAAGTAAAGGATGTAGTTCTTGTACCCCTTGTGGCTGACCGAATTATAACCTTCGCGCACTTCAAACCCCGGGGTGCCCCTATCCACCAGAAAAGTAGTGATGCGTTTCTTGGGGCCTTTCGGGGTCTCGTCTACCCCGGTTGCGATGAAAACGATGAAGAAATCCGCGTGTTCGGCCCCTGAAATAAAGTGCTTGGACCCGTTGACGACCCAGTCACCGCCATCCCGCACAGCCTGACAATTCATCCCGCGCACGTCCGAACCCGCATCTGGTTCTGTCATTGCCAGAGCGTCCATCCTTTCGCCGCGCACAGCGGGCAACAGATACCGCGCGCGCTGGTCTTCATTGCAGGCCATCAAGATATTCTGTGGGCGGCCAAAGAAATGCGTCAAAGCCATGGAGCCGCGACCCAGTTCACGCTCAACCAGCGTAAAATCCAGATGAGACAGCCCTGCGCCACCGACCTCTTCGGGGAAGTTGCAGGCATAAAAGCCCAGATCGATGCATTTCTGTTTGATCTCTTCGCCCAATTCCGCCGGAACGGTGCCGGTGCGCTCAACCTTGGCTTCATGGGGGTAGATTTCGTTTTCGACAAAACTGCGAACAGTCGAAACGATCATGTCCTGTTCTTCCGACAAACCAAACTGCATGTCACATGTTCCTTGGATAGGTGATTGACGAAGGAAACGGCATTGCGCATCTTCTCGACATGCAGAGTTGATCAATGATCGTGCAGGTTTGGAAAAATTTTGACCCGCCAATACAATGTTTTGCTGTTTGATGGTTTCTCGAACCATTGCCTGGCCAACATGGTTGAACCCTTGCGCGCGGCGAATACGCTATCGCGACAAACATTGTACGCGTGGCGCTTTTGTTCGATAGACGGGCAGCCTGTCCACAGTTCCAGCGGCCTGGCGGTCACCCCGGACGGCGCTCTTGGCGATCTGAACGGCGATGTCCTGGTAGTCATGCCGTCTTATGGCTACCTGGACCTGGACACGTGGCCTACCATACGGACCCTGTTATCAGCGGCCTCCAAATATGCGCAACTGGCGGGTTTGGATACCGGAAGTTGGCTGCTGGCCCGTGCCGGGTTGCTGGATGATCACCGGGCAACTATTCATTGGGATGAGCTGACCCGCTTTGAAGAAGCCTTTCCAGCGGTAGAGGCTGTTCAGGAACGGTTTGTCATTGATGGCAACCGGCTGACCTGTTCGGGGGCGATGGCTGCGTTTGATCTGGCCTTGGCCCTTATACGGCGTGACCAGGGCCCGCTATTGTCGATGGAGGTTGCGCATCTGTTCATGAGCCGGGGCAGGGCGGATCAATATGCGTTACCGCTGAAATCCGAAGATACGCTGGTGAACCGTGCCCTGAACGTCATGCAGAGTAATCTGGAAACGCCGCTGTCGATCACTGACCTCGCACGCAGGATTGGCTGCACGCAAAAAAGGATTGAGGTGCGGGTTCAGCATGAGCTCAGGACCACGCCGCAAGCTTTGTATCGGCGGTTGCGTCTTAATCTGGCGCGAAAACTTTCTGAAGAGACAGAGCAATCCATCGCAGAAATCGCAGGCCGCTGTGGGTATGAAAACGCCAGCGCAATGACCCGTGCATTCAAAGCGGAATTTGGCCAAACGCCGACTGAGTTCCGAAACCGGGCCTGATCCTTTGGGCAATGCACGGGATGGAAAACCGGTGGGGCTCTGACTATCTCAGTTGCAATCCGGCCAAGATGGGCGCACCAATTTGATCCCTGACATGGCACCAGCATTCAAAGGACACAGCACATGCCGCAGACCTCTGAGATCAACCGCCAAATCGTCTTAAACGAACGCCCGAAAGGCGAGCCCGATGCCAACACCCTGCGCATGACCACGACCGAGGTCCCTGTCCCCGGCGCGAATGAGATGCTGGTGCGCACAGTATACCTGTCGCTGGACCCCTACATGCGTGGCCGTATGAACGACGCCAAATCATATGCCGAGCCGGTTTCGATTGGCGGCGTCATCACCGCTCAGGTCGTGGCTCAGGTTGTATCCTCCAATCTGGATGGCTTTGAGCCAGGGGATTATGTTCTGTCCGGCAGCGGCTGGCAGGATTACGCGATAACCGACGGGACCGAGGTGATGAACCTTGGGAAGTCGCCTGAAAACCCGTCCTGGGCATTGGGGATTCTGGGAATGCCGGGCTATACCGCCTACGCCGGTCTGCTGAAAATTGGTGAGCCCAAGCCGGGTGAAACCGTCGTCGTTGCCGCCGCTGCGGGGCCAGTTGGTGCGACTGTTGGCCAGATCGCAAAGCTCAAAGGGTGCCGGGTTGTCGGCATTGCAGGGGGTGCAGAGAAATGCGCGCATATTGTCGAAAACCTTGGGTTTGACGCCTGTATCGACCACACGGCCGTTGACTTTGCAGACCAGTTGAAAGCCGCGTGCCCAGATGGGATTGACGTTTATTTTGAGAATGTTGGCGGCAAGGTCCTGTATGCCGTGCTTCCCTTGCTGAACCCGTTTGCCCGTGTGCCTGTGTGTGGCATCGTGGCGTGGTACAACCTGCCGGGTCTGCCGGATGGGCCGGATATGGGACCAGCCATCATGGGTACCTTGCTGCGCATGAAAGTCAAGATGCAGGGCTTTATCATCTTCGACAACTTCACGCGCGAGGTATATGAAGAGTTCCGCCGCGATATGATGGGTTGGCTTCAGGACGGATCGATCAAATACAAAGAGCATATGGTCGACGGGCTGGAAAACGCCCCCGACGCATTTAACCAACTGCTTAGCGGCGGCAATTTCGGAAAAATGGTGGTCAACGTCGGCGTCTGAAGCCGCTGGTGATGTCCTAAAAAGACACCCCGGTTGGTTAACATACCGGGGTGCCTAAAATTTTTTGGTGGCTGGTCTTAGAACGACCAGCGCAACCCGGCCTGGAAGTTTGGACCCTGTGCGTCGTCACCAATTTCCTGTTCGGCATTCACTTCGAACAGCATGTCAGTGATAAGCTCATGTTCGTATCCGACCAGTACGCTGGCACCCGAGAAATCCGAGGTGGCAAAGGACAGCGACTGAGTGGTGGAGAACACAGTGACTGAGGCCTCGGTATCACCCAAATCGCGGCGCAGAACTCCGGACAACCGACCAACTAAAAGACCTCGGTTACCAAGTGATTTTTCGGCCTCAACGCCCAGACGAGCCTCGATCACCTCGGTGGTACTGTCGCCGACGGTAGCATTGGCCGAGGACCCTGTTTCAGTGTAACCATCGTCCTTCTGACGCGTATAACGCACGTCACCAAAGCCCAGCAGCCCAAATTCGTCTCCGACATCAAAGGCGCGCTCGACCCCAACATAGGCCGTCAGCAAGGTGCTGTCGAAATCGGCATTTGCATCCTCACTGCCAGCGATCTGGCGCGACTTGTCGGTCGACAGCCAGCCATAACCCAGACCGGCTTCAATCGTGTATGACCCAATCTGACGACCCAAAGAGGCATCCAGATAGAAACCGTCCGTGTCGAAATCGGTTGTGTCCGTGTCTCCGTCCGAACGGAAGACACCCAAACCCAGCGCCAGGGCAAGGCCGTTGTCCAGCTGACCGGAATACCCGGCACTGCCGTTGAACACGGTGACATCGGTATTGGTTTCGGTCACGTTTTCAAACCGGCGCGATGCTGCATCGATCATGACATAGGGGCGGAATGCACCGAATGTCAGGCCAGATACGCGCCCCGTGGTGGCACTGCGCGTGACCTGCGCCTGAGGAGCATATCGCAACGCTGAGGTCGAAGAGCCGACCACATGGCCGTAAAAGGCCGTGACCTCTCCGGAATTCAGCACATCAGCCCCATCAACGCTTGCATAGATCGGGGCTGCGCCACCTTCATCGTGCACGAACCAGCCCGACCGGCCATCGGATACTGTGGTGGTAAAGGTTCCTACACCCGGGGCGGCATCTTCGAATTCAAAGATTGAACTGCCCCCGACTGCGTCCAAATTGACGTTGTGATCCTGCACGCGAATTAGTCCGGTGACCTTGTCAGTGTTGACCACGTTGAGGGTGCCGGTGCCAGTGCCAAGGAAAATGGCGTATGCATCGCCAGTGTCAGAGCTTGCCGAAATCTCGCCGACATTCGTGATCACACCATCGAAGTTTTCGAAGTACAGACCATAAGCATTGGATTCCCCCGCACCGGACGCCGTAGCCGTGATCACACCGGTGTTCGAGAAGGTGCCCTGCATGTCATCTGCCCAAACGCCAGCGGCAGTGCCTTGGAAAAAGTCGGTGTCATTGGTGATCCTTGCGGACGCCACCAGCGTACCTGTGTTGGTGACACTTCCAGTAAACTCGTCGTCCAGATAGATCGCTTGGGCCTCTACCTCTGTCGCGCCGGTAGCAGATGCCGAAACAACATTGCTGTTGATGACCGTACCAACAGATCCGTTGCGAAGGTAAAGACCAACCGATTCGGCCTCATCTGTTTCCGAGGAGCTGATGGCTCTGATCACACCAGAATTCGACATCGTTCCGTCGAACTCTGTGATGTATGCGCCATATGCCGTTGCCGAAGCGCTGGTGTCGCCGCGCGCGGTGACCTGAATGGTACCGGTGTTGGTGATGTTGCCTGTTGTTTCACTGCTGCTATACAGCCCATAGGCTTCGGCAGAACTGGTGTTGTCGGTGACAAGCACTGTGATCGAGCCAGTATTGGTGATGTTTCCATCCAGACCGCCAGAGATGTAGACGCCTGCGCCTGTGCCTTCGGTGTCTCCGTGTGCTGTGGCCGAGATCGAGCCGCTGTTGTGGATATTGCCGGTCATACCGCCGCTGACATACAGGCCATAGGCCTCGGCCTCGTCAGTCTGGTCGGTGGCCACTGCAGTCACGGTGCCGGAATTGTTGAAATCCCCTTCCAGCCCTCCGCGGATATAGAAACCTGCAACGGTTGCTGATGAATAGCCATCACCCTGGACTGATACAGTGCCACTGTTGGTGATGTTACCGACCATGCCGTCACGAACTTCCAGGCCAAAGGCTTCTGCCTCCTCGGTCTGGTCAGTTGCGATAGCTGTGATGGAGCCAGAGTTCGTAAAGTTGCCCTCCAATGAACCGCGCAGATAAAAACCTGCAACAGTTGCAGATGTTTCTCCGTCACCCCTGACCAGGATGGTACCGCTGTTGGTGATGTTGCCGACCATGTCGCCGCGCAATTCCAGAGCATAAGCTTCCACTTCTTCGGTCTGACTGGTCGCCTGGGCAATGATTGTACCGCTGTTATTGAAGTCACCGGTAAAATCGCCAGTGATTTCGAAGGTGGTCGCAGTGCCAGATGAATATCCATCCGCCTGCAAGGTGATCGTGCCGGTATTGATAATGTTACCGGTCATATCGCCACTGAGATCCAGCACGTAGGCATCGGCTTCATCATCATCCAGATCGGTTGCCTGTGCCGTGATTGTGCCGCTGTTTACAAAGTTCCCAGTCAGGTCACCGTTAATGTCGAACGCCGTGGCCGTTGCGGATTCTACCCCGTCTGCTTGCAAACTAATACTGCCGCTGTTGGTGATGTTGCCATTCAAATCGCCACTGACATACAAACCCAGTGCCTCGGCTTCCTCATCGGTCGAGTTCGCAATCAGAGAGATGGTTCCCGAGTTGTCGAAGTCTCCGGTCAAATCGCCGGACAGGTAATAGGCCGAGGCCGAAGCTGAATCGGTCGCCTCTCCACGTGCGACGATGGTCCCGGTGTTGGTGATATTGCCGGTTGTGTCGCCCTCAATGTAAACTGCTGCACCATCAGCACTTCCAGATGCAGCGTTTGCAATGGCGGTTATCGTCCCGCTGTTGGTCAGGTCACCGTTCAAATCGTCTTCCAGGTGGAATGCCCAGGCAGTCGCCGACGTCAGACCAGAGGCGTTGACCGAAACGTTTCCAGTGTTGCTGATGTTGCTGTTTGCAACGCCCTGCACCCGAACACCAACGGCTTCGGCAAGGCTGTCATTTTGATCCGCCGCCGCGTGAAGGGTGCCAGAATTGGTCAGGTCCCCGTTCATGTCGCCAGTCACAAATAGACTTACCGCCGCGGCCGTCGTTGCATCACCGGCAATCGCACGAATTGTGCCATTGTTGCTCATATCGGCGTTCGCATCGCCCACAAAGAGCAGCCCAAAAGCGGACGCTTGGCTTGAGCCTGACCCACCGGCAATCGCCGTGATCGTGCCCGAGTTGAAAGCCGATCCCGTTGAAGCGGTGCCATTTGTGAACACGGCGCCCAGTGCGCTTGCGTTGCCGACAGAAGTTGATGTCGCTCTGGCCGTTACTGTGCCAGTGTTAATGAAATCACCACCAAAGTTTCCGCCCATCAGGAAGCCCAAAGCGGCGCCGAATGCTGACGTGTCCACACGAATATCGATTGTGCCGTTGTTGACGATTTGCCCCGATGCGGACAGGTTGCCGTTCAACAATACCCCGAACCCTAAACCACTGGCTGCCGATGGCCCTGAGATGGTACCATTGTTTGTGAACTGGCTTGTGTAGTCAGTATCGATGACAACCGCCGGACCACCTGATGTGGTCAGATTCACTGCACCTGTGGCCGTGATAGTGTTGTTTTCATCGACCGAAAACACCTGCCGTGTGTTCTGGGGGGTCGAAACAACTTCGGCAGAAGCAATACCAACGGACAAAGCTGCCACAGATACTGAGGCCAGGAAAACTGAGGGCGCAACGCTTGCCACCCGACCTTTCCATTTGACCATACGACCACCGCGCACCGCACATTCACGTGCGTGCTGAACTACGCCACCACTCATTTTCGAAAGTCCCTCCCAAAGGATATAACTTGTTAACGATTTTTCAGGCCTGCTACCTAGGAGCGAAGCTGAGCGCAAATGTGACATTGTTTTAAGACTGCCGAATATATTGTTGTATGGCATTAGGATCACACAATATATCGTATTGATACTTGCGGTTTTCGCCGGAACAGCGGATGGACGGCTGGGCAAGAATGCTCTACGAAACACAGATCAGCGTTAAGAATAAGGCAAGCTCAGGCCATGTCTGCGTTGACCCGTAGGAGGCAAATTCATGACGACGCAGCAGCAGATTTCGGTACAGGACGCATTCGCTCAGGCGATGGCGCAGTATGAAAATGGGCAGCTGCAAAAGGCAGTCGCGGTGTTTTCGGAAATCGTTAAAGTTGCGCCGCACCACGCGCAAACGCATCATATGCTGGGTCTGATTGCCTTTCAGATCGGGCAATTCGAGCCGGCTGTCAAAGCGGTTGGCCGGGCGGTGCAACTGCAGCCCGAAAACGTGCATTTTCTAACCAACTACACTGAGATTCTGCGCAGCTCCGGGCAATTGGAACAGGCCCGCGCCGCGGGCGAACGTGCGGTTCGACTGGCCCCGGGTCGTGCGGCTGCGCATTCCAATCTGGGCCTTGTTCATTACGACCTGTACGATCTTGAACAAGCGCGCATTGCACAGGAACGGGCGCTGGCATTGGCGCCCGATTTTGACAGGGCTCTCAACAATCTGGGCAGTATCGCGCGCGATGAAGGGGATCGCGACACGGCTGCCCGCTATTATCAGCGCGCGCTGCGGATTAACCCAGGTTCTTCCGAAACTGCCAATAATCTGATCTCGGTTCTGATCGAGGCTGAAGATATCCCCTCTGCTCATTCAACAGCCGAGAGCTTTGCCAAACACGAGCCGCGTGACGCGGAATTACATCGCAATTTCGGTCGGATTTTCATGTTGGAAAACGATCTGGACAAGGCCGAAAACGCGTTTCGCAATGCCATCTCTTTGAACGATAAAAAGGCCGAAAGCTATGTTGGCCTGTCGCAGGTTTTGTTTGAAAAAAACCATCCCAAACTGGCTGTGATCGAGGCCGAGCAGGCTTTGCGCCTGGACCCTGAGAATGCCTCGGCTTGTCACCAAATGGCATTGATCAAGGCGCATCTGGGCAAAGCGGAAACGGCAAAGGATCTGTTTCGCAAGGCAATCGACCTCAAGCCCAAGCTCAGCGCCAGCAGGCTGGCCCTAGGACATCTTGCCATTGAACAGGCCGAATTCGACACGGCGCGCCAGCTGTTCGAAGAGGCCGCATCATGCGCCGAAGACCCATTGAGCGCGCAAATTGCGTTGGCCCGCCTGGAAAAGGTCACCGAGGACAGCCCTGTGTTTCAGGCGCTTGAAGCGGCATTGCCCACCGCCCCAACCATGCTGCCGCAAAAGGCGGTCTCATTTCACTATGCGATGGGTGACTCCTATGAAAAGCTCAAACGTTATGATGAGGCATTCGCTCAGTTCAAAAATGGCGCGGCGCTGAAACGATCGCAGATCGCCTATGATCCGGCTGACACCGATACGCTAACGGATGACCTGATCACGACCTTCGACGCACGGAAAATATCGAACCTGCGCCAATGCGCGATCACAAGCATAAAGCCAATATTTGTGGTGGGCATGCCAAGGTCAGGTACCACATTGACCGAATCCATTCTGGATGCCCATCCAGACGTGTTCGGTGCCGGGGAACTGAACGATCTGCAGAACCTGTTTGGTCATCTCGACGACGGCCGTTCTAACGTGCCACGCGCCATGGCCTCTATGTCAGCCGAGCAACTGACCCGTCGCGCGGAGGATTATGTGGATTTGCTGTCCGCTCATGCAGCAGATGCGCTTCGGGTGGTGGACAAGATGCCCGCCAATTTTCAGTTGATCGGGCTGATCCACGGTCTGATGCCCAATGCCCGTATTATCCATGTTGCGCGCGATCCGCTCGACATATGCTTGTCCTGCTATACGCGTTTGTTCGAACGCAGCCAGTTGCACAGCTATGACCAGATCGAGCTGGGACGGTATTACAACAACTACGTCCGGATGATGAAGCACTGGCAAGCCACGCTGCCTCAGGGCGCGTTCCATACGGTCCGGTATGAGGCGTTGGTCGATGATATCGACACCGTTGCGCGTGGGATGATCGACTATTGCGGTTTGGAGTGGGACGAGGCCTGCCTTGATTTCTATTCGGGCAAGCGTCGGGTGCGAACGGCCAGCGTTCAACAAGTGCGCCAGCCGCTCTATGCGTCGTCAAAGCAAAAGTGGCGCAGGTATGAGCGTCACTTGCAACCGTTGATCGACACGATTGGCGACAACCGGATTTAATCCAACCGCAGAATAGCGGCTATCGTTTAGTTACGCGCTGCAACTGATATCAAACAGATGCGCCTTTGATGCGGATCGCAGAGCCCAGTGTTCCGGCGCACAAGCCCACGACAACGGCAATCAACAACTCGATCGTTGCGACATTGGCAAAATCCCAATGGGCAAACAGCAGCGTCTCAACAATGCCCACCAGACCGCCCATCAAGGCCCCCAGCCATACGCGACGCGTCATCATACCCAGCGCCAGGCCCAAAATACCTGGTAAGCCGATGATGTTACCTCCGATTGTTCCTAAGAGTTCCAGCATATCTTGCCCCTTTTCAATCCGACTGTGTGGTCAGATATGACCGGATTTCAGTGCCGCCATCCGCCACCTGTTGCTGCAGTTTTCCGGTGGATTCGCTGGCCAGAGTATCGGTGATTTTCTGGTATTCTTCCTGATATCCCTGCGGCAAGCTATGCGCGATGCCTTGGTGACAATCGATGCAGGTCATGTCGTTGTCGATGGCGCGTTGGTGTTCCGAGGCCGCCCGCGCTTCTTGGATGGTAAAATCCATATAATCGAAGTTGTGGCAGTTGCGGCATTCACGGCTGTCAGACGCTTTCATTTTCTTCCAGACCGCCGAGGCCATAGCCAGACGGTGTTCCTCGTACTTCTCCGGCGTGCTGATGGTCCCCGCAAGCTCGTGATACACATCCTTAACAGCCATGATCTTGGCCTTGATTTTATGGTTCCACTCATGCGGAACGTGGCAGTCAGAGCAGATCGCGCGCACACCGGAATGGTTGTTATAGTGGATCGTCTCGCGATACTCACCCAGGTTGGTTTCCATAGTGTGACATGAAGTACAGAATTCCTCGGTATTGGTCAGTTCCAATGTCCAGTGGAACCCACCCCAGAACAGAATACCGGCCAGAAACCCGGCGAGGATCAGAAAGCCCGAGCTGAACATAACAGCCGGGGTCCAGATCGCGTTCCAGAGGCGGCGGATCCAACCGCGGTTTTCGGGGGAGTCTGCCATCTTGGTGCTCCTTTCAGACATGCGTTGGATTAATTGCCGGACGAGGGTTCAAACACGTTGTCGACCAACGCAGGCGCATCTGCCTGAGGCACGTGGCACTGGTTGCAGAAATAACGGGTCCCGGCGATGTGATCCAACTCATTGCCGTCACGATCCAGATAATGGGTCATCGACAGGGTCGGCGCATTGCGTTCCCCGGCTTTGGTCCAGTCATGGCAGGACAGGCATTGATTGGTGCGCACGTCAATCTGGTATTGCTCGATCGAGTGGGGGACAAGCGGTGGTTGCTGGCGATAGTTGCGCTGCATCCGTCCTTCCACGTTCTTGTGAATCTGGTCCAACGGAATGGGTTCATCCACCTCGGCGCCACGCAGGGTTTGCACCGGCGCGGATTGCGCAAGGACGAATCCGCTCAGGAATATAACGGGGATCAGGGCGACGACACCTGTCAGGATTGGCTTGTTCATCTCGGCACTCCCTTAAATAGGTCTGGCTACGCGCGGTTCAGGCGCGGGAACTGGATCGGAAGGTGCGGCGACTTGGTCGTCGAACCGGTGAGTAAATTTGAAGACATCAACTGCACAGACATCGATACAGCGACCGCAGTTTGAGCAGTCAGTTGACAGGATCAGCGGCGTGGCACCCGGCTTGCCTTTCAGCGCGGGCGAAATGATGTGGTTTTCGGGGCAGACGGCGTAGCAATCCATGCAATCGTCACAGGCCGAGCGGTTAACCGCGCTGACCCGCAACAGGCTTTTGGTGCCGATCAGGCCATAAAACGCACCAACCGGGCATATGTGGCCACACCAGCCATGGCGGGCGACAAACACATCAAAGACAAAGATCGCAACGACCATGGCCCAGACAAAACCGGCCCCAAAAATCAAGCCGCGATGCAACATGGTGATTGGGTTGATAATCTCCCATGCGATGACGCCGGTGAGACCCGAGACGATCAGCGCGGTGGCCAATATCCACAACCGCGTGCGCCGTTTAGGTTGCCAACCTTTTGGCAAATCCAACCGCCTGTGCAGCCAGTTTGCCGCGTCGGTCACCGGGTTGATCGGACAGACCCAAGAACAATAGACGCGGCCCCCGACCAGCGCATAGGCCACCATGACGATCAAGCCGCCCATCAAAGCGGTTAGCGCCGGCCAATGCCCGGCGATCATGCTTTGCAACAGGATGAATGGGTCCGTCAACGGCAGTACAGCCAGGGTCTGCGATCCTGCCAAGGTACCTTTAACGACCCAGATGCCGAACCAGGGTCCCAACAGAAACAGGACCAGAAAGAACAGCTGACTGATACGGCGCAGTATCAGGTATTTATGCGCGCCGACCCAACCTTTGACCGCCACGGCCTCTTGGCCTATTGGCATATGTGCTCGGGTGGTCATTGTCCCACCCCTGGAAGATCATAGGCGGGTTCAAAACCACCCGGTGCGATCAGGTTGTCGACCCCCGGGCCGGGCAGACGGTCGGGTAGGTCGATTATGCCTTCGACAATCGGCGCGCCCTTGGCATCTTTTTCTTCCCATCCTTTGCGGTAATGATCCGCGCTGCTGCCGCGCGCAAGGCGTGTTGGCAATACCTTGATTGCGGCTTCTGGCAGAACACAGCTTTTTTCGCACATGCCACAGCCGGTGCAGCGGTCCGCGTGCACGGTTGGGATAAACATCGCGTGGTGACCCGAGCGGGCGTTATGCGCTGTTTCCAACGTGATCGCTTCGTCTATCACCGGGCAGACACGGTAACAAACGTCACACCGCAAGCCCAGGAAGTTCAGGCAGTTTTCCTGATCGACCAGAACCGCGACGCCCATTTTGGCATCGTCAATGTCATCCAACGTGGGATCAAGCGCACCGGTCGGGCAGGCGGCAACACAAGGGATATCGTCGCACATTTCGCAAGGCACATCGCGAGCGGTGAAATAGGGCGTGCCCGTCGCCCCAGCATCCGACCCAAGTTCGGCCAGTTTCAAGGTATCATAGGGGCAGTCTCGCACACACAGCCCGCAGCGAATGCAGGCCGATAGGAACTCCCGCTCTGGCAACGCGCCGGGGGGGCGCAATGCCTCGGCCGGCAATGCACGGGCGTCGCGGGCCAGCCAGGCCAGCAGTGATCCGGCGACCACACAGCCACCTGCCGTGCGCGCCGTATCCTGAAGGAAGCGGCGACGTTTCGGCGAAAGAGGTGTCTCGGCGAGGGGCATGGGGATTACCTTTGCGATCCGTGCCGATTACGCGCGCTCGATCTTACAGGCGCATTTCTTGTAGTCGGTTTCCTTCGACAGCGGACAGGTTGCATCCAGCGTCAGCTTGTTGGTCAACTGGTGTTCATCAAACCACGGCATAAAGACCAAGCCGCGCGGCACCTTGTTGCGCCCGCGTGTCTCAACCCGACTGGTGACCTCGCCACGGCGGGTCGAGAGCACAATTTCCTGCCCGCGACGCAGTCCCCGATCCTTGGCGTCCTGCGGATGCATGTAGACCACAGCCGAGGGAAAGGCGCGGTGCAGTTCTGGCACCCTGCGCGTCATCGAGCCTGAATGCCAATGTTCCAGCACGCGACCGGTAGACAACCACAGATCATATTCTTCATCTGGCTCCTCAGCGGCGGGTTCATAGGGGGCAAAGATGATCTTGGCCTTGCCGTCCTTATGACCGTAGAATTTAACATCCGCGCCTTCGGGCACATACGGATCGTACCCTTCGCGGAAGCGGTAAAGGGTTTCTTGGCCGTCCACGACCGGCCAGCGCAACCCACGCGCCTGGTGATAGGTTTCGAACGGTGCAAGGTCATGCGCGTGGCCACGGCCAAATTCAGCATATTCCTCAAACAGGCCTTTCTGGACGTAGAACCCAAAATGCTCGGATTCGTCGTTGTCAAAGCCTTCCGCAGTTTCGGTGAGGGGGTACTTATCCACAGATCCGTTGGCGTACAGCACATCATACATGGTCTTGCCGCGGTGTTCGGGCATCTTGGCCAGAAGATCTTCGTCCCAGACCTCTTCAACGGTGAAGCGTTTCGAAAACTCCATCAACTGCCACAGGTCAGATTTTGCTTCTCCTGGCGCTTTCACCTGCTGGCGCCAGAACTGCGTACGGCGTTCCGCGTTGCCATAGGCGCCTTCTTTTTCGACCCACATGGCGGTGGGCAGGATCAAATCGGCAGAGACAGCCGTGACTGTTGGATAAGGGTCAGAGACTGCGATGAAGTTTTCCGGGTTGCGATAACCCGGGTAACCTTCCTCGTTGATATTGGGTGCCGCCTGCATGTTGTTGTTGCACTGCACCCAATAGGCATTCAGTTCACCATCCTTCAGCTTCCGGTGCTGCAAGACAGCATGGAATCCGGGCTTAGGTGGAATAGTGCCTGCCGGGATGTTCCAGGCAGTTTCGCAAATCTGACGGTGTTCGTCATTTGCCACCACCATGTCAGCAGGCAGCCGGTGTGCGAACGTGCCCACCTCACGCGCGGTTCCACAGGCCGAGGGCTGACCGGTCAGCGAGAAAGGCGAATTGCCTGGTTCTGAGATCTTACCAACCAGCAGGTGTACATTGTACATCAGCGAATTCACCCACGATCCGCGGGTGTGCTGGTTGAAGCCCATGGTCCACAAGCTCATCACTTTGCGGTTCGGGTCTGCATATTGTTGCGCCAGCTTCTCAAGTTTATCGGTGGGCACGCCAGACAGCTCGGCTGTGTATTCCAACGTATAAGGGGCGACCGCCTCGGCGTATTCTTCAAAGCTGATCGTCTCGAGCTTGCCCGAGTTTGGGTTCTCTGCCTCTTGCTGCAGCGCGTTTGTATCGCGCAGACCATAACCGATATCGGTGGCGGTCTTGGTGATATTGACGTGTTTGTTGACAAACTCTTCGTTCACCGCGCCGTTCTGAATGATGTAATTGGCGATGTAATTCAGGATCGCCAGATCGGTCTGCGGGTTAAACACTAGGCCATTGTCGGCAAGCTCGAACGAGCGATGTTCGAAAGTCGACAGAACATGCACTTCGCATCCCGGCTTGGTCAGGCGCGTGTCGGTCAGGCGCGACCACAGGATCGGGTGCATTTCGGCCATGTTCGATCCCCACAGCACGAAAGTATCCGCGTGTTCCAGATCGTCATAGCAACCCATCGGCTCGTCAATTCCGAAGGTACGCATAAAGCCCACAACCGCGGATGCCATACAGTGCCGCGCGTTGGGGTCGATATTGTTGGACCGAAACCCGGCTTTCATCAATTTCGAAGCAGCATAGCCTTCCCAAACCGTCCACTGACCTGACCCGAACATTCCGACACTGGTCGGGCCCTTCTTGGCCAGCGCATCTTTCCACTTGGCGGCCATGACGTCAAAGGCTTCGTCCCAACTGACAGGCTCAAACTCACCGTTCTTGTCATATTCGCCGTTTGTCTTGCGCAGCAGTGGGGTGGTCAGGCGATCCTTGCCATACATGATCTTGGACAGGAAATAGCCCTTAATGCAGTTTAGTCCGCGATTGACCGGCGCGTCAGGATCGCCCTGAGTGGCGACGACACGCCCGTCCTTAGTGCCGACCAGCACAGAGCAGCCGGTGCCACAGAATCGGCAGGCAGCCTTGTCCCAGCGAATTTCTGGGGCACCAGCCTGCGCGTTGGCTTGACCGGTGGCCAGAGGAATACCTGCGGCAGAGGCCGTCGCTGCGGCCGCTGAGGCCTTGAGGAATGTCCGACGAGATTCTGATATAGTCATAGCGTGGGCCTCCGGCTGGTGGTTTGGCTTGGGGCATCGGGGTGCGGATGGCTGTCCGCAATGTCCTCGAAATGGTGGTACGTCAGCGTCAGAGAAATCACCCCGGGGATCTGGTGCAGGTCCATGATGATCTCGGACGCAAGGCATGTCGGCGTGTCTTCGACAACAACTACAAAACGGCCGTCTTCGGCCTCGGCGTGAATTTCGACACCGGCGGTGTCTTTCATTGCCTCGGACGCCGCCAGTGTGTGCGCTGGCGCGATATGTAAAAGGCATCCGCAGATATTCATTGGCTGACTTCCGTTTGAGATATGGTTTGGCGTTTCAATGTGACGGCATTGACCGGGCAGGACACCGTACACGACCCACAACCAGTGCAGGCGTCGAGGTCTAAAGATGGATCCGCGCGGCCACCCAGTTGCAGCCTGAAGCTGATGACGTTTTGTTCGCAATTGTCCTGACACACCCGACAGCTGACGCCATTGACAGACAGGCAGGACACAGCCTCGACCGATGCGCGCCACGGCCAGTCTTGCAGGCGTTCTATGTCCAGGGCATCCGTGGGACAGGATTGGGCGCAACTCCCACAAAAAGTGCAGGGACCCTCGGTGGGTTGAAACACCGGATACCCATCCTGACCAATGACAATCACACTTTCGGGGCAAGCTTCGACACAGTCGCCACACTTACTGCATTGATCTGAAAAGCCAGGCACAACCGAACCCGGAGGTCGAACAATGTTACTGTTCTCCCGGAATGCTGCTGCGCCTAAAAACGCGCGTCGGCTAGTCAGTTGGCTCATATCGCTTTGACCTGGCTACCTTTGATTCCTTTTGTGAGCTTACTGCATAACCGGTCACAAGCTGACGCATTTTGATCCAGATCATGAATGGAGGACTTATCTTTAGTCTAATTGAAGACTCACGCGGCTGATGTTGCGCGCCGGCTCAAGTGGTAATCACGGTTCAAACTATCCGGAAACGAAAGCTAGGTTGGCGGCGCGGGTGGTACATTTGGCCGCTACTGCAAGACACAGCGCAGAAATTGAGTATCACTTCGAAACCGGATATGCTGCATCGCAGAAATCGTGACAGGAACAGCGGCGCACCCAGTCGGACAGGGTGAACGCAACAGGCTGGAGATACGTTTATGACTTCGGATGTTCAAGAAAACACCAGAAAACTTGCGGCGGACATGGCGCAGGACGCGACAGCGGAAAAGGACCAGACCGCCGATCTGGTGAGTCGAACCTTGGACCGCACCGGAGTGCAACGGGACCTTCTGACCAAATCAATGACACTTCAATCGGCTAAAATTTGCCGGGATCATACGTTACGCAGTCGTGACCTGATGCAAGGGTTTGGGGCTCTTTCGCAAGATCTTCTGGGTTCGAAATCCTTAACCCAGGATTGGGCGGCCTACCTGAAAGACGCAAGCCAACGGGCAATGCTGACCCTGGATGTGCTGCGCGAACGTGGTGATGTTTTTCTGGAGCATGAGGCCGCCGGTTGCCCCCCGGTTCTGGCCTATGAATACGAGGTCGTCGTCGACGGGACGACGTTGAAACGCCCCTGCAACTACAATCTGCTGCGTATTGTTCCCCCGGTCAGCGTGACTATCGAAGATACAAAGCGTCCCTATATCATAATCGATCCACGTGCCGGACATGGCGGCGGCATTGGCGGGTTCAAACAGGACAGTCAGGTCGGCGTCGCATTGTCGAAAGGGCACCCGGTCTATTTTGTCAGTTTCGGGCGTGACCCTGTGTCCGGGCAGACCTTGGCGGATGTGATGCATGCCGAGGCCGGATTTGTTCGAACCGTCCGCGCGCGCCACCCGGACAGCCCGCACCCCGTTGTGACTGGCAATTGTCAGGGTGGGTGGGCGACATTGCTGATGGCAGCCTGCAATCCGGACCTGACCGGCCCTGTGATCCTGAACGGAGCGCCCATTGCACCCTGGTCGGGCGAAGTGGGGCAGAACCCTATGCGCTACAACGCGGGTGTTCTGGGTGGTACATGGCAACCAATGCTTTGGTCTGATCTGGGCGCCGGGCAGTTCGACGGCGCCAACCTGGTGATGAACTTCGAGCAGCTGAACCCAAGCCGGAACTATTTTGGCAAATATTTCGACCTCTACCGCGATCCTGACGGAGGCCGAAAACGGTTCATCGACTTTGAGCGTTGGTGGGGCGGATACTTCCTTTTGAACGAAGCCGAAATTCACTGGATCGTCGAACAGCTTTTTGTCGGCAACCGGCTGGTCAAGAACACCGCGCGGTTGGAACCGGGCGTGCCGGTCGACATAAAGGCTGTCAAAGGCCCGATCTTTGTCTTCGCCAGTCAGGGCGACAACATCACGCCACCACAACAGGCGCTGAACTGGATCGCTGCGACCTATGCCGATGAAGAAGAAATTCGTCTGTGCGGGCAGCGGATCATCTACATGCTACATGAAGATGTGGGCCATCTGGGCATCTTCGTGTCGTCCAAAGTAGCCCGCAAGGAACATTCCGGGCTGGCCTCGACCCTTGAAACAGTCGAAGCCATGGCACCTGGGCTGTATGAGATGGTGATCGAGAACACGTTTGGCGAAGGCCCAGACAAACAGTTCGAGGTTCGGTTCTACGACCGCACTCTGGCAGAGGTTGCCGCGCTGGATGATGGTCAGGAGGATGAGGAAAGTTTTGCCGCCGTTGCCCACATGTCCGAGGTTCAGGCAAATCTGTATGAAACCTTCGGGCGCCCAGTGGTTCAGACGCTGACAACGCCAATATCGGCTAAAGCCTCGCGTGATTTGCATCCGTTGCGTGTCCAACGCGCTGCGATGTCATCGGGATCACCCGCGATGCACGGCGTCAAAAGCGTGTCGGGAACGGTTCGCGAACAGCGCAGCCCAGCGAACCTGGAAAACCCGTTCCTTGAGTTAGAAAAGCTGACGGCCGATTGGATTGAACAGTCGATGGATCTGAGCCGTGACCTGCGTGACGCGTGGTACGAAGCAACGTTTTATTCGCTTTGGGGCGGTCCATTGGCTGCGTGGTTTGGCCGGAAATACGCAGCCCACCGCACGCTGCCGGACTCTGAAACCCTGCGATCCTTGCCACAGGTCGAGGCCGCGCTGGCCCATATGAAACAAGGCGGGTTGGCCGAAGCGGTTGTTCGGATTCTGATCCTGTTGGGCGACAGTAACCAAAGCTTCAGATCCGAGATATTGGACCGTTGGGCCCATGTTTTTCGGCACGAGACACCCTTCAAAGACCTGAGTGTTGACCAGCGCCAGCGCGTTTTGCACGAACAGACTATTGTTGTCACCTTTGATAAAGAGGGGGCCATAGCGTCCTTGCCTGACCTGTTGAAGCAACCCAAAGATAAAGAACAGGTTGTGGATCTGGTTCAGCGTGTTGTTGGCGATATTCCCGAGCCCTCGCAAGAGCTTATGGACATGACCCGAGCGCTGTGCGACACGCTGTGCATTCCCGAGGCAGAACAGAAGACCAAATCCAGACCCGCGCCCAAGCCCAAAGCGCGCAGACGGGCCACGCCGAACAAGGCCAATCCGACATGAAAACCAATGAAAACCGAACTTTTTCGCAGTTGAAGGTTGGCGACGAAGCTCAGCTGACGCGGCTATGCACCGTGGACGACCTCTATGCCTTTGCATCGGCCTCCGGGGATCATAACCCGCTGCATCTGGCCAGCTATGATGGGGACGGCGACGGGCGTCCCGAAGCTGTGGCTCCGGCCCTATGGCCTGCCGGTCTGGTTGCAGCCGTTCTGGGAAACATCCTGCCGGGTGCCGGGACGCAGACCCGTCGCGCGGACCTCAGTTTTCATATCCCGGTCCTGGCAGGTGACGAATTGACCGCATTTGTGTCAGTCCTTGAAAAGAGGCAAGATGGCGACTTGCGCTGTGCCGCCGAAGTGCGCCGGGTCGGTGATAATGCCCTGATCCTCAGCGGTGAAGTTCAGGTTACACCTCCGACACATCATATGGAGTTTGATTCCATCGAAGTGCCCGGCCTGATCGTGCAGCGCCACCGCCATTTTGATGCACTTCTTGAGAAAGCCAGACCTCTGGACCCGATGCCAACTGCTGTGGTGGCCCCGGAAGAGCCGAACTCACTTGGCGGGGCCCTGCTGGGGCAATCAAACAGCATCATCACACCGATTCTGATTGGCGATCCGGATAAAATCGCCGCTGCCGCTGCCAAACTTGGGGCGGATCTGTCAGGGATCGAGATTGTCGAGGCTCATAGCCATGAAACAGCAGCCCATCGCGCAGTCGATCTGGTGGCTGAGGGCAGGGCGCAAACCCTGATGAAAGGGCATTTGCATACGGACGTATTGCTGCACGCGGTCCTGCGGCGCGAAAAGGGACTGCGCACCGGTCGCCGGTTGTCACATGTGTTTGTCATGGACGTCCCGGGCATGTCGCGACCGATCATGGTGACAGATGCTGCAGTCAATATCGCGCCTGACCTGGAAACCAAGGCCGATATTGTCCAGAACGCCATACACCTCGCACATTCCATAGGGATCGAAACGCCCAAAGTTGGTGTGCTGTCCGCCGTTGAAACGATCAATCCGCATATGCCTTCGTCTGTTGACGCGGCACTATTGTCCAAAATGGCTGAGCGTGGCCAGATCACCGGTGGTTTGGTGGATGGTCCGTTGGCGATGGACAACGCAGTTGATCTGAACGCGGCGCGTACCAAGGGCATCACCTCGGCCGTGGCGGGTGCGGCGGATATTCTTGTGGCCCCAAACATTGAGGCCGGCAATATGGTTGCGAAACAGCTCACCTATATCTCGCACGCCGAGGCGGCGGGGATCCTGGTTGGGGCGGCGGTTCCGATCATCCTGACTTCGCGGGCGGATGACGACGCCTCGCGGCTGGCTTCCTGCGCGGTCGCGGCACTGCACGCCTATGCGAGTAAAGGCAAAATCCATGACTGACCACGTTCTGGCGCTGAATGCCGGGTCTTCTTCACTGAAATTTGCACTCTACGAACTGGTCGAGGATAACCGCCCCAGCATGCGTTGGCGCGGCCAGATCGAACGGCTGGGCGACGCACCCCGGTTGCTGGCGCAATCGGCTGGCGGACGGTCGATCAACGAGCCGCTAACTGACACCAAAACCCATGACGAGGCAATTCGGGCGTTTCTGAAAATGGCCCGGGAAAACCTGCCGGATATTCATGTCCGTGCCATTGGCCACCGAGTGGTCCATGGGGGCGCAGTTTTTTCGGAACCGGTTCGGATAGACGATAGCGTGCTTGACACTCTGAACGGTTTTATCCCTTTTGCACCGCTGCATCAGCCCTATAGCCTGGCCGGTATCCGCGCCGCCAGCGCGGCATTTCCGGGCACCACGCAGGTGGCCTGTTTTGATACGGCCTTTCATCGGACGCACCCGTGGGTAAACGACACCTTTGCCCTGCCGCAAAGATTTTACGAAAAGGGCGTGCGCCGGTACGGGTTCCACGGGCTCAGCTACGATTACATCTCGCAAAAGCTGCAGGATATTGCGCCCGGTCTTTATGAGGGCCGCGTGGTGATCGCCCATCTGGGCAATGGCGCGTCGATGTGCGCGGTTTCAGGGGGCAGGGCCGTGGCCTCGACCATGGGGTTTTCGGCCTTGGACGGGCTGCCGATGGGCACCCGTAGTGGCCAGTTGGACCCGGGCGTTGTGCTTTACATGATGCAACAGGACGGCATGACCGCCGAGGAAATCGCCGACACCCTTTATCGCAAGTCTGGTCTGCTGGGCCTGTCAGGTATTTCGTCCGACATGCGCACGCTGTTGGCAGCAGATACACCTGATGCGCGCAAGGCAATCGAGTATTATGTGTTCCGTATCCGCCGCGAATTGGGCGCGTTGTCCGCCGCGTTGGAAGGGATAGACGCGCTGGTCTTTACCGGCGGTATCGGCGAAAACTCAGCCGCGATTCGTCAAATGGTCTGTGACGGGATGCGCTGGATCGGAATCGAGATGGACAAAAGCAGGAACGCGGATGGCGGCACAGTCCTGTCTACGGACCTCAGCCGCGTCCGCATACTTGCAATCCCGACAAACGAAGAGATGATCATCGCACGCGCTGCCGCGCGTCTGGCGTAGTAATCCGCAGACTTACTCTTTCCGGCGGCGCGCGTATTTGATCAGGGTGCTGAGAATGGCGCTGAATACTTCGGGGGTCAGTGTGCCAATCGGGTCGCGCCGTATTCCTGCCACCGTGTCGCGTGCATCAGACAGGCTGTCTTTGATCTCCGCCTCGATATCGTTGAGGGCCATGTCCCGAAGCTCGACCGCAGCGGTGGTATCAGCCTGCGGGCTTTGCGCATTGGCCAACAAAGCCAGAATGACCGCCAAAAGCAGGTTTGCGGCGGCCACAATCAGGGCGGCCAGCGGCTTTGACAGCGTAACCGACAGCCAGAAAAACCCGGCGATGTTCAGCATGACAACAGCGAGCCCCACAGCCAGACCAGCCGCAGCATAAAACCCGGTGCGTTTGGCGGCGATGGTCAGGTGACGTTGTGCAATCAGCCGTTCGGCGCGCAGAATAATCGAAATGTTGCGGGAAATTCGGCTCATAGTCGGGCTCCTACCGGGATCGGCCTATCAAATAGCCAAGCGCAAAAATGCCGAGGGCAAAAAGGATCGGTTTTTTATGAGGAAGGTCCTCGAGTTCAGTCAGGACCTCTTCGATCTGGGTTGTCCACGCGTCCAGATTGTCGGTAATTTTTTCGGTCACCGTTTCATGGTGAACATCGGGTTGGGGTTGTTTAGGGTCGGATGTCTTGGATTGTTCAGCCAATTGGCGACGCAGGTTCGCAACCTCGGCTTCAAGCTGTGTCTTTGTGACCATCACACCGTTCCCTTCCCGATCGCCGGCTGGCAGGTTTCTTGGGTTACGAGGATCATGTTAATGCCCTTTTCCGGTTTAAGAAAAGGAAGTTATCAGGGATGGAGCGAAATTGCCTGTGCAAACATGGAAGTGTGGTTGTTGTCAAAAGTTCAGGCGTAGTAATCCGCGACCAGCAGGAAATCCGGCTCGGCGTCTTCTTCTATGGTGGCAAATCGTGGGATCGGCTGTTCGAACACGTTGTCAGTGCGGTCGTCATTGACGGTCGAAACCTCGCCGATCAGGCAATCCCCTTGTTCGGCCCAGAACGCATGCCAGATACTCGGCATCAACGTCACACTCTGGCCCGGTTTCAGGCGCAGCAATTCCCCTGGTTTTATGGTGACCGGACAGTTATCGCTGGGCACGGTAACCGGGGTGTCCCGATCAATGCCACCTTGCGGGTCCGAGGCATAAATCTCCATCACCAGGTCACCGCCACCACGGTTGATGATGTCTTCAGCCTTGACGATGTGGCGGTGCATTGGCGACAGCTGTTTGTCACGCGACACCAACAGTTTTTCGGCATAAAGCATACCGCGGCCTTTGTTCAGGTCGCCTACATCGCCGTTGCGAAGGGTAAACAGGAACAAACCCAGCGCATCGAAACGCCCCTGGGCGTAGTCGGTGATGTCCCAGCCAAGCCCGCGATCACGAATGCCCGCTGCCTGATCGCTGCGCATCTGATCGGGTGACCAGTTGGCAAAGGGCGGCAGGACAGCACCGAAGGACTTGATGAAGGCCTCGGCCTCGGCTTTGATAGCGTTGATATCTGATCGTTTCATCTGTGTGCCTTATTGGTCAAAGCTCGTGCGCCCAGGGTGGGTTTGCCCCCGCGCGGGATACAGTGATGGCGGCAACTTCCGCCCCTTTGGTAAGGGCCGCGCGCAATGTGTCGGTGCCTATAGCGCGCAGGGCGGTTTTGGTCAGGTGGTCCGACCGCTCTAGTTCAGCCAGCACGCCGGCGTTGAACGTATCGCCCGCACCAACCGTATCAACCACTTGAACCGGTTGTACAGGGACCGAGGTTTCGGATCCATCTGCCAAAAACCCCGACGCCCCGTCGCCGCCCCTGGTCACGATGATCACCGATGGTCCGCTTTGCAGCAGCAAGGTCACCTTTTCAGAGATGCTTTCGGGGCCGGGGACGATCCAATCCAAATCCTCGTCCGACACCTTAACGATATCAGCCTGCGCGATCATCCGGTTCAACCGTGTGCGATAACGGGTCTGGTCCTGGATGAACCCAGGCCGGATGTTGGGATCCAGCATGACAGCGCGATCTGATCCGTGGCGATCCAGCAGCGCCGCATAGGCATCGGCGCAAGGTTCGCAAGCCAGGCTGATGCCGCCAAAATACAGCGCGGATACTGCAGGCAGTTGGGTCGGCATATCCTCGGGCGTCAGCATGCGTCCGGCCGAGTTTTCGTCCATGAAGCTGTACGTGGCATGCCCGTCCTGCAATTGAACAAAAGCCAAAGTTGTTGGTCGATCCGAGCGGATCACCTGGCTTGCATCCACATGGCTGGCCCGCAGCGCAGCCGCCAGCTGTTGCCCGAACATGTCCGACGACAGCCCCGTCAGCATTCCGACCGGAGCATCCAGCCGACCCAGCGCAATGGCCGTGTTAAAGATGGCGCCTCCGGAGTGGGGCACGAACCCGTGTTCGCCCGAAACGGTCGGGGCAGCGATCATGTCGATCAGGGCTTCACCGCAGCACAGGATCATGCCGGGTCCTTTCTGTTTCAGGGCTCAGGCGGGCATATTAACGCGCAAGCGCACTTTTACAGAAGTTGTTAGCGCCAACAATGCCAAATTCATCCTGTTCCGACACATAAAGGTTCATTGAGCGGCGCAGATCGCTGAACCGCCCTCCTGCGTTAAAGGCATCACGAAAGGCGTCCTTGAACAGCCAACGGTTCTTCTTGGCGACGCCCCCGACCAAAAAAACACCGCCGATGGGCATGAACGCAACCGCCAGATCCCCCATCACCGCCCCTAGATGTGTGGTGAACAAATGCGAGGCCCTGCGAGCAATCGGATCATTGTTGGTACGGGCATCTTCCAGAATCTCGCGGGCGCTGCGGACGGACGTATCGGCGAGCCCGGCAGCCATTCCGGCGGCTCGATACAGAATGGGCAGCCCCGTACCGCTGAGGAACATTTCAGCCTCGATCGTCAGGCTGTCGTCAAAAAAGCAATCCGGCGCGATATGGCGGGCGGCCCTAAAAATTTCAACCTCGTCCGCGTGGCGTGGGGACAGGCCGACATGGCCGCCTTCACCCGAAGCCGTGTGGTAACGGCCCTCGGAATAAAGCAGCGCGCCGACCCCAAGACCAGTACCGGGGCCAACAACCAAGCGCGTCCCGGTGGGCGGCTCAGTCGCGCCTTGCAGCACTTCAACCTCGTCGCCTGAGATTTCGGCAACAGACCACGCCGCAGCGGTAAAGTCGTTGATCACGTATGTATGCTGAGCGCCGGTCACCCTGCCGATATCGCGTTCGGGCAGATCGAGATGTGCGTTGGTCAGCTGGATCGTGCCGTCTTTTACCGGCCCGGCCCCTGCGGCGACCACGGCGCGGGGATCGGTTCCAATCTCATCCCGCAGGCTGTGAAACGCTTCGAGTAATTCGGGTAATGTACCAGTTGGATACTTACGCAGATCGGTCAGCTTACCGTCCGAGACGACGCCCAGCCGGGTATTGGTGCCGCCAATATCAGCCACCAGATTCCAATGCGCACGAATGGCCCCGGCAGGTTGCGCCAAAGGCAGCGAAACCGTGCCCCCGGTCAGAACGGTTTTCAGAGCGTTATACGAGGCCTTGGGTGTCCGTTCCAGCGTCTCGAAATCCACGTCGACCAGGCCAAAGCGCTTTTCATACCCAAAGGCCCATTCGTAATTGTCCAGCAAGGACCAGATGAAATAGCCTTTGACCGGAACGTCCTCATCCAACGCGGCCTGAACCGCTTTCAGGTGCTGGTTGAGGTAATCTATCCGATCCTCATCCTGCTGACGCTCGGGGCTGGCCATGCCGTTTTCAGTGACATAGATCGGCAGATCGCCAGTGTATTCCTGCTTGGCGCGGGTCAGGAAACGGGTCAGCGCGGTGGGCTCGATCTCCCACCCCATCTGCGTTTTGGGCAGCGGGCCTGGAACCTCTTTGAGGCTGGGCCATGCAGTATCATCAGGCGCGATCAGTTTGCGGGTATAGTAGTTCAGACCGCACCAGTCGACCGGGGCACCAATGGTGTCAAAATCGTTTTGCCATCCGCTTGGCAAATACGGTTCCAAACCCTTAAGCACGTTGTCCGGATAAGCTTTGTTGAACACACCACCCAGAAAGAACCTGTTGTAGATCCCGTCATAGAGATCGGCCGCCTGCCGCGCCTTTGGGCTGTCATCGGCGGGTTCGGCCCATTCCAGGTTGAACACTGCGCCCAGATTGGACATTCCCAAACTGCGCATGGATTCAATGGCCCGACCATGGGCCAGCAGCACATGGTGCATTGCGCGGGCTGTGGCGCGGATATCGCGCAGACCCGGTGCATGGTGGCCATCAAAATGGCTCAGCCAACTGACACACCATGGCTCGTTGATCGGGGCAACGCTGTACATGCGGTCGCCGATGCGCCCCATGATGACTTCGGTGAAATCGGCGAACCACTCGGCGATATCGCGGTTGCGCCAACCGCCCAGATCAGACAGCGGCGACGGCAGCTCCCAGTGATACAGTGTTGCACAAGGACGGATGTTGCGTTCCAGCAGCGCGTCGGCCAGCCGGTCGTAATAGTCGAGCCCGGCCTGGTTCACCTGTCCGCGCCCTTCGGGCAGAACCCGCGCCCAGCTGGTCGAAAACCGGTAACAGTCGAAACCGGCGTCCCGCACCAGGTCAAAATCCTGTGGAAACCGGTTTAGGTGATCACAGGCCAGATCGCCATTTTCACCCCGCGCCACATTCCCGGGCGAGGCGGCAAACGTATCCCAATGATTTTGCCCGGCACCGCCCTGCGCGTGGCCTTCGATCTGATAGGCCGAGGTTGCAACGCCAAAGAGAAAATCTTTGGGGAAGTCAGCACGGGTGTATTTCATTGTCACAACCTGTTGGGGGCGGGGCCGGTTGAGCCGCCAACTACCAGTTCGGCCTCCAGCAATCTAGTTTTTACCGGGTCATTCGGGGATTTGATCCGATCAATCAGCATTTCCGCCGCCATTTCGCCCGCCTGACGGACAGAGGATCGGGTTGCGGTAAAGATCGGAACATCCTGCCCGTTCTTCAAATAGGACAGGTCGTCGTCATGGGCGATAACCGAGACATCCTTGCCCATCTCCAACCCGGCCTCATGCAACGCACGCCGCACACCAACGGCCGATATCATCGACGAGGTCAGGATGGCCGTGGGCGGATCGTTCAGTCGCAACATGTCGCGGGTTTCATGATGCCCATAAACTTCGGTCATCTCGGCACTGCGCATCAGCTCTGGGTCGGGTGTCACTTTCACCTCGCGCAACGCTTCCAGATATCCGGCGCGGCGTCGTTGTGCGAAATCCATATCTTCCAACCCATTGATCAAGGCAATACGCCGGTGCCCAAGGTCGGTCAAAAACCGTGTTGCGCGTTGGAACGAGCTTTTGTTGTTCACATCAATCCAATCATAAGGCACCTCAACCCCGGTCGAGCGGCCATGAACGATGAACGGCACCCCCATGCGGTTCAGAACCTCAATCCGTGGCTCGCGGACCTTGGGGCCCTGCAGAACAACGCCATCTACCGCGCCGCGCTGAAACAAGCTACGATAAGCGTCCTCGATCGAGGTATCTTCAACATTGGTGAACATCATGTCATAGCCGTGTTCAGCATATTTGCGCACAGCACCGGCGACAAAGTCTCCGAAGATGGGGTTCACCATCTCATGCCGGGACGAGCTGGGAATCACATGCCCGATCACCATCGACCGACCGGTTGCCAGTCCCTTGGCGCGGCTGTTGGGTCGGTATCCGTGTTTGACGGCGGCCGCCTGAACGCGCACGCGCGTACCCTCGTTCACTTCGGGGTACCCGTTCAGCGCGCGACTGACCGTTGTTTGTGATAGGCCAAGAGTTTCTGAGAGTTCCTTAAGGTTCATATTCGCTTCAAAGCGCCTTAAATTTTTACCAGCATCCGCCTGCGAACGTATCTCTTGCCCGCCAATGGCCAGTGTTTCAGCTGCAGTAAGCGCAACCTGTTAAGGTGTGAATAAACCGATTGTTGACAGATCGCAAGTGTTAGCGCATAAACTCCCCCATTCAAAGCGCTTTGAAAACTGAGTCTCAAAGACGCAAGAAAACGTTGGGAGGAAGCTCTATGAAACACTCGCTTTACGCAGGCGCGGCCACGTTCGCCCTGATGGCGGGCGCGGCGTATGCCGACAAGGTCACCGTGTTCGGGCCATGGCTGGGGCCGGATCAGGAAAATGTCGAAAAGGTGTTGGATGGCTTTGCCGCCGCAACCGGGCATGAGTACGCCTATGTCGGTTCGGACAGTTTCGAGCAGCAGATCCGGATTGATGCCGAGGCCGGATCAGCCCCAAGCGTGGCCGTGTTCCCGCAGCCCGGTTTGGCAGCGGACATGGCGGGGTCAGGGTTCCTGACACCGTTGGCCGATGGCACCGCAGATTGGATTCGCGACAACTATGCAGCCGGTCAGTCCTGGGTTGATCTGGGCACTTATCCTGGCGCGGACGGGCAGGATCATTTGTACGGCTTTTTCTACAAGGTCGATGTGAAATCGCTGGTCTGGTACGTACCCGAGAATTTTGAAGACGCGGGCTACGAAGTGCCGACCACGATGGAAGAGCTCAAGGCGCTGAGCGACCAAATCGTGGCGGACGGTGAGACGCCGTGGTGTATTGGTCTGGGATCCGGTGGCGCGACCGGTTGGCCCGCGACGGACTGGGTCGAAGACATGATGCTGCGCACCCAATCGCCCGAGGATTATGACGCCTGGGTCGCCAATGAAATGAAGTTCAACGACCCCAAAGTGGTTGCCGCCATCGAGGAATTCGGTGCGTTTGCCCGTAACGACGACTATGTCGCGGGCGGAGCGGGCGCGGTTGCTACTACCGATTTCCGCGACAGCCCCAAAGGCATGTTCAGCTCACCTCCACAGTGCTATTTTCACCGTCAGGCATCGTTTATTCCGGCCTTCTTTCCCGAAGGCACGATTGTGGGCGAGGATGTCGATTTCTTCTATTTCCCAGCTTATGAAAGCAAAGACCTCGGCAGCCCGGTCCTAGGCGCCGGCACCTTGTGGGCGATTACCAATGACAGCCCCGGCGCACATGCGCTGATCGAATACCTGCAAACGCCTGAAGCGCATGAGACGTGGATGGCACTGACCGGCTTTCTGACACCACACACAGGTGTCGATACCTCGGTTTTCTCGGACCCGACGCTGAAGAAGATGAACGACATTCTTCTGGGGGCCACCACCTTCCGGTTTGACGGCTCTGACCTGATGCCGGGCGGCGTTGGTGCAGGCACCTTCTGGACTGGAATGGTCGACTATGCCGGTGGCGCACCGGCGCGAGAGGTCGCCGATGAAATCCAGTCCTCGTGGGACGCGCTGGACTAAGTCGTCTGAGACTGGGCAACCCGTACGGCCGGGTTGCCCGAAACCTCCGTCGCAAGGGAGAGCGGCATGCATCCGGCATTTCAGGGCCTTCTGACCATCGCCATCGGCGTGTCGGGTTGTGTGGGCTATTTCTACTTTTCCAATCAATTTCTGGACAAGGTTCTGTTCCCGGCCCGTGGTCCAAATGCGGGCCGCAACATCAACCGTGCGAACATAATCCGGCCTTGGCTATTCCTGTTTCCGGCTTTGGCGGCTTTGGGGCTTTATCTGGCCTATCCGGTTGTGGAAACGCTGCGCTTGTCGCTGACCGATCGGGTTCCGGGTGGAGGTTATACCTGGGTTGGGTTGGACAATTACATCCAGATGGCGCGTGAGCCAAAATTCTGGGAAGCCATGCGCAACAACATGTTCTGGCTGATCATCGTGCCCGCCATGTCGACCGCTTTTGGCCTGTTGGTGGCGCAGCTGACCGATCGCATCCGCTGGGGCAATATCGCAAAGTCGCTGATCTTTATGCCGATGGCAATTTCCTTTGTAGGGGCCTCGGTGATCTGGAAACTGGTCTATGACACCCGCCCGGCGGAACAAGACCAGATCGGAATGCTGAACGCGCTGTATCTGTTCTTTGGCGGATCCGATCCGCAGACCTGGCTGACAATCCCGTTCTGGAACAGTTTTCTGCTGATGATTGTGTTGGTCTGGATTCAGACCGGGTTTGCCATGGTCATCCTGTCGGCGGCCCTGCGCGGTATCCCCGAAGAGACCATCGAAGCCGCCATTCTGGACGGTGCAAACCCGTTTCAGATCTTCTTCAAGATCAAAGTTCCGCAGATAAAGACCACCATTCTGGTCGTCTGGACCACAATCACGATCACCGTGCTCAAGGTTTTTGACATCGTCTTTGCCATGACCAACGGCCAATGGGAAACGCAGGTGCTTGCCAACTACATGTACGACAAGCTGTTCCGCGCCAATGACTGGGGTGTGGGCTCGGCCTCGGCCATGGTAATCATGCTGCTGGTGGCTCCGATCCTTGTCTGGAACGTGCGCAATGCGCGCAAGGAAATGGAGTAGGGGCAATGAGCGATATTGCAGGAACCAAACCGGCGCTGCGCTGGATCGTCCATGCCTCGGTTCTCTTTCTGGTAGTGTTATGGGTTGTGCCGACGCTGGGGCTGTTGATCTCATCTTTTCGAACTTCTGATCAGATCGCGACCAGCGGGTGGTGGCGGTCGCTGTTCCCTTCCGAGCAGAACCTGACGCTGCGCAGTGCCGCGCCCGAGACGCAGGTTCAGGAAAACGGGATCTACGTGATCGAGGGCAATCTGTTCGATGACGGCACACAAGCTACGATTTCGAAATGGGGCGTCAGTTCGCGCGCAGTTGATGCGTTTGAACCGGGGCAAACCGCCGAGTTGCGCAAGGGCGGAACAATCGTGGTTGATGCCGCCGGGAATTACCGGATGGAGAACCCCGAGGAATTCACAGGCAGCCGCGGAGCCCGCGTCTTTGTTTCCGCAGAACTGCCACCCGAATTCACGCTGGCCAATTACCACAAGGTCCTGTTGGCCGAAGACAGCACCGACAGTATGGGGCGCGCATTCTTCAACACGCTGACCGTGACGATTCCGGCAACGATCATTCCGATTCTGGTTGCTGCGTTTGCGGCCTATGCGCTGGCCTGGATGGATTTTCCCGGCCGGGCGTTGCTGATCGCCGTGGTCGTCGGTCTGTTGGTTGTCCCACTGCAACTGGCCTTGATCCCGTTGTTGAAATTCCACCTCAATATCGGGATCGGCAAAGGGTACCTAGGTGTTTGGATGGCCCATACCGGGTTCGGGATGCCTCTGGCCATCTATCTTTTGCGCAACTACATGGCCGGGCTACCGCGCGATCTGATCGAAAACGCGCGTGTTGATGGCGCAACCGAGTTCCAGATCTTCACCAAACTGATCCTGCCGCTTAGCTTTCCGGCACTGGCGTCTTTTGCGATCTTCCAGTTCTTGTGGACCTGGAACGACCTGCTGGTTGCCAAGGTCTTTTTGATCGACGCATCCGGCCAAACGACCGTCATGACCAACCGCATTGTCGAATTGTTGGGTACGCGAGGCGGAAATTGGGAAATTCTTGCCACGGCAGCGTTTGTATCAATCGCCGTGCCGCTGGCTGTCTTCTTCGCAATGCAAAAGTATCTGGTCCGCGGCCTGTTGGCCGGGTCCGTAAAATAGAGGCGTCTGATGAACGTGCAGAACACCGCAGAACTTTCCAAATCGACCAAAGTGTCCGCCGACTGGTGGCGCGGCGGGGTGATCTATCAAATCTATCCCCGCAGCTTTCAGGACAGCACCGGCGATGGGATTGGGGACCTGAAAGGGATCACTCAACGGCTGGGCTATATCGCGTCATTGGGGGTTGATGCGATCTGGATTTCGCCGTTCTTCAAGTCTCCGATGAAGGATTTTGGCTATGACGTCAGCGACTATCGCGATGTCGATCCGATGTTCGGCACCATGGCGGATTTCAAGGACCTGCTGGAACAGGCGCATTCCCTTGGGCTGAAGGTGATGATCGACCTTGTTCTGTCGCACACTTCGGATCAGCACCCGTGGTTCAGCGAAAGCCGCGCCAAACGGGACAATCCGAAGTCAGATTGGTATGTCTGGGCCGATCCAAAGCCGGACGGTACGCCACCCAACAATTGGCTTTCGATCTTTGGCGGCTCGGCCTGGCAGTGGGATTCGCGGCGTCTCCAGTATTACCTGCACAACTTCCTGACCGCGCAACCCGACCTGAATTTTCATTGTCCGGACGTGCAGGACGCCTTGCTGGACGTGGCCCGGTTCTGGTTGGACCTTGGTGTGGATGGTTTCCGCCTGGACACAATCAACTTCTATTTCCACGACATGCAGTTGCGCGACAATCCGGGCTTGCCGATGGACCAGCGCAATGCCTCAATCGCGCCGATGGTGAACCCCTACAACCATCAGGATCACCTGTTTTCTAAAAGCCAGCCCGAGAATATAGCCTTTCTGGAACGGTTGCGCGCGCTGACGGATCAATACCAAAACCGCGCCTGCCTGGGTGAGGTCGGCGATGCGCAGCGCGGGCTTGAGATCATGGGCACCTATACGTCGGGCGATAAGCGAATGCACATGTGTTATGCGTTCGAGTTTCTGGAAAAGCGTGCTTTGACCGCCACCTATGCCAAACAGGTTTTTGACCAGTTGGAGGATAAGGCAGGCGACGCCTGGCCCTGCTGGGCGTTTTCCAACCACGACGTTCAGCGCCACGCATCCCGCTGGGGGCTGGATGATGCGGCCATCCGTCAGCACGCGGTTCTGATGATGTGCCTGCGCGGATCGGCCTGCCTGTATCAGGGCGAAGAGCTGGGCCTGCCCGAGGCGGACGTGCCCTATGAACATTTGCAGGACCCCTACGGCATTGAGTTCTGGCCCGAGTTCAAAGGCCGCGACGGTTGCCGCACGCCGATGGTCTGGGCCGCACAGGACGAACATTCCGGGTTCTCCTCCGGCCGCCCGTGGTTGCCTGTCAGCTCAGCGCAGGCAGACCGCGCTGTCGACCAGATGGAACAGGATCGCGATTCAATGTTGCACCATTACCGTCGGGCAATTGCATTGAGACACGCGCATTCAGCGCTGTTGTCTGGTCAGCAGACGGACATGGCCGCATCCAATTCTATCCTGACTTTCCTGCGTGAAGACGCGACCGAACAGGTGTTCTGCGCGTTCAATCTGGGTTCAAAAGGCCAAGAAATCACTCTACCGGACGGTAACTGGCAAGCCATCGGGGACGAGTTGGGCAGTGTCGATGGAAAGGGTTCTCTGACCCTCGGCCCCGCCCAATTCTGTCTGATGGCGCGGAAAAGGGGATAAGTCATGTCGGAACTCAATCTCACGGATGTGGCAAAGACCTATGGCAGTGTCGATGTGCTCAAGAACATTAACCTGGACATTGAAACGGGTGAATTGATCGTTTTCGTCGGCCCGTCTGGCTGTGGCAAGTCCACATTGCTTCGGATGATTGCAGGGCTTGAGAAGATCTCGGGCGGAACGCTTGAGATTGAGGGGCAGGTCATGAATGACGTGCCTCCGGCGCAACGGGGCATTGCGATGGTGTTCCAAAGCTATGCCCTGTACCCTCATATGACCGTGCGCGAAAACATGGCTTTTGCCCTGAAGATCGCCAAGATGCCAACGGATGAGGTCGACGCAGCCGTCGATCGTGCCGCGCGCATCCTTCAGCTGGACCCTTTCCTGGACCGTCTGCCCAAGGCACTGTCCGGCGGACAACGTCAGCGGGTTGCAATCGGCAGGGCCATCGTGCGGGACCCCAAGGTCTATCTGTTTGATGAGCCGCTTTCAAATCTTGACGCAGCCCTGCGCGTGGCGACGCGGATAGAGATCGCGCGCTTGAAAGAGGCGATGCCCGACAGCACGATGATCTATGTCACCCACGATCAGGTCGAAGCGATGACGCTGGCCAGCCGGATTGTGGTTCTGGCGGACAAGGGCATCGCGCAGGTGGGTACGCCACTGGAACTGTATGAAACGCCCGACAATGAATTTGTAGCGCAATTCATTGGCTCGCCTTCGATGAACCTCTTGTCCGGTGTCATCACCCAGACCGGCGAGACAACAATTGTAAAGCTCGACAGTGGCGGAACAGCCGTGTCCAGGGTTGCCACGGATGCCTCAGACGCGGGCAAACAAGTCAATATCGGTGTGCGCCCCGAAGACTTCCAACCCGCAGACCGCGATCCCATTCTGGAAGGCATTGTTGATTTCACCGAGGCCTTGGGTGAGGTCACGCTTCTTTACTTCGCGGCCGAAGACGGGGCGGACACTGTCGTTGCCAAACTGCCCGGTGTCCAAAGAAACATGCGCGGGCAAACCGTCGCCGTGACTGCCGAACCGGACAAGGTCCACCTGTTCCATCAAGGGATCTCCATGCGGAAATAGGATCACCTAGCGTGACATTTTCTGCAGACCCTAAAGCCACAAGATAGTCTAATAACGGCTAAAGTGGCGCCGGTCGAATCGTCATCCGCTTTCCCCGAGAACCGTCCGTCCGCGAGGCGAAGTAGCGCAAGGTTCCACCAGTTGACGAGAGGTCACAGCGGTTAACGATCCTGTAGCTGCCGGTTATTCAAGCGTTGGCCAGAGCGCCAGCTTTGTGATCATGCGGACGGATCAGACAATTTATCCAACGATTGTTCCGAAGGTGTAACGGCTAGGGAATCGGACCAAGACCCGCGTGTTGCGCGCCACGGACACCCATGGTTCGCCTTTGACTTCGGTAAAACAGGCCATGTCTCACCCCTTCAATAGGTGCTGTAATATCTTGTTGGTACTTCGGAAATCCCGCCCTATGGTGACTTCGTCCGGGTGGAACTGTGACCCTGAGATCAAATCCACCGGATGCGGCTGCGAACTGGACTTATGAAACTTGGCAACTGTCACTTTTGGACTGACAGATCTGCCGCGAAGGTCTAGCCTGCAACTACAAAACTAAAAGACTGCAAAGTCTAACAACGGGAGAATCAAATATGGCCGAACGGAAAACGCTTTCCAGACGCTCAGTGTTGAAGAGTGCGGGTGCCGCTGCTCTGGCAGCACCACTGTATAGCAAAAGCGCACTGGCGTCCTCGGGTGAGATCAACATTCTAATGTGGTCGGATTACCTGCCACCCACGTTCCTGCAGGAATTTGAAACCCTTACCGGCATTAAGGTCAACTACACCGGTATTGGATCGAACGAAGAAATCATCAACAAGATGAAGGCCACCAAGGGCCAGGGCTTTGACATCGTCTCGCCGACCAACAACCGCTCGCTACAGTGGGAGCCGCTGGAGCTGCTGCAGCCGTTTGACATGAACAAAGTGCCAATCGATCTGGTGAACCCGGCGATGGCCTCAATTGGTACGGACGCCTGGAACTTTAGCGACAGTGGCGTGCATTGGCTGCCGCATATCTGGGGAACAGAAGGTATCGCTTACCGCACCGACCTGTGGCTGCCCGAAGGCGATGCGCCCTCATATGGCGATGTCTGGTCCGAAGCAAACGCAGGTAAGACCATGGGCCGCGCGCACTCGATGATGCTGGGCGCAGGTCTGTATATGGAAAGTGCCGGTGAAATGGAGCCGGGCTCGGTCTGGGCTGCCTATGGCGACGAGGACACCATGCGTAAGGTTTGGGGTCAGATTGCCGACTGGTGCGTCGAGCGTAAGAATCGCATCAAACTGATCTGGAACGACGCTGATACTCAGAAAAACGGCTTGCTGAACGAAGGTGTGATCGTTGGTCAGACTTGGGATGGTCCGCCGCTGGCGCTGAAATCTGCGGGTGAACCGGTGCACTATCAGGCGCCGGTCGAAGGCGCGATGGCGTGGGTCGACGGTATTGCAATGCCAACAGGTGCTGCCAATACAGAACAGGTATATGCCTTCATCGACTTCGCCTATCAGGCGAAACCGGCTGGTGTCGCAATTGACAGCCACGGGTATAACTCGCCAGTTCTGGGTGCCGATCAATATTCCGGCGACACCTATAAAAAGAACTTTGCCGAGGCCTATCCGGGCGATTCACTCGCCAACCTGAACCCGTGGCCGGCCGAAGCGCCCTGGTACGCGGAAACACGGACCGAGTTCGTCAACAAGTTCAAAAGCGCCTGATCGCTTAGCAAAACTACCCCTCGCATCTCAGCGGGGGGTTATCTGCCCGTGCGCCGATGTGGCGTAACGGTCGATACTGCGCGGTCTGAAACCGTGCCAGACGGGGATACCTGAAAATGAGTGCTGGGGTCGGTGTAGATCTGGAAAACCTGTGGATCCGTTTCGGTGACTTTGTCGCTGTGCGTGATGCTAATGTAAACATTAACGGGGGCGACTTCTTTTCGTTCCTTGGGCCCTCTGGCTGCGGCAAGACAACGATTCTACGCGCGGTTTCGGGCTTTCTTGACCCCAGTGAGGGCAAGGTTCTGATCGGCGGCAACGATATGCGCGGCATTGGCCCGAACAAGCGTCCGACTGCTTTGATCTTTCAGAACCTCGCGTTGTTCCCCCTGATGAAAGTATGGGAGAACATCACCTTCTCGATGGAAATCAACGGTGCCAGCGCTGCGCAACGGCGCAAGCGGGGTGATGAATTGCTGGACATGATCGCGCTGCCGGGACAGGGCGACAAGCTGCCCAGTGAATTGTCTGGCGGTCAGCGTCAGCGTGTCGCCATCGCGCGCGCCTTGTGCGCTGAACCGGATGTCCTGTTGCTGGACGAACCCCTGTCGGCGTTGGACCTGAAGCTGCGCCAACATATGCGGACCGAGTTGCGTGAAATCCAAAAGCGCGTTGGCATTACGTTCATCTATATTACGCATGATCAGGGCGAGGCCCTGACCATGTCCGACAGCATTGCGGTGATGCGCGCCGGTGTGATTGACCAGATCGCCGATGGAAAGACCATCTACAACGATCCCAACACAGCGTTCGCCGCATCATTCGTGGGCGAAAACAACGTATTCCGCGGTAAAATCAAGCAGGTCATGGGAAATGAGGCTCTGATCAGAACAAACCGCTCGGGGGATCTGGTGGCCCGTGTTTCGACCGCCAATCAGGGCAAGCTGAAAGAGGGCGATGACGCCATGATGTTCGTCCGCCCCGAGGCCTTTGCCATCGCACCGGACGGCGCAACCGGAGATCACTTTGTCACCGCGCGGGTGACCCACGAAGAGTTTGAAGGAAATGCGTATAACATCTTCACCGAAGGCGAAGGTGGCAAAGAGATCAAAGTTTCTCTGCCAAACCTGGGCCAATCTTTTGAGGATCACACAGGTCAGAACATCACGCTGGAATACGAGACCCGCAACGCGGTTCTGGTTCCGGCGGGTGAACTGGCTGCGGAATAGGGGGCCATACAATGCCCGGCTTCCTGAAAGAGTTTTTCAACCGCAATGGCACCGGCATGGGGCTGGCGATCCTCGGTCTGGTCCTGTTCTGGACCATCGGCCTGATTATCCTGCCACAACTGTCGATGCTGGACTTCTCGTTCCGTCCGAACCTGCCACCGCCAGAGATTGGCGGGCCCAAAGACGTTTATACGCTTGAGAACTACAAATACCTCGTCTACGGCCCCGAGGGTGGCAGTCAGTCCTATAACACGGTCGATTTGCGCGTGTTCTTCCGAACCTTGCTGGCCGCAGTCTGCGTGACGATATTCAACCTGATCCTCTGCTATCCGATTGCCTATTACCTGGGTCAATCCAAGGGCAGCCATATCCGCATCTTTGCGATCATGCTGATCATCCCTTACTGGATCAACGAGATTCTGCGGGCCTTTGCCCTGCGGATCATCTTTGGTGAGACCGGCGTGCTGAACACCTTGTTCACAGGGCTGGGCATCTGGGACACACCGTTTGATTTCATCCGTAACGACATCGCGCTCTATGCGGGGCTGGGGTACGCCTATATCCTGCTGATGATCTTCCCGATGTATAACGTCATAGAAAGTCTGGACAAAAACCAGATCGAGGCTGCGCGTGATCTGGGCGCGCCCTGGTGGCGGATTCACTGGCGGGTAGTTATTCCCTATGCCAAGCCGGGCATCAGCTCGGGCTGCACCATGGTCTTTATGCTGTCGGCAGGGGCTCTAGCCGCGCCGCAAATTCTGGGCGGGCCGTCGTCCCTGTGGTTCACACAGCTGATCTATCAGCAGTTCAACGACAACAATGACTGGCCGCAGGGGGCCGCCTACGCCATCGTGCTGCTGGTGACCTGTATCCTGTTTGTGCTGGCCGTGATGCGCCTGTTCAAAGTGAACATGGGGGATATCGGGAAATGAATAATTCCTTCCTTCGTGTAAGTATCTGGGTCTATCTGGCGATCTTCTTTCTGTACTTGCTTGGGCCGTTGGTGATCATGTCGATTACCGCGTTCAACTCGTCGGGTTTCCCGCGGATGACACCGTGGGAATGTCTGACTTTCCAATGGTTTGGAGAATTGTTTCAGGATCAACGTATCCTGAACGGGATCAAAAACTCGTTGATCATCGGGGCCGGGACGGTTGTTTTGTCAGTGGCGATGGGTCTGGCGGGTGCGTTGATGCTAACGCAGATATGGCCAAAGCTGCGCGCGACCTACTACACGGTCATCATCGCGCCGATCCTAATCCCGGGCGTTGTTCTGGGTATCTCGACGCTGGTGTTCTGGGACCGGATCAATCGGATGCTGGGTCTGGGTGCGGACAGCTTTTTGTCGAACGGCATCTTCCTGACGGTAATTGGCCAATCCACCTTTATTGCCAGCTATTGCATGCTGGTCCTGGTGGCGCGGCTACAGCGCTATGATGTTGCCCTGACCGAGGCCGCTTTGGATCTTGGCGCCACTCACGCACAGGCGTTCCGCAAAATCCTGCTGCCTTTCATGCGTCCGGCGATTGCCTCGGCGGCGGTATTGGCCTTCCTCGCATCGTTCGAGAACTACAACACCACCACGTTTACCTTCGGCGAATACCCGACACTGACGATCGAGTTGGCGCAAAAAGTGCGCTATGGCATCACGCCCTCGATCTCGGCACTGGCCTTCATCATCGTGGCATTGACTGTGTTCTTTGCTCTGCTGAACGAGGCCAAGCTGAAACGGCAGGAACTGGTGGCCGCTGCGCGCAAAAATGCCACGGTCGAAGAGCTGGCGGGCAAGATCAAACTGCCCAGCTTTTTTGCAGGTAACATGGCTGCGGTTCTGGTTGTCGTCTTTGCTGTGGCAACGATCACCGTGGTCGGCACGGCGACGGCTTACAATCCGGGGCAGTGCATCGCCAACGTCAAAGAGCAGAAACGGCTTGAAGCAGAGCAACGCATTCAGGAACTGCGCAAGCAGCGCGAAGAACAGCGCAAGAAACGGGAAGCCGAAGAGGCTGAGCAGGGTGATGCACAGCAATCGGCTCCGAAGCCGTCAAACAACAGCGGCTTTGGCAACGTATTTGCTCCAAATACGCTGGATAGCGACGATGAAGACGACGCAACTGGTGCTGAAACACCCTCAAACAATGGTGGATCTGGCGGCGTCTTTGACCCCAACAGTCTGCAAGACAACCAATAGGTCGACCTTTTGGACCCCGACGCGCCCTAAGAGATTACCGCTCTTCGGGCGCGTCTTTTTTTACGATGGTGACGCCACAGGCACCGATCTGGTGACCATTCCAGATGACGGGGTCGGCGTTATAGTTGATCAGGAAGGTATGGTTTTCCGTTTCACGTCGCCGCAGGCCTTCCGGCATTTGATGCAAGGATAGGCCGACCTGGTGCGCCGTCATAGTGATCACACGATCCCACAATGCTTCATCCGGAAAGCCAGCCAGATACCAGAGCCCGCCGTCGCCTTTCAACGCGGGTGCCTCATCTTCAAAGCTCAGCAGGTCGGGGCCTGTGCCGGACAGACGGTCGATCCAGTGTTGGGCCGCACCGCCTCCGATCACGCCGCGATGGACGTTTGGGGGCAGGGTTTCGACCAGATCGACGTCGCAATCCAGCCTGGACAAACCGGGTCGCCCGGCCTTTGGGATTTGAAAATCATGGGTGATGGCACCGCTACGAGGACCCAGAACACACAGGTCACATGCGCCTGACAGTCGCTGTTCCAGTTCGCTGTCCAGCGTTGCCAGCCCGGGTGCCAGGATCACCTTGTATCCCTGTGTGGGAAAGTTGGATGATGAGAGGAAGTCAACCGACAACCCGGCACGCCGCAACGCGCGGTAAGCCGAAAAGACCAGCCGGAAGTAGCTGAATCCGGCGCCTTGCGGCTGTGCGGTCCACGCCCAATCCGAGGCGTAGTCAAACAGAATGGCCACCTGCGCCTGTACCTGTGTCACCGTGCCCATCCCCGCCAGGGTATCTGCCGTTCCGCGAGCCTCAGCCAATCCCGGGGCGGGGCGGTTATTTGGGGTCAACAAGCCTGCGTGCATTTGTTCCTGCGCAAACGGTGCTTGCCGCCAGCGGAAATAACTGACCACTTCGGCCCCATGTGCAACGGCTTCAAGCGACCAGAGGCGGACCATGCCAGGCAGGGGGGCCGGGTTGTAGGGGGCCCAGTTGACCGGGCCGGGTTGTTGCTCCATCACCCACCAACGGCCGCGTCCGACCGCGCGGTAAAGGTCGTGGTGAAAGGCTTGCATGTCAGGATCACCCTGCTGCAGGAAGGTGGTTTTTTGGGCATCGTCCGCTTCTAGCCGGTCAGAAAGAAAACCGATCGGATAGCTGTCCCATGTGGCAATATCCAGATCCTCCCCAACCTTGAAATGGTCGAAATCCAGCTCGCGCCCCATATAGTTGTGCAACAAAGGAACGTCGGTCAGTGGTCGCAGCACATCGACCTGCGCCTTGTTGAAAGCAACCACCTGATCCGAGCTGAAGCGGCGATAGGCCAGAACATGTGCGGGGTTGGGCTCTGTAACGGTCAGATTGGGCGGTTCGATCTGGTCGAACCCGTCATATTCCATTGACCAGAAAACGTTGCCCCAAGCCTCGTTCAGGGCATCGATGGTGCCGTATTGGTTTTCCAGCCAATGGTGGAACGCTTTTGCGGCGAGATGGCTGTAGCTGACGGTGGTATCATGGCAGCCATATTCATTGTCGATCTGCCACGCGGCGATGTGAGGGTTGCGCCCGTACCGCTCGCCCATAATTTGGGCAACGCGTGTGCATTCTTTGATATAGCCCTGATGACTAAAGCAGTAGTGCCGGCGCGATCCGAATTTACGTGGCTGCCCATTTGCGTCCACGGCCAGCATGTCCAAGTGCTTTTCCAGCATCCACCGCGGAGGGGTCGCGGTTGGCGTGCCCAACACCACTTTCAAACCCGCAACACCCAGTACCTCAATCGCGCGATCCAACCAGTCAAAGTGCAGGTCACCAGGCGTCGGCTCCATCCGGCTCCATGCGAATTCGCCAATGCGAACCCAGGTGATACCGGTTTCGATCATGCGTTGGGCGTCGTCAGCCCACATCGCTTCGGGCCAGTGTTCGGGGTAATAGCATACGCCAAGTTCAGGCTTCATAAGATGACTCTGTGTTCCGTCTGGCCTTTGCCCACCGCAGTGGCGGCAAAGGTCATGCCATTTGTTGGTTGTGCATTCAGGGTGTCCACATCCAGCCCCTGACGCGCGGTAGTGCAGAAAAGCGTCGTCAGATCGTCACCACCAAAGGCGGGGCAGGACGTGTGGGCCGCCGGAAACTCAACAGCCGTCAAAAACTGCCCGGCGTCAGAGTAACCCGCCACGCGGCTTGCCCCCCATTGCGCGATCCAGATAGAGCCCTCGGCATCCACCACGGCACCGTCTGGGTTCAACCCATCCATCCGCAAGTCCAGAAAAACCGAAGGCGACCCAATGGGCCAACCCGTTTCCGGGTTCAACGCATATCGCATGACCAGTTTTGTCGCTGTATCGGTGAAATAGGCGCAGGACCGGTCCGGAGCAAAGCAGATGGCGTTCGAGATGGTAACATCCGGCACCAGCCGTTGCACTTCCCCACGCCAAAAGCGGTAAATCGACCCAGCACCACGCTCTGCACTTTTGCCCATGGTCCCGATCCAGAACCCGCCCCAGGGGTCGGCGCGACCGTCATTGGATCGGGTGACGGGGTTGTCCACCTCAAGCGGGGCAATCAGGTCTTTGTCCTCAGTGGCCAGGTTGAACCGCCAAAGCCCGGTTTCTGATGCGATCAAAAGCGTGTCCCGGTCCACCCAGCCAGCGGCCGATACATGTTCTGGGAACTGCCAGCTGCGCGGCTCTCCATCTTCCTGCGTCATCAGGCGTTTGCCCAGAATATCAAACCAGAACAGCTGCTTGCGGTTCGGGTGCCACAATGGCCCTTCGCCCAACTCGCAGGGGCGGTCATCAAAGACCCTGCTCATCCGGCTGCCACATCATAGGCCGTAACGATCTGCCCGGCCCGGTCCGCGATGTCAGCGGCCGCCATTCCCGGTTTGAACAGGGCCGAACCGATCCCAAATCCGTCGGCTCCGGCGGTGAGCCAGTCGCCGAAATTCTCAGGGCCCGCACCGCCAACGGCATAAACCAACGTATCTTTCGGCAGGATCGGTCGCATTGCGGCCAAGCCAGATGGTCCCGCCATAACGCCCGGAAACAGTTTCAGCCCCGTCGCTCCGGCCTTGAGTGCCACAAATGCCTCGGTCGGAGTATAGATGCCGGGCCAGCTTTCCAGACCAAGAGCATGGGTTCTGGAAATCACATCCGCATCGCAATTGGGCGAGACGATCAGCTTGCCGCCGACACCTGCGACAGCATCAACTTCGACGGGGCTCAGCACAGTTCCTGCGCCTATCAAAGCCTGATCCCCAAAGGTGTCTACCAGAATTTTGATGCTGTCCAAAGGATCGGGCGAGTTTAGCGGAACTTCGATCTTGTCGATACCAGCCGCGATTAAGGCATGGCCGACTGCGGCTGCTTCGGTCGGCCTCAGGCCGCGTAAAATGGCAATGATTGGTCGGCTCATGCAATTTGTCTCGTTAGTTTTCGGGCCTGTGACAGGCCTGCCAGAGTGGATTGGGTGCTGTTGGTGGTTTCGACAAACGCGCCTTGGTGTTGCAGGGCCATGGCATAAACTCCAGACAGGCCCTCGGCACCGATAATCGCTATTTGCTGGCCCAGCCAATAGGCTCGGGTAGCGGCCAGTTCAGCGCCGATCAACAACCCCGACAGGCGTGCGCGGGCCGTACCTGCGTCCTGCCCATGCAGCAGATCCGCAGCGCGAAGGCCAAACAATCGCGCCGCCAGTTGTTCGGGTTTCGACAGCGTATCCGCTGCGGCTTCAACAAAGGCGGCCTCGTCCCAGCCCTCACCAACCGAGTGCTTCAGGACAGACTGCGCCTGTAGAAGTTCGAACATTTCACCTGTCATGAAAGTGCGGAAACTGATGACTTCACCAGCGCTGACCTGCACCCATTTGGTGTGGGTGCCGGGCAGGCAAATCACGCCGTCCCAGTTCTGGTGACCAGCCAGAAACCCCGCAATCTGGGTTTCTTCGCCCCGCATGACATCCGGTGGTGACAGTTGTTTCAATCCGGGCACGACGAAGGCACGAATACGCGGGTCTGTATCCGGAACCCGGATCGGATCAACCGGCATCGCAGCACAAGGCACGCTTGTATAAGGTGCCTCGACCCAGCCCTGTCGCGCACCCACCATGCCGCAGGCCACAACGTCGACTGGCTCTCTGCCCAGCCATCCTTCGATCAAATCCAACAAAGCCACCTGGAAGTCACCTTTGGCAACGCGCGCCATGCCACGGTCAGACTGCGCCCGATCCAGCACGGATTCGCCCTGCATGGCCCAGACCCGCAGGTGCGACGTTCCCCAATCAACAGCGATCCATTCGGTGTTCATGGCTCTATCCTGATGCTACAACGCCGCCGTCGACGGCCATGCATTGACCTGTCATGGCTCGGCTGGCCTCGGACGCAAGGAACAGGGTCGGCGCGATCATGTCTTCGGGCGTAAGATGGTATTTCAGGCACTGGCGCTCCAGATGTGAGGCCAGATCTTCGGGCGTGGCCCACATGTCCAGCTGTTTCTGCGTTAATACCCATCCGGGTGCCAGCGCGTTGACCCTGATTTTCTGCGGACCCAATTCGCGGGCAAGCGAGCGGGTCATTCCGGTAATCCCGGCGTTCGAAGTGGTATAGATCGGATAGCCTGCATTGCCCATAATGTAACTGATCGAGCTGAAATTGATGATCGCGCCGCCTTTACCCTGCATCTGGCGGGCGGCCTCCTGACAGGCAAAGTAATAAGCCTTGAGGTTCACCTCGATCATCCAATCCCAGAATTCCGTGGTGGTTTCCTCAAGCGAATGGCGTTGATCATTGGCCGCATTGTTGACCAACACGGTCAGGGGACCATGCGCCTCGGCAGCTTTCTCCATCGTGGCGTGCAATAGCTCTGTATCCGTCATATCGCCTTGCATGAACAACGGTGCGCGCCCGTGCTTTTCACGCATCTCGTCGACAAAAGCGCTGGCATCTGATCGGCCGATAAAGGCGACATTCGCGCCTTGTGACAGGAACCCGTCGGTCAGCGAAGCGCCCACACCCGATCCTCCGCCGGTGATGTAGACGGACGCTCCGTTCAGGTCGTGAAATGTGGCTGGTTGATCCATCAGTGGCTCTCTCTGGTCACAAGGCGGGTGTCTTTGCCTACAAGAAAATCAAGGTCGGCGCCCCGATCGGCCTGCAGCACGTGGTCAATGTAAAGCTTGGCATAGCCGCGGGTATAGTGTGGGTCGTCCGGTTGCCACGCGGCGCGGCGAGCGTCCAGTTCCTTTTCGTCTACAAGCAATTCAAGCGCACCCTTGCTGGCTGACACGCGGATACGGTCTCCGGTTTGCGCCAATGCCAGCGGGCCACCAGCCTGCGCTTCGGGGCTGACATGCAGGATGACGGTACCAAACGCCGTGCCGGACATGCGCGCGTCCGAAATTCGGATCATGTCGCGCACGCCTGCTTTTACCAACTTGGCCGGGATCGGCATGTTGCCGACCTCCGGCATGCCCGGATAGCCCTTGGGGCCGCAGCCCTTAAGCACCAGAATGGTCTCGGGTGTCACCGGCAGATCGTCGCGGTCGATATTGGCCTTCAGGTCCTCAATGCTTTCGAAAACAAAGGCCTCGGCTTCGGTTTCCAACAGCCCGTCTGTTGCGGCTGAGGGTTTAACGATGGCCCCGTTGGGCGCGAGATTCCCCCGCAGCACCCGCAAGCCAGCCGCAGGTTTAACCGGGTCATCAAAAGGCCGGATCACATCGCGGTTAAAGCATTCAGCCCCGTCGTAATAGGCTGAAATGTACTTGTTTAGAACGGTCTTGGCCGGGCGCAAGTGCGGCTTTATCTCGGACAGCACAACCGGCACGCCGCCCGCATAACAGAAGTCCTCCATCAGGTATTTGCCCGATGGCATGCAATTCACCAGTAGGGGGATTTCCGACCCGATCTCAAAGTCTTTCAGCGTCAGATCAACACCCACGCGACCTGCAAGGGCCAGCAGGTGGACAACCGCATTGGTCGAACCACCGACGGCAGCATTGGTCAGTATGGCGTTCTCAAAGGCTTCTTTTGTCAGGATATCGGATGGCTTCAGATCCTCATCCACCATCTCAACGATCCGCTTGCCGGTCAGATGCGCCAGTGCCATGCGACGTGCATCCACAGCAGGCAAGGCGGCGTTGGTCGGCAGGCTCATGCCCATCGCCTCGACCAGCGAGGCCATAGTGCTGGCGGTGCCCATTGTCATACAGACCCCGGCACTGCGAGACATGCCGGATTCGGCGTTCATGAAGTCCTGCAGGGTCATTTCACCCGCCCGCACGGCCTCGGAAAACTTCCAGACATCCGTGCCTGAGCCGATATCCTGCCCGCGATACTTGCCGTTGAGCATCGGGCCGGAGCTGACAACGATTGAGGGCAGATCGACCGAAGCCGCGCCCATCAATTGCCCCGGTGTGGTTTTGTCACAGCCGCCCAGCAGGACAACGCCATCGATGCCATAAGCACGGATCGATTCCTCAACATCCATCGCCAACAGATTGCGAAACAGCATGGCGGTAGGTTTCATTTGGGTCTCACCCAGGGACATCACCGGAAACTCAACCGGAAAGCCTCCTGCCTCCCACACACCGCGCTTTACGCCCTCGGCCAAATCACGCAGGCCCGAGTTGCAGGGCGTGAGTTCGGACCAGGTATTGCAGATACCAATGATGGGCCGCCCGTCGAAAGCGTGATCCGGAAAGCCCTGGTTCTTCATCCAGGACCGATGGATAAATCCGTCTTTGTCGAGTTTTCCGTACCAGTGTTGTGAACGGCGTTTCTTCATATCTTGGGGTGCTTTTCAGGCAAGGAGTGTCAGGGCGAAATGTAACGATCAGGCGGCACGGGCCGGGCGGCACCAGTCGGGTAGCCAATCGGCATGGGCGGTCAAAAGATCGCTCACCAGGTTTCGGATCTGGCGCAGGTCAAGCTCGGCCGCAGTGTGGGGGTCCATCATGGCTGCGTGATAGATGTAGTCCGGGTTCTGATCGACCAACGCACGAACGGTCAGTTCCTGAACGTTGATCTGCGTGCGCATCAGGGCAATCAATTGCGGAGGGATGTCCGCCACAACCGAGGGCTGCACCCCGTTGGCATCCACAAGGCACGGCGTTTCCACCGCCGCGCCCAGGGGCAGTTGCGGAATCTGCCCGGTGTTTGGCAAGTTGCCATAGGCTGTATAGGGCGTATCGGTGACAATCGCATTCATCAGGTCAGCGGCAAATTCGTGACTACGGACAACATCGATATTGCGGCCATCGGTCAGCGTCTTGGCCTGTTCTTTCCAGGATTCCACCTGTTCCACACAGCGCGTGGGGTATTCATCCAGCGGAATACTGAACTGCTCGATCAGGTCCTGCCGACCGTCTTTGATGAACCACGGCACATACTCCGCGAAATGCTCCGAGCTTTCGGTGCAGAAATAGCCCAGGTGGTCCATTACCTCATATCGCACCTTGTTCGGGCAGCGCGGCATCAGCAGGGGTGGTTTGGGAAAGCGGCCGCTGGCATAACCCTGCTGCAGCGCAGGATAAAGATCACGCCCGTTATGTTCCAACCGCAAGAAGAATGCGACGTGATTCACGCCCGCAACCTTGTATCGGAAGTCCTGTTTGGGCAGGTCCAGATCATGGGCCAGTTCTTCGACCGTGTTTTGAACCGAATGGCACAGACCCACATGTTTTAGCGTTGGGAACTGTTCGGCCAGCGCCCAGGTGTTGATTGCCATCGGATTGACGTATTGCAACAGCGTCGCGTCTGGACATAGCTGCATCATGTCCTGCGCCACATCCCACAGCACAGGCACGGTACGCAGCCCGCGCATTATCCCCCCCACACCCAACGTATCGGCAATGGTTTGACGCAGCCCGTATTGTTTGGGGATCTCAAAATCCGTCAGCGTACAAGGTTTGTAACCGCCAACCTGAAAGGCGGTGATAACGAAATCCGCACCATCCAGCGCCGCCCTGCGATCCGTATGGGTGGACACAGTTGCCGCACTGCCGACCGAACGGATCATAGCGCGGGCCACGGCTTCGCTTTCGGCCAGACGGGTCGGGTCGATATCCATCAACGCAAAGTGGCTGTCGGACAGGGCGGGGGTCAGCAGAGCATCGCCCACGATATTCTGCATGAAGATCGTGGAGCCTGCTCCAACAAAAGTAATTTTAGTCATGTGGCAAACCTTGGTTTGACGTTATTTTACGGCACCGAGGGTCAATCCCGCGATAAAGTGTTTCTGCATCAGGAAGAACATGGCCACCGGCGGCAGGGCTGCAACGATGGAACCGGCGCTCATTAATTGATACGCGGCCCTGAACTGCGCATTAAAGCTGGTGATCCCCGCCGTTACAGGCTGGCTCTCTGCGCCTTGGGTCAGAACAACGGCCCAAAAGTAATCGTTCCAGATGAAGGTGAAGATCAGCACGCTGAGCGCCGCGATTGCGGGCTTCATCAGCGGCAGGACAACATACCAGAAGATGCGCCATTCGCTGATGCCTTCGACTCGTGCGGCCTCGATCAGTTCGAACGGCAGGGCACGGATGAAATTACGCATGAACAGCGTGCAGAATCCGGTCTGAAAGGCGATGTGAAACAGAACCAGCCCCGTTTTGGTGTTGTACAGCCCAAGCTCGAGGGTCAGGTCGCGGACCGGCACCATCAGAATTTGGAACGGTACAAAATTGCCTGCAACGAACATGAAGAAGATCCAGATGTTCGATTTGAACTTATAGATCCCCAGCGCAAACCCGGTCATACTGCTGAGCGCGACGCACCCGAGCACCGTTGGAATGGTGATCAGGAACGAGTTCATCAGATAGCGTGGCATGTCCGAATTGAAGAAGACTTGCCCATAGTTGAAAGCACCTTCAAAACGGGACGGCATCCCCCAGTAGTTTGCGTTGGTGAAATCCGCTTCGGGCTTGATCGAGAAAAGCGCAACCGCAAGCAGGGGGCCTAGCCACAGCAGCAATGCAACCGGCAGCATCGCCTTATAGGTGATTTGTGCTGCACGGGGTTGTTTTTCGATGGGTTTGGGAAACATTTCAGTGCCCCCTTTCTTCGCGGTACATCGACCACAGGAAGTAGGCGATGAAGCACAGCATGATCAGGAACAGGATGACCGCAATTGCAGCGCCGTATCCCATGCGGAACCCGTATTCGGACAGCGCGACTTCGAACATGTAATAGGCCAGAACGCGGGACGACCCGAACGGCCCGCCTTGCGTCATGATTGAGATCAGGTCGAACGAGCGCAGCGCCCCGATGATTGTCACAACAAACGCGATGAAGGTGGCCGGGCGCAATTGCGGTAGGATGATGTGCCACAACATCCGCGCGCCCTTGGCGCCGTCGAGGCGACCAGCTTCGATCTGTTCGGGGTCAACGGCGTTCAGGCCGGTCAGATACAGGATCATGCAATAAGCCGTTTGCGGCCAGAGACCCGCAAAGATGATGCCGTAAGTCACGAACCGCTCATCCCCCAGCACGTTCAGCCGGCCAAGACCGAAGAAGCCCAGAAACTCGTTCAGCAAGCCAAAGGTCGGGTCATAGAACCAGGTGAACACGAGGCCGACGACCACCTGAGAGATGACAAACGGGAAGAAAAAAAGCGACTTATACAGACGAATGCCCCAAACCGTCTGGTTCAGAAACAGCGCAATGAACAAACCCGCCGGGATCGCTGCCAGATACAGAAGCAGCCAGATCAGATTGTTCTTGAGCGAGATGTAAAATGCATCCCGGTCGGCCCATTCCCAATACAGGTCTTCGTAGTTGCGAAAGCCCACGTATTCGGCGGCACCAAGACCATCCCATTCGTACAGGGACAGATTAAACGACTGGAACACCGGGATGATCACATAGACCATAAAAAACAGCAGACCGGGGGCCAAAAACAGCCAGGGCGCGATGCGCTGTTGGTTTCGGTGGAACCAGCTTTCTTGTTCTGGGACGTCAACGGCTGACATGGGAAATCTCGGGTTAGGTCAAAGGAGTAAGGCGGGTTGTCGCCCGCCTTACGCAGGTCTGGGTACAGCCCGGGCCGTGACCCGGCCTGAACGGATCAGTTGTCGTAAATGCGCTGACGCGCGCGTTCCAGTTTAGCCAGAATACGGTCTGCATTGTCCGGCTTGACCATGAACTCCTGGAAGCCTTCCATCGACGCCTTGGCCATTTCAGCCGGGGCATCGCGGTCCCAGAACTGGGCCACACCGCCTGGGCTGTTGGACGACAGCATCTCAAAGCCCTGGTTCAGGAACTTGTCGCTATCAACCGAAGACTGCGCATTTACCGGCAACTGGCCCAGGTTTGCACCATTGTTGATCTCGGTCTGCACGTCCGGTGAGACGACAAAGCGCAAGAATTCGCGCGCGGCTTCTTTGTTGGCGGCATTTGCCGGAATGTGGAAGGTATCCGTCGGCGCATCTTCGGCCAACTCAACGTCAGGGTTGATCGCAACAAACTGATAGAAATCAATCTGATCGTCGGACAGACCCGCCTCGCGCAGGGGCGCGACGGCAAAGTTGCCCATCAGATAGGCAGTGGCGTCCCCGTTGACCATGAAGGGCAAGGCTTCTTGCCAGCTGTAAGTCTGGTGGTTGTCGATGAACGCGCCCATGTCGATCAGCTGTTTCCAGTTGGCGAAGGTCTGCTTGACCCGATCGTCTTCCCAGCTGATTTCCCCATTAGCCAGCTGCTGGTGGAAATCGAACCCGTTGGTGCGCATGTTCAGGTAGTCGAACCAGCCACCAGCGGTCCACAGGAACTTGGTGCCGATGGTGTAACAGGCGCGGCCCGAATCGACGATTTTCTGGCAGTTGGAAATCTCTTCTTCCCAAGTGGTCGGCTCGCTCAGACCCAGTTCGTCAAAGATGTCTTTGCGATAATAAACGCCCCACTGATAGTAGGTATAGGGCACGCCCCACTGCTTGCCGTCGATGGTCATCGCACCTTTGGTCGAGGCCAGATTGTCGGCAATCGCAGGCTCGGCCCACAGGTCCGAGACGTCTTCGAACAGGCCAGCGTCAACATAAGGCTTCATCCGGTTGGCAGCATACCAAGTAGCAACATCCGGCGTATCCGCCGTCAGGAAGTTGCGGATCTGGGTCTTATAGGCTTCGCGGTCGATAACCGTTGTTTCAATTTCCAAACCCGGATGCTGGGCCGCGAACTGATCGATCATTGCCTCCATCGTTGCACGCGGAGCCGGGTTCGATGTGTCCAGGAAAATGCGCAGTTCGCCAGTCAGTTCGGCAGCCGCCGGTGCAGCGAGCGCAACGCTCATGGCCAGCGCGGCCGTTGTGCGCGTGAAGATGGAATGCATGGTTTCCTCCCTTAGCTTCCATTTTAGTTCCAATTAATGAAACCGAGTTTTATATATTGAAAACTACACATCATATCGGTTAGTCTTGTCAAGACCCTCGTGCCATCGGTCGGGGAAAGTGGAGGAGAATACGCGCCGTGGCTGGTGACGGAACAATAGGAAAAGCATGTGACGTGCTGGAGCAGGTGGCGGCTTTTGCCCGCCCTGTTCGATTCGCGGAATTGCTGGAAAGCAGCGACTTTCCCAAGGCTACGCTGTACCGGTTTCTGCAGACTCTGACCAATCAAGGCATGCTGTCCTACGACCCGGACCGGCAGACCTATGCACCCGGAATGCGTCTTGTGCGTCTGGCTCATGCGGCGTGGACACAAAGCTCTCTGGCGCCGATTGCGCGGCCATTTCTGGATTCACTCAGTCGCGAAACCGGGGAAACAGTGCATCTGGCCCAACTCGATTCCAGTCAGGTCTTATATGTCGACAAACGCAACGCGGCCCAGCCGATAGAGATGTATTCACAGGCGGGCAAAGTCGGCCCGGCCTATTGCACCGGTGTGGGTAAGGCGATGATGGCCTTTCTTGAGGATGAGGCCCTGAACAAGGCGGTCTCGCAGCAAAGCTATCACCGGTTCACCGACAAGACACTGGCCTCGGAAAAAGCCTTGCGCGCCGATCTCGACCTGATCCGCGGCCGGGGCTATGCCGTCGATGATGAGGAACACGAGCCGGGGATCATTTGCATTGCCTGCCCGATCCTGACCTCAGGCGGACGAGTGCTGGGGGCAATCTCGATCACCGGATCAACCGAACGTATGAATTTTGACCAATTGGAATCCTGGGTTCCCCGAGTTCGGCGCGTGGCCGAACAGATCGGAACCGAAGCCCAGGCCTGGCGGTTCCCCGAGACCCGCACAAACGCTCACAACGACAGGATGCAAGCAACATGACAGGTGTCACTCTGAACCAGGCAATCAAACGCTACGGACAGACTCAGGTCATTCACGGCATTGATCTGCAGATCGAAGACGGTGAGTTTTGTGTGTTTGTCGGCCCCTCGGGCTGTGGCAAGTCCACATTGCTGCGGATGATCGCGGGCCTTGAGGAAACGTCCGAGGGACAGATTCACATCGGCGCACGTGATGTGACCGATATGGATCCGGCGAAACGCGGCGTGGCGATGGTGTTTCAGACCTATGCCCTCTACCCACACATGAGCGTGGCCGAGAATATGGGCTTTGGCCTGCGGATGAACGGGGTCGCCAAGGACGAGATCAACAAAAAGGTGCAGGAAGCATCAAATATTCTGAAGCTGGACCAGTACCTAAAGCGCAAGCCCAAGGCCCTATCGGGTGGTCAACGCCAACGCGTAGCCATTGGGCGGGCCATTGTACGCGGACCCGAGGTGTTTCTGTTCGACGAACCTTTGTCCAACCTCGATGCTGAACTGCGCGTTGAAATGCGGGTTGAGATTGCGCGTCTGCATAATGAAATCGGCGCGACGATGATCTACGTGACCCATGATCAGGTCGAAGCGATGACCATGGCCGACAAGATCGTGGTGCTGCGCGATGGCCGGATCGAACAGGTTGGCGCTCCGATGGATTTGTATCGGGACCCGGACAATCGGTTTGTGGCCGGGTTCATCGGCTCTCCGGCTATGAATTTCCTGGATTGCGATATCGTGGACGGAAAGATCGCGCACCCTGCGCTCAGCGAAGCTTTGGTGCCGACCGTAAATGTGCCTGCAGGCATGACCAAGGTGACACTTGGCATTCGCCCCGAACACATTGAGATTGACCGGTCTGGCGATACTTGCACCGTTGATCTGACCGAAGCATTAGGGGGCGTAAGCTATACCTATCTGCTGACACCAAATGGTGACAAACTGATCGTGGAAGAGCGTGAGGATCAACGCAGTGCGCAGGGCGAACGCATTGGGATCACTTTTCGCCCCGAGCGGACCATGTTGTTTGATCCCGAGAGCGGACAGCGATTCCGGTAACGCTTTTAACCACCATCAATGCAAGCGCGCCGATCTTCCGATCCGGCGCGTTTTTTATGGCAGATTTGATATGGATTTTGTATCCAATATCCGATATGGCGAGTCGAAAGGGTCATTTCTGTAGGCCCAGGCCCTGTTTCTTTGGAAGGATGACATCGATGTCGACCAATGTTTTCACCGGCACCATGCCTGCACTGATGACCCCTTGTACGGCAGATCGTGCTCCTGATTTCGATGCGCTCGTTCGAAAGGGACAACAGATGATCGATGTCGGCATGTCGGCTGTGGTCTATTGCGGTTCGATGGGGGATTGGCCGTTGCTGACCGATGAACAGCGGATGGAGGGGGTCGAGAGGCTGATCGGGGCAGGGCTGCCCGTTGTTGTCGGCACCGGGGCCATCAACACCAAGTCCGCCGTAGCCCATGCGGCCCATGCGCAAAAAATGGGCGCGGTCGGCCTTATGGTCATTCCTCGGGTTCTGTCACGAGGCAGTTCTCCGACCGCGCAAAAAAATCACTTCAAGGCGATCTTGTCAGCAGCACCGGACGTACCGGCAATCATCTACAACAGCCCCTATTATGGCTTCGCAACGCGCGCTGACTTGTTCTTCGCCCTGCGCGCCGAACATCCCAACCTGATCGGGTTCAAGGAATTTGGCGGAAAAGATGATCTGCGTTACGCGGCCGAAAACATCACCAGCCAGGACGATCAAGTGACCCTGATGGTCGGCGTTGACACCGAAGTTTACCACGGCTTTGTCAATTGCGGCGCCACAGGCTCAATCACCGGGATTGGTACTGCCCTCCCGCGTGAGGCGCTGATGCTGGCGGAATTGTCCAAAAAGGCCGCAAAAGGCAACGCCGAAGCTCGCCTGCGCGCGCAGGAATTGACGGAAGCCATCCAGGTTCTGTCCACCTTCGACGAAGGTCCTGACCTGGTGCTGTATTACAAGCATCTTCTGGTTTTGAATGGAGAACAGGAATACCGTCTGCATTTCAACGAAAGCGATGAGTTGACTGACACGCAGCGCAATTATTGCGAACAGCAATACGCGCTGTTCGGAGCTTGGTTCTCTGATTGGTCCAAACAGGGTGGGGTGATCGCTGAATGCATGTGATCGACAGCCATACGGGGGGCGAACCAACGCGTGTTATTCTGGACGGCGCGCCTGATCTGGGATCCGGCCCGCTGGCCGACCGTGCCCTCCGTCTGGCCACCGAACATGAAGAGTTTTATCGCTCGGTGATGCTAGAGCCGCGCGGCCAGCCGGCCATGGTCGGGGCGCTACTGGTCGAACCCGTTGACCCGACCTGCGTAACCGGCGTGATCTATTTCGACGTGGATGCCGTTCTGGGCATGTGCGGGCATGGCACTATCGGACTGACAGTCACGCTTGCCCATTTAGATCGGATCGGCGTTGGGATGCATCGGATCGAAACCCCTGCCGGAATTGTCACGGTCGAATTGCACGATACCCACACGGTCACTGTCACAAATATCGAAAGCCGCCGGGTGGCCGCTGATGTCACTCTGGACGTGCCCGGATATGGCATGGTTACCGGGGATGTTGCCTATGGCGGCAACTGGTTCTTTATCGTTGATCCCAGCCCGACCCCGGTTGAGGCCAGTAACATCCAACACCTGACTGACATGACAATCGCCATTCGAACGGCGTCCATTGCGCAGGGCATCGGTGGCGAACAGGGTGAACCGATTGACCACGTGATCTTTCAGGACGCATCACCAGCCCCTGACATTCACAGCCGCAATTTCGTTCTGTGCCCCGATGACAATTATGACCGCTCTCCCTGCGGCACAGGCAGTTCCGCGCGGTTGGCGTGCCTGGCCGCTGACAGGGCGCTGCCACCGGGGCAGGAGATCGTCCAACAAAGCGTCATCGGCAGCACTTACCGCCTGTCGTATCAGCCGGGTCCGACCGGAGGCATCATCCCCTCGATCACTGGGCAGGCCCATATCATGGCCGAGGCCAAGTTGATCTTTGACCCAAACGATCCCTTCCGAAACGGGATCGCCCCATGACCCAGAAGGTTGTCGTGATCGGGGCCGGTGTCATCGGCATCACGACAGCGCTGGACCTGCAGCGCCGGGGGCACTCTGTTCTGGTTCTGGATCGCGGGGATGCCGCCACCCAGGCCTCAGCCGGAAATGCCGGGGCTTTTGCCTTCCCCGAAGTGGAGCCGCTGGCAACGCCAGGCATTTTGCGAAAAGCACCAAAATGGTTGCTGGATCCACTGGGCCCATTGTCGATCCCACCCGCCTATGCGCTGCAGATTTTGCCCTGGATGGTGCGTTTCCTGCGGGCCAGCCGTTCGGATCGCTACACATCCCTTTTATCCGCCCAAGTCAGTTTGATGAAACTGTCCAGCACGGCCCTGGACCGCCTGATCGCGTCAGTTGATGCCGAGCCTTTGCTGCAGCGTGACGGCCAGATGCAACTTTACGAAAGCGAGGCAGAGTTCCAGGCCAGCCTGCCGACCTGGACCCTGCGTCGGGATCACGGGATTGAATTTGAACTGCTGGACAGCCGCGAAGCAATTGCAGAAAAACAACCTGGCCTAAGCCCTCGATTCACCCATGCGGGCTATACGCCCAACTGGATGAACACCGTCGATCCGGAAAAATGGGTTGTGCATCTGGCACAATCCTTCCGAGACCGAGGGGGGCGGATCGAAACACAGGATATCCGGGCACTCTCCCCGACGAATGACGGGATAAAGATTGCCTTTGGCGATGGCCAGGTCGATGCGAGCAAAGTCATAGTCTGCGCCGGGGCGTGGTCGCATCACCTTGCCCGCACGCTGGGTGATCACATCCCCCTTGAGACCGAGCGCGGCTATAACACAACCCTGCCCGTAGGGGCCTTTGACCTGCGCATGCACCTGACATTTTCGCGCCATGGTTTTGTTGCCAGCCGCATCAATAACGGCGTCCGGATCGGTGGTGCGGTTGAACTGGGCGGGCTGAACCTGCCGCCGAACTACCGACGGGCGGATACTTTGCTGACCAAGGCCAAACAGTTTCTACCCGGACTAAAAACCGAAGGTGGTACACAATGGATGGGGTTTCGCCCCTCGATGCCGGACAGCATCCCGGTTATCGGCCCCTCGGCGAAATCGGCCAATGTCATCTATGCTTTTGGCCACGGACATCTGGGACTGACACAATCTGCCGGGACAGCCGAGCTTGTCGGCGCATTGGTCGACGGCCAACCCGACCCGATCGCGATGACCCCATACTCTCCCAACCGGTTCTAAGGAGAACACATGCGCAGCGCCAAAACCATCCATGTCATCTCGGCCCATGCAGAGGGCGAAGTCGGCGACGTCATCATCGGCGGGGTACAGCCGCCACCCGGGGATACAATCTGGGATCAACGCTCGTTCATTGCGCAGGATCAGACCCTGCGCAACTTTGTCCTGAACGAACCGCGCGGCGGCGTGTTCCGCCATGTCAATCTGCTGGTCCCGCCCAAACACTCCGAGGCTGATGCTGCCTTTATCATCATGGAGCCCGAAGACACACCGCCCATGTCGGGATCGAACTCAATCTGTGTGTCGACTGTGCTGCTGGATGGCGGGATTATCCCGATGCAGGAACCGGAAACACATCTTACCCTTGAGGCACCCGGAGGGCTGGTTCGCGTGCGCGCCGAATGCCGCCAAGGCAAGGCCGAGCGCATATATGTACAGAATGTTACCAGCTTTGCCGATAAACTGGACGCGCAGGTTGAGGTCGAGGGGATCGGAACCCTTCGCGTGGATACCGGGTTTGGCGGCGATAGTTTTGTGATCGTCGATGCCGAGGATCTGGGTTTTGCCCTGACCGCGGATGAGGCTGCCGATCTGGCACGATGCGGCGCAAAGATCACCGATGCGGCCAATGAACAACTGGGCTTTCATCACCCCGGTGCCGACTGGTCCCACATCTCGTTCTGTCAGATTACCGGCCCGCTGAGGCGCGAAGGCAAAGTTTTGACTGGCCGCAACACGGTTGCAATCAAGCCGGGCAAACTGGATCGGTCCCCCTGCGGAACCGGCGCATCGGCGCGTATGGCGGTGATGCTGGCCAAGGGTCAGATGGGCGCGGATGACATTTACCACGCGCGCTCTGTTATCGACAGTGAGTTCCGCTGTCGCATTGTGAATCAAATCGAGTTGCAAGGCCGTGCAGCCATCATCCCGGAAATCTCGGGTCGCGGCTGGATCACCGGTACCCATCAACACATGCTGGACCCCGACGATCCGTGGCCCGGTGGGTATCGGTTGAGCGACACCTGGGGCGCATAAACAACCATTACGGTTAAATGTGTTATTTTTCAGCCTCACTTTCAGAGGGTTGGAGGTTAAAAGACTTGAGGAACAGCCAGACTCATACCACCTAAAGGTTAGTATTGCTGACCCAAAGGAGCCCTGATGCACATACGTCTTGCTGCCCTGATCATCGTTATCGTCACCCTGTTTTTGTCGTTCAATTCGCCCTCCAAATCGGGACCGGATTACACGCTATTGGCCGAGGCATGTCTGGGCAACAAAGGTGGGATGTCACACGTGGTCGCAGCCTGCACCACACTGATGGCGGGCGAGGAAGTTAGCCTGGAAGGTCAAAGCAGGCTGCTGAGAGCCCGTGGTTGGGCGTATTACTGTGGCAAACAGTACGACAAAGCGATCTTGGACTATACCGACGTTGTGGCGTTGCGACCTAACGACTCAAATGCACTACTCAATCGTGCCATGGCTTATGACGCCATGGATAACTCTCGCTCGTCGGAAAAGGATTATTCTAAGGCATTACTTCTCGACCCCAATAACGCTTACGCGTTGTTTTAAAAATCGGAATTTGACCAGCGCCAGGGAAACCTCCCCGCTGCAATTCTGGGTTTGGAGCGGGTTCTTGAGATTGATCCAAGCTATACGAGAGCAGGCCATGTTTTGGCGGACATTCACTTAGAAATGAATGGAATTGACGGAACTCAAAGATTTCTCCGTCAGGCCAAGAACAAATGGCCAAATGATTTTTGGGTGTATGATACACAACTTATCTTTGACCTGACGATTACTGGCGATCATGAAAGCGCCATGGCGGCTGTGGCACATCTTGCTGAGATGGAGCCCGGAACAAAGTACGAAGCATTGGTTCCCGCGTTGGTCCACTTGAAGATTGGCAATGAGGACGAAGGGATCAAATATGTCACTGAATTCGCGGAACGGCAATTTAACCAAGACGGCGCGAAAATGAACCTGTTCAAGCGATGGTTTCGGAATTCCTCGAACTGGTTTGTCCTTGGCCAAGATCAACAATGGCTGTACCGGTATTTGACCTACGCAGAGCTGGGCAGGACAGATCTTGCCAAGATCGAGATAGATGAGTTTCTTCGTGAGTCCGGAGAGAACGGTCGAAAAATCGTACTTGAACTTGTGCATGCCGCTGGCATTCCCATTTCGCAAGAGGCTTACTCGGGTTCCTCCAAGCATTTGGATGTCACGATTACGCAATACCTTGGACATCTCGCGGAAGCGAGCGGCTTCAAAGACTTTGGCCTGCCGGAAAAGAACTGAGGTCTCAAGCCGGGCTACTCAGGGGCAGCGCACAGGCGTGCGAGAACACACACCACCGTTTCCCTTCGGCCCGTGGCAATTTGCGCCCCCTCTAAACGATTGATCCCAAGCCAAACCTGATTTATGGGAGGCCCTGTCAAATCAGAGTCACCAACGGGGCAGCTGCATTCACACGCCCCTTTATACGCCACGCAGACGTGGCACGCTCTTGGATCGCACGCCCCGAAAGGCTTAAAAAAGGTAAAAGAATATGGCAGATAAATCGAACTTCGACATATTGTATACCATTGTAGACGAAGCGCCCGAACTGGCCAGCGCCTCGTTCCTGCCCATTATTCGCAAGTTCGCCTCGGCCGCGGGCGTCAGCGTTGGCACCAAGGACATTTCCCTGGCCGGACGCATCCTGGCGACCTTTCCAGAGAATCTGACCGACGCGCAGCGTATCACCGATGATCTGGCGGCGCTGGGTGAATTGGTAAAAACACCCGATGCAAACGTGATCAAGCTGCCCAACATCTCGGCCTCGGTGCCGCAGCTGGTGGCCGCCGTTGAGGAACTGCAATCGCAGGGCTATGATATCCCGACCTATCCCGAAGAACCCTCGACCGAAGAGGAAAAGGCGATCCGCGCGCGCTATGACGCGATCAAAGGCTCAGCCGTCAATCCGATACTGCGCGAAGGCAACAGCGACCGCCGGGCCGCGCGGGCGGTAAAAAATTACGCTCAGAAGAACCCGCATTCGATGGGGGAATGGGCGTCGGACAGCAAGACCAAAGTCTCGTCCATGCCGGGCAATGATTTTTACGCCAATGAAAAATCGGCCACCATCACGGCTGCTCAGGCCGGTGATGCCAAGATCGAATTTGTTGGCAAAGACGGCAGTAAAACCACCCTGAAAGACGGCTGGCCGCTGGCCGAAGGCACTGTGGCCGACGCGACATTCATGTCGGTCAAAGCGCTGTCTTCATTCCTGGCGGATGCTATCGAAGACACCAAGACAGACGGCACCATGTTCTCGCTGCACATGAAGGCCACAATGATGAAGGTCTCGGACCCGATCATTTTTGGCTATGCGGTCAAAGCATGGTTGGCCCCGGTTTTCGAGAAATTCGGCGCGGAACTGGACGCCTTGGGTGTGAATCCGAACTCGGGCCTGGGTGATCTGTTGGATCGCGTTCAGGGCAATGCCGACATCATGGCCGCCATCGACGCGATCAAGGGCAACCGCCCGGCCATGTATATGGTCGACAGCGACAAAGGCATCACCAATCTGCACGTGCCGTCAGACGTGATCATCGACGCCTCAATGCCAGCCGTAATCCGCGCAGGCGGTAAGGGCTGGGACGAGACCGGTGCAAAGGGCGACACCAACTGCGTCATCCCCGACCGGTGCTATGCCACTGTCTATGACGAATCGATCAATTTCTTCAAAGCCAATGGCGCGCTGAACCCGGCCACGGTTGGTGCCGTTGCCAACGTTGGTCTGATGGCGCAGAAGGCCGAGGAATATGGCTCTCACCCGACCACGTTTGAGGCCCCGGCCGATGGCACCATCCGCATCGTTCTGGCCAATAGCGAGATTTTGCATGAACATGCGGTTGAAAAAGGCGATATTTGGCGGGCCTGCACTGTCAAGAAAGCACCGATCGAGAATTGGATTCAGTTGGCCATGGACCGTCAGCGCCTGACCGGGTCCGAGGCGATTTTCTGGCTGGATGCAAGCCGCGCCCATGACGCAGAGCTGATCAAATACGTCAAACCAGCGCTAGACGCTGCAGGCGTTGCCGACAAGTTCCTGATAATGGCCCCCCGCGAAGCGACCCGTCAATCGCTGGAGACGATCACCGCAGGAAACGACAGCATAGCAATCACTGGCAACGTGCTGCGCGACTACCTGACCGACCTGTTCCCGATCCTGGAACTAGGCACCTCGGCCAAGATGCTGTCGATCGTCAAACTGATGAATGGCGGTGGTCTGTTTGAAACCGGCGCGGGCGGGTCGGCCCCGAAACACGTGCAGCAGCTGGTTGAAGAAAACCACCTGCGCTGGGACTCGATGGGTGAGTTCTGTGCGCTGGGGGAATCTCTGAATTTCCTGGCCGACAGCAAGGGCAACGCCAAGGCAGGTGTTTTGGGCGCAGCGGCAGAGGCTGCAACGCAAGGCATTCTGGACGACAACCGCTCACCCAGCCGCAAGGTTGGTCAGCCGGATAACCGCGACAGCCATTATTGGTTCGCGCGCTACTGGGCCGAGGCATTGTCAGCGCAATCCGACGATACCGCCCTGGCCGCCGAGTTTGCGCCGGTTGCGGCAGAGCTTGCGGCGAAGGAAGAGCAGATTCTTGGCGAATTGGCTGCTGCACAAGGGCCCGCAGCAGATCTGGGCGGATATTTCCACACCGATCCTGCCAAGACAGCTGCGGTAATGCGCCCAAGTGCAACACTGAACGCAATCATTGACTAAAGACACAAGGCCACGCCCGACGGGCGTGGCTTTTATCGTCAAAAAACAATCTGTTAGATAGAAAAAGGGCCGACCCCCAAAGCCGACCCTTTTTGAGTGAGTGGAGAGGCCTGAGCCTCACCGGTGTAGTTGTCCTTACCGTAACAGCCCCAGAAACTATGGGTATTAGGGATTTCCCGTAGCCTGTACTTGCCTGCAACTGAAACGAACAAAAAAGGGGCCGGTCCCAAGACCAGCCCCAAAGCATTTAGTTAACCCGAAGGGTCAGTTCGATGCTGCATTCAGCTTTTCGTTTTGCTCACGCAGGGTATCCGAGATAATCGCATACCACTCTCCGGACTCACGCATTTCGATCAGACCCTTGTTCATCATCGCAACGTATTCCCGCGCGAACGGGTTGGTGCGGTGCGCGAGGAAGCTCATGGATGACAGCGTGGAAACATAAGGATTTTCCACGATGTCAGCAGATGTCAAACCCATGTCCTTCATAGTTGATGCGAACAGATCAACTTCGAATGCTGCCACATCCGCCGTACCTGTCAAAACGGCGTCAAGACACTCACGGGCAGAGCTGGGGTGGACCAACGTCAAGTTTTCGGAATTTAGCCCGACTTCTTCAAGCACAACCATGCTCCAGCCATCCATACGGCAAAGGGTTGCGCCTTTGAGGTCTTCAAAGTCTGTAGCCTGTACGTATTGGCTTTCCGGCAGGGTAAAGAACCCGCCAACAACATCATAGACAGGGACCGAAGCAACAAACTCGTTACAGCGGGATTCTGTAGCTGCGGACCACTCGTAGGTCCGGTTTGTACAATCTGGCACTGTCCAGGCGATCGAGATATCGAATGCACCAAGCGGCAAGAGAGTCTCCAGATGCGAGCTCCAGTCATCTACAAAGCTAACCGAGAAATCGCGTTGGTTGCCCGCGCGCTGAAGACTGGTCGTTGCCAGGCGGGTCATGATTCCACCACCACCCAGGCTTTCAGTTGTAAACGGTTCCCAGCCGTTGCCAGCCACCAGCTTGATCGGCGGCGCATAGACGTTCGAGCGTTTGACGCTGGCCGCACGCTGTTCTTCAGCTGCGATCAGTTCCTGCGCGGACTGACCGTTCGGCAAGCTTCCATCCTCACATGGCAAGGTCAGAACCAAGCCGGGTGCCAGATCGTTAGGGTTGGTAATGACATTGCGGTTGGCGTTGAAGATCGGCTGATAGTTCGACGTGCCATAGGCCGCGATGGCGATTGTTGCCATCGTGTCGCCGTCTCCGACTGTATAGTTGGTACAGGCCTCTTGTGCGGCGGCCGCGCCGGCGCTCAGGGCGGTGAGGGCTGTCGCCGACAGTACTGCTTTCTTCAGTTTCTTGTTAAACATGTCCACTTCCTCCAGACTTTTTGTTTTGTCAGGCCAATTGCTGCTTTAGCCATTTTCCATTTGGTGACGCAGGGCGGTTGACACGATGTCACGCCATTCGCCAGATTGCTGCATGATCGCCAGACCCTGGTTGAGCGTCTCAAGGATCGCTTCCCCATCCGGATTATCTTTGTGGGTCATGACGTTAAGCGACTTGATGGCCGCTAGGTTGGGGTTCTCAATGATGCGGTGCTGGTAGCCCAACCGCCCGATGGTCTCGACGGCCAAATGGGCCTCAATCGCGACGATGTCGGCTGTGCCGTCCATCACTGCGTGAAAACAATCATCCGGCGAGACGGGCCGCATAAGAGAGACCGCTGGTTCGTAAAGCCCAACGGCGTCCATGTGGGACAGTGACCAGCCTTCTGGACGACAGATGGTTGCTCCGGCAAAATCCGCATATGTCAAGGTTTCTTCATAACCCGACCCCTCGCGCGCAAAGAATGTGTCTACCACTTCGTAGAACGGGTTCGAGAAGTTGTAGGTTTCACAGCGCGACCTATCCTTTTCAGACAGCGCCGCCGGTTCTTCGCAATTCGGGCGCGACCAGGGGAACGTGCCGTCAAAGGCCAGCGTTGGCATCAACAGGTCCAGATGCGAGGACCAGTCATTGACGAACTGGATCTTGTAAGACTGTTCAGGCGCGGCCCGCAGCATCGCGGTTTCCACAAGGTCTGTATACAGCCCGCGATTGGGCAAGGCCTCATCCGTGAACGGCGCGTAGTTGCCGCCTGTGATCAACAACAACTGACGATCGCGGATTTCCGGGCGCTCACCCGCATCCGCGTTACGGATAAGTGCTGCGGCTTCGGCGCGCGCGGCTTCGATTTCTTTCTTCGCCTCAGCCCGTGCCGCAACAACAGCGTCTTCGCTGGCTTTGTTCGCCTCCGCGATGGCTTTGGCGGCACGATCTTCGGCAGCTTTGACCATCTCGGACGCCATTTCAGCAGCCATGGCTTCGGCTTCGGTCTGCGGTGCAGCAGGTGCCCGGCCAACGTCTTCCAGACAAGGGAATGTCAGCACGTCACCGACCCTGATGACATTCGGGTTGTTGCCGATGACATCGCGGTTGGCGTCAAAGACGATGCGAAAATCTTCGGTTGAATAAACCTGGATGGTCAATTCCCGCAGGCTGTCGCCGGGTTGAATTTCGTATGTCGAGCACGCCTCTTGCGCCGAGGCGGCACCGGCCGCAGCAGCAAGTGCTAGGCTGGATATGAACAGATGGTGTTTCATGGGTCCTGTATCTTTGCCTTGGTTAGTTTCTTGTTAGTTTCACAACGCCGATTGAGGCATTGTCTTGGTCCGGATGATCTTTGGCTTTCAACGCCCGCAGCAAGGTATCGGCAATGTCTTGTGCCAGCGCGTTCACATTGTCCTGCAGGATCGTCTGAATTTCCGCGTTACTGAGGTACTGCAACCCGTCGCTGCCCAGGATCAGAATGTCTGATGCTGCCAGGGCCAGTGGGTCTTCGGGGCAGTCGACTTTGGGAATGGCTGCGCCCATGATCACCGACGTCAGTTGGTTGCGATCAGGATGGGCGAGTGCTTCGGCCTCGGTCAGGGTGCCTTCTGCAAGCTGCGCATCAATCATCGGCGCCATGGAATGGTCTTCGTTGATCTGACGCAGCGCCCCGTCCCGGAACAGGTATAGAGGGCTGTCTCCGATCGAGATCCAGAACACGCGCGGGCCGATCAGCAAGACACCCAACATGGTAGAGCCCATATTGAACCCTTCACCCTGTTCCTCGCAGAAATTGGCGATCGAGGCGTTGGCCTGCATTGCCGCCAACGGCAGTGCGTCTGCCAGTGCAGCCTCTGAAGGCGTTGGACCCTCAAGCTGAACGTCCAGCGCGTCGCGCCAGGCTGAGATCACCAGATCCGAGGCAACCTCGCCAGCTGCGTGCCCGCCCATGCCGTCTGCCACGACAACATAACAAGCATCCGCCGCATCGAACGTGCGCGCCGCGACCGCATCTTCCTGCGTGTCCCGCTGCCCCTGATCCAGGATCAGTGCAATATCATATGCCGGAGTCGCCAGCATCTATCAGGCATCCCGCCAATCAAAGCCGTCATCACAGAAGGCTGAAAAGCGCAGCGAAGTTTCGCTGATCCGGATCAGGTCGCCACTGGCCAGTGGAACGGTGCTGAGCACTGGTTTGCCGTTCAGGCGTACCAGATTGGCTTTGCCACCATGTCCGAGATAGCATTTACGATCTTCGGGGTCGTAGGCGATCACTGCGTGACTGCTGCGCGATATACCCGTGTCACCGAAGTCCAGCTGAATCGCCTGATCATCGTTGCGACCAATCTGCATCAGACCTTCGGTCACAGTAACGCAGGATCCACGACCCGGCCCGTTTGTGATAACCAGCCAGCCAACCGGAAAAGTCTCTTGTGCGGCTTCTGCTTTCGCAACCGGTTCGGCCGTTTCGATCAAGTCCTGAACATGAGTATCGGCACGCTCAAACCCAAGGAAAGTGGTTTTGACGCGACCACGGCGATCCGAGGACGGGGCAGGCTGCTGTGGCTCGGGTAGTGCTTCCGCTTCGGGTTGATTTTCTGGTTCTGACACTGGCTCAACAGAAATTGGCTCAACCGCGGCGGTCTCGACGGTCTCCGTGATCACTTCAACAACAGGTTCTGCTTGCTGCGCTACAACCTCAGCGGCCTCTTGCGGTTCGTCAACCTGAGGGGCCACCTCGGCTGCGACGTCTTCATCCGTGGCCACATGCAAAGTAACCACAGCATCTTCTGCCTCAGCTTCGGCTTCGGGAGCCTCAAAGATGTTGTTCTGTACCTGGGCGACCACTTCAGTCACCACAATCTCATCTTCCGCTTCAGCGGTGACCGCGTCTTCGCTCTCGGAAAACTCGGGCATATCCTCTTCCGGTATCAGCTCATCGCTGTCTTCGTAGCTGTCCGAAGACATGTTGCCACCCGCCAAGGCCTGGCGCAGCGCGTTAAAATCCGCAATGGGCTGAGGTTTTTCTGCCTCGGCTTCGATCTCGGTTTCAGGCGCGGCAACCTCGTCCAGATCGTCTTCGGATTCTTTGGCTTTTCCGGCACCTTCGAGAAGCCGGCTGAGAGGGCTCTTGTATTTGAACATGGTGTCGACACCTTTGTATCTTGGCACGGATATCTGTCCCGTGGGGCTGCTACTCACCTCTGCGCACATCGACGCAACGGCACTTCGAACTTTCTGTTTCTGGCGGATCACGTAACGAACCGGTCAGACTACTCCTGCTTTAGCGGCATGACGGCCTGCGTCTCAGTGCCATTGCGCAACACTGTCAAACGCGCCTGAGGTTGATTTTCGGACACAAGTGTTTCCAACAGGGCATCCAGACTTTCGGACCCGTCAATGGCCGCGCCGGTCTGCATCTCTGAGATCAGAATATCGCCTTTCTGAAGGCCGCCCGCCGCATCCACTGGCAAGCCAGTCACGACCGTTTTCCAACCCTGACTGTTGGTGTTGCGCACCGTAAAGCCATAACCGTTTTCCAACCCGATCATTCGGTTAGCCGGCAAGGCCAGCAATCCGTTCTGTGCCCGGGTCTTGCCAAGCGGTCGATACCGCGCGGTAACACGGATAAACCCATCCGGATCAACCGAAAGGTCGTCCAACACCTGAGCGGCAAAGCTTGCATCGGCCCGAACCGGTTCTCCGTTCAGGGTATAGATCGCCGCACCGCGTGTGACCCAATCGCCAATAACGCTCATGTCCTGGGCTGGATCGATGCCGGTCACCGCAATGATATTGCCGGTTGATGCACGCCGTCTGGACGTCTGAAACGGGATTTCTACATCCCAGTGCGAAAACGCAACCTGCGCATCGGCCAGATTAACCGCAACTGCCGCGAAAGGTTCCGTTGTCGTCGTCTCGGCTGTCTGAGGTTGCTCCTCTTCTGCGACAGCCGCTTCGGCCTGTATCTGCTCGACAGGCACTTGTTCTGGTTCTTTCTGTACAAGCGCAGCATCGACCGTTTCCGGTTCAACCGCTACCTCGGCAACCTGTGCGACCGGTTCTTCCGCCGGTACAGCAATGTCCACCGTTTCTTCAGCTTCTTCGGCAATTGCAGGCGGTGGGGCAACCGCCACATCCTGTTCCGAAGCCGTATTGTTCCCGGACATCAGAAAGAACCCGCCTGCGGCCAGACCAACCGCGACAACCGCGATGCCCGCAAACATCTTACCGCTACCGCCTGACCCGCTTTTTACCACGGTATCGACCGTAACCTGGGGTTCTTCGGCAGCTACGAACTTGGCCAGTTCATCCTCGTTCTTGTCTTCGTTGCCCAAGGCCAGATCAGCATTTCCTGCCAAAAGGGCGGTAACGACCGCTTCGGCGTTTTCGCTTTCCGCCTTTATGCGTGCCTTCTCAGCCGCTTCGTCCTTGCGATCCATGGCGACGATTACCGAGATTGGGCGCCGTTCAAACGTATCGAACATGACACCGGGACCACGGAACATGCGCAACCAATCCAGAGCAGTCTGAAGGCGGTCGGTGGCGTGAACTTCCATCGCCTTGTCAATTGCTCCAAGGAAACCTTCGGGGTAACCCTTGTGGCGTCCGGCCAACGGCACGTAGGGGTCATCCTGACCGTTGTTGAACGCATTCAAACGCGTCTGACCATCGATGGGGCGCTCGCCACTGATGGCGTGGTACAGAGTGGCTGCCAGAACATACAGGTCGCTGCTGGGGCCTTGCTCGGCCCCGCGTACGTAAAACTCATGCGGGGAATAGCCGTCCTTGATAACCCGCAATGTCAGCAACGCGGCAGACTGGTTCGCTGCCTGTTCCCGCGCGGCACCGAAGTCGATCAGGATCGGCTCACCGTTTTCGTCGATCAGAATATTGTCGGGCGAGATATCGCGGTGCAACATGCCGCTGTCGTGAATGAAAGACACCGCCGACAACATCTTTTCGGTGACCTGAACGATGAAATCAGGGTTTGTTTTGTTGTCTGGGTTTTCGACGTAATCCAGTAGATCACAACCCTTGACAAAGTCCATGGCGATATAGGCGGTGTCATTGTCTTCAAACACCTGATGCACGTCGACGATGTTGGGATGCACCAGCCGTGCGTGATTGCGGGCCTCCTGAATGAACAGGTCGATGATAGCGCGCAGATCATCTTTATGATTGGGATCTGTGGGTTCAACCAGGTCGCCGTTGCGTGTGCAAACCGCGCTTGGATAGCATTCTTTGATTACAACTTCGCGCTCCAGGCTGTTGCGGGCCAGGTAGGTAATTCCAAATCCGCCATTGCTGAGGAAGCGTAGAATCTCATACTGCCCGCGCAACAGCTTGGCGCCTGGTTGGAGTCCGTCAATTTTCGGTTCGTCGTGCGATGCACCGACAGCCTGGTTGTGGCTCATTTCTTTCCGCCCGTTCTAATCGTTTTGCGGTTTTGTTAACTGGGAAAAAAACCCGCGAACTCACAACCAAATACAACCGCAGATCACTTAAGACGGTTAGACGTTTCAAATTTGACTTTATTGGGGCCGCCTCATGGCTTCACTAAGGACCCTTTAAGGTCAAAATCATCATATAGTGGATAATCATGTCACTTTATCTATATGTAGATGTTCGGCGCCTAAATCCTGCGAACTGAATCGCAGTTTTCACCTGATTGATCACCGAATTCGAAACAATAAAACGCCGATTCTCAGAGCTTCGAATCGGCTCTTAGCGACTCAATCTTAACGAGAGGTTGTCAGGTTCCGGTTTTGGGTTGCATCGAATCCACCCGGCTGCCGGCCCAGGCGAGGTTGTCGCTGAGCTGCGCCAGGATACTGATCGCGTCTTTCAAGGGTGCATCACCGGTTTCGAATTGCAACAGCAACAGCAGATCTGTGGCCTTTTCGAACTCACCAGGAATCCAGTCTGCTGACGGGTCGATTTCTCCACCCTGCTCAAGCCGTTCGGCAAAATCCTCGACGATTTCCTGACAGCTGTTGAGAAAGGCCGCCGGCTCAATGGCCGAGGATTCGCGCAGATCTGCATAGATGCTGGCAATCGCAGCCAGCCAGTCTTCGAGAATGGGATTCTCCAGCGGTGGCAGGGTCAACTCGATGGCGGCCTGTACCGCAGAAGCGTCGGCCTGAGACTGTTCCTGCTCTGGCCCCTGCAAGTCTTCGAGATAGGGCAGGAAGTCCTGCTTCAGATCCGCGCGTGCGGCTTCCAGGTCTGATTGGCGGCGGTCCGAGGCGATTTTCAATACGTGCTCGGCCAAATTCTGACCACCACATGTTTCCCACAGGGCAAAATCGGGCTCTGGTTCCTGCGCCATGGCGCGGACCGCGACAGGTGTTCCGATGGGCACGACGGCCCGGAACATCTTGTTTTTTTCCTTGTTCAGCCGTGCAAGCACACGGTCCAGTGCATCACGGACCGGTGGCAGGTCTGCATGGGTTACGGCCAGCAGGCTGTTGTCGCGCAACTCTGTCGGAACTTGCGCCCACAAGTGGCGCTCTGTCTCGCGCCAGGCGTTGGTTCCGTTGGTGCACCAGATTGCGCAATCAACGAATTTCAACAGATCGAGCGTGGGTTTGTAGGTATCATCCAATGCCCCGGCCCCTGGCAGGTCGAACAGGGAAATTTCCTTAAGGGCAGGGGTATTCAGACCGACCGAGATAAAGTCCGGGTTGTCCGCGGCAGCTTTTTCCAGCGCAATACCGGAATAGACTTTGGGCTCTTTGCCCCACCAGCCGACGGTGGTTTCAGGTGTCTCGGAATAGGCTACGATGACCAGCGGTAGTTTCAGATGTTGCGGTCCGGTGGGCAGAATGTCGGCCCCGGCCAGCATGTTGGCAAGGCTGGATTTCCCAGCCCCAAATTCCCCGGCGAAACCGATATTGACCGCGTTGGACAGCTGTTCAGCATGGGCGAGGGCGCGCGCGCGCATCTCTTCCATTGCCGGGTCGGCTGTCAGGTCTTCGGTCGCGGTCAGAAAGCGTTCAAGTTGTCTTACTTCCTGGTCCGTTCCGGGGAAATCTATCATTCCGCAGCCTCTGCTAATCTTTTGTCTACGTAGTCCGCGCTGTATACGGCGCTCAGTTCGTCCGTTATGCGCTGTGCCTGGTCATAAGCGGTTTGGGCCTCGGCCCGGGCGTTTGTTTCACTGCTGCCAGAACGGTGTTCCAGATGTCCGGCCAGCAAAGCCATGTAGTGGTCCAGAACTGTATTCAGACGCTCCAACAGATCGCCACGAGCGGTATCCACCAGATCGTCTCCAATCATCTCGAACTCTTGAACGATCATCCGTTCAGCGCGCGCAACTACACTTTTACGCGAAATCAGTCGCGACAGCCAGTTAACCCGCAATTCAACGGTGATGCCCCGTGTCAGGGCCGTGGTATCCGGCCGAAACCAGCGCACGGCACTGGTATTCATCCGGTTGTCGGTCGGGTCCTGCCAGCCGGGCAGAGCGCGCAGGGCGGCGTTGCTTTGCATGTCGATGGCGTAAAGCTCGCTCAGCATCCGCTGACGGACAACCTGCGTGGCACCCTGAACAAGCTCGCGCATGCGATCGCGCAATGGGGTAAAGTTCAGCTCGGTCTCGCCGCCTTTGGCCAACAGCGGGGAATCCCCGTTCGGGCCCCGCACCACCGCCGAGACAGCCTCGGCCACGGTGTCGTCCATAACACCGCGCAAATTGGCCAGTACGTCGTCCATGTCGCTGACAATATCTGTCGTTTTCTGAGTGACCAGATCACGCAGCTCTGCCAGCGTTTTGTCATTTTCGTCAGCGTTCCCGGCGTCTGGGCTGATTTCATCTTCAATCACACGCAGATGCGCTTTGGAGCGTTCAAGTTCGCCTTGGGCGAAACTGTTCAGGTGCTGCCATGCCATGCGCAAATGTTCTTCGCGTGGGCCGTCGGTCAAGGCGCGAGTGACATGTTTGCGCAGGTCCGGCAGACCCGAGGCGATCATCGCGGCAAACCGCAAAACGCCTTCGCGGCTAATCGGGCCGGGGCCCTGTTTGATCTCTTCCACCCCGTCCAGATACTGTTTCATCTGTTCAGGATGCGCGCGCAGCCATGCCAGAACGTGGTCATGATCCACGCCGGTGTCATCCCCGGTCAATGCGTAATGTGCCCATTGGGCACTGCCCATCAGGACATCAATGTCCGAGTTTCCAAGCGCCTGTTCCAGGCCTTCCATGACATCGGCCCGCACCTTACCCGCATCCTCGGCACCGCCGCCAAGCTCATCAACTCGGTTGATGAAAACAACGATTTGACCCAGTTCCAGCGCCTGCATGAGGCGGAACAGTTTCAGATCGGCCCGCGACAGCGCCTGATGCGCCGAAAGGACCACGACAAAGAAATCGGATTCCCTTAGATATTGCCGCGAGATTTCTTCTCGGATCAGCAGCGGGTCATTGACACCCGGCGTATCCGTGACGGTCAGCGGAAAAGGGAAATGGCCAATGTCAAAATAGACCTCGGCCTTGCGGGTGATATCGCTGTACAGACCCCGATCCGAACCCGGATCATACGTTCCTTCATCGGTGGGATCATCGCCTGCGCAGACGTAGCGTGCCAGATCGTCTGTGGTCAGGCTGTCCAGATCATGGTGCTGACCCAGCAGGTGCTTATAGCTTTCGCCCAGACGCAGTTTGGCGCGGGTCTTCATCGCTTCGACCTGCTCTTCGATCATCTCGCGCTTATAGCTGTCCTCGTCATCGGGGAACATGTTGCGCAGTTCTTCACCCTCGGCAATCAGCGATTCCCACTGGCGATTGTCGAAAAAGTGGAATTCGGCCCCTTGGGTCCGGCCCGAGGGGTGCCCAAAGTGCATGTCGGTAATCACTGTTGTCCACGGGTTCACATCTGAGGGCAGGTATTCAGCCTGACCGGTAAACCCATTGATCAACCGGGACTTGCCCGCCTTGATCTGCCCAACAAAAGCGATCGATGGCTTCAGATTTGAAAGATCACCTACAATGCGCGAAATGAACTGACGGGTCTCATCGTTGCTGGAACCGTTCATGTCTTCGGCAATGCGAATTAACTCGCGACGATTGTTTTCACTCATAAACTTTACCCTGGTAACTTACAAACACGATTTGAATTCTTCGAAAAATTGAACTTTAGCGCCGGTCTCATTCGTCCGGCCTCGTTAGTGTTGCCCACAGATTGACTACGGCGCCCAGTTTACGAGCTTGGTGCACCGCCATTGCAAACTGTTCGTTGTCGCGCAGGATGGCCAACCCAGCTCCTTTGCCACCAGAAGGGCGCATGACGATCAGCTGCGGCAAATCCAAATTTGATGCGTCCGCAGACCAACCGGAAAGGTCGCGCGCAAACTGGCTGAGCAATTCCTGGTCCGGGTGTAGCGGTTGGGCCTGGCCACACGTGCCCTCTGCGCGAAGTTCCGCACCGTCTTTCGCCTGGGCCAGCACGCGGCCTTGCGCAAATCGGTCGGCACCTTCGAAGAAACGACTTGCAAGTCCGTCAAGTAAGGGTTCGGCTGTCACCTCATCCTCAGCAGACTCGGCATTGGCAACAATGGAAATGACGGGCTCTGCCGTCAGTTCAATGCCTTCGCACGCGACCTCAATCTCGCTGAACGTAATGCCGACATCGTCCGCCTCCAGGGCGGTGTCGGGCTGCAAGGAAACCAGCTCCAGCGGCGCCGTAGCAGAGGCGATATCTGACACCAATCCAGCCAGTTTGGCGGCAAGATCTTCTCTGGATTCAGTTTCGAAGTCCGGTGCGATGCCAGCGTGCACCCGAAACACATCCGTGACCCGAGAGCTGTTGACTTCAATCGCTAGGCAAACCCCGTTGGCGGCCGTGAATTCCAAGCGGCGCGGAAGGATGGTACCCCGTATGATATTCAGCACTTTGTCGCGCCGCACCTGAGCAGTATCGCCGGGTATAGTGACCGCCGGGTTAAGACGAGCCACTGCCGAACGCCCGATGTCATCGAGCATTTCGAGTATGTCTGTGTCCATCATGCCGTGACCCCCTCTGGTCCCGTCTAAACTGCGGCCGCAACCGGCCCCAGACTGAGATGCGATTTTGTCAGTGCCAACCCAACATTGGCGCTGCTGTTGCAGATGTAGCAGACCACATGATCGGGATACTCCCGGGTCCGCAAAAAGATGTTCAACCGGTCATTCGAAAATACCGCGATTTCCCCAAATCCCGGGTATTCTGCCTCTTCAGCGTCAGAGCTGCGTAACAAATCCTCGAACGCTTTCACGCCGCGGCCTTGAAACAGGTTAGCCACGGCAATGGCCAGACTGTCCAGCGCGTCGGCAGCATCAGGATCAGAGGTGTTGGTCCCCAGCAACATCCCCGTTTCCATATCGACATACCCGGCTGCAATACAGTCGGGTATGGTCGCTATCGCGTTGTTCAATGCTGTTTCGATAGACATCGTTTCTACCTGAGCTTCTTTTTACGACACATGCCATTCCGCCCCGCCACCGTCAGGAGCTTTGGGAACCGGACGGGACGATCCCTTGGTCTTACGCGCGATATGTTCAGCTGCAATTACATCGAATTCTTCGAGAAATGCCTTGAACACCTTTTTCAGACCTTCTGCGTCCTTTGGCAAATCCTCATCTTCGGTAATCTCACGCCACATGGACGCGGCGCTGAGCGGTGCGCCGGCTGGTACATTCAGCAAATCCTCAAGCGCGTCATCCTTTCTGCCGGCTGCAGCGGGTGCATCGGGGGCTGTTCCATTGGACAAAGGAACCACTTGCATGTCCATCAGGCCCTGGGATTCCGGCTCGGGTTCAAATTCGTCCTCTGTGTTTTTCGATTGCTCCGCCAGAAGGGCAGTGATCGAAGATACAGAGGTTTCCCCCTGCAGTTCGTCTTGCTGATCCGTGGGCGCTTCATCCCGTTCGGGTGCGTTGCCCAACTTGTCCTCCAGCGAGGCCATGAAGTTATCCGCCTGTGCGGTCTCTTCCAGAGGCTGATCCACCTCTTCTTCGGACAGAAGATTGAGACCGTCATCCAGGTCATCTTCGTCCAACTCGTCAATATCCAGAAGGTCGAACTCGTCCTCGTCCTTCATCGTATCCGTATGCCCGGTCAGGTTCAGAGGCTGACTGTCCGCCTCCCGAAAGAACGAGCGCAGGTCATCCTCATCGACTTCGACAACCGGTTCAGGAGTTTGTGTCTTTGCCGTCATCTCGGCGCGTAGACGGTCAGCTTCTTCCGCGTCGATCCGTTCAGCGCGGTCGGTGTCTTCGGTGCGGCGTTCCACACGCGACGGACGCACTGGAAAACTGGTGACCACTTCGTTATCAGCGTCGATATCTGCAACTGGGTTCACAAGTTTCAGCGGCGCAGGCTCTTCTGCGCCTTCAGATTTCCGCTGGGGTCGTATCGGCTGAACACGCGGTCCTCCGGCCAGGCTGTTGTCTATCTGGTATTGCGACAACTGATCGGCACGGTTGTCCATGATCTGTTCTGTGATCTCAAGGAAGCTGTCGACCATCTTCCCACCACCGCTACGCGCCCACAGCTCGGTATCGCCGCTTTTGTCGCGCGCGGTGATTGCATCGCGCGCCGAAAAGAGGATCGAGCGGTTGAACAGATGCCCTGCTTCGCGGTTCACCCGTCGCAGCACTTTCTGACGATCTTTTGCGCCCAAAACATCAGCACGGGTCACCAGCAACAATGAGTTATGCTGCAAGCGTTCCGGCAGCGACACCCAAGTCGCCCGCTCTGTCTCGCGCCAGGCCTGGGTCGCATGAGTACACCACAACACGCCATTGGCCTGCCCAACGGCGCGGCGCCAGACATCATTGGAAATCTTCGGATCCGAGATCCCTGGGGTGTCGATCAGATCGACAGCTTCCAAAATGTCGGATTCCAGGAAAATGCGCACAAACTGGACGTCGTTGACACCCACGCCTTCCAGTTGGTCCAGCGTGATATCTTCGCGGCTACCATCGTGGCGCTGCACGTAAGCCGACTGTTTGCCCCAGCTGAACCAAACTGGTGGCAACTGTGTCGCTGTCACTTGCGTTGGCAGCGCCTGAGAGCGCAGCAAAAAGTTCATCAGTGTCGATTTCCCGGCACTGAATTCGCCCATGAGCGCAAAAACGGGTTTCCGGCGAGACCACTTCTCGATGCGTTCCCATGCCTTAGGAGAGACGAAGCGGGTTTGTATATCTTTTGCCATGTCGCTACTTATGCTGCCTCGTTACTAAGATCTTTTAGGATGTCGCCCAAAATGTCGTCACGTGACTTTTTGGGTGCCATTCCTGCCATCAGGGCGGCCTGGTTCGGGTCCTGTTCGGCCGAGGCCGAGATGTTCAGCAGGGTTTCCTTCTGCTCGCGCAGGAAGTCTGCCAAACCAGCCCGGACATTTTCCAGTACCGCCGCGATTTGGTTTTCCTCGATGTCTTTGGTGATCGAGTTTGCCTCAGACGCAATCAAGCGTGTGTAGTCCGCGGCATAAGCCTCGAACCCTTTGCGCTTTTGCCACCAGCGCCGCCACCACGTGCTTTGCAAATCCAGCGCAATTGTGCGACCGATGCCCAATGGGGGCGGGACACGCGGCACAATGGGCGCTTCGATGCTGAATTCACCCAGGTGATTACCCAACAGCTTTTGATACAGCGCTTCGACATCTGCCGCAGCAGCGTTATACAACGCGCCGGCCTCTTTACGCATTGCACGGGCAAAACTGAAATAGGCCGCCTTTTGCAAGGTACGAAGTCCGGCCGGGTCGTATTGCCATGTGCCTTGCTCGCCATTCTGTTCAAGATGCGCAATCAGCGAATCCGTCGCGCGTTTGACAAAGTTGGTCTCGGCCGAATTCAAACGTTCCAGCACTTTTTCACGCAGCGAAGTGGTCAGTTCCGCCGCCTTCTTTTCGTATTCGTCAGAGACCCTGGCAATGGCCTCTTCGGCGGACACACCGTCCAGATCGCGGACAACACCACCCCCTTCGGACAGGGTTTTTGCAACCGCTGTTGCGCGAATCTGACTGGCAATGTTTCGGGCCCGGTGGCGCACCTTGTCCAACAGGCGCGTTCCCGCGCCCTCGGCGATGCGTTCATTCATGGCAAGCAGCAAGTCCGGCAGACCGGACAGTGCCCAGATTTTATCAAGCGACGGGGCCTGATCGCCAAACCCGGCGGCCAGATAGAATGTGTTCAGCGCCTGGCGCGACTCTTCAGTCAGGATGTCGGGATTGCCGGTCAGGGCGGCCTCGGCCCACAATGCGCTGCCAAACACCACACTTGTGTTGGTGTCGATGTTGTTCTGCTTCAGAGTGTCCAGAATCCGGTCGCGGATTTCGGGAACCTGACTGACCGGATCAGCCAATTCGTCGATCCGGTTCACAAAAAGAATGATCTGACGGTTTTCGAACTGCGCGATGATCCGCATCAGCGCCATATCCATGGTCGTCAGGGCCTGGCTGGCCGCCAGCACAACCACACAGACCTCGGACCCGCGCAGGCTGCGAAGGGTGATCTGCTCGCGCACCATGAAAGTGTCGTTGACACCAGGCGTATCGCACAGCTTCAGCGAGATCGGGTATTGCGGAATGTCCATAAACAATTCGGCAGATTTGGTAACATCCGCAAATCGACCGGTTTTCGGGTTGATATCAGGGTCATCTTCGTCGCCAAGGCAGACATAGCGCTGGATCAGTTCGTCATCGAAATAGTCATACTGATGGCTCTGGCCTAGAATCAGGTCGAAATGTTGGCCCAGCCGAGCCTCGGACTTGTTCTTCATCTCGCCAATCTGTCGGCGGATATCGTCCATCTCGTCATCCGCACCGGCGCGGTTGGCCAGCTCACCCAAACGGCCGCCGCCGACCATCAGGTTGTCCCATTCTTCCTGTTCGAAGAAGGTAAATTTGGAGCGTGTATCGCCTTCGGTGCGGGTATTGATGTTCAGCGTGGTCACTACCGAAGTCCACGGGTTCACATCCGAGGGCAGCAGAGCAGGGCGCCCAGCCAGGATGTTCACGATCGAAGATTTACCGGCCTTGACCTGCCCGACCAGCGTGATGCTGGCCGTGAAATTCTCCATCCGCGTCTTGAGGGTCGCAAGCCGCGCCGAGGACCGCGCATCCGCCACCTCTGTCAGTTGGTCAATCTGTGTGGACAGCGACGCAATGGCCGAGGTCATCGGCGCCAGTGCTTCGTTGCCTACGGACAGAAGATGGTCGTTGCGGGCCATGGTTAGCCTCCGGTTCCAGTAGCAGCGATGTGGGGTTGGATCTGACTGTCCGGGGTGCTGGTCAGGATATCAATGCGGGCAATCAGGTTCAGCGCATTGCCAAGAATGGCAGCTTCGGCCCCCGGTGAAAGGTCATCATAGGCCTGGGAATCTGCAAGGACTTCGATTGAGCTGAAATGCTCGCTGTTCTCAAGGCAGGCAACACTGCGCCCGGTTGGAAACCCATCGGATTTCGTTTCAGGCAATGGCATGCGCGAGTTCGCAAGCAGATAGTGCCCCCCGGAACGGGTGCGAAGTGAAACGCCAAAGCCTGTATTCGGATGGTTCCTATTCAAGGACTTCAGTTCACCAAGAAAACTTTCACGGGCAAGACCAAGTGCGTCTTGCTCTGCAGCAGCGGAGTTCATCATATTGGTCACGGTTCAGACCCTTGTTCTGGAGTTGAGCAAAAAAACTCGTACGGTGCCCGGAAGCAAAAAGACTCATTAACTCCCTGCGCCTATCAACTACTGGCAAGGCGGTGTTATTTTGACGCGAATAAGATTTTTTGGCGTTTGGAATGTGGCGCAATTGTGGTCCCCATCCCTCAACTCCTTGCAACCTTTGGCAGTATGACAGAGTTCCCGGCCCGGAAACCCCCGCACGGTATAGCGGCACTGGCGGTCGTTGAGTACGCGCCTTCTTGAAGGAATTTTTCTGTCTAACTCTATATTTTATTTAGTTTTTTAAAAAACCTGTGTGTAATCACACTCCCAACAACGTCCGATCAATCAAGCCGTACACCGAGCGGGTTGCCCTCATAAAATTCCGCTCAGTATGACAAGCAACTCAACGTATAGGTATCTTTAAAAGGCACATCTTTTTTTGTTCACGATATAGATACAATAAAATCGAACAATTCGAGTATTTCGACACAAGATCCAATCTACTTCTGTATCCAAAGAACCCGGGTTTGCAATTCACGTTGGCTTTGCGCCCTTGTCCGTTCGTGGCGGCCAGTTACCCCAACGCATCCACGCGCCGCATTTGGCGGAGCTGCTCTTGCATCTGGTACGTGTTCAATAATCTTTGCCGAGCCGCGATTTTCCCCCTCGCGCTTAGCGGCAAGCTTTGCTATTGAGCGCGTCAATCCGGCTGACCTGGCCGGTGATGCGGGTGTGGCGAAATTGGTAGACGCACCAGATTTAGGTTCTGGCGCCGCAAGGCGTGGGGGTTCAAGTCCCTCCACCCGCACCATTAACTCATATTAAATCAAATAATATCAAATAGTTAAGATGAGTGATGTAACTTTAGCCCCACTTACCGTCCAACTATTTGGCTTTGATAGCCCGTTGTGAGTTCCGTGTTGAATTTCAGGTTTTGTCAGGTTCGCCCTCAGTTTGAAGGTGGATACCTATCTCTCACCGACAACCGGCAGAAAGTGGCAGAAAGCCCGGATTCTTTCCGTGATATCGGAAAGCCTGCCGACGCCCGTCACCGCACCTGGACCTGATCCGGGGACGACACGATAATCTGCGGCTTGCCTCTGTAGAGCTCAATCTTTCCGCTGATTGCGAGAGTTTGGCCTTTGTATCCATAGACGCGTGGGAACTTGTGGGCGTTCTTTTTGAATATGACAACGTAGAATATATGGTTAGGATAACGGCCACCAAAGTTGATGAACGTCGTTCCCTTGCCGCTGTTTGAAACCTGACTGACGACGCCAACAACTGAGGCGCGCTTACCTATGTGGTTGATAGCTTCGCGTGGTGTGATTTCGTCAGCGTATGCCGCAACGGCTAGCGCTAGTGTCAGGACAACGGAGACACAGAACTTGGGTAGCAGGTGCATTGAACCACTCAAACAGAATTAACCTATTGGGCAATCATAAGCGGTGGCTTGGGCAGAATTGTGGCTGGGGAATTGCGGATTCCGAGAGTTTCCCCAGCACACGCCCTGGCATTCTATTCCCGCTTTTTGGTCTTTTGTTGCTGCCGGAATAACAGGGCAGTTCATGGCTACAGCCAGAGCGCATAGGCTGTAGCGGCGGCGGGTAGCGCAAGGAACCAAACCCAAAGATATAGTTTCGCGTGAACGGTAAGGGCGTCCTTGGAAGCTTGCAGTTCACGTGCCGAATTAATGAGTTCAGCAGACCGCTCTCCTAGATCCCTCGTCGGGTTCTCGTCCGGGTTCTCGCGTAGCTCCTTTAGTTGCTTCAGGTAGCTTTCAATCTGCAATATGTAGAACTCAAGTTCCGAAACTGTTTCATTCTTGTCTGAAAAGAAACTCATGTTCGAAACCATCTTCTTTGGGTGGTTCCATTTCTGAAAGCTTTGAAAGTCACCGTACCAAGATAGCAAGTGGTTCAAAGCGAGAAACACCAGCATAAAGTTTGTTGCGGCCTCTATCTGCGCGGTCTCGAATGACACGCCGAGCAATTTGAACTCTTCTAGGTTCACGTCGAGGCGGACTGACAGTATCTTTGCAAATGCGAGAGCAAATAGACTTCGGTTTGAAACATACGTAGCTCTGGAAATCAGTTCTTGCCCTTGAAAGTTCACGATGGCCTCTTTTTTGCTGCTCGTTCCAATCAATGGCTTTAGTATCGTGATGATACAACGGAAGATTTAAGCTTGTGAAATAGTCAGAGGGGTTGCCGGTGCACGAAACCGTCAAAAAAATGTTGCAGTTGGTTGCCGGTGGATTCCCACTGGATAAACCAATCATTATTGACGACGGTAGCGGCTGTCCTTCGGTGGTCGCATTCTTTTCGGATCTGGAACTAGATGTCTTCATGCTTCGTTTCGTTGATGATGGTGCTGTTGAACTGGTCACCGATGATTACGAGCATGTAGCATTCACTGCCGATATCTTAACTAGTATTGAGTTCATGATAGAAGATGCCGACGAGCTATGGCGAACGCTGGACCCTTTTTGGAGTGACAAGAAACAGCACTGGGTCGGCTGGGAACATCTAGCCACAGCGCCCGAAAACATCGAGTGATGTTACCGCACACACCGTTATTCCCCGTTAGAAAACGGCTCCGATATCACTGCGTTAAGTGAAACAACCGGCCCATTTCTGGACCGGCTGCAAGCTGGGGCATTCAGCTTAGTTCACGATACCATTCATTCACTTCATCCAAGTCCAGACAGTAAGGCGTGTAGATGAGATGGACAACGTCGGCATCGACGCAGGCCACCGACTCTATTGGGATGGTGAGCAAATTGTTACCCAGCAAGTGCAGCGGTTGGCTTGGTTTGAGCGGGCATTCGGTGCGCTGGCAGTTCTGGCTGCCGTGTGCGGTGTCTTCATCCAGGCTTGGTCATGGGGTTGTGAACTGCAATGGCTGGACTCTAACCATTGCCCGCCAATGATTTCGCAGGCGGAAAGACCTTAGGGTAAGCCTGAAGAGTTCACCGGCACGTGGAAAGGACGAAACTACCGGCGCGGCGTGGCTAGGAGTCTGATTGTAAACTTTGTGATTTTCTGCGCGATCCTTGCGTGTGCGATTTACGTCGTCCACTTAAAAGACGAGGCTCGGAATAATCCCAGAGTTTGGACTTTGGGTTCACAATAGGGAGTAGCTGGTGGGGTCAGAATTTGGCGACAAAGCTCTTGAGGCATCTAGCTTTTTGAAGGCCATATCTCATGAGGATCGCCTACAGATTCTGTGTTTGCTACTTGGTGGCGAAAGGTCGGTGAGTGAGATTCAAACAGCATTGTCGTTGAGACAGGCCGGAGCGTCCCAACACATTGCTCGCCTTCGCCTTGAAGGTTTGATTGCTCCGAGACGGGACGGAAAGAACATCTACTACAGGATTTCAAACCAGAGGGTGGCTCCAATAGTAGCTATTTTGCTTGAGGTGTTTGGTTCAGAAGCGGATTAAGCCTTCTTCTTCTTCTTTCTAACTACGGTGCGCTTTGCAATCTGTTGCTCTTCGGGCATTTCAAAAGCGATATACTTATCGAGGTCTAGACATCTGCCTTCAACTTTTACGCTCTGTTTCTTGAACTTGGCTTTCACACGATAGAAGTACGTTTTTGTCGCGCTGTCCTTGACTGCGATTTCTATTGTTTGCTCCTGTTCTGGATACGTAAAAGCCCCACCCCAATCTATTTCACTATATTCACCGTGCCAGCATTCACAGGGTCCGGCACAAACAGGTTCAAGTGCAACTATCTCTTTTTCTATCATGTCTTTAAGCGTACTCTTAGCCAACGTTTTTGCACGCCTAATTGGGGCATTTCCGGAAATTACACTGCCGCCAGGTGCTGACGCGCCATTGTCATAATCGTATTCGCTTGTTTCCGTAACGCCGCCATTAACAACAACTCGCTTGAACGGTTTCGCGCCATCTACACCTGATATCACTACCGTGTAACCGCGTTTCAAACGAAATCGTCTTACGAAGCAGCTTTCTCGTTGCTCGCAATCAGCCATTTACAATCTCCAAGATGAATCCAATTATCTGTCGAGAGTAACATAATTGAAAAACAGCACCAAATTGACCCATCAAGGCTCAAGAATATAACAACTAAAGTTGTTTGACTTGAAGAACTTCGGGACAGTGGTTTCTTATTTCGCACACGGTCTTAGCTTAACTGCCTACGTCGGACCTCTCACCCTCACCGGATAGCACGATTTGCATTTTGTCGGCGTCGAAAGGCTGCAGTAGTTCAAACGCTTCCTCAGCGCTGCCGTTCATCCATTGCTCATAGTCTTCCGGATCCAGGATCACGGGCATTCTCTGCGGATGTATCGGTTTCACGATTTCATTGGCTGAGGTGGTGATGACGGTATAGGTCTCAGTCTCTTCCGGCCCTTCCTTGCCCTCGTACCGGGAAGTTTGCCACATGCCTGCAAAAGCGAACGGAGGGCGGTCCTCATCCACGTTGAGCGCGAACCAATAGTATGTTGCTGGATTGCGGCCCTTGGCTTCACAGAACGAACTGGCGGGCACCAGGCAACGTCTTTCCTCGAAACTCCATTTCCACAGCCCACTGGATCGCACTTTGTCGTCTCTGGCGTTGTTCCATGCGCCGGGCTGGATGATTGCGCCCGTCTTTTTGGACTTCTTTGTCGTGCGAAAGCCCCAACTCAAGGGAACCAGTTCACGCGACCCATCCTCGTCTTTTCTGACCACCGGGCCCATGTGTTTTGGGTAAATAGCAGGGAGGGGTTCGGCATTCCCAAGCCTGTTCTTCTCCGCTGCTACATCGAACAGACGGCGCATCGCATCGGCGGGGATCATGTTGGAATACAGGTTGCACATCTGACAGACGGTACGCGCCAAATACGGTTTGGACAAGTTCGATATGTTCGCTAAACGTTCCGCATGACGGGCTGGCCCTACCGAATCCCCTTTGACCTTTACGAAGAGCTTGAATCGCGCCGCGTTGACGATTGGCAAGCGGCCCTGCGTGCATGGGCCAAGAACCACGGCCTAAAGCTCAAAATACAGTGGTGGGCGCAATTAGAGCGCAAAATTTCCGAACTGCATTCTATGCGCTTCACTGCAAAACCACAGGATTACTGGGCAGTGATCCGAGAATGGCTAGTGCGGCACGAGGTGCCTATACCGGGTAGATTTCCGGGTTGGCCCGAACAGGGTTCAGTGCGTGGGCATGAAACATGAGTGCTGGCAACATCCCCAGAAAAAGCGAGTAGCCTAAAGGGAAAGGATGCGTCGAACTGATGATCCTGCCCGACCCAAATACCAATACGTGCACCATCAGGAGTATATTGGTTGAAGGAAGGGTGGTTGAGGGGCTGGACGAGGGGGTAAGCGCCAGCCCCTCACTCAAGGGGGTATACGGAGTGGTAGTCTTTATCCGTTAACCAATACGTACCTGTAGACTCATCTGATCGATATTGGGGAAACCCCTTAGTGCAGCACGTGCTGTCAAAAGGCTGTGGGACACACCCGAAATGGCGATTGAGGTTTGTTGTTCTGTTAATGAAACAGCCACATTTTTAACGTTTCCCCCTATTACACATCGGGCGCGGCGCGCCTTGAGGGAGTTTGCGATTTAGAAGAGGGGGTATGAGTTCGGCGCGTCGTGCCCCGGCTTCTCAGGATATTACCCGCAATTTGTCTCAAAATTTTTAACTGCCTGGGTGGGAGTGTCTGTCATTCTAGGGTGCGAGGTTTATCTACATGGAAGCAATTAAGGCGCTACACAGCACACTTTTGGGTGCGAAACGAGAGTTGGATTCAGGCACGAAACCAAAAGAACGGCCACTTCGAACTTTACCCCCAAGCTTGCCGCCATGTCCCCCTGAGCACATTCTTCTTCCAGACAGTCATGTATTGGCCGAGTTACCTTGCACGCGGTATTGGCACGAGGAAAAGAGAAAGGATGTAAACGGTCTACCCGCTCCGGGGGTTCCACATTGGTTGCGACGCTTTGATTGGCTGGTTGGTTGGGAACATGGTTGGGTACAATCTGGGTTTTTTCCGAGGCATGTTTATTGCCACCCAAACGCCATGACGGGATTGCTGAGCTATTTGAAGGATAGTTTTCAAGAGAGAAACCCAGGCTCTTTCCTCGTAATTGGAGGTGGAGATACGCCGTTAAGCAGTCAAAGCAGGAGCACTATTCGGGGCCTGAAAAAGTACTTCAGGGATATTTATTACGAAGCCTTTGATCGGTCTGTGCTTGGCGTGAAAATGATGCCAATTGGCCTGCAAGAGTTTTACATTCGCGGGTTTGAGAAGGACCTCCGTTCGGCAGTTAGGGCAAAGCCGCAAAAGACTCGCCTTGCTCTAAGCTCATTTGGAAAGTTCTGGCCAGGACTCGAAAAAACAATTCCCGATAGGACAAGTGCAAAAGAGTTCGCGGCAAGTTCTGACTTCATAACATGTGGCCCTTTTGCCCAACCTGAATACTACGAAGCGTTGGCCACGCATCATTACATGATTTGCCCACTTGGCAACGGTGTGCAGGCTCCAAAGATAATGGAAGCGTTCCTGTTTAGGTGTATCCCGATTATGACAGATAGTTTGATGGCGAGAACTTACGCTCACAAGGGCGCGCCAGTTCTTATCGTCAAAAACTGGAGCGACCTGAATCAAGAGCTTCTGGAAAAAAGCTTGCCCATTCTCAGCGACCGAGCGAACAGTTTCTTTGACGTTGCGAGTGATCCCGATAAGTGGTGGGAGTTTTCCTTTGAACGCTCGCCTACGACCGACCATTTTCAGAGCCAAAGACTAGATGCTCAAGCTGACGAGCCGCGCACACATGATCATTGATGGCTTTTCTCATCAGTTGGGCCTCGCGGCTTCGCATGCAGTGCTTAGTTTGCTTAGACAGCTCAACACATCTCTGAGCCACTTCGTCATCAACGCGTCCGTCTAAAATTAAAGCGGCGATTGTCACGGGGGACGCGCCCGAGGTCAGGTCACACAGCGGTGTGCCGCGAATTCGCTCCGCCACGGCATGAAGTTGTTTCATTAACTCAGAAGTAGCTCCGCTTTTGGCAACCGACTTGGTTACCTGCTGGCTTTCCAACGCTGCCAATCGGTTTCTGATGCTCATTTCTGTGCCTCCAGTGCTTTCAGTCTGCGTTCGTAATCGGTTGTCTCCAGCACCCGGCGGTATTGATCGACCAGCCCCATGACAGTTGCGCCCTCCAATGGGGTCACCTCGCCATCAGAGACAGCCTGTAGAACCGCCTGCGCGGCCTCTGAGGCATCCTCAGCAGAACCTATCGGTGGAAGGTTGAAGTTAACTGGAGCGTCTTTCCTGGTGGGCGCTATGCGTTCCAGACACAGGCGCAAGGCTGTACTGTCGCCCTCAAGTGCCATCTCGACCGCTTTTTGGGTGATTTGCTCAGACTGACCCTCAAGCAGTTCCTCAACAGCCCGTAGAACAAGTTGAACGATAGCTTCGTTCGCTGAGCCGACATGCTAGGTGTTATGAAGGCATCGAACCTGACGGAAAGCATCAGATGTCCGCTCCGAGCCCTTACCTGCCATCGCGGTTTGGCTTCGATGCTGCGGGTGCGGTCGACAGGTTCCAGTCCAGAGCGGACCTCCAACTAGCAATTAATTTCTCAGGTTGGTTCCTACCGGTCGGGTTGGAAGCGGTCATTCACTGGCGGGTACGGGCGCAGTTTCATTGGCATGGCGAGACGCGACTTCATCGCTGATGCTGAGCACTATTACGAATGAGGCGAAAGAACCTGTTCCGCGATCCAGTCGAATACCATTCGAGGGCCGCGTCCCAAATTGGTCTGGTCCCGCGACATGACGTAGCCTGCGTCGCTTATGACTACATCATCTGTCACTTGCACCAGCGAACCTTTGTTGAGCAAGCCATCTATTAGACCGATCCAACCCAATGCGACCCCATCCCCTGCTAACGCAGCCTGAGTGACCATGTCGTAGTTGTTAAAGCTGATGTAATTTTTCTTTCTTTCGCCTGCAATGCCCAGACTATCAAACCAACCCTGCCAAGTTTGCCACTCGGCAGTGGCGGGTTTTGATAAACTTAGCAGTTGCACATCCAATAAGTCTGCAGAAGAGCGAATTGGTGTTATCTTTTCTAATAGCTGAGGACTGCAAACTGCTGCGACAGTCTCTTCCAGCAGTAGAATTTCACCAGGCTTAATCTCACTTCTGGGCGCTACATGGATTTGTATGTCGCAATCCGTGTCGTCCAAGCCTGGCGGCACAGTAGATGCCAGAATTTGAATCTCAATCTCGTCCCCAAGCTCTTCGCGCAAGTAAGCCAGACGCGGTAGCAGCCAGAACGTAGAGAAAGCGAAGTCGGCAGAAATCCGAACCCTTGGTTTGGATTTACGATCCAGTAAGGATCCAACCGCATAGCCCATTTGTGTCATTGCAGGTTTGACCACGTTGAGAAGCCTGAGCCCTTCATATGTTAGTGAAACGCCACGGTGTTCTCGCTTGAAAAGCACTACTCCCAAATCGATCTCCAAACCCTTAATCCGTTGAGAGATCGAAGATTGCGTCAAGCCAAGTGCTTCGCCAGCGCTTGTGAAGTTTCCATGTTTCGCGACCATTTCAAAAGCATAGAGTGCGACAAGGTTGCGGCTAAGATTGGTATTAATCTTGTTAATGTCATTCATAATTACTGAACTACTGCAAAACTACTCGAATATGTATCAAAAACTCTGTCAAAGGGTGTCTATTGCCGCCCGGACAAAAAAGAGACGGGATCGAGTCATGACCGGGTGGTGGCGCAATCAGACAACCCAGACTGCAAGAGCAATGCAGATGGGCATGGTGACTTCCCCAAAAACGTGGGTCAATTCCCAATCAACAGGTCGTGCAGGAACAGTTCAGCCTGTCGCTTCTCATTGCCTGGGTTAGGCAACACAATTTGCGGCTAGTCCAAACACGGCTTGGTGCTGAAGTCGCAACGATTTGATCTTGCAACCCGCTAGATCAACTACAGGGAGATGAAGAATATGGCAGTTAAGCCTCCACTATCGGAACTTCCGATAAAAACCGCTGAAAACGGTTTCTATCGGGGGTTCAGCGTCAACGTGACGGTAATCAGTAAGATCATTATCAGTTTACTGGTGGTCTGGTGTATTGTGTGGCCCACTCAAGCTGGCAGAATCTTAGGCGATTGGAACGCGGCTATTCTGGCTCAGTTTGCCGCTTGGTATATCTGGGTCGTAACCGCGTTTGTTATCGTTTGTATCGGGCTGGCAATCTGGCCGACCGGAGGGCGTCTTAAGCTTGGTGTCGAGGGGGAAAAACCCGAGTTCTCCAACTTCTCCTGGTTTTCGATGATGTTTGGCGCCGGGATCGGTGTCGGGATGCTGACCTGGGCCGTTGCGGAACCAGTCGCGCATTTCAAGAACAACCCATCAGTGATTCAAGGTATCACAACGGCGCTCGATGCGGACAACGTTAGAACTGCCTATGTGTGGTCCTATCTGCATTGGGGTCTTGGCGCATGGGCGTGTTACGCAATTGCTGGTCTGTCGCTGGCGTTCTTCAGCTATCGCCGCGGGCTGCCATTAACGATCCGGTCGTCGCTGACGCCGCTGTTTGGCAAGGCGCTGTCCGGTAACCTTGGTCACGTGATCGATATTGTGGCCGTTGTTGCCACCATCCTTGGCGTTGCTCAAACGTTGGGATTCGGGGTCGAGCAGTTCGTTGCGGGTCTAACGCGGATCGGTATCGGCGGGCTCGCGCATACGGATGGTTCGGCAACGACGCTTGGGATCATCGTTGCCTTAGTGGTCATCATGGGGGCCTCGACATTGTCGGCGTTGTCCGGAGTTGGCAAAGGCATCAAATGGCTGTCGAACATCAATATGGTGTTGTCGATCTTCTTGCTGGGCTTCTTTATCATCTTTGGTGCGACGTTCTTTGGTGCAAGTGCCTTCTTCGTTGGGATCTGGGACTATCTGGTAGCGCTGCCGTGGCTGAGCTTTAATGTTTATGCATCTGATGGTGTCGAAGGATCAGAATCCTTCCTGCTTGCCCAATGGCAGGGCTGGTGGCCGGTATTCTATTGGGCTTGGTGGATTGCCTTCGCACCCTTTGTCGGCTTGTTCCTTGCGCGTATCTCACGCGGTCGTACGATCCGAGAGTTTGTACTCGGCGCGATGATTGTTCCCTCGCTGATGTGCTTCGTCTGGTTCGCATGGGCCGGTGGCACAGCAATCGATCTGGAACTGAACGGCAATGCAAATGGTGTGATCCTGGATGCGGCGAATGGCGACAAGATTTTTGCCATGACCGAATTCATGCTAGCCCCAATTGCACAGGCTTTGGCCTGGGGTATGGCGGTAGTCATCGTTGTTTTGCTGATGACTTTCCTGGTGACGTCAGCTGACTCTGCGGTATTGATCGTCAACACGATCAACGCTGCAGGTGATGAAGGCCCCAAGGCACGCCCTCACATCGTGTTCTGGGGCGCTGCGCTGGCGTTGGTCGTCGGTGGATTGCTGATTTCTGGCGGCACCGGCGCAATTCAGACTGCAATGGTGATTGGGGCGTTGCCGTTCTCGATTGTGATGGCTCTTATGTGCATCGCTTTGATCAAGGCCATCTGGAATGATGGTCGGCGCGAGGCCGCAGGCGTTGCTACAACAATTGATCCGGAAACCTCGACGATGCCAGCGGAATAGGTATCGCTAAAACTACTGAGGCCCTGGTTAACATCTGGGGCCTCATTGTCCACGACACCCTTATCCATTAAAAATTGCTACGCGATGCATAAACGGCAGGAATGGGGTATCTGAACTTTGAGGTGTACCGAGTCGATGGTTGTCGGCTGTGGGCTGCCTGACTGGGCAGGCGGCACTGAGACTCGCGACTTTGCAATGTCCAATATACTACGCATTGTTGCCGTTCGAAGCGACATGTGCTGCAACCGCCGCGAACGGCAGCTCTGTGGCCTACCTACTTTGGACGATTGGTGATTGCCCGTTAACGAATGCCAGAAACGTGAGAAAACGTAAGAAGTAGAACCTGTAGGCCTTGATCGCTTATGTTGCTCCCAATAAACGCCACTTTCACGCCAATGTTGAGCCTCATTGCGCCGTTAGCCGCAAGAAATATTAAGTATATTGGAGGCTTAAGTGAGAAAAGCTATCGCAGCAATTTTGCTGACTTCAACAGTGGCAGCATGCACGGAACCAGTTATTCAGACCGGGGCAAGCTACCCAGCAGTAGCGCCGGATCAGGTCAGAGTGTCCTTCGCGGATACCCCCAATTGCGAAAATGCTCAGGAAATTGGACTGATCCCGCAAGTTGGATCGAACAAGTTTTCGCAAACAAGAGCAATCAACGAAATCAAACGGCAAGCTGGATCACGGGGCGCTAACTTGGTGTTACTCCAAACGCGGGCGACGAGCCTCTTAGGTGACATGCTCATTGACGCTGAGATGTATCGCTGTCTGTAATTCAGCCTTGCTTGAAAGCAAGGGCGGGCTAATGCCCGCCCTAACCAGTTCACCTGATCGACAAAGCATCCCCTAATCATCCGTTCCAGTTCTTCCGCAGTTAGCCATGCCTTGGTTTCACGGACTGGCTCACCTTCCTTGATAGAGAAGTCCGGAGGATATTTGGTGTATCGGTTCTTGCGCGCGCGCGTTAACGCGGCGCGAAGCACACGCAGGTCCTTGCAAGCAGTGTTGCGGCTCGTCTTGCCGAACTGACCCTCGGACTTTTGGTGTGCGGTCCACCGTGGTTTCTCCATGCGCCAGTCGATGTACTCATCCACTGTGTCCTGCACGATCTCATCCCAGAACAAATGCCCGAGATGTTCTTTCAGTGGTGCCACGTTTGCGGCCATTGGGCCTGACGTGGACTCTGCCTTTTCGCGACAGATGTAATCGTAATACTGATCGACCACCCACGCGATTGTCGGTCGGGTGGGAATTTTCGGTTTTGCTAGCTCTTGGATGAAAATACCGTGCGCCGCATCTGCCTCGATTTGCAGCTTAGTGCCGTGGGATTTCCGCCGCGTCTTGCCGTCTTCCATCCAAACAGATTCCCAATACCCGTCCTTGCGACGGCGCAGACGTGGCGCATCAGGATCGACTGCGCCAGCGGGTACGATTGGGTCAAATTTGGATAGCCTTTTCTCCGCTTCGGCTTGATCTTTGGTGCCTGTGGCTTTGCGCTTCTTCTTACCGGTAGTGGGATCGTCAAAGACGATTTCCTAGTAAGAATCAGATCGTTGGCGCACATATGGGACAGGGTTCTTCATAAGAACATCCTCGCGATTTTGTGCAGCTCGTGCAAGATTGCACCAGTTGCAAGTTTCAGTTTTCGCGTAAGTTCTTGTTTTTATTGGTCGGAGTGAGAGGATTCGAACCTCCGACCCCTGCCTCCCGAAGACAGTGCTCTACCAGGCTGAGCTACACTCCGACCGTGGCGCGTGATTTATACCCCGATATTTGGATGTGCAAGGGGGATTTTGTTGACCCTATCGAGAATTGGCAGGGTCCTTGAGGGGCAGGAAATCGCCACACAAAATAGTCACGGCAGGGGGTTCGTTTTGTATAGTCGGACCTTGGTACCACCGTGGTCGACCACGGGGCCGTTGGGCAAAAATGGTAGGCGCGTCGCGCGGGCCAGCGATTGGTTGCTGGTTACGATGCCCACCCGCCAACCTGAAAATCGTGACATTAGAACTTTGCCAAAACTGCCGTACAGGGATCGCAGACGCTTTTCGTCTCCGATTCTTGCACCGTAGGGGGGATTGGTGATGACAATTCCGGCGGGACCTGCCGGTGGCTTTATGTCACTTACTGATCGGCACTGAAATCTCGTGGAGGCCGCCACACCACCGCGGTCGGCGTTGGTGGTTGCCGCATCAATTGCACCGGCGTTCCGGTCCGACCCATAAAACTGCGGTGCGGTATCTTGTTGCCCCTCGTCCTGACGCATTGCGTCCCACGCCTGCGCATCGAAACGGCGCAGGTCTTCAAAGGCAAACTGACGCGAGCGACCGGGATAAATCCCGGCGGCAATCTCTGCGGCCTCAATGATGAACGTGCCCGATCCACACATGGGGTCCAGAACCGGCTCGGTCCCGTCAAACCCGCATTCACGCAGGAACATGGCTGCCATCGTCTCTCGCATGGGGGCTTTGGCAACGGCCGGTTTATGGCCGCGCTTGTGCAGGGGCTCACCAGAGGTGTCGATGGAAAAGGTGCAGATGTCTTTTTCGATCCGCAAGAGCACGCGCACCCCTGCGTCAGAGGAGATCGGTGCGCCCAGCGTTTCCGTGATAGCCCGTTCCACCCGCTGCCGCGCGGCCCCCGCGTGGTAGATTCGGGATTTGCGACTTGTCGCCTCGATCTTGACCGGAACATCCGACCGCAAAAAATCGGACCACGGAAACTTGCGTGCCCGCTTGTCCAACTGGGCCAGGTGAACCGCCGGAAAATTGCCGATCCGCACCAGGACCTTGTTGGCACCCCGCAAACACAGATTGGCGCGCCAGGCCTCAGACCAATTTCCGCGGCAGCTTACGCCGCCGGGCAGGATATTTGCACCAGCGAATCCTTTTTCGACAGCTTCGGCATGCAGGGGGGTTTCTAGACCAGGTGTTGCCACCAGGAATATCTCTAGGTCATTGCTTGGTTCCATGTCCGGTCCATACACCGGAAGCGAATTGGACGCGACACGCAATTTATGACGGGTAAATCGCTGCCACCTGATGGGAAAGTGGGAATTTGCTGACAGAATTTGCGGTAACAGGTTTGCGTTTGGACCGAACCCCGCGTAAAGGGTCCGTGATCGGAACGAAGCTTGGATCGGGAACAAGGTTTCTTTGCCTTTTCTTGATCTCAAGCTCCCACATTCGCACCGTTTTGTGCCAATATGCCAGGGCCGGAACGATGTGGTGCAGGAAAGAGGCTTGGAAGACCGTAGCGACATGCAAACTTTCAATCTGAAAAAAGGGCTGGAATTGCCGGTGCAGGGTGCCCCGGATCAAACTATCCAGCCGGGTCCTGAATTTTCTTCAGTCGGGGTTTTGGGGGCTGACTATCTGGGCCTCAAACCACGTGTGCTGGTTCAGGAAGGGGACGAGGTTCAACGCGGCACACCGTTGTTCTGCAACAAGGATGTGCCCGAGGCAATGATCGTTGCCCCGCTCAGCGGTAAGGTCATAGCCATCAATCGCGGCGCACGCCGTGTGCTGCAAAGCGTCGTGATCGACGTCACAAATGCCAATGACACCGGGATTGATTTCTCGGGCACAGGCGACGCGAACAGTGCCGAGGGTGTAACCGCCAAGCTTTGTGCCGCCGGGTTGTGGACCGCGTTTCGCACGCGGCCCTATTCCAAAATGCCTTCGCCGGGCTCTAAGCCGGCCGCGATTTTCGTGACCGCAATTGAGAGTGAGCCGCTGGCAGGTGATGCCAGTGCGATCATCAGCGACGCCAGCGACGCCTTTGCAACCGGTCTTGCGGCGATTGCCCATCTGACCGAAGGCAAGACCTATCTATGCCACAAAGACGGCGACACGGTTCCAGGTACGGATCTGCCGGGCATTGAGGCCGCCGCATTCTCGGGTCCGCATCCGGCGGGTCTGGCCGGGACGCATATCCATTTCCTTGAACCGCTGGCGGGAGACAAACAGGTCTGGACCATCGGGTATCAGGATGTCATTGCCATTGGCCGGCTGATGCAAACCGGTCATCTGGACCCCAACATCGTCATCGCACTGACCGGCCCCGGCGCACGTCAGCCGCGGCTGATCCGCACCGTCATGGGCGCCTCGACAGAGGATTTGACCCGGGACGAAGTGAATGTCGACGGGTCTGCCCGGATCATTTCCGGATCGATCCTGTCCGGGCAGCACGCCGAAGGGCCGAACGCCTATCTGGGCCGTTTCGCGCGCCAGATCACCATTATCCGCGAGGATAGCGACCAGATCCCAATGGGTTGGATTCGCCCGATGTCGTCGAAATTTGCTGTGCAACCGGTACTTGGCTCGGCTTTTGCCAAAAAGTTGTATGCGTTCACCAGCAACCTGAATGGTGGTCGTCGTGCGATGGTGCCCACAGGTACATTCGAAGAGCTGATGCCGCAGGACTACCTGCCCACACAGTTGCTGCGCGCGCTGCTGGTGATGGACACCGATACCGCACAGGCGCTGGGTGCGCTGGAACTGGACGAAGAGGATCTAGGCCTTGTCGGCTTTGCCTGTCCGGCGAAATATGAATACGGGCTGGCGCTGCGCGACTGTCTGTCCAAAATTGAAAAGGAGGGCTGAGCCGAATGGGTTTGCGCAGCTTCTTTGATCGGATTGAGCCGAACTTTACCAAGGGCGGCAAGTACGAAAAGCTTTTCCCCATCTACGAGATGGTGGAGAGCTTTATCTACACTCCGAAAACCGTCACCTCCGTTGCCCCACACGCACGGTCTTATGTGGATATGAAGCGGATCATGACCTATGTCGTGATCGCTACGATCCCCTGTATTCTTTGGGGGATGTGGAACACCGGATATCAGGCGAATTCTGCTATTGCCACACTGGGCCCGGACGCGGCGACAGGCTGGCGGATTGCAGTGTTGCAGATGTTTGGCATTTCTCTGAACCCGTCCAGCCTTATGGCCAACGTGTTTCACGGGATGCTGTATTTCCTGCCGATCTACATCGTCACTTTGGTGGCCGGCGGTATATTCGAGGTGATCTTCGCCACCGTACGCGGCCATGAGGTGAACGAGGGGTTCCTTGTTACGTCAATGCTTTACACGCTGATCCTGCCTGCAACAACACCGCTGTGGCAGGTCGCTTTGGGCATCATCTTTGGCGTTGTTATCGGTAAAGAAGTGTTTGGCGGCACTGGCAAGAACTTCCTCAACCCCGCTCTGGTGGGACGGGCGTTTTTGTATTTTGCCTACCCGGCGCAGATGTCGGGAGACGCGGTCTGGACCCCAGTTGACGGGTTTTCGGGCGCCACCGCGCTGGCCGTGACCGCCGCGGATGGCGTGCAGGCTTTGGCCGCTGACGGGATCACCTGGTCCAGCGCGTTCCTCGGTCAGATCCAGGGCAGCTTTGGGGAGACGTCGACGCTGGCTTGTATGATCGGTCTTGCCTTCCTGTTGATGACCAAGATTGCCAATTATCGCCTTATTGTGGGCTGTCTGGCGGGAACCATTAGCTTTACTCTGCTATTGAACCTGATCGGGTCGGACACCAACCCGATGTTTGCGATGCCCTGGTATTGGCACTTTGTGCTGGGCGGGTATGCGTTTGGTCTGGCCTTCATGGTGACCGAGCCGGTCTCGGCCAGCCATACCAATGTTGGCCGTTATATCTATGGCGCGTTGATTGGTGTCATGGTTGTGATGATCCGGGTGATAAACCCGGCCTTCCCCGAAGGCATGATGCTGGCCATCTTGTTCGGCAACGTCTTTGCACCGCTGATCGACCACTTCGTCGTTCAGGCCAACATCAAACGGAGGGCGCGTCGCCATGTCTGATCCGCAATCCCCGGAACCAAAGGGCGCCATCGCCAAGTTTCTGGCAGCTTCGCCAGATTCAGTCGGAAAAACAATCTTTGTCGCCGTCGCTGTGTGTCTGGTTGCCTCGATGGTTGTATCCGCAGCAGCCGTTAGCCTGCGCCCGGTCCAGGAAGCAAACCAGTTGAAGGACAAGCAGGTCAATGTTCTGCAGGTTGCTGGTGTCTACGAGCCCGGCATCGACGTGACCGAAGCCTTCGCTGCCTTTGAGCCGCACGTGCTTGAACTGGCAACCGGCGCCTTTGTCGATGATCAGTTCGACCCGGCCACTTTTGACGATCAAGCTGCTGCCAGCGACCCGGATCTGAGTGTTGCATTGGATGACGATCCCGCAGGGATTGGACGCAAGTCGAAGTATCGCGTGATCTACTTGCTGCGAGACGACGCAGAAGGTTTGGACAAAGTGATCCTGCCGCTGCATGGCTATGGGCTGTGGTCCACGCTTTATGGCTTTATCGCGTTGGAGAACAACGGCAACGATATCTACGGCCTGCAATTCTATCAACATGGTGAAACCCCCGGCCTTGGCGCCGAAGTGGACAACCCGCGCTGGAAATCGCTGTGGAATGGTAAAAAGCTGCGCGACGATGCCGGCGATCTTCAGATCACCGTGTCCAAATCTCAAACCGCTGCCGGGCCGGATTTTTATGTCGATGCGCTGGCCGGGGCCACGCTGACTTCGGTTGGTGTCGATAACCTGGTGAAATTCTGGATGGGCGATGCGGGCTATGGTCCCTTCCTGGCCAAACTGCAAGCAGGAGAGTTCTGATGTCTCAAACCAAGAAAGAGATGCTGGTCGACCCGCTTGTCGACAACAATCCGATCACGCTGCAGGTGCTGGGCATCTGTTCGGCACTGGCGGTGACCTCGTCGCTGCAGGTGTCTTTTGTGATGGCTCTGGCGGTCACCTTTGTAACGTCGTTCTCGTCCTTTTTCATCTCGTGCCTGCGCAACCAAATCCCCGGCTCGATCCGGATCATCGTGCAGATGGTGATCATCGCTTCGCTGGTGATCCTGGTGGATCAGGTGCTAAAGGCCTACGCCTTCGAGATCTCTAAAACCCTGTCAGTTTTTGTCGGGCTGATCATCACCAACTGTATCGTGATGGGCCGCGCCGAAGCGTTCGCGATGAAGAACCCACCTGTCGCCTCTTTCATTGACGGGCTGGGCAACGGCATGGGCTATGGCCTGATCCTGTTGCTGGTCGGCTTCATTCGTGAGCTGTTCGGTGCCGGGTCACTGTTCGGAGTCACCATTCTGGAAACCGTCAACAACGGCGGCTGGTACGTGCCCAACGGTATGCTGCTACTGCCGCCTTCGGCATTCTTCATCATCGGTCTGATCATCTGGGCCTTCCGGACATGGAAGCCAAACCAGGTGGAAGAACGTGAATACAAAATTCAGCAGGTAGAGGCCCACTGATGGAAGGTCTGATCTCACTGGCCGTAAAGGCCATCTTTGTTGAAAACCTGGCGCTCAGCTTCTTTCTAGGCATGTGTACGTTCATCGCCGTGTCCAAGAAGATTTCCACTGCGCTGGGGCTGGGCATTTCGGTGATGGTTGTTCAGGCGATCACTGTTCCTGCGAACAACCTGTTGCTGACCTATCTGCTTAAGCCGGGCGCGCTGGCCTGGGCTGGGTTTCCGGATGTGGACCTGACCTTCCTTGGGTTGATTTCGTATATCGGTGTGATTGCGGCCATGGTGCAGATCCTTGAGATGATCCTGGATAAGTATTTCCCACCGCTTTACAACGCTTTGGGGATATTCCTGCCGCTGATCACAGTGAACTGCGCCATCCTGGGCGGTTCGCTGTTCATGGTGGAGCGGGACTACAACTTTGCCGAAGCGACAACCTACGGCTTGTCCTCCGGTTTTGGCTGGGCACTGGCGATCACTGCAATGGCAGGCGTTCGCGAAAAGCTGAAATATTCGGATATCCCCGACGGCCTGCAGGGTCTGGGTATCACCTTCATCACCGCAGGACTGATGGCGATGGCCTTCATGTCCTTCTCGGGCGTCAAACTGTAAGGAGGGGCGAATGGAAACTTTCAGCTTAGGCGTCGTCCTTTTCACCCTGATTGTTCTGGGTCTGGTTGGGATCATCATGGCCGCGCGGTCGCGCCTGGTGTCGACGGGCAACGTCAACATCACCATCAATGGCGAAAAAACCGTGTCGGTTCCGGCAGGCGGCAAATTGCTGCAAACGCTGGCGGCTGAAAAGCTGTTCGTGCCGTCCGCATGCGGCGGCGGCGGCACCTGCGCACAATGCCGGGTGCGGGTGCATTCGGGCGGCGGGTCAATCCTGCCGACCGAGGAAAGCCACATCACCAAGCGCGAAGCTGCCTGCGGCGACCGCCTGTCCTGTCAGGTGGCCGTCAAACAGGACATGAATATCGAAGTTCCCGAAGAGGTCTTTGGTGTCAAAAAATGGGAATGTACGGTGCGTTCGAACGAGAACGTGGCAACCTTTATCAAGGCCCTTACACTGGACTTGCCCGAAGGCGAGGATGTGAATTTCCGCGCCGGTGGTTATATCCAGATCGAAGCACCGGCGCACCAACTGGCCTACACCGATTTTGATGTCGAAGAGGAGTACCGCGAAGATTGGGATAGGTTCAATCTGTGGCAGTACAAGTCCGTTGTGAACGAACCCATCGAGCGCGCCTATTCGATGGCGAACTATCCGGATGAACGTGGCATGATCATGCTCAACGTTCGCGTGGCTTCTCCTCCTCCGGGGTCCGAAGGCATTCCGGCAGGCCAGATGTCGTCTTACATCTTCAACCTGAAGCCGGGGGACAAGGTGACAATCTCGGGGCCGTTTGGCGAGTTTTTTGCCCGCGACACCCAAAAGGAAATGGTGTTCATCGGCGGCGGCGCAGGTATGGCGCCCATGCGCAGCCATATCTTTGATCAGCTCAAGCGTCTGAAGAACAAGGATCGCAAGATCAGCTTCTGGTACGGTGCGCGTTCAAAGAAAGAAATGTTCTTTGTCGAAGATTTCGACCAACTGGCCGAAGAGTTCGACAATTTCGATTGGCACGTCGCCCTGTCCGATGCGCAGCCAGAGGATGACTGGAACGGCTATACCGGCTTTATCCACAATGTTCTGTTCGAGGAATACCTCAAGGACCACCCGGCGCCGGAAGATTGCGAGTTCTATATGTGTGGCCCGCCCATCATGAACCAGTCGGTGATCAACATGCTGCTGGATATGGGCGTGGATCGCGAAGACATCATGCTCGACGATTTCGGCGGGTAACACTTGAGAAACCGGCGTATCTTACGCCGGTTTTTTTATTTGTTGTAGTAGTCGCGGTACCACGCAACAAACTGCGCAATCCCATCTTTGAGCTCTGCTTGCGGCCGGTATCCGGTCAAGCGCTGCAACAGGCTGTTATCGGCCCAAGTGGCAGGCACGTCACCAAGTTGCATGGGCATATAGTTGCGGAGGGCCTTCTGACCAACGGCTTCTTCGATAGCTTCAATAAAATCCATCAACCGCACCTTGTCGCCATTGCCAATATTGACGACTCGGTAGGGGGCAACCGGAGACAGGCTGTCGCCAACTTCTATATCGTCCGCACTGGCAGGACGAACGGGCGGCGAGTCGATCAGCAACCGGATGCCGCGTACAAGATCTTCGACATGGGTGAAATCCCGATACATGTCGCCATGATTGTAGATGTCGATGGGTTTGCCATTCAGGATCAGATCGACAAACTTAAAATATGCCAGATCGGGCCTACCCCATGTGCCGTAGACAGTAAAAAACCGGAACATGGTGGTAGGAAGATCCCATAGATGGGCATACGAGTGCCCCATTGCCTCGTTCGCCTTTTTGGTCGCGGCATAGATTGTCAGCTGGTTGTCGGCTTTGTCCACCTCGGTAAAGGGCATATCCTCGTTGGCGCCATAGATGGACGAGGTCGACGCCATCAACAAATGTTCAACTTTGTGTTGCCGGGCCGCCTCCATCACATTGAAAGTGCCAACCACGTTTGCGTTGATATAGCTGCGTGGCTGTTCCAGACTGTAACGCACCCCGGCCTGCGCAGCGAGGTGGACAATGACCTCGGGCTGAAACTCATCAGCAATCTGCAACAGCCGTTCGTGGTTTTCCAGAAGATCCTCGGTGGCAGAAAACCCGGGCGATTGCAGCAGCATCTGGTGGCGACGTTGCTTCAAGGTGACGTCATAGTAATCCGTCATCCCGTCATAGCCATGCACCCGGAACCCTTCGGACAAAAGCAACTTTGCCAGATGGAACCCGATAAACCCCGCAGTGCCTGTGACCAGAACCCGTTTCATGCAACCCTCGACCTTAACACAAAGTACCAGACATCAGGGATACCGTCACCGGGGCAAGGTCAAGGGGATTCTAGGCGTATGGACCTAGCCGACGATCATCTGTTTCATCCGCAGTGCCTCGTATTCCAGTTCTTTAAGACGGAAATGAACAACGTCGCCGATGGTGATCACACCGCGCAGCTTGCCGTCACTGATGACAGGCATGTGGCGAAACCGCCCTTCGGTCATGGTTTTCAGCACGTCGTTCAACAGATCGTCGGGCGCGCAGGTCTTGACCTCGCGGGTCATAAGATCTTCGACCGATTGCGGAAGGGTTTGACCGGGCGTATCCGCCATGCGGCGCACAATGTCGCGTTCGGACAGGATGCCCAGCAACGTGCCGTTCTGATCGGTCACAACCACGGCGCCAATCCGCTTGTCCCGCAGCGTAATCACCACCGAATGTATAGTTTCCGTCGGGCGCACGGCAAACACCGCATCCCCCTTACCCTCAAGCAGCTTGGAAACTGTTGTCTGCGTGTGGGACAGGTTGGATTCGACCGATTGGCTGCGGGTCGAGGCATCGGTCTTGTCGCCTCGTGTGGGCGGCTGGTAAGAGCTTGGGGCCATTGGCAATCTCCTCTTATTCCTGAGATGGCTTTGTTTTACCTTACCGCAGCCAACTGACCTGTATAGGGTACAAATGCCCTCACCGGGGAAAACTGCCGCTAACCAAGGATATTCGGCCTGTTGTCCAACTTGTATCTGACCCCACCCATAGCCGCGCTGATCTTTTTTTTTGTTGTTGTCTGTGGGCACAACTTTCGTAAAGCCTGGAAACAACAAGAACCGGGCTGGCAGAAAAAAGCCTGGCTGTTTGGTGTTCCGGCGGGTATCGGCCTGCTGATGCTTGGGTTTCTACCACTGAAATTCTGATGTCGGTTTGACTCTGATTGGGGCCGCTGGCATACGCCGGTCACGGCTTTCCTCAGGAGGTTCCCGATGCGTCTTTTGCCAGTCCTGGCTGTTGCGACACTTGTTTCCGGCTGTCTGTTCGACAAAGAGCCCGAAGTGGTGCGTCTGTCCGGGGAAACGATGGGGACCACCTTTAACATCACTGCAATCGGCACGGATGTGGATGAAAACGCGCTGGCCGAAACGGTTCAAAACACGTTAGCCCAAGTAAACGCAAAGATGTCCAACTGGGATCCGAATTCGGAAGTCTCAAAATTCTCGGCATCACCCAGCACCGACCCTGCACCGGTGTCCAAAGAGTTTGCCTTTGTCATCAATGCGGCAAACGACGTACACGCGAAATCCGGCGGGACCTTTGACGTTACCCTCGGGCCCCTGATCGAGCTGTGGGGCTTTGGTCCGCGCGAACCCGATGATCCGGTTCCCTCGGATGCCGATATCCAGGCGGCGCTGAACAGCGTGGGGCAGGCCCGCTTGCTAACGCTGAACACCGAACAAGACACCCTGACCAAGGCAGATCCCGGCGTGGGCATCAACCTGTCAGCCATTGCCAAAGGGTATGGCATTGATGCGGTCGCCGAAACGCTGCGCGAAGCAGGGATCGAAAACTACATGGTCGAGATCGGGGGTGATCTGGTCACCCTGGGCACCAACGACAAGGGCGAAGCCTGGCGGATCGGGATCGAAAAGCCCGAAGCGGGGTCACAGAACCTGCAGTTGATCGTCGAACTGGATGATTTGGGCATGGCAACCTCGGGCGACTACAAGAACTTCTTCGAACAGGATGGCGTGCGCTATTCGCATATCATCGATCCGACCACAGGCCGGCCGATCACTCACCGGACAACTTCGGTTACGGTTCTGGCCGAAAACGCGATGATGGCGGATGCCTGGGCAACCGCGATGCTGGCACTGGGTCAGGACAAGGGCATGGAACTGGCGGAGCAGCATAAACTTGCCGTGTATTTCATCTCACGGGATGTGACAGGCGGCGAAGAAACCTATATTACCGTGCATAGCACCGCGTTCAAAGATGCTTTGGGCTCCAACTGACGAGTAACCTAAGATGAGCACTTTTATTCTGGCTTTTGTTCTGTTGTTGATCATCATGGTCGGCATGTCGCTGGGCGTTATGTTGATGGGCAAAACCATCAAAGGCAGCTGCGGTGGGCTAAACGCGATCTCAGGCGCGGATAAATGCGTTGTCTGCCAAAAAGACGTCGATCCTGACAGTCCGTTGCGGGACCAGTTGCAGTGCAAGCGGGCCAAAAAGATGCTGGAACAGATGGAAAGATAAGCCTGACGTCAGTTTGCGCTTCGTCCTGACGACAGGAATGGCTAAAGAGGTCTTCGACAATATTCGGGGGGCTCGGATTTGGCCAAGACCAAAAACATCCTGTTCATCATGTTCGATCAGCTGCGCTGGGATTACCTGAGCTGCTACGGTCATCCTCATCTACATACCCCCAATATCGACCGTTTGGCCGCAAAAGGCGTTCGCTTCGACAAGGCCTATATCCAATCGCCGATCTGCGGCAGCTCACGCATGTCGACCTATACCGGGCGCTATGTGCATTCACATGGAGCCTCGTGGAACGGCATCCCGTTGAAAGTGGGTGAGATCACCATGGGCGATCACCTGCGCAAAACCGGGATGGGATGCTGGCTGGTCGGCAAGACCCACATGCGCGCCGACGCCGAAGGCATGGCGCGGCTGGGATTGGAGCCTGACAGCCTGATTGGCGCGCGTGTTGCGGAATGCGGGTTTGATGTGTTCGAGCGGGACGACGGCATGCTGCCCGAAGGGCCCGATGGTTACTACGACCCCGACGGCGCAAAGGAATATAACAAGTTCCTGACCTCCAAGGGCTATGAAAGCGACAATCCCTGGCATGACTTTGCCAATTCCGGACTGGATAAGGATGGCAATGTCCTTTCGGGCTGGTTCCTGAAAAACTCGGCCGAGGCGGCAAATATCGCCGAAGAGGACAGCGAGACACCCTATCTGACAGGGCGGGGGATCGAGTTCATGGAAACCCATGACGGCCCGTGGTGCTGCCATCTGAGCTTTATCAAACCCCATTGGCCTTATGTTGTTCCGGAGCCTTATGCCTCGATGTATGGGCCGCAGCATGTTTTGCCGGTGGTCCGCTCAGACGCTGAACGTCAGAACGCCCAGCGGGTACTGAAGGCGTTCATGGATACGAAAATCGGCCAGACCTTCTCGCGTCAGGATGTGCGGGACGCGGTGATCCCGGCCTATATGGGGCTGATCAAACAGGCCGATGATCAGATGGGGCGCCTGTTCGACTGGATGGAACAGACCGGGCGGATGGAGGACACGATGATCGTGCTGACCTCGGATCACGGAGATTTTCTGGGCGATCACTGGATGGGTGAAAAGACGTTCTTTCAGGATACCTCGACCAGAATACCGCTGATCATCTACGACCCGTCGCCCGAGGCCGACGCGACCCGAGGCACGGTGTCGGAAGCGCTAGTGGAATCCATTGACCTGGCCCCCACATTTGTCGACGCCGCCGGAGGGGAGATTGCCGGGCATATCCTGGAGGGCCACTCTCTGCTGCCAATTCTGCACGGCACTGCCGATGAGGCACCGCGAGAGTTTGTGATCTGCGAATATGACTACTCGGCCTCACCCATTGCGGATTTGCTGGGCGTGACCGTGCGTGAGGCCGTGATGTTCATGGTCGCAAACAAAAAATGGAAACTGATCCATTGTGAGGGCGGCTTTCGCCCCATTCTGTTCGATCTTGAAAACGACCCGGATGAGCTGATCGATCTGGGTGACCGCGCAGACCACGCAGATGTCATCGCCGGGATGTATGATCACCTGTTCAGCTGGACGCGCCGCCAGTCGCAGCGCACAACCCGGTCGGAACAGCAATTGATCGAGATGCGCAGCAAAAGCCGGGGCAAGGGCATTGTTCTTGGCGTCTATGACGAAAACGATGCGCCGCTGGATCTGACGGTCAAGTATCGGGGACGCACGGCGCGGCCTTATCAGGACTATACCAAACCCTCGGGGGATTAATTCTGCGCAACAGGGCACAAAAGGCGGTTCACCCGAAGCAGACCAGACGGTACAAGACGGACCAAGAGCAGAAACCCGGAGAGTCGAAATGACCGCCCCCAAACCTGTAGTCCTTTGTATTCTTGATGGGTGGGGCCTGTCCGAGGACACAGAAGGCAACGCTCCCTACTTGGCCGACACACCGACCTTTGACGCGATCATGGCAAAGGGCCCTCATGGCAAACTGACCACACATGGCCCCGACGTGGGCCTTCCCAGCGGGCAAATGGGCAATTCCGAGGTTGGCCATACCAATATCGGTGCCGGGCGCGTTGTGGCCATGGACCTTGGCCAGATCGATCTGGCCATCGAGGATGGATCGTTCTTTGCAAACGACGCCCTGCAGGGGTTTATCAGCAAGGTGAAAGCCGCAGGTGGCACCGCGCATCTGATGGGGTTGGTCTCGGATGGGGGTGTGCATGGCCACCTGAACCATATCGTGGCCGCCGCCAAGGCGATTACAGATGCAGGCGTGCCGGTGGCGTTGCATGCTATGACGGATGGGCGCGATGTGGCGCCGAAGTCTGCCTTTACCTTCATGGCCGAACTTGAAGACCGCCTGCCTAAAGGCGCACGTATCGTCTCGGTCTGCGGGCGGTATTTTGCGATGGATCGCGACAACCGCTGGGAACGCGTCGGCGAGGCCTATAATGCACTGGTCAAAGGCAAGGGTCGGCTTGCCGCATCAGCCCATGGGGCGATCGATCACGCCTATAACCAGTCCGAAACTGATGAGTTCATCGCCCCCACAGTTCTGGATGACTTTGACGGCATCCACGATGGTGACGGCCTTTTCTGCCTCAACTTCCGCGCCGACCGCGCCCGTGAAATCCTGCGCGCTATTGGTGAGCCAGGGTTTGCAGGATTCGACATTGGACCCCGGCCCAGGCTCTCGGCTTTGCTTGGAATGGTCGAGTACTCCGATGGCCACAACGCTTATATGACCACCGTGTTTCCCAAACGCTTCATCGTGAATACTCTGGGCGAATGGGTGGCTAAAAAGGGATTGCGCCAGTTCCGTCTGGCCGAGACCGAGAAATATCCGCATGTGACGTTCTTTCTGAACGGTGGCAAAGAAACTCCCGAAGTGGGTGAAGATCGCTTCATGCCGCAATCGCCCAAAGTGGCGACCTATGATTTGCAGCCCGAGATGTCTTCGGCCGAGGTGACCGCAAAGTTTATTGAGGCGATAGAGGCGGGTTATGACCTGATCGTCACCAACTATGCCAATCCGGATATGGTTGGCCATTCGGGCGATTTGCAGGCTGCGATGAAAGCCTGCGAAGCGGTAGATCAGGGATTGGCGCAGGTTGTTGTCGCGCTGGGAAAAGCCGGTGGCGCGATGATCGTAACCGCCGATCACGGCAATTGCGAGATGATGGTCGACCCTGAAACCGGCGGGCCGCATACGGCGCATACGCTGAACCCGGTGCCTGTGGCACTGGTCGGTGGCCCCCAGGGTGCGACGCTGCGCGACGGACGCCTGTCCGATCTGGCCCCAACTTTGCTGGACCTGATGGGTATTGAACAACCACCAGAGATGACCGGCAAGAGCCTGTTGTCATGACCCTGCGTGCGCTTCTTCTGGTGACGTTGTTGTCGACGCCAGTCCACGCCCAGATGGACCCGTCAACAGCCGCATTGAATGCTGCACAAATGCTGGAACAGGCGTCGGTCTCCTTGACTGGTGCGGACAGCGCCCGCGACCGGGTTCGCGCCCTGACCAAAACGATCCAGGCCTATGAGGCTGGTCTGACCGCAATGCGCGAGGGCTTGCGCCGCGCCGCCACGCGTGAGGCACAGCTGACGGCAGAGCTTCACTCGCGGGAAAAAGACATCGCGCAATTGTTGGGCGTGCTGCAGACCATTGAAACCACCGCGCCACCGGTATTGATGCTGCATCCGTCCGGGCCGCTGGGATCAGCTCGGGCTGGAATGATGCTGTCCGAGGTCGCCCCCGGCCTGAACGCCCGCGCACAGGCACTGGCCCTTGATCTGCAAGAAGTTCAGACCCTGCGACAATTGCAGCAAAGCGCCTCGGAAACCCTGACCGAGGGCTTATCCGGCGTTCAGACTGCGCGCACTGAACTCAGCAAGGCCATCGCCGACCGCACCGATCTGCCGCGCCGTTTTGTAGAAGACCCGGTGCGGACCGCCATCCTGATCTCATCAACAGAAACGTTAGAAGGTTTTGCCAGCGGATTGTCGGAAATCTCCGAAGGTGAGATTGCTGAAATCAACGCCGATGTGGCAGATCGCAAGGGTCAGATCGATTTACCCGCCCAAGGCATATTGCTGCACCGTGCCGGAGAAACCGATGCAGCTGGCGTCAAACGCCCGGGCGTGGTGCTGGGCACCCGGCCGCGCGCGATTGTTACATCGCCGACTGCGGCCACGATTCGGTATCGCGGGCCATTGCTGGATTTGGGCAACCTGGTGATCCTCGAACCCCAGCCTGGGTTACTGTTTGTTTTCTCGGGCCTGCAAGAGGTGTACGGCAACCCCGGGCAAGTGATCCCCGAAGGCACTCCGGTTGGTTTGATGCCTGGCGAAACGCCGGAAATCGGCGCAATTTTGTCAACAAGCAGTGATGGCACTGGAACTGACCGGTCAGAAACGCTCTATATAGAGGTAAGACAAGAAAACAGCCCCGTGGACCCGGAATCATGGTTTCGGACCGACAAGGATGGATAAACGAGTATGAAGAAATTTGTGATGGCCGGTCTGGCCGGAACCGTGGCAGGTATAATCGCAACCACTCAGATTGCCGGCCCCTTGCTGGCGCAAGAAGCAGAGAGCAAAGCCAGCGTTTATGAACAGCTGGATCTGTTTGGCGATATCTTTGAACGTATTCGCGCCCAGTATGTGGAAGAGGTCGAGCCCGAGGAACTGATCGAGGCTGCCATTGATGGCATGCTGACCTCGCTTGATCCGCATTCCAGCTATCTGTCGCCAGATGATGCCGAGCAAATGCGCGTTCAGACACGCGGTGAGTTTGGTGGGCTCGGGATCGAAGTCACGCAGGAAGAGGGCTTTGTCAAAGTCGTCTCGCCCATCGACGACACCCCGGCAGACGAGGCCGGGATCGAGGCTGGCGACTATATCACCCATGTCGACGGAGAGAGCATTCTGGGCCTGACCCTGGACAAGGCAGTTGATCTGATGCGCGGCCCGGTCGGCTCGGAAATCGTGATCACCGTTGTGCGCGAGGGTGAGCAGGAACCGTTCGATATCACCATTATTCGCGACACTATCAAACTGACTGCTGTTCGGGCCCGAACCCAAGGCACCAGCGTTGTGCTGCGTGTGACCACGTTCAATGATCAAACCTACCCCAACCTCGAGGCCGGTCTGAAAGAGCAGATCGAAGAGGTCGGCGGCATCGAAAAAGTAAACGGCGTGGTACTGGATTTGCGCAACAATCCGGGTGGTTTGCTGACCCAGGCGATCAAGGTATCCGACGCGTTTCTGAACGAAGGTGAGATCGTTTCGACCCGGGGTCGCGATCCGGGCGAAGGGGAACGGTTTAACGCGACAATTGGGGATCTGGCCGAAGGCAAACCGATTGTGGTGCTGATCAATGGCGGGTCAGCCTCGGCCTCCGAGATTGTGGCTGGCGCGCTTCAAGATCATCGCCGGGCCATTGTTGTCGGCACCAAGAGTTTTGGCAAAGGCTCGGTGCAGACGGTGATGCCACTGCGCGGTGACGGCGCAATGCGCCTGACCACATCGCGCTATTACACACCCTCTGGCCGCTCGATCCAGGCGCTTGGTGTGAGTCCTGACATCATTGTCGAACAGCCGCGTCCTGTGGCTGATGCCGAGGACGAGGAAAGCGATGCGCGCACCCGCTCCGAGGCTGATCTGCGCGGCAGTCTGAATAATGACAGCCTGAGCGAAGACGAAATCCGTCAGATCGAAGAAGACCGCGCCAAGGCCGAAGCTACGGCCGAGTTGCGGGAAGAGGATTATCAACTGGCCTATGCCATCGATATCCTCAAAGGCCTGACGGCCTTTAGTCCGAACGGACCGTCTCAGTAGACAACCAGGGGCCGCCGAAACAGGCGGCCCTATTTTCTAGTGGTCAAGCTTCCACCTTATGCAGCTTTTCCTCATTCAACATCATAGCCAGAACAACCCCGACCGACACCGACAGCGCGGCAAAGACAAAGGCCATGTTCATTCCGGTGTCAAAGGCCGCAGCGATGGCTGATTTGACCATTTCACCCTCGGCTGCGCTAAGCTTTTCCATCACCGCGCGCGCAGATTTCGTCGACAGGGTGCTGCCGTTGATGGCCTTCTGATCTGCGTCAGACATGTTGACGCCTGCAGATGCCAGCTGCTTGGCCAGACTGCGCAGGCTGACAACGTACATGATGGCCGTGGCACAGGCGACGCTGATCGCGCCGTATACCAGATGGGTCATAAAGCTTAACCCGCCGACCAGTCCGGCGCGTTCCGGTTTCACCGCACAGACTGCGGCTGTCCCAGAGGGTCCGACGGTCAGAGTTGCCCCCAATCCGATCATGGCCATACCGGGAAGGATCTGGAAATAGCCCAAGCCGGCGGGTAAAACCACCACGCTGACTGCACCGGTTGTCGCGATCAAGTATCCCCAGAACAGCAGTCGTTTCGGTCCAAAGTCATTGTATAGCGTCCCGGACACTATGGAGCCTACAGCAAGCAATACGGTCAGTGGCGCCAACCCCAGCGCCGATTGCAAGGTCGACCAACCCAGCACCTTTTGCATGTATTGCGGAAAATACAGCAACCCGACAAACGCCGCAGAAACATTGAACATGTTCAGGCCCAGAGTGATCCGAAACTCCCGGTTTTGCATCATCTGCGGCAGTAAAAGCGGCTCTTTCACGCGTTTTTCCACTTTGGGGAACAGGAAGAACAACGTGGCGCTGACAAAAACCAGCGACAATAACGGGACAGATGTCCAACCCCAGTCCTCGCCTACATCCAGGCCGTAAAGCAGCAGCAGAACAGCAATGGACAGGACGGCCATCCCGGCAAAGTCGATATGTTCGCCTTTTTTATGCTGCTTCTCGCGCTGCATCAGGAACAGGGCTGTCAGCATCGAAATGGTTGAAAAGACCACATTTGCCAGAAAAAACAGCCGCCAATCTCCGTAATTCACAGCCGCCCCGCTGATCAGCGGGCCAAAGACATTACCGCTGGTGACGCCTGCCAGGATCAGGCCCATGATCATCGCCCGGTGCTCGGGGCGGGAGACCCTCGTGGCACCAAACGCAAGTGTACAGGGCCAAACGCACCCTGCGCCGATTCCCTGCAATGCCCGCGCACCGATCAGAAAATCCAAGCTTGGTGAGAAAAAGCACATGACGGATGAAAACAAAAAGATCGATAGGCCGATCAGCATCATCTTGCGATGGCCAAACATGTCCCCCATCCGGCCGCCTGCAACCATGGTCATGGCAAAGAACAGGGCGTAAATGTTCAAGACCCATTGCGTGCTGGTGATATCCGCATCAAAGCTGTTTTCAATCGCCGGAACCAACATCAGTGCACCGGTGAAATCGATGCCGATGCCGAACCCAGTCACCATCAGCGCAATGACTTTGATAATGCTGCTTCTGTCCATGGGGCGATCCTGACTACTGCGATCACCTCATGATGCACGTAAAACGTTCAAAAGATAGGGAATGTCCTTTTTCTGCTACAGAACGTTCAGCCGTCCGGGTGTTGCATTCGGCGAAAAGCCCGTTTCAACATGTCCAACTCGGCGCGCAAAAGCTCAATCTGGGCGCGCAAGTCCTCAGATGCGGGACTGCCAGCAATGATTGTGAAATCACCCAGTTTCTCTGCCGTGGATGCGTCCAAAATCACAAAACAATGCACACCATCCGACAGGGCCGAGATTGGAATCTCAACGTGCAGATCCCAGCCGTTATCCGCAGCTGAGACCGTGAAGTCTTTTAGAATCTGATCGCGGTAATGTACTTGGACTGCAGGCTCTGTTTCGGTCTGGATATGCCCCATCCAGATGCCATCTTCGAACAGGACGGGGGTCAAAGTCGAATGTGTCATAACCAGGGTCTCACAAGTCAGCGCGGTGATGGCGGCAGAAGGTCAGATCGCGTAGAACCACGCGGTTCATACCGGGGTTTTCAAAGATCAGGTCCAGCCAGATCTTCTCAATCCGTCGTTCGTTCAGGGGCAAATGCGCAAGGTCGAAATCAATAGCAATGGACGGGGCGGACAAGTCCAGTTTGCGCAGAACCTGATCCGAATTTGGCCCGTGCTGGATGTTCAAACGGCCAAAAACCTCCAGCGCGTGCTCGGCCTCAAGCAAAAGGTCCACACGCATTAGATGCTGTTTCGACAGACCCTGCGCTGCTTCAGGTGGCAATTCCACCGAAAGAGACAGAAACGAACCGGCAAACCCGAATACTTCGACCGTCAGCGCGAAGGCCGCCAGATCACTGTCACGGGTGTTTCGGATTTGCCGCATCCCGATTTCAGACAGCTTGCAGTCGTGAAACAATGTTACTTGCCGATCCAGCACAGCCTTGCGCGGGACCGAGGCCACACCCGGTCGGATCAGCGGCCCACGCCAAAGATCCGGCCTCCAAGACCAGTCCGTCCCCAAGGGTTTCGGGAATTGCTCGGAACCGATCAAGGGGCGCGTCAGCCGTCCTTCGGCCATGTGCAGCAGCATATCCAGATGAGAGCGCAGCTTACGTGCCTCGTCGCGTTGTTGCCGCAAATCAGATGCCGGAGCATCATCGGCGTCACGCGCGGCCTTGCGCCAGCGTTCCAATACCTTTCGGTGAATATAGCGATCCAGAAGTCTGCCCATGGTCCCATCGTGTGAACGTGCCTCCTTATTAGTCAAAGACGGCCCAGGGGATAAGAGTGAATTGACATTTTGGCGCCTTAAAATTCCGGAACCGTAAACGCGCATGTGACTGGGCATTGCGACTTCGGTCTGATAGAGCAAGCGCTATTCTTGCAATCGATCAGGTCAGTGCGTACCGTCCGACACGTGGTTGCACAGGATCATCCAAACAAAAAAGCACCCATTATAATTCGAGGCACGTCCGGGGCATGGAACCCACTCTTTTTGCATTCATCTGGAAATACTCAAAGAAACAACAACTTGTGCTGTTGTGTTTGACGGTATTGTCGTTTCCGTTTCTTTACGCGTCGCTTGAGCTGCCCAAGCAGATCATCAACGACGCCATCGGCGCGCCCAATGACACCGTGACATTCCTTGGCATCACGGTGACGCAGATCGAGTACCTGTTGATCCTGTGCGTGGCCTTTCTGGCAACCGTGATCGCAAGCGGCCTGATGAAAATGCGCATCAACACGATGAAGGGCGTCCTTGCCGAGCGGATGCTGCGCCGCCTGCGGTTTACCCTGATCCATCGCAGTATGCGGTTTCCGAAATCCTATTTTGCCACCACCAGCCAGGGTGAGCTGGTGTCGATGATCACCTCCGAAGCTGAACCGATGGGGGGGTTGATGGGCGATGCGATTGCCCAGCCGGTTTTCCAGTTCGGTCAGATGATGACCATCGTGACCTTTTTGTTTATGCAAAGTATCTGGTTCGGGCTGGCCAGCATCGCGCTGATCCCGCTGCAGGCTTGGTTGATCCCGAAACTCCAGCGACAGATCAATCTGCTGAACAAGGACCGTATTCAGCAGGTACGCCACCTGAGCTCGGAAATCGGGGAAAGTGCGGCGGGTATCAGCGACCTCCGCACCAATGGCGGCTGGCGATACCGGCTGGCACAGTTCAGCCACCGGCTGGGAACTTTGTTTGAGATCCGGTTCAAGATCTACAACAAGAAATTCTTCATGAAATTCCTCAACAATCTGATCACTCAGATGACGCCGTTCCTGTTCTATTCGGTCGGCGGGTATCTGGCGATCACGGGTGAGGTCACCGTTGGTGCCCTTGTGGCCGCTCTTGGCGCCTATAAAGACCTCAGCGGCCCCTGGAAGGATCTGCTGACCTATTACAACCAGGTGCAGGATATGTCGCTGCGGTGGGAAATTGTGACCGAACGGTTTGCGCCGGACAACATGGTGCCGGAGAACCTGTTTTTGGGCGAACCGGAAACGATCCCTCATCTGACCGGTGACATCGTCTTGCACAATGTCACCGTGCGCGATGACGACGGGAAAACCATCCTGGAAGATATCGACCTGACGATCCCCAAAAGCGCACGTGTCGCGATTCAATCGTCAAGCGCAGCTGAACGCAGCGCATTGGCTCAATTGCTGACCCGAGAGCTTTTGCCCGTGCAGGGCGACGTCACGATCGCCGGGCATGACATCCAGACCCTGCACCAATCCGTGATCGCAGCGCGGATCGGGTACGCCTATTCTAGGCCCTACCTGTTCGACGGGACCCTGGGCGACAATCTTTTGATGCCTCTGCGCACGCACCCGCAGCACGAAGCCGAGGCGCTAAAGGCCCCATCACGCTGGCAGATCGAAGCCGCCCGCGCAGGCAACCCCACGGATTCCCTGTCGGACGAATGGATCGATCCGGGACTGGCTGGACTGGACGATATCGAGGACATCCGCGACTGGTGGTTCAAGCTGGTCGAAGCGATGGGCATTGATGAGTTCATGTTTCGCCGTACGTTGCGTACTCAGTTCAATCCCCAACAGCACCCGGCACTGGCGAAAGATATCGTGAACCTGCGCGATACAGTGGCCGAGAGGTTGCGGGAGAAGGGGTTGGAAAGGTATGTCTATCGGTTTGATCCTGCACGTTTCAATCCCGCCGTCCCGTTGGGTGGAAACCTGCTATATGCAGCACCATCGCACGATATCTCGCCGGATATTCTGGCCGGCGACGGTCGGTTCATGTCCATGCTGCGACGACACGAGCTGGACGACGATGCGATGGCAATCTCGAACGCAGTGATTGAGACGCTGAACCAGACCTTTGGGCGCGATGGCACCGATCATCCGTTGTTTTTGCGTCTGGGTATGACAAAGGACATGTACCACCGACTTTTGGATATTGAAGAGCGGCGCAAGTCCAAGGGCGAAGCAAGTATCTCTGAACAGGAACGCGCCTTGTTGCTGACCGTTCCATTCCTGTTGACCGCGGAACAGATCGGCCCGGATTTTCCAGACGAATACAAGGACAAGATCCTGGCCATTCGCAGCGGTCAGGCTGAAAGGCTACGGGCGTCGATGAATGGCATGTTCATTCCGGTGACACCCGACGCCTATATCGCCCGTATGACGGTGATGGAAAACGCACTGTACGGGCGCATTTCCCTTATGGCTGGGGCACATAGGGACGAGATTGAAGATGTTGTGGCCGATGCCATGAACGAAGCCGGGCTGCGCCGCCGCGCCGCCACGATCATCTATGACCTGCCCTCGGGTCTGGGCGGAAACAACCTGCCGACGGTGTTTCAGGAACGTGCGGCGTTCTCGCGTGCCGGGATCAAGCGTCCGGACGTTCTGGTCCTGGACAAGGCCCTGGCCAGCCACGATTCGGAAAGCCGGTTGAGAACACGCCTGAAGCTGCGTGAGTTGCTGCCGGAATCGATCATGATCTTTATGGAAGATCACTTCGCTCATCCCGAAGCCTATGACCTATTCGTCGAAATCAAGGACGGTCGCATTGATGGGGTATCGAAAACACATAGTCTGGATGACACAGGGGCGACAGCTGATCTGAGCCGCAAGCTCAAGATCATTTCCTCGACCGAGTTGTTTTCCGGCATCGATGGCCGCAACCAGCGCCTGCTGGCCTTTTCAGCGCAATGGTATGATGCGGCGGCTGGTCAGGTCATCTTTTCCAAGGGGCAGGCCCCGGACGCGGCCTATCTGTGCATCACAGGGCAGGCCAGGTTGGATTGGCCGGATGATATGGGCGGGAAACGGGTTGTGTCGGTCATCGAGCCCGGTCGCCTGATCGGTGATCTTTCCATTATCACTGGCGAGGCCCGGCAGTTGGATCTGGTCGCCAATACCGATTGCTCGTTCCTGCGTATTGGCGCGGAGGAATTGCGTGCAGTGCTGGAAAGCGATGCTTCGGTCGCAGCGCAGCTTTTGAAGGCCGTCGCACTGAACCTGACCGGGCTGGCCAGCAGAATCAGCGATGCCGAAAACCCCAACGCCTTTTTCCCAGAGGTTCCACAGATCGTGGGCGTGGAAGATGCAGGTGAGAATGCGTAATTCGGCCTATTCAGCCCATGAAGGGCTTGTGCGGGATGGGCGCGCCAAACCCGAGTTTTGGCGATTTCTTTTAGGTATGGCCATCGTCGCAATTGTTGTGACCGGGTCGAACCTGGTCCTATTCACCTCGGTTGCGTCGCTGGGATCTTTTGAAAGGGCCGAGGATTTTTTGCGCGGCGCAACCCCAATGGCCGTGGTCATCGTGCTTGCCAGCTTTGGTTTTACCACCCTTGGTGTGGCTCTGGCAGCGCAGCAGCTGCAACGTAGGTCATTGCGGTCGATCCTTGGCCCTTACAGCCTGGCGATCACGCAATTTCGGCGTGTTTTTGAAGCTTTACTAATAGTAACTCTGATCATTGCGGTTCTACCTCCTTATGGGCTGGGGCAGCCGCTGGAGCAAAATCTGGAATTTTCGCACTGGCTTGTTTTTCTGCCCTTGGCCCTTGGGGCCGTTTTTATTCAGACCAGCGCCGAAGAGGTTCTGTTTCGCGGCTACATGCAGCAATGTCTGGCTGCACGTTTTCGATCCCCGATCATCTGGATGGGGGTACCGTCGTTATTGTTTGCCGCTGGCCACTATGCGCCCAGCATTGCCGGTGAAAACGCGATGCTGATTGCTGTCTGGTCTTGCGTCTTTGGCCTGTGCGCTGCAGATCTGACCGCGCGGGCAGGGACCCTGGGCCCGGCTATCGCCTTGCATTTTTTCAACAATATCGTAGCCCTTCTGTTCATTTCGCTGCCCGACAGTCTTAGTGGGCTGGCGCTGTACTTGTTTCCATATGACATGTCCGACACAAGCGTTCTGCGGCAATTGCTGTATGTGGATTTCGCCGTGATGATGATCAGTTGGCTGACAGCACGCCTTGCACTCAGGCGCTGATTGCATTTCCTTCCGTAGCGTCTTATTTGACGTCAAAGCCGCACTAGCAAGGTTCCGATATGAACTGGATCACAAACTACGTCCGCCCCCGGATCAATTCGATCTTCTCGCGCCGGGAAGTGCCTGAAAACCTTTGGCACAAGTGCGACGAATGCGGCACGATGCTGTTTCACCGCGAACTGGCCGACAATCAGAACGTCTGCACCCAGTGCGATCATCACATGGGTATCACGCCGCGCGACCGGTTTTCGCACCTTTTTGATGGCGGAATTTTCACCGAAGTTTCGGTTCCCGCACCCAAGGACGATCCGCTGCAATTTCGAGATCAGAAGAAATATCCTGACCGGATGAAAACCGCCCAGAAGAACACTGGCGAAAAAGAAGCGATGCTGGTCGCGAAGGGTGAGATCGGACGCACACCAATTGTGGCCGCCGCACAGGATTTTTCGTTCATGGGCGGCTCGATGGGCATGTATGTCGGCAACGCCATCATCGCGGCTGCGCAAGAGGCGGTAAAGCTAAAGCGCCCGCTGATCCTGTTTTCAGCCGCCGGTGGCGCGCGGATGCAGGAGGGCATCCTCAGCCTGATGCAAATGCCGCGCACCACTGTTGCGGTTGAGATGCTGAAAGAGGCCAATCTGCCTTACATTGTTGTGCTGACCCATCCGACCACGGGCGGGGTGACAGCGTCTTATGCGATGCTGGGCGATGTCCATATCTCAGAACCCAACGCGCTGATCTGTTTTGCCGGGCCGCGTGTGATCGAACAGACCATACGGGAAAAACTGCCCGAGGGCTTCCAGCGCGCCGAATATCTGCTGGATCACGGCATGCTGGACCGGGTGACCAAACGGACCGAGATGCGGGACGAACTGATCACCATCACGCGCATGCTGATGAACCAGCCGCCGGCGGTCAAAGGCGATCTGCCTGCGCCACACCCCGAGGACGCCAAGGCCGAAACTCTGACCGAGGACCCGGGCAAGACATGACGTCCCAGACATCCGACCGCATCCTGGAACGGATGATGGCGCTGCATCCCAAGATCATTGACCTGACCTTGGACCGTGTGTGGCGTTTGCTGGCGGCTCTGGACAATCCGCAGACAAAACTGCCACCCGTGATCCATATTGCCGGAACAAACGGTAAAGGTTCGACCCAGGCAATGATCCGCGCCGGGATCGAAGGGGCAGGGCTGTCGGCACATGCCTATACCTCGCCCCATCTGGCACGGTTCCATGAACGCATCCGCCTAGCCGGTGCGCTAATATCAGAACCCGACCTCAGCGCCGTTCTGGATGAATGTTACGCCGCCAATGGGGGCGAAAACATCACCTATTTTGAGATCACGACATGCGCCGCGCTGCTGGCCTTTGCGCGTGCGCAGGCTGACTTCACTCTGCTTGAAGTCGGCTTGGGCGGTCGTCTGGATGCAACCAATGTCGTCCACGAACCTGTCGTGACGGTGATCACGCCGATCTCTATCGACCACGAACAGTTTCTTGGCAACACGCTGGGCAAAATCGCCGCCGAAAAGGCGGGGATCATCAAACCGGGCGTTCCCTGTATCGTCGGCCCTCAACAGGATGAGGCGCTGGAAGTCATCGAATACACAGCCGCCCGCCTTGGCGCCCCGCTGCTGGTCCATGGCCAGCATTGGCATGTGACCGAGGAAAACGGCCGTCTGGTCTATCAGGACGAAACCGGCCTGCGGGATCTGCCGCTGCCCAAACTGCTGGGCGCACATCAGATTCAGAACGCCGGGGCCGCTCTGGCGGTTCTGCGTCACCTCGATCTGGGCGACGACGCGTATGAGGCCGCAATGACGAAACCGGAATGGCAAGCCCGTATGCAACGGCTGAAAGCTGGCCCTCTGGTCGATCAGGCAGGGCAGGCCGAATTGTGGCTCGATGGAGGTCACAACGCCGCCGCCGGCAGTGCTTTGGCCGACGTGCTGACCAAGCTGCCCGCACGCCCCACCCATATGATCTGCGGTATGCTGAACACAAAGGATGTTACAGGCTATCTGGCCCCGCTCGCAAAGCAAGTCGACAGCCTGACCGCGGTTTCAATCCCCGGCGAGGCCAATACGTTAAGTGCCGAAGACACTGCCAAAGCAGCGACCCAAGTCGGTCTCAGCGCCGCGACGGCCAAAAGTGTCGCCGCTGCTTTGCAAGCCATTCTCGACAAAGATCCGCAAGCGCGGGTTCTGATCTGCGGCTCGCTTTATCTGGCAGGCAACATCTTGCGCGAAAACAGCTAGCTTCACCTGGCTCAAAATATCCAGGGGAGGCGCGCGCTGCGCGACGGGGGCAGCGCCCCCTATTTACCCCAGCCCTGATCCTGCATTTCCCGCAACCGTGATGCGGTGCGTTCAAACTCAAACGTTCCTTCGCCTTCGACATACAGCATTTCGGGCTCAGCCGCCGCAGAACAAATCAACCGGACTTTCGCTTCGTACAACGCATCGATCAGCGTGACAAAGCGCTTGGCTTCATTGAAGTTGTTGCGGGACAAGCGCGGAACGTCTTCCAACACCAGCACTTTCACTTCTTCTGCGATTGCCAGATAGTCCGCAGGCCCCAGCATCCGCCCGCACAGGTCATAGAAATTCGCCCGGGCCACCCCGTTGCGAAACGCGGGCAATTCCACGGCACGACCGTTGACCTGAAGGATCAATGGTTCGGCCGCACCGCCTGCCAGATCGGTCCAGACGCTGCGAATACTCTGCCGCGCTTCGGGCCCAATCGGCGTGAAATAGACCAGCGCACCCTCCAACCTGTTCTGGCGGTAATCAGTGGGCGAGATCAGCTCCCACACCTCAAGTTGTTCCTTGATATGCGCGATGAAGGGCAGGAACAGCTGCCGGTTCAGCCCATCCTTGTAAAGGTCATCCGGGTGACGGTTCGAGGTCGTGATCACCACCACACCACCGTCATGCAACATGTCAAACAGCCGACCCACGATCATGGCATCGGTGATATCGGTGATCTGCATCTCGTCAAACGCCAACACCCGCACCGATTTCACGACCGAAGCCGCAACCGGGGCCAGCGCATCCTCAACCCCGTCCTTGCGGGCCTTGTGCATACTCGCGTGGATTTCTTGCATGAAAGCATGGAAATGCACACGCCGCGCCGGGATTTCGCCCAGCCCATCGACAAACATATCCATCAACATGGACTTCCCGCGTCCAACACCACCCCACAGGTACAGACCCTTGGGCGGTAGGGGTGCCTTGCGAAACAAGCCGCGTTTGACCGGTTCGGCCAAAGCTGCGCGAATGCGTTCGAACTGGGGAAGAACGGCCTCTTGCGCGTCGTCTCTGGTCAGGGTGCCGTCGGCGACCTGCCTGTCATAGTGCGAAATCAAACCCGTCATAACCCGAGGCATAGCGTCCGGCTTGCCCGTTGAAAACCCGCCTTGTTGGTGTCACATCAATTTTGCTGATCCCAAAGGGCAAAACTCCTGAATTGACGCCGAGCACAATCGGGATAACGTCAGGACAGAAATTCCCAGAGGTCATAATGCCCCAATCCGTCCGTCTTCTGAACCCGATCCTGATCGTTGGCTGCGTTATCATCACGGTCAATTTCGCGGTGCGCGGATCTTTTGGTGTGTTCCAGATACCCATCGCGGACGAATTCGGCTGGCTGCGCTCTGATTTCTCGATGGCGATTGCAATCCAGAACCTGGCCTGGGGCATCGGTCAGCCCATCTTTGGCGCCATCGCTGAAAAGGTCGGTGACCGACGCGCCATTGTTTTGGGCGCACTGGTTTATGCCGCAGGTATGGTTCTGTCGGCGTGGTCTGTCACACCGTTCGAACATCAGATGTACGCGTGGCTGGTCGGGTTTGGTATCGCAGGAACCGGGTTCGGCGTGATCCTGGCCGTAGTGGGCCGGGCCTCGTCGGACGCAAACCGATCCATGTCACTGGCTATTGTCACAGCAGCAGGCAGTTTCGGACAGGTCCTGGGCGCCCCCACCGCGGAATGGATGCTGACATTTCTGCCCTGGCAACAGGTGTTCATCGTCTTTGCCATCGCAATTCTGGCAATGATCCTGACACTGCCGTTTATGCGCGCGCCGCAAGCGATCAGCCGGGCAGAGCAAGAAGAAAGCATGAGCCAAATCCTGGGTAGAGCGTTCCGGGACCCGTCCTACACACTGATCTTCCTGGGGTTTTTCAGCTGCGGTTACCAATTGGGTTTTATCACCGCCCACTTCCCAGCCTTCGTGACCGAGATGTGCGGTCCAATTCAACCGGGCGGCGTTTTACATTCGATCGGGATCACATCAACCTCTGCACTAGGCGCGGTCTCGATTTCCTTGATCGGCCTGGCCAATATCGGTGGAACACTTCTGGCGGGCTGGGCTGGCAACCACTTTCCCAAGAAATACCTGCTGGCTGCCATCTATACCGCCCGAACACTGGCGGCCGCTGCGTTCATCGTGTTCCCGATCACACCGCTTTCGGTTATCGTGTTTTCACTGGTGATGGGCTCGCTCTGGCTGGCCACGGTGCCGCTTACCTCAGGCCTGGTCGCGCATCTTTATGGCCTGCGCTATATGGGCACGCTCTATGGCATCATCTTCTTTAGCCATCAGGTCGGCAGCTTCCTGGGCGTCTGGCTGGGCGGGCGGATGTATGACCAATACGGCGATTACACCACGGTCTGGTGGATCGGCGTCGCAATCGGAGCCTTTAGCGCCATCGTCCACCTGCCCATCCGCGAATACAGGTCAGCCCCCATCGCCACCTAAGCTAGACGGCTTCGCCCCGCGTCAGCAAACCGTCAGACACCAGCCGATCTGCCCATCCCTGAGCGCCGGTGAAATGATGCGTCTGCCAGCCTCGCGCCCGCGCGGTTTCGATGTTGTCGATCCGGTCATCGGTAAACAGCAACCGCTCGGGCGGCACGCCACAATCGGCTTCGACCATCTCATAAATTGGCACATGAGGCTTCACTAGTTTCATACGGCCAGAGACATACTGACGGTCAAATTCGTTTAGAAACGGATAGACCGTGGTGGCATAATCGAAATTCTGCACCCCGAAATTGGTCAGCGCAAATACCGGAATACGCTTGTCGCGCAAGGCCCGTTGCAACCGTACAGAGTGGGGAATTTCCGGGGCCGCCAACTCAATCCAATTATCATGCCACATGCGGATTTCGTCGCGCCACTCCGGGTACTTCTCGGCCCAGTTATAGATTGTATCGGTGAAATGATGCCCCTGATCGACAAGGTCGTTCATCCCGTGCAGATCCACCTCGGCAAACATGGCCCGGCGACGATCTTCGCCAATCACTTTGTCGTAATAGCGTTCTGGCTGCCACTCGATCAGGACATTTCCAATATCAAAAACAACGGCTTCAATCGGCATGGGTATTTCCCGTTCTCACAATCCCTGTTGCCGGTGACTGAACCAATCCCGGTCGGAATTTACAAGGTCCTAACCGCAGCGCGCAGCGCTGCCTGGCCCAACCGGAGGTGGCGCATCTTTGATGCGTCTTCGACGAGCGGGAGCCTTACTTGCGCAGCGCGGCCCGCAACTCCCGCTCCAGCGCGTCCAGAAATCGGGAGCGATCAGCTTTACCGAACGGCTTACCTCCGCCACCGGCACCCAGCGGATTAGCGGCCCGCAGATCGGCCATCAAATCACGCATCGCCAATTGTTGTCCGATATTGGCCGCCGTAAAAGCCTCTCCGTTTGGACGCAGAACGCACGCGCCCGCCTCAACGCATTTCGCAGCCAGAGGGATATCGGATGTCACTACCACGTCTCCGGTCCCGCAGCGATCCGCTATCCATTTATCTGCCTCATCCGCCCCTTCGGCCACGATGACAACCTGCACCAAAGGGTTCGGCGATGGCCGCAATCCCCCGTTCGACACCAATGCCATCGCCACTTTGTGACGGGTGGCCACACGCTCCGCTTCGGCCTTTACAGGGCAGGCGTCGCCATCAATGAAAAGCGTCGTCACGCCTTTTTTGCCTGTTTTTCAGGTGGCTTCTTACGCACCTTGAATTCTTCCGGGATTGGCATCCGGTTGAACGCGTCCAGACCGGCGATCTTATAGGCCTCGGCCAGTGTCGGGTAGTTGAAGGTGTTCTGTACAAAGTAATCGACAGTGCCTTTCAGGTTCAGAACCGCCTGAGCGATATGGATCAGCTCTGTCGCGCCTTCACCCACGATCTGCACCCCAAGTACACGACGGGTTTTCAGCGAAAACAGCATCTTCAGCATGCCATGCTCTAATCCCATGATATGCCCGCGAGAAGTTTCGCGGAACCTGGCCACACCAACCTCATAGGGAATGCCGCGCTCTTGCAGCTCTTCTTCGGACATGCCGCAGGTTGAGATTTCGGGCACCGAATAGATGCCATAGGGATACCATGGGCTTTCTGGCAGGGTCGGGGTTTCCAGCGCATGACAGGCGGCCACGCGGCCCTGTTGCAAAGACGTAGACGCCAGCGACGGATGCCCGATCACATCACCGGTGGCATAGATATGCGGTACCGCAGTCTGATAGGTTTTGCGGTCCACGTCGATCCGGTTGCGATGGTCCGTTTCCACACCAACCGCATCCAGGTTCAGTGCCGAGGTCGCCCCCATCCGCCCGGCCGCAAACAACAGCATTTCCGCACGTACATGGCGGCCGTTTTCCAGTGTCACCTCAACATGCCCGCCAACGTCTTCGATTTTTTCAACGGCCGACCCCAACCGCAGGTCCACGCCGTTTTCGCGGATCTGATGGGTGAAATCATGGATCAAACGGGTATCGATAAAGTCCAGGAAAGTATCGCGCGGCTCGATCAAGGTGACCCGAACATCGAGGGTTGAGAACATGGTGGCGTATTCCACCCCAATCACCCCGGCACCAATCACCACCAGAGATCGTGGGATTTCCGCCATTTCCAGAAAATCGTCACCATCCAAAACCGTCTTGCCGTTGAACGGCACATAATCGGGCCGGTAGGTCTTGGTCCCCGTGGCGATCAAAAACTTGGCCGCTGTCAGACGTGTGGTTTCCCCGGCATCCGTGGCCACTTCAACGGTGTGTGGGCCGACAAATCTGGCCAGACCGTTCAGGGTTTCAACATGGTTGCGGTTGAACTGATGTTCCAGCACGTCGACCTCATGGTCCAAAGTCATGTGCAGGCGGGCTTTCAGATCCTCGGCCCGGATTTGGTCTTTTACCCGGTACGAGCGCCCGTAAAAGCTGCGCTCGCGCCAGCCTGACAGGTTCAGAACCGTTTCACGCAGGGTTTTCGAGGGGATCGTCCCGGTATGAACCGAGACACCGCCGAACCGATCCTTGCGGTCGATCACCAGCACGCGCCGCTTCAACTTTCCCGCCTGAATGGCCGCCGAACGACCTGAAGGGCCGGAACCGATGATAATCAGGTCGTAATCATAATCGCTCATGGCTCAGTCTCCGTACAGTGCCTCAGCGTGGAAGGTGATGTGATCTTCCATGAAGGTCGACACAAAGTAATACGAATGATCATAGCCGGGCTGCAGCCGGAAAATCGCCTGTTGGCGGCGCATGGCGATTGCCTGTGCCAGGGCTTCGGGGCGCAGAAGATCGATAAACTGGTCATTGGCACCAGTGTCGATCAGGACGGGCCCGTCAAACCCCTTTTCCGCCATCAGGATTGAAGCGTCATGTTTGGCCCAATCAGCCTCATCCGTGCCCAGATAGGCCTTGAGTTGCTTGCGCCCCCAATCCGCACCGGTCGGGTTTGAGAATGGCGCAAATGCCGAGACTGACTTAAAACGCCCCGGCAGATTCATCGCCATGTTCAGCGCGCCGTGCCCCCCCATCGAATGGCCGGTGATCGCCTGACGATCACTATCAATGGCAAAGTTCTGGGTCACCAAGGCGGGCAACTCTTCTGCCACATAGTCCCACATGTTGAAATGCGGTGCCCAGGGGGTTTGCGTGGCGTTCACATAGAACCCGGCACCTTGTCCCAGATCGTAATCTTCGTGATCGGCCACCCCTTCGCCGCGTGGTGAGGTATCGGGGAACACTACGGCAATGCCCTGTTCTGCGGCCCAGGCCTGCGCGCCCGCTTTGGTCATCGCGTTTTCATGGGTGCAGGTCAGACCGGACAGATACCACAGCACTGGAACCGGGCCGTCCTTGGCCTCGGCCGGCAGAAACAGACCAAAAGTCATATCGCACTGGCACGCGGTTGACGCATGGCGATACACGCCTTGCACACCACCAAAACATGCATTCTCCGAGAGGGTTTCCATCAGGCATCATCCTTCGCTTTATGGTGCGACATGGCTAACGGCCCGGGTCCCTGACGTAAAGTCCGAGAGCCTCTGACAGGCGTAATTTCCGCAAGTCAGGTTGTGCCGACCCACGCGATGACGAAAGGTACCGTCAGAATGCTGGCAGCTGTGGACAACAGGATCGCTGCCGAAGCCCGGTGCGGTGCCACGCCGTAATGCGCGGCCAGCATATAGACATTGCCAGCCACAGGCAGCGCTGCTGCAGCAATCGCAACAGTGGCAGGGAAGGTTTCTATCGGAATAATCCAGATCAAAGCGACGGCAACACAGATGGGGTGGATGACAAGTTTGCAGAAACTCAGCCACGCGGCGATCTGTACCCGCTCGGCTGATTTGCTGGCCAGCGACGCCCCGATTGCGAATAAAGCCCCCGGTGTGGCCGCACCGCCGAGAATTGTCAGAAAATCATTCAACGGCGTAGGGACCGGAACCTGCAGTGCAGACCAAAGCATTCCTGCGGAAATCGAGACGATCATCGGGTTTTTCAACAAGCCCAACCCAATCAACCGGAATGTGGCCGGGGTTAGTCGCCCGTCGCGCCCGCCATTGATCAAAATGACAATCAGCGAAGAAAACACGACGAGATCAACCGTCAACACCAGCATCACGGGGCCAATCGCGGCCTCAGAAAACAGCAGAGCCAGCATCGGCAAGCCGAGGAAACCTACATTGCCAATCGCCGCGCATTGCGCCTCGACTGCGGCAGTAGGAATTTCGAGACCACGTAGCCACGCCACCAGAGTTGCCAGCGTATAAACAACCACGGTGCCTAACAGGTACCCAAACACCAGCCGACCGTTGAAAATCTCGGCAAACGGCAACGTCGCGGCAAAGCGGAACAACATAGCCGACAGCGCAAAGAAAAAAACGAACTTGGTTAGATATGCGGTGGCGTCTTCGGAAAAAAACCGACTGCGACCGGCCCAATAGCCCAAGCCGATAATTGCAAAAAAAGGAAGCGTGCGCAGAAAGATATCGACCATGCGCAAACAGTTAACAGGGTTTTCACGGGCCGCAAGGCCAAGTCGGGCAACTCGGATTAACCGTTCATTGTCTGACCTGAGAGGGCAGTTTCTGACAATAAAATGATCGAAAAGCAAAGTTACGATGGGTCGGAACACATGAGAATCGTTGTATCTGAACTGATCGGTTTATAGTTTCAGCTAATCATCTATCAAAGGAGAGGTCATGACCCAAGCCGCCGCCATTCTACGAACGGGCCGCAAATTCGATCAGGTTTTGCGCGGCGCCCGAGAAGTTTTCATGGCAGATGGGTTCGAAGGCGCAAGTGTGGATGACATAGCCCGCGCGGCGGGGGTCTCGAAGGCGACGCTGTACAGCTACTTCCCTGACAAGCGCCTGTTGTTCATGGAAGTCGCTCAAACCGAGTGTAAGCGAATGGCGGAAAATGTCATTGCCATGATCGACGACAGCAAGCCTGCCCGTGAGGTTCTGACAATTGCCGCGACTCAGCTGACCGCCTTTCTGGTCTCTGAATTCGCGCAACAGGTGTTCAGGATCTGCGTGGCCGAGCGGGACAGGTTCCCCGAACTTGGCAAAGCCTTTTACGAAGCCGGGCCGCAGAATGGTCAGCGACAAATGGCAGAATACCTGGAAAAGGCTGTCAAAAAAGGTGAGCTGGCAATCGAAGACGTCCACATTGCAGCGGAACAATTCTCGGAACTGTGCAAAGTCAGAATTTGGCCCCGTGCAGCATTTGGAATTCAAACAAGTTTTGAGAAATCCGAAATTGATGCGATCGCTTTGCAGGCCGTAGACATGTTCATGGCCCGCTACGGCGTCTGAGTCTGTTCTAAACTTTTGCACGCACAAACCAGACCAATCGACAAAAAAAGTGGCTGGATATTGAGACTGATCAGCTTTCACCCGGACGGTCCATGCCCGGAGGAATTTGGTCAAAATGGTGGTTTCACCGAGCGGCACGTAGTGCCGGATGCGCACGCGTATGTCCGTGATTTCCCAAAGCATCACTCCCTGCAGGGTGACGGCATATCCGTCATGCGGATGACTGCGCCATAATCTCGGCCTTGGCGGCAGAACAGGCCAAACGCGACAACTGGCCCCAGAAGTTTGTGCCGTCAATGCTCCGGGGTATCTGCGTGATCTGGGTGCAGCCACACGCTCGTTGCTGGATCGAATTGGGCCCCACAAACTGGAAATCCACCCGCGGTGGTGCCCCGACCTTTGCCCTGTGATCTCAGGCCAATACCCGCATGGGAAAGGTGCCAGGCCCTTTTCGGCACAGCTGACTTTGTCTTTGGAACTACAGTGTGCCGCACGGGCGACAGGCGTATTCACATTATGCACTTGCTCAGCGCCCGCAAAACTCTCAACGTGAGAGTGTACCCAAATCACTGGCAGACGAGACTGTGGTAGGTTCGGGAAGTCAGTTGACAATGGATTTTGTATTTTGGATACATTGGGCAGGGATGTCGCGGCGGCGAGAGTCGCCAAAGATTGCTCTGGCCAAAATGAGCAACGCGAATGTCTGAAAAAAACATTTCTGGGAGATACTCATGAAACTGAAATTAATGGCCGCAACTGCTGCGATCGCCTTATCGGGCGCTGCGGCACAAGCAAATACGCTGGTCTATTGCTCCGAAGGATCGCCCGAAGGGTTTGACCCGGCGCTGTTCACGGCTGGCACAACCTTTGATGCGTCTTCGCACCCGATCTATAACCGCTTGCTTGAATTTGAGACCGGCACAACCAACGTGATCCCCGGTTTGGCCGAAAGCGTCGAGGCCAGCGATGATGGTCTGGAATACACATTCAAGCTGCGTCAGGGCGTCAAATTCCATTCGAATGACGAATTCACCCCGACCCGTGACTTTAACGCCGATGACGTGATCTTTTCGTTCATGCGCCAGAAGGACGAAGGACACCCCTTCAACCAGGTTTCTGGTGGCACATGGGAATACTTCCAGGGCATGGGTATGCCGGATCTGGTTGAGTCCATCGAAAAAGTTGACGACTACACTGTGAAATTCAAGCTTTCCAAGCCCGAGGCCCCGTTCGTGGCCAACATGGCGATGGATTTCGCTTCAATCCTGTCGGCAGAATATGCCGACGCGATGATGGAAGCGGGCACACCTGAAAAGCTGAACACCGCGCCAATCGGCACCGGCCCGTTCTCGTTCGTGGCTTATCAGAAGGACGCGGTGATCCGTTACGCCAACAACGGCGATTACTGGAAGGCGCCTGCTGACGTTGACAACCTAATCTTTGCGATCACACCGGACGCTTCGGTGCGCTATCAAAAGCTGAAAGCCGGCGAATGCCACATCATGCCTTATCCGAACCCCGCCGATATTCAGGCGATGCAGGATGACGCCGACATCAACATGCTGGAGCAAGAAGGCCTGAACGTGGGCTATCTGGCCTACAACACCACCATGGAGCCTTTCGACAACCCCAATGTCCGCAAAGCGCTGAACATGGCGATCGACAAGAACGCAATCATCGATGTTGTGTTCCAGGGCTCAGGGCAAGTGGCCAAGAACCCGATCCCGCCGACAATGTGGGGCTATAACGACGCGATCACTGACGATGCTTATGATCCCGAAGCCGCCAAGGCCATGCTGGAAGCAGAAGGCGTGACCGACCTGTCGATGAAGGTCTGGGCGATGCCAGTGCAGCGTCCTTACAACCCGAACGCACGCCGTATGGCAGAACTGATCCAGGCGGATTTCGCCAAGGTCGGAGTGGATGTTGAGATCGTGTCCTATGAATGGGGCGAATACTTGTCGCGGTCAAAAGAACTGAACCGGGATGGTGCGGTTCTGCTGGGCTGGACCGGCGACAACGGCGATCCAGACAACTTCCTGGCGGTTTTGCTGGGCTGTGACGGTCGCGAAGCCTCGAACCGCGCGCAGTGGTGCCACGAGCCCTTCGAAGACCTGATCCTGAAGGCCAAGCAGTCCACAGATCAGGCTGAGCGCACCAAGCTTTATGAAGAGGCACAAGTCGTCTTCAAAGAGCAGGCGCCTTGGGCAACTATTGCGCATTCGGTTGTTTACATGCCGATGAGCAACAAGGTGCAAGGTTACAAAGTGCACCCGCTGGGCGGCCACATCTTTTATGGTGTGAGCGTCGAATAAACCACCACTCACTGACCGGAGCCGCCCACCAGGCGGCTCCGGTTTCTTTTTTGGAGGTCGGCCTGAATGCCGGATTTGTCCGAGTACCGTCACCTGGCAAAGGACATGTCAGTAGACGCCGTGGCCCTTGTGCCCGGCCCGAATTTCACCCGTGCGCTGGGAAAACCATTCATGAGCCACGAGCGGCCCTTCGTGGTCGTGGTACCGGCCGAAGGGACTCCGGCTGCAATTGTGCCCAATCTTGAACTGGGCTCGTGGGCACTGGTTGGTTTCGACGGCGCCGTCTTCGACTGGCGCGATCAGACCGGCTATGATGACGCGTTCTCTGCCCTTGCAGAACATATGCCGCTGACTTCACTTGCCGTCGAAGGGCAGGTCATGCGAGTCTTTGTGTCCAAAGCTTTTACCCGCGCACTGCCCGATCTGAGGATCGTGGACGCCGAGCGCGAAATTTCTGGCCTGCGCATCATCAAGACCGAAGATGATATCGCGGCGCTGCAAACGGCGATTGATATCTCGGAACGCGCGCTGGACCGCGTGATCGCGGATGTGCGTGTGGGCCAGACAGAAAAACAGGTCGAACAGGCGCTGATACAGGCGCTGTTTGCCGAAGGTGCAGCCTCGCTGGCGTTTTCGCCTATCGTGGCGGCGGGTGACAACTCGGCGCAACCACATGGCACGGCACGCGAGGACTACCAGATCAAACCGGGCGACGCGCTTTTGTTCGATTTTGGTGCCCGCAAACACGGGTTTGCCGCCGATATCACGCGGACCTTTTTTGTCGAAGAAGCCTCGGACGAGGGCAGGGCGGTCTATGACACCGTGCTGCGCGCCAATCTGGCCGGGTTCGAGGCCTGTCGCCCTGGCACAACCGCCCATGATATTGACGACGCGGTGATCGGCGTGCTCGAAGCCTCGCCCTATGCCGATCGCATCCGTACCAAGACCGGTCATGGGCTGGGCCGCGATGTGCACGAGGCCCCATACATCATGCGCGGCAATGATCAGAAAATCCTTCCGGGTATGGTCTGGACCAATGAGCCAGGCCTTTATGATCTGGACAATTTCGGCGTTCGCATAGAAGATGACGTGCTTGTTACCGAGGACGGCTGTCGGTCTCTGACCCGCTTTCCCAAAGATCTCACAATAATAGGTCGCTGATGTTTGGCTACTTTCTCACACGCCTCGGCATGTTCATTCCGACATTTCTGGGCGTGACGCTGATTTCCTTCATGTTCATCCGGGTCCTGCCGGGCGACCCGATCATCGTTATGGCCGGAGAACGCGGCATGACCGAGGAACGCTATCAGGAGCTGGTTGAAAAGCTTGGCTTCGACAAACCGGTCCTGCAGCAATATTGGGACTATCTGACCGGCGTGATGCAAGGTGATCTGGGCGAAAGCTTTGTCACCAAAAAACCGGTCTGGGATGAGTTCTTTGCCCTGTTCCCCGCAACGATGGAGCTGTCGATCTGTGCGATGATATTTGCTGTTGCATTGGGTCTGCCTGCCGGTGTGATCGCGGCCGTAAACCGGGGCAAGTTCTTTGACCGGGCTCTGATGTCTTCGGCGTTGGTGGGGTATTCGATGCCGATCTTCTGGTGGGCGCTGCTATTGATCATTGTGTTTTCGGGCAATCTGGGCTGGACGCCGGTCTCGGGCCGGATTGATCTGCTATATTATTTCCCCGACGTAACCGGCTTCATGCTGATCGACAGCCTGTTATCCGGACAGGAAGGCGCATTTAAGTCGGCTGTACGACATTTGATCCTGCCAACAATTGTTTTGGGCACCATCCCTCTCGCTGTGATCGCGCGTCAAACGCGCTCTGCGATGCTTGAGGTTCTGGGCGAGGATTATATCCGCACCGCCCGTGCCAAAGGTCTTTCACCGTCGCGGATCAACGGTTTGCATGCGCTGCGCAACGCTCTGATCCCGGTGATCACCGTTATCGGCCTGTCGGTTGGAACACTGCTGGCGGGCGCGATCCTGACCGAAACGATCTTTAGCTGGCCGGGCATCGGCAAGTGGATGGTCGACAGCATTTTCCGCCGCGATTACCCGGTGGTGCAAGGCGGGTTGCTGATGATTGCGGTGATCGTCATGCTGGTAAACCTGCTGGTCGATGTCCTTTACGGCGTCATCAACCCCAAAATCCGGAGGCGGTGATGGCTGAACTGTCCGCAACCCCACCCAAAACCGAAGACCGTCCCAGCGCCCTGCGCGAGTTCTGGTTCTATTTCAGCGAAAACCGCGGCGCAGTGATGGGCCTTTGGGTCTTTGCCGCATTTGTATTCTGCGCCGCGTTCGCACCTTTACTGGCGCCGTATGATCCGACCGAGCAATTCCGGAATCACATATTGCAGCCCCCTGCATGGCAACAAGGCGGCAGCTGGGCCTTCCCTCTGGGCACCGATCCGCTGGGCCGGGATATGCTGTCGCGGCTGATCATGGGATCGCGATACTCCTTCTTTGTCGGCATCGTTGTTGTCTGTGTGGCAGTGACAGGCGGCGTGATTGTCGGCCTGCTATCCGGTTTCGCACCCAAGTGGGTCGACACTATGATCATGCGGGTGATGGATATCATTCTGTCTTTCCCTTCGCTGCTGCTCGCGCTGGTTCTGGTGGCTATTCTGGGGCCATCCTTGACCAACGCGATGATCGCCATCGCCATCGTGTTCCAGCCCCATTACGTGCGCTTGACCCGTGCCTCAGTGCTGTCTGAGCGGCAAAAAGACTATGTGACCTCAGCCCGCGTGGCCGGGGCCAGCAAGGCGCGGCTGATGTTCAAAACCGTTCTGCCCAATTGTCTGGCTCCGATCATCGTGCAGGCGGCACTGTCGTTTTCTACGGCCATTCTGGACGCCGCCGCGCTTGGCTTTCTGGGTATGGGCGCGCAACCGCCAACACCGGAATGGGGCACCATGCTGGCCGAGGCGCGCGAATTCATTCTGCGTGCATGGTGGGTGGTAACCTTCCCCGGTCTGGCCATTCTGGTCACAGTGCTGGCCATCAACCTGATGGGTGACGGTCTGCGCGACGCGCTAGACCCGAAACTAAAGCGGAGCTGACGCCATGAGCTTGTTGGAAATCCGGAACCTCACGGTTGAATTTGCCACCGCTTCGGGACAATTCCGCGCCGTAGACGGCGTGGACCTCTCTGTCGACAAAGGTGAGCTGATGGCCATCGTTGGCGAAAGCGGCTCGGGCAAGTCCGTGTCGATGCTGGCGCTGATGGGGCTGCTGCCCTGGACGGCCACGATCACCGCTGATCAGCTGAGTTTTGAGGGCATCGACCTTACCAAAATTTCGGCCCGGGAACGTCGCAAGATCATCGGCAAGGACATTGCGATGATCTTTCAGGAGCCGATGTCCTCGCTGAACCCCTGTTTCACAGTTGGCTTCCAGATCAAAGAAGCCCTGCGCATCCATCTGGGCCTGAACCGTAAGGATCGTCACCAGCGCGCGATCGAGCTGTTCGATCAGGTCGGCATCCCGGCCCCCGAAAGCCGTCTGAAAACGTTTCCACACCAGATGTCGGGCGGGATGAACCAGCGCGTCATGATCGCAATGGCCATCGCCTGTACCCCTAAGCTGTTGATCGCCGATGAGCCGACAACTGCCCTGGACGTAACGATTCAGGCGCAGATTCTGGACCTGCTTTTGCGCTTGCGCGATGAACAGGGCATGGGCTTGGTGCTGATCACTCATGACATGGGCGTCGTGGCGGAAACCGCCGAACGGGTCCAGGTTCAATATGCAGGCCAAAAGGTCGAGGAACAGCCTGTCGCCGACCTGTTCCGCACACCGCGCCATCCTTATACAACGGCATTGCTCAACGCGCTGCCCGAGCGGGCAACATCCAAGATGCTGCCGACCATCCCCGGCGTAGTACCCGGTCAGTTCGACCGGCCCAAAGGATGTCTGTTCAGCCCAAGATGCCAACATGCGAATGATATTTGCAGAAGCCTGCCACCGACCCCGCACAGCGCCCAGTTTGGCAAAGCCCGGTGTCACCATGTCGAACAGATAACCGCCGGAGAACTGGCATGACCGCACCCATCGTACAAGCCAGTGCATTGGCCCGGCATTACATCGTCAAGGGTGGATTGCTGTCGAAACCGGCGACCGTCAAGGCGCTGTCCGGTGTGGATTTCGATCTGCAACCGGGCAAGACCCTGGCTATCGTTGGGGAATCCGGCTGCGGGAAATCAACCCTGGCACGGGTGGTAACGATGATCGAGGAGCCGACCTCCGGTAATCTGACCATCAACGGCGTCGACATCACCCCATCGAAATGGGCCGAAATGCGCGAGACGGTTCAGATCGTGTTTCAGGATCCCTATGGCTCGCTTAACCCGCGCCAGAGGATCGGGCAGATTCTCAAGGAACCGCTGATCATCAACCGCCCTGACATGTCAGCCGCCGATCGCGAAGCCCGCGCGCGCGAGTTGATTGAACTGGTCGGTCTGCGCCCGGAACATTACGACCGCTACCCACATATGTTCTCAGGTGGACAGCGGCAACGGATCGCCATTGCACGCGCACTGATGCTGAACCCCAGGGTGCTGGTGCTGGACGAACCGGTCTCAGCTTTGGATGTTTCGATCCAGTCGCAGATCTTGAACCTGTTGGTTGAATTACAAGATCGCCTTAACCTGGCTTATCTGTTCATCTCGCATGACCTGTCGGTCGTAAAACACTTCGCCGATGATGTGATCGTCATGTATCTGGGTCGCGCGGTTGAAAAGGCCCCCAAGGATCAGCTGTTCGCAGCGCCCCGGCATCCCTATTCCAAGGCACTTTTGTCCACGACGCCACGCGCTGACCCCGGGGCGCGGAAAGAACGGATCAAGTTGGAAGGTGAGTTGCCGTCACCGATGAATATCCCAAAAGGCTGCGCGTTTGCGCAACGGTGCTGGCTGGCAACTGAGGAATGCCGTGCAGCACCTCCCGAGCTGAGCGGCGGCACACATCAGGTTGCGTGCCTGCATCCTCTGGACTGACCTAATCGGCGTTTCGCGTGGCGGTAACCATATCCAGCAATTGATCCTTGGTGCGCCGGATGTGTTTGGTCAGCAGGTCACAGGCATCCTGCACTTGTCCGGCACGGGCCAGTGACAGCAATTGTCGGTGGTCCTTCTTCGCTGGTTCGCGTTGTTCCATCACGCTCAGGTGCATGCGGACGTACCGGTCAGACTGCCGGTTCACGCGCTGCAGAATCTCGTTCGTCAGCCCGCGATCTGCTGCGGCATACAAGGCCATATGATACTCGTAGTTCATGCTGCCCCAACGTCCTACGTCATAAGCGTCATAGGATTTCTCCATCTCGTCCAGAATACGTTCGCATGTTTCATAGTCCGCTTTCCGCATCCGGGGGATCGCATGCTGGAACAAATCCACTTCCAGCAGGACACGCAGATCAAAGATCTCACCGATCTCTGACAGGGAATGCATGGTGACCGACGCGCCCCGGTTGTTCGTCAACTGCACCAGCCCTTCGGCATCCAACCGCTTCAGTGCCTCGCGGATCGGCATGCGCGAGACATCATAGTCCTCAGCCAGGGCTTCTTGTCGGATGGTCTCGCCCTCGGCCATTTCGCCACTCAGGATCCGCTCACGCAGATCATTTGTGATAACATCAGGCAGGCTTTGCCGGGGGATCGCGCGGGTTCTGGGCATACGGTTCGCCTTGGGTACTGGAAACTTGTATCCAAAATACAAAATGAGCGGGTGATTTCCAAGGGCCTTGCATGCAGAGATATCAATTTGGTGTTTTTTGTTTCAATAACCATAAGTGAGATGGCCGGTCAGGGGCGGTGCAACATCGAAAGGAGCCAATAGATGGACAGTCAGCGATTTCTGCCTAAAGGCGCGATCTCTGTTGACGTGCCTTATGACGGTCCGCCGAAGACCTTTTACTTTTTGCTGTTGCCTAAAACGACCATGCTGGCCTTCAGCGCCGCGATTGAGCCGCTGCGCATTTCCAACCAGCTGGCCAGAAAGCAGCTGTTTGAATGGTATGTCTTGTCGCCCGACGGCGCTCCGGTAACCTGTTCGAACGGGATCGGCATTCAGGTGGACCATCAAATGCACGACCTGAGCAAAGAGGCATACACTTTCGTCTGCTCCGGGACAGAGCCCATGGCGTCGCTCGACCCCACCGTTTTGAACTGGATCCGCCGCCAAAAAGCCCATGGTTGCGAGTTCGGCGGCATCTGCACCGGCGCGTTCGCCTTGGCGAAGGCCGGACTTATCGGCAGCAAACGTTTCACTGTGCATTGGGAAAACCGCCCCGGCTTTTGTGAGAACTTCTCGGCAATGGTCCCATCGCAGAACCTTTATGAAATCGACGGGCAACTTCGGACATGCGGGGGCGGGCATGCCAGCACGGACATGATGCTTGAGGTGATTGAAGAGATGTTTGGTAACGCCCTGGCGGTGAGCGTATCCGAGATGTGCCTGCATCGGCGGGCAGGGGACAGCGACAGCCAACAGATATCTTCTGTTTCAGCGGTTTTGGGCACGCGGAATGCCAAACTGATCGAGGCCGTGCAGATCATGCGAGACTACATTGAATCGCCCCTCAGCCTTGAGGCGGTGGCTAAGCAGGCCTCACTCTCCCGCCGCCATATGGAACGCCTGTTCCGGCAGCATACCAACATGTCGCCGGGGCAGTTCTATAACAACCTGAGGCTGGATCGCGCCTTTGCTCTGCTGAGCGAAACCGATCTGAGCGTATCCGAGATCGCCTTTGCTGCGGGATTTTCCAGCACCGACCGGCTGTCAGTACATTTCCGCAGCCGTTACAAGATTTCCCCCCATAATTTCCGCCGTTCCTGGGCGCAGGACGGGGCACAAAAATAATCCACGGCTTCTATTGAATGGATCAATAGTTATTATCCAAACAATCTGTTGGATCGATGAATGCAATTGCACGAAATTGCGGCCAGTAACTGCGATCCAGATCGCAAATTCCAAAGTAGCGTGATGAACCCACAGACGAATTCACTTAGGCTAAACTGAACTCTTGCGGCAATTACCTGATTGACACTGACCGTGGCGAAGAAGTGATGATGAACGACGTGCGCATTTTGCGTGCGCCGACCATCTTTTCGCAATTCCATGTCGCGGGCTATCGCGTGGCCATGGTCACGGCCAAAGACAAGTTGCGCGCTGTAGCCTTTTCCCCGGAACGTTCTAGAGCGACGGCCAAGTCCGAACATGGCCTCGACACTGCCAGCGGATGGCTGGGCATGCCCGTGCCCGAGGTATACTTGGCTGAGCTGTTCGAGTTTGTTCTTGCCGTCGGTGTCAAGCTTCTGAGGGAATTCAGACCGGGCATCATGTATCTGTCGACCACAGATCACATTCAACACAAGTTTGCCCCCGAGCAGCAATGCGCGCTGGAATTCCCTGCGATGTTCGACAAGTATCTGGCGCAATTGGACGACCTTGGTGCCACCAATCATGGGATGAAGCCCAAACACAATGCCGAGGGAAAACCGAATGTGATCTATGCGCAGGATCTTATGGATGAGCGACTAGGCAAAGATCAAGCCCGCGTGATCCTGCCGATTACCGACTCTTACGTTGTCCACCACGGTGCGTTGGGTGCGTTTGCCACAGTCTATCTGCCCGAAGATGCGGATAAAACTGAAATCATGGCAAGGCTTGACGCAATCGACGACTTGGTCCTGGTGATCGACAAGGAAGAGGTGATCAATCGGTTTGAACTGCCCGCTGACCGCATCGGCGATATCGTCATGATCTCGGGCGAGAACATGACCATCGGAACCTCGGAACACCGTCACAACCTGGCTACCCTCAAGGAATCCTTGCGCGGCCATGGGGGCCTGACCGAGCAAGAGGTGCCCTTTATCGTCAACCGTGTCGGCGATCTGGGCAACACTCCGGACCCGCGGAACTTCGACGCATTTTCTATGCAACTAGAGCTGCGGCGCTATAGGCGATGAAGGATCACTTCAAGCCCAAATCCGAGATCAGAAACGCAGGGATGCGCATCGGCGGCGAAGGTGTTTTTATTGAAAAGACAGTCTGTGCATTACCCCTATACCAACAAGGTTGTGGGCTATGTTCCGGCGGGCACCACAGAACACGCGCGCAAGACCTTTGAGATTGCCGCCAGCTGCACGCCAAAAATCACCCGGAATGAACGCAACCAGATTCTGCAGCGTGCAGGCGAGCTGATCTGGGAAAAGCGCGAGTTTCTGGCGAAATGGCTAACGCTGGAGCTGGGCATCTGCCACCAGCACGCGATTTACGAGATCAGGCGCGCAGGATGTTTACCAATTCGCCGTTGCCGAGGCGCTGAAAGATGACGGTGAGATTTTTTCCTGCGACCTGGCCGATAACGGCAAAGAGCGTAAGAATTTCACCGAGCGCGAGCCGGTCAAAGCCATCAGCGCAATCACACCCTTCAACCACCCGCTGAACATGGTCAGCCATAAGTTCGCGCCGTCGATTGCGGCCAATAACAGTATGGTGTGCAAACCAACCGCGCTGACCCTGGCTGATATCCTGTACTAGGCCGGTCTGCCGCCCAAGGTGTTCCAGGTTGTCACCGGATGGCCGCAAGACATCGGTGGTGAGACGATCACCAATGATAACATCGACATCAGCACCTTCACCTGGAGCGTGCCTGTCGGTAAGGTGATCGCTGAAAAGGCGGTCTATAAACGTCAAGCGCTTGAGCTGGGCGGTAATGACCCTCTGATCATTCTCTATGACCTCAGCGATGCTGATCTGGGCAAGGCCACGACCATTGCCGAGGCCAGCGTCGCACGGCGATCAAACGTATTCTGGTTCAGGACAGCGTCGCCGATAAGATTGTCCCGTTGGTGTTGGAAAAAGCCGAGGCAATCAGGTTTGGTGATCCGCAGGACCCCGGCACGCAACTGGGCTGCGTGATCTATGACCAGGGCGCTGAAATCCTCTTTCATCCCGGTCGTCAGGGGGCCTTGCTGCCGATTGTGATCGACAAAGTGCCCCAGAACAGCGTTCTGGTGATGGAGGAACCCTTTGGTCCCATCGTTAGGGTGCCCGACAATGACCCAGAGGTCATGGCTAATTCAAACTCGACCGATTTCGGCCTGGCGTCGGGCAACAACGATCTGAACCGGGCGAATGCCTCTATCAACGGGCTGGACGTGGACACCTGCAACATCTGGGAACAGCCCGGCTATCGCATCGAGATGTCTCCGTTTACTGGCCTCAAGGACAGTGGCAATGGCGTCAAGGAAGGTGTGATCAAAGCGATGAAGTTCTTCAAAAACGCCAAGACTTAATCGCTGCCTTGGCCGCGGGTAACGACGTAGGCTGGCGCAGGCGAGAATTCCGTATTATCCCAAGGCCCATGTCTTTTGATCTGAAAAACCTTCAACTGTTCGTCCGTGTGGCCACTTTGGGGGCTATCGGGCGGGCAGGGGCCGAGTTCGGGTTTTCGGCGACAAACACGTCGCAACGCCTGCAGGCGTTGGAGTCAGAGTTGGACGTCAAGCTGCTGAACCGGACTACGCGCGCCATTTCTCTGACCCCGGACGGAGAACTGTTTCTGGATCACGCGAAACACATTCTCGAAGATATCGAGGATGCCCGCACCGCTCTGTCCCGCACTTCGGGGACTGTCTCGGGAAAGCTGCGGGTCACGGCCTCAGCGTCTTTTGGTCGGTCTCATATCGTACCGTTTGTGCCCGATTTTCTGGGCCTCTACCCTCATGTCCAGCTGGACCTGAACCTGACCGACACGGTGATTGACATTGTTGAACAGGGCTATGATCTGGCCTTCCGCATTGGCGATCTGGGCCCGTCCAGCTTGCTGGCGCAAAAGCTGGATGATGATCCCCGCATGCTGGTGGCATCGCCAAAGTATCTGCAGCGCGCGGGCATCCCGCAATCACCAGCGGACCTGACCGACCACGCCTGCCGGACCATGCAGCCCCGAGAGATCTGGCACCTGATTGACCGGTCTGAAACCATGCACGATGTCCGGGTGTCCGGGCCTGTAACCGTCAGCCTTGGTGACGCGATCGTCGATTGGACACTGGCGGGATTGGGTATCGGCAAGGCCTCGCTCTGGCAGACCGGAGAGCACATCCGCGCCGGGCGGCTGGTTCCAGTTCTGCCCCAGATGCGCGATTTGTCAGATTCCAAAATCTGGGCGGTGCGCCCGCCTGGTCGTTTGATGCACGCGCGCGTCAAAGCGTTCCTCGACTTCATGCGCGCCCGCATCATTGAGACCAACAAAGCCTGCTATGCCGATCTGATCTGAGCCATTCTTTTGAAGGGCGGGATAATCATTGTCGAAAGCCGTAGATAGTGGCGACGGGCCGACAATCTTAGGTACGGTTCATCAACGAACCGGAGCCCATTCCCATGAAAGACCTCATCGACAACCACGATGTTTAGACCCAGATCATCGATGCCTTCAACTTTCGCCACGCAGCCAAGGTTTTTGACCCTGACCGCAAAATTCCGAACAGCGAGTTCAACACTATTCTGGACGCAGCCCGCCTGTCTCCGACGTCCTTCGGCACCGAACCCTTCCAGCTTTTGATCGTCCAGTCGCCAGAAAAACGCGCGTTGTTTCGCGACTTCACCTGGGGTGCAAATGGGGCCAGCAATGGAACCGCGGGCCAGTTGGGAACCGCGAGCCACTATGTGATCGTCCTGTCCCATACCGGTGCAACCATGAAAGCAGGGTCAGAGTATCTGGCCAAACACAATCGCGAGGTCAAACAACTGCCCGAAGACGTTGTCGAAATGATCCACGGGGCGTATAGCAAGTTTCAGGACAGCGATTTCCATTTGGAAACCGATGCGCACATCACCCAATGGGCCGCACGTCAGGCCTATATCGTGCTGGGCAACATGATGACTGCCGGGGCACTGATGGGGATCGATTCCTGCCCGATCGAAGGATTTGAACTCGACAAGACCGAAGCCGTTCTGCGCACGGAGTTCGGTATCGACACGCGCGTCTACAAACCCGCCGTCATGGTTGCGTTTGGCTATCGCGCAGATGGGCCGATGTTCCCTAAAACGCGTCGCGAGATGTCGGATATCGTAACCTGGGCCTGACACCCCGCTACAAAAAGACCCCGGATTGGCAGTCAACCCGGGGTCCTGAATGTCAGATCGAAGGCTCTGGCGAAGGGGTTTAGCCCTGCACAACCTCCTGTCGCTGTACGCCCAACCCTTGAATTCCCAGCTCAATCTTGTCGCCCGGCTTCAAATAGGTTTGCGGGTTTTGCCCCATCCCCACGCCCGGAGGTGTCCCGGTCGAGATCACGTCACCCGGCTGCAGCGACATGAACTGCGACAAGTGCGAAACGATCGTGGCGACGCCAAAATGCATCGTGCTGGTTGATCCGTCCTGGTACCTGTGGCCGTTTACCTCCAGATACATCGGCAGGGCCTGTGGATCGCCGACCTCATCCCGGGTCACCAGCCACGGGCCGATTGGACCGAAGGTATCCGCGGATTTCCCTTTGACCCACTGGCCCGAGCGGTGCAGCTGAAAGTCACGCTCGGACAGGTCATTGACCACGCAATATCCGGCAACGTGGTCCAGCGCGTCCTCTTCAGAGACGTATTTTGTTTCCTTGCCTATCACGATGCCCAGCTCGACCTCCCAATCGGTCTTGACAGAGCCGCGCGGGATTTCGACCGCGTCATTGGGCCCCATGATCGCCGAGGTTGCCTTAAAGAAAACTACCGGTTCTTCTGGCAGTTCCAAACCGCTTTCCGCTGCGTGGTCCGCATAGTTCAGACCGATGCAGACAAATTTACCCACCTGACCGACGCAGGCGCCAATGCGGGGATTGCCTTCGACAATCGGCAGTGCCTCAAGGTCCACCCCCTGCAACTGTGCCAGGTTGTCCTGGCCCAGCATCGCCCCCGAGATATCGCTGACCACGCGCGACAAATCGCGGATGTTGGCATCGTCGTCCATCACCCCGGGCTTTTCCAGGCCAACCGGTCCATAGCGTAAAAGCTTCATTTCGTCTTCCCTTTCAACTCAGATAGTCCAGCCGCCGTCGATGGCAAAAGGCTGACCAGTTGTGTATTTGCTGGCGTCACTGGCCAGATACAGCGCAAGCTCGGCGATCTCATCCGCAGTGCCAATCCGCCCCATCGGCTGGCGTGCGATGAAATCAACCATGGCTTGGTCATAATCGCCAGTCGCGCGCAGACGGTCATGCAAACTGGGGCTGTCGACTGTTCCAGGACAGATCGCGTTGCACCGAATGCCTTGGGTGACGAAATCCGCCGACACGGATTTGGTGAGCCCCAGTACCGCCGCCTTTGAGGCGCAATAGGCGAAACGATTTGGCACGCCCTTCATCGACGAGGCCACCGACGACATATTAATGATTGAGCCACCCCCTTTGGCCAGCATTCCCGGCAATGTCAGACGGATCAGCCGATACATCGCCTTCACGTTAAGGTTAAAGCTAAAGTCCCAAGCGTCTTCGTCACACTCCAATATCGAACCACTCGCGACATAGCCGGCACAGTTGAACAGCACGTCCAGCGGCGGCATTTCGGCCACTGCAGACTGAACAGCCGCGGCGTCGGTGACGTCCAGTTTCAATGTTTGGATGCCGTTAACCACATCTAACTCGGCCAGGGCCGTCTGATTGATGTCACTGGCGATGACCTGCGCGCCTTCGGCTGCAAACAGCTCTGCCGTGGCTCGGCCGATGCCCTGACCCGCAGCGGTGATCAGAGCGGTTTTACCGGACAGGCGATTGGATTGGGTGGAGTTGGTCATATGGTGCCTCACAGCTTTTCCGGCAGCAAGTCCGCCGGGATGTCCTGATAGCAGACGGGGCGCAAGAAACGCCGGATCGACAGGGTGCCTACGGATGTAGCGCCGAAGTTGGTTGAGGCCGGGTAAGGGCCACCGTGCACCATGCTGTCGCTGACCTCGACTCCAGTAGGAAAACTGTTGGCCAAAAGGCGTCCAGCCTTGCGTTCAAGAAGCGGCAGCAATGACTGGGCCATCGGTTTGTCGCCCTTGTCCAGATGCAGGGTACAGGTCAGCTGGCCTTCGATTGCCCGGGCTATCTGAAACATCTGATCCGCATCGCGCACGCGCACGACGATCCCAAGCGGGCCAAACACCTCTTCCTGCAGTTTGTGATCGGCCAGCCAGTCATCCCCTAAGACGGTGAACAAGTAAGGGGCTGCAGCGCGAGTGTCACAACTGGTGCCCATCACTTGGGTCACTCCTGTGCCCGCAGCAACACGCGCCACACCATTGCGATAGGCATCCGCAATACCGTCGGTCAGCATGGTTTGATCGGCAATTGCGGCCAGACCGGCCTCAGTCGCAGATTGGAAGGCATCCGCATCCGGGCCGTCGATCACTACGGCGATCCCCGGGTTGGTGCAGAACTGGCCTGCGCCCATGGTCAGGGATCCGGCCCAACCGGCGCCAATTTCCGCCCCGCGTGCAGCGGTGGCTTGTGGCAACAGGAACATCGGATTGACCGACCCAAGCTCGCCGAAAAACGGAATGGGTTCATCGCGCCGGGCGCACAAATCGAACAATGCGCGGCCACCGGCAAGGCTACCTGTAAAGCCCACTGCGCGGATCAGTGGATGCTGTACCAGTGAAGCGCCGACCTCAAGATTGCCGCCCTGCACCAGTGAAAACACGCCGGGATGAACACCCGTTGCCTTCACCGCCGCATCAATTGCCTGAGCGACGATCTCACCCGTGCCGGGATGGGCGGGGTGCCCTTTGGCCACTACCGGACATCCTGCGGCTAGGGCCGCAGCGGTATCCCCCCCTGCAACCGAGAAGGCCAAAGGAAAATTCGATGCCCCGAACACGGCGACCGGGCCCAAGGGGCGCTGTATCATGCGCAGATCCGGGCGGGGCAGGGGCGCGCGCTCCGGCAAGGCCGGGTCGTGGCGTTGATCCAGATAGTCCCCTTGTTCGATGTGATCGGCAAACAGGCGCAGTTGACCCACAGTGCGTCCCCGCTCACCCTGCAAGCGGGCGTCGGGCAGTCCGGTCTCCTGGGTTCCGATCTCAGTGATGGCGTCACCACGCGCATCGATCTCGTCAGCAATCCTGCGCAACAGCGCTGCACGCTCGGAACGGGAGGACCATCCGAATGAGGTGAACGCCTCTTCTGCTGCTTTTGCCGCCGCACCCACGTGGGCCTTTGTGCCGATTGCAAAATCGTGGCTGGTCCCGTGCGCGGGGTCTGAGGCAAACGTAGCCTCTGCGCTTACCCATTCCCCAGCAATCAGGTGTTTTCCAGTCAACATTTTCAGTTCTTTCTTACAGCAGGCCGCGTCGGGCAAGGTTTCGCATAAGGTGAGACGCGCCGAACTGCCATTCAGGGCATTCGGTCGACAGCCGCACCGTATTGGTCAGCGCGCCCAGTTTGTCGTTTGAAATCGTGACGACATCGCCAAGCTTGTGGGTGAACCCCGCACCCGGAGTATCGCGATCTTGCGTTGGCGCAAAGAGGGTTCCGAGGAACAGCATGAAACCATCGGGATATTGGTGATGCCGACCGATCGTCTGAGTAACAAGATCGATCGGATCGCGGCTGATCTTCACCATAGAGGAATGACCGTTCAGGACAAAGCCATCTGGTCCCGTGACGGTCAGCGTAAGTTCGGCGGTGCGCACATCATCCAGAGTAAAGTGCGCATCGAACACTCTGATCATCGGACCAATCGCGCATGAGGCGTTGTTGTCCTTGGCCTTACTCAGCAACAGTGCGGAACGGCCTTCGACATCGCGCAGGTTGACATCATTGCCCAGTGCCGCGCCCTTGATATGCCCCTGCGAGGTAACGGCCAGAACCACCTCGGGTTCCGGATTGTTCCAGGTCGAGATCGGGTGCAGGCCAATATCCGCACCAAACCCAACCGAAGACAGCACCTGAGCCTTTGAAAACACCTCGGCATCCGGGCCGATGCCAACCTCAAGATACGGGCTCCACAACTCTTCCGTGATCAGTGCCTCTTTTACCTGTGCCGCTGCATCCGAACCAGGCACGATGTTCGACAAGCTGTCCCCAATCCGATCGCCAATGCGCGCGCGGATGGCTTCTGCCTTGGCGGGATCACCGGCGGCTTGCTCTTCGATCACCCGCTCGACCATCGACCCGGCAAAAGTGACACCACAGGCTTTGATAGCCTGCAGATCGCACGGGGCCAACCAGTGAAAATCGCCACTCAAAGCCTCGCCTGGCGCATTGCGTAGGTAGTCGGACGCATCGTCCCGCTCCAGCACATCTCGCACAGTTGGAGCGGTTTTGCATGTAATATCAAAGACCTGCCCGTCTCGAAGGGTCACAATTGATGGGCCAATCCCTGCGCGCTCGACACGCCCAAGCCACAGCCCACCGGAATCCAGTTTCGGAGAGGTCATTTCAATCCCTGAGGTTATAGGCCCGGGCGGCATTGCCCCCCAAAACCGCTTTGCGTTCGCTGTCTGATACTGCGCCAAGCAGCAAATCCGTCGTTTCCAACCAACGGTCGTAACTGCTGGCCAAAGTACACACCGGCCAGTCGCTGCCCCAGATCAGGCGAGAAGGGCCAAATGTATCAAGCAGGTGATCAACATAGGGGCGTAAGTCTTCCACTGCCCAATCCGACGCTGCTTCTGTGACCAAGCCGGAAAGCTTGCACCATGCGTCTGTGTCGCGGGCAAGAGCTGCCATGTCTTCTGCCCAACCGGCCATCACGCCATCGCGGATCAGCGGCTTTGAGCCGTGATCGATGACCACACGCATGCTGGGATGTCGCGCCAACAGCCGCCGCAAAGGGCCAAGTTGCTGCGGCAAGGTCAAAGCGTCAAAGGTGAGGTTGTGGGTTTGCAGGGCATCAAAGGCGGGGGTCAAAGCCTTACCCATCATCCACAGCGGGTCGGCTATATCCTGTATCATCGGGCGCAAACCCACCAGCGCCGGGTGCGCAGCTAGCCCAGCAATCTGATCCGGCGCAATTGCGGCCTCAAAATCAACCCAGCCCACCACGCCTTTGATGAACCCGTTCTGATCCGCCAGAGACAATATGTATTCTGTTTCAGCCAGTGTTGGCGCGGCTTGCACCAGTACGGTGCCCTCAATCCTGGCTGCTGCCAGAATGGGGGCTAGATCCTCGGGCGCAAAATCCCTGTAAATCGTGGTTAGGTCCGGTGTGAGCCATCCATAGTCGCCGCGCGCCAGCGACCAAAAGTGCTGATGCGCGTCGATCCTCATGCAATCACACCTTTCTTGAGGATGATGTTGCCGTAAAGCCTGCGTTCCCCGGTCTGGACGATGGCAAAGGCAGTGGCGGCGCGATCGTAAAATGCAAATCGCTCTAAACCTTGAATTTGGGCGCCGTTGTCTGCCACCTCATCAATGATTGTCTGAAAGTCAGCCACTGCTTCGGGGATCGCCTCTGGTTCGCCAACCACCTGCATCGTCAGCGCCGGGTCGGGCACGAATGTGTCCAGTGGCATGACCGACAGGATCGCCCTTAGAACTTCGCTGGCCGAGGATCCATCAGCACGGATGCAATCCGGCCCGGTGCTGGAGCCAGGAAAGTTCGCATCCGCGATTACAATTTCGTCTCCATGCCCCATTGCCCGCAACGCGTGCAGCAGGTCGGGTGACAGGATCGGGTTGATGTTACGCAGCATCAGCAGCCTCCATTGGTACAGGCGCATCGGGCCGGATCAGGCTCGCGCTTTGCAGATCAGACCAAAGACCCGGCGGAATATCACGATCCAAAAGCGCCACATTGGCTTGAACCTCAGCCGCGCTGACCGCACCGGGGATCACTGTTTTCACACAAGGATGACCCAGCACAAATTGCAAAGCGGCCGCAATCAGAGGCGTGTTATGAGCGGTACAGACGGCCTCGATATTGCGAACTTTGTCCAGAACCTCGGCCGAGGCGTCGGCATAGTTGTACTTGGCCCCCGGCACCGCCCCTGTGGCCAGAATGCCCGAGTTATAAGGCCCGCCCAGAATGATCCCGACATCCCGTTTTTCGCAAAGCGGCAGGAAGCTGTCCAACGCCTCTTGCTCCAACAGCGTATAGCGACCGGCCAGCAAAAAGCCGTCAAAATCACCCAACCCCAGAAGCCTTTCGCAGACCTGCCATTCGTTCACGCCTGCGCCAATCGCTGCGATCTCGCCCGCGTCGCGCAACTCGACCAGCGCCTTGTAGCCACCGCCATCGAACAGCTCACGCACTTTGGCGTCCGACATCTCCGGACTGCCTTGACTGAAGACACAGACGTCATGCACCAGCAGGATATCTGCATTGTCCACGCCGATCCGCTGTCGGCTGGCCTGGTAAGATCGCATTACGCCGTCATAGGTGTAATCGAACACGATCCGTTTCTGCGGCACGTCGACAAAAGCTTCGGGCGTCACTTCGTGAGCGGCACAGTCCAGCAACAGGCGCCCAATCTTGGTGGATAACTGAATGGTGTCGCGCCCGAACCGGGCAATCGCCTCGCCGAAACGCTGCTCAGATCGGCCCAACCCATATTGCGGGGCGGTGTCAAAGAACCGGATACCCGCATCAAAAGCGGCCTGCAACGCAGCCTGTGCGTCATCGTCCGAGACCTTGCGATAGAGGTTACCCAATGGTGCGCCACCAAACCCCATACGCGTCAGCGGAACGGGTCGGGCGGTACGATTGTTCAAAAGCTCTGTTTGGGAAACGGTCATCCGGCCTCTCGCGTCGATTGGGAAGTGATGTTGAACAGCTGAGGTTTTTCCTGTTGCAAAATCTCGATCCGCGGCATCAATTGTCCCAGATGATGGCGCATCGCGTTTTGCGCTGCCTGTTCGTCGCGGCTGAGGACCGCGTCATGAATGGCGCGGTGTTCATGCAGCGTCTCAGCGGTGCGTCCCGGTGTGGGCAGCAACAGCATCCGGGCGCGGGTGACTTGCAGAGACACAGTTTGGGCCACATCGGCCAGACGCTTGAAACCGGTGAATTCCATAAGCAGGGCGTGAAACTCTTCGTCTGCCTGATAGAAACCAGCAATATCTTCGTCCTCAATCAACAGTTCCTGCAAACGCATGTTGCGGCTTAGCTTCTTTTGCTGGTCCTCGGTCAAATCCCGGGCCACTTTTGCAACGGTGGCCAGTTCCAATGCCTGACGCAAAAATGCACCCTCGCGAATTTCGGACATTGAAAAGTATGAGACCCGCGTGCCCGATTGCGGTACCACATCCACAAGACCTTCGGCTGCAAGTCGAGCAATGGCTTCGGTCACCGGCGCACGCGATACACCCAAACGATCACAGATTGGCGCCTTCCTGAGGATGGCACCCGGCGCGAAATCCAGCGACAAGATGGCTTGTTTGATCGCCAGGTACACCCGCTGCGCAAGTGAGCCCTCGACCGCGTTGATGTTGCCCAACACGTGTGCGTCGATGTCCTGAGGTTTGTTCATGATGTTCGCTCTAGCATACTAACATGTTAGTTGACAAGTAAGGGTTCGGTGTTTACCCATCTGTTTCAGCAAGTGGGGACAGGATGCAAGCTGACAGCACACCAAAGGCCCAGAAAGTGACGCACCGCGATACGGTCAAACTGAACCCGGTTGACAACGTGGTCATCGCATTGCGCGAGCTTGAGGTCGGCACGCAGCCCTTTGGCCTTTCTGTGCCGTTGGTCGCATCCATTGCGCGTGGGCATAAGATTGCTGTGGCTCCGATCGCGGCAGGTGAGAATGTCATCCGCTACGGCCAGATCATCGGGCAGGCGAAAACGGAAATTGCGCCGGGCGAACATGTGCATGTGCACAATCTTGGTATGGGCGCTCACCAGCAGGACTATGCGCACGCCACGGCAAATGCGGCTTTGCCTGCGATCAACGAAGGGCGGGTGTTTCAAGGCTATCACCGCGCTGACGGCAAGGTTGGAACGCGCAACTATATTGGCATTCTGACAACCGTGAACTGTTCGGGCTCGGTGGCCAGATTCATTGCTGAGGCTGCCGAGAAAACCGGCCTGTTGGACGCCTATCCCAACATCGACGGCGTGGTGCCAATTGTGCACGGCACTGGCTGTGGCATGTCTGCCAAGGATGATGGCTATGCCACTTTGTTTCGCACTCTGGCAGGCTATGCGCAGCATCCGAACTTTGCAGGCATTTTGCTGATTGGTCTGGGATGTGAAGTGATGCAGGTGGCCGATCTGGTTGGCGGTCGGCCGATCCGCAAAGACGGCGCATTGCGGTACATGACCATCCAAACCGAAGGCGGCACTCGGCGGACCATCGAACGCGGGATGGAAGAATTGCGCGGTATCGCTGAACTGGCCAATCAGGTCACGCGTGAACCCGCCCCGGTCAGCGCCATGACAGTTGGAATGCAATGCGGAGGGTCCGACGGGTACTCTGGCATCACAGCCAATCCAGCACTGGGATATGCCTCGGACCTATTGGTGCGCCACGGCGGGACGACAATCCTGTCCGAAACCTCCGAGGTTTACGGGGCCGAACACCTGCTGACACGACGGGCGGAAACGGCTGACGTCGGCAAAAAGCTGATCGACCGCATCCGTTGGTGGGAGGCATATACCGAACGCAATGGCGGCGAGATGGACAACAACCCCAGCCCTGGCAACAAGCGCGGCGGGTTGACGACCATTCTGGAAAAGTCTCTGGGCGCTGTTGCAAAAGGCGGCACCGCGCCGCTGCGCGACGTGTATCAATTCGGCGAGATCATCGACAAAAACGGGTTTGTGTTTATGGACAGCCCCGGGTTTGATCCGTGTTCGGTGACGGGGCAGGTGGCCTCAGGGGCCAACCTGATTGTGTTTACCACCGGACGCGGCTCGGTCTCGGGCTATCAGCCGACGCCTTGCATCAAACTAGCCACGAACTCTGAGATGTATGCCCGCATGGCCGAGGATATGGATCTGAACTGTGGCGACATCGTCACCGACGGGATCAGCATCGAGGCAAAGGGCGAAGAACTGTTTGAAATGCTGATCCGCGTCGCCTCGGGCGAACACACCAAAAGTGAGGAGCTTGGCTTCGGGGGCGTTGAATTCGTGCCCTGGCAAATCGGCGCGGTGATGTAAGCCGCACCCCCGTGGGGAGACGGGTCAATGGGAGAGACAATGGACAAACTGGTCGACATGACGGGGATCGATAAACATTTCCCCGGTGTGCACGCGCTTAAATCCGTGCAGTTCGATCTGTTTCCGGGTGAGGTGCATGCGCTGATGGGCGAAAACGGCGCGGGCAAAAGCACGTTGATGAAAATCCTGTCGGGGATCTATCAGCGCGATGGCGGTGACCTTGTGATCGAAGGCAAATCCGTCAACCCAACAACCCCGCGGGAAGCACAGAATCTGGGCATTGGTATCATCCATCAGGAACTGAGCCTGATGAACGACCTGACGGTGGCGCAGAACATCTTTATCGGACGCGAACCACGCAAAAGCTTTGGACGGCTGGATGAGGCCGCACTGAACGCTCAAACAGCCGGGATTTTCGCCACCATGAATCTGGCTTTGGACCCCAGGGCGCTGGTTGGAAGCCTGACCATCGCAAAACAGCAGATGGTCGAGATTGCCAAGGCGCTGTCATACCGTTCCAAGGTTCTGGTCATGGACGAACCGACGGCGGCACTAAATGATGCCGAGATTGCCGAGCTATTCGTGATCATTCGCCGCCTCAAGGCCGAAGGCGTGGGCATCGTCTATATAAGCCACAAGATGGACGAGCTGAAGCAGATCGCTGATCGCGTCACCGTCATGCGCGACGGCGAATATGTTGGCACTGTAGATGCCGCCGACACTCCGATCAGCCGGATCATTGCAATGATGGTGGGGCGCGAAGTCAACGAAGACCCTCTGATTGTGCCGGATCTGGACGGTGCCGAGGTATCCTTACAGGTTGCGGGCCTGAACCGGGGCAAAGTCCTTCACGATGTCAGCTTTTCGGTCCAGAAAGGTGAGATCTTGGGTTTTGCTGGATTGATGGGGGCAGGCCGTACCGAAGTCGCGCGCGCTATTTTCGGGGCTGATCCGAAAGACAGTGGCGAGGTTCGGGTGCATGGCAAACCGGTCTCAATCAAGTCCCCCAAAGACGCTGTGCGGGCGGGAATTGGGTATCTGTCCGAGGATCGCAAACACTTTGGCCTGGCCACGGGAATGAACGTTCGGGACAATATCGCGCTGGCTTCGATGGACCTGTTCACCGGGGCAGGGGGCGTGCTGAACGACAATGAAATCGGCACCGCCGCCAACAGCTACATCACTCAACTTGGTATTCGCACACCGTCGGACATACAGGAAGTCCGCCTGTTGTCGGGCGGGAACCAGCAAAAAGTCGTCATCGCCAAATGGTTGTTGCGCGACTGCGATATCCTGATCTTCGACGAACCCACGCGCGGCATAGACGTCGGCGCAAAATCCGAGATTTACAAACTGCTCGAAGACTTGGCCGAACAAGGCAAGACGATCATCGTGATCTCGTCGGAACTGCCCGAGATCATGCGCCTCAGCCACCGTATTGCGGTTATGTGCGAGGGACGGCTGACAGGCATTCTGCCCGGCGGAAAAGACACCACTCAGGAAGACATCATGCATCTGGCCACCCAAAGGGCAGCGGCAATGCAGGTTACAGGGACAGCTCAATGACGACAGCAACCGATATCGACAAGAAAAAGCCCCTGGCGGGCCTGTCGGAAAGCGGCGCGTATCAAAAGATGCTGGCCTTTGCCAGTCTGATCGCTCTGTTGATCGGCTTTTCGATTGCCTCGCCCAACTTTATGCAAACATCAAACATGATCGCCATTTTGCAGGCCACATCAGTCAACGGGGTGCTGGCGGTCGCCGCAACTTTGGTAATCATCACCGGCGGTATTGACCTGTCCGTTGGGACGTTGATGACCTTCTGTGCCGTGATCGCAGGTGTGGCGCTGACTTATCTGGGCTTGCCATTGCTGATCGGCGTTGCCGCGGCCATCGCGGCGGGCGCTTTGTGCGGGCTCTGCTCAGGCACGTTTGTGGCAAAGATGAAAATTCCGCCCTTTATTGCAACGCTGGGCATGATGCTGATCCTCAAAGGCCTGTCTTTGGTGATCTCGGGCACCCGGCCGATTTACTTCAATGACACGCCGGGCTTTGACCAAATCTCTCGCGGGTCGCTGATCGGCGAGGTCTTTCCCACACTTCCCATCCCCAACGGCGTTCTGATCCTGTTCCTTGTGGCCATTGCGGCATCCTACATTCTGGGGCGCACGGTTCTGGGCCGCTATACCTTTGCGCTAGGGTCGAATGAAGAGGCGGTGCGCCTGTCGGGTGTCAACACCGACGCCTGGAAGATGCGTATCTATGCGCTGGCCGGGGGCATCTGCGGGATCGGAGGCATCCTGATTGCGTCCCGCCTGAACTCGGCCCAGCCCGCCCTTGGCCTGGGTTACGAACTTGAAGCCATCGCCGCCGTCGTGATCGGAGGGACATCCCTTTCCGGCGGGCGAGGCACGATTCTGGGCACCCTGATTGGCGCTTTGATCATGGCTGTCCTGACCAACGGGCTACGCGTCCTTTCGGTGGCACAGGAATGGCAGACCGTTGTCACAGGGGCAATCATCATACTGGCCGTTTATGCCGACATGGCGCGGCGCAAAAAGACCGGGTGACGCAAACATACGCCCAAAAATCAAACCAACAACTGGAGGAAAAGAACATGTTTTCACGTCGTTTCATTCTGGGGGCACTCAGCGCGGCCACCCTTGCAGCCCCGGCCTCGATGGCTGCGGCAGAGGATATTTATATCCCCTTGGTCTCAAAAGGATTTCAGCACCAATTCTGGCAGGCGGTGAAGTCCGGCGCCGAACAAGCTGCTGATGAGTACGGGGTCACGATTACGTTTGAGGGGCCCGACAACGAAACCATGGTGGATCGCCAGATCGACATGCTGGCAGCCGCGCTGGCCAACAACCCCAAGGCGATCGGTTTTGCAGCGCTGGACAGTCAGGCGGCCATTCCGCTGCTGAAACAGGCGAATGATAAAGGCATCCCCATTATCGCCTTTGACAGCGGCGTTGACAGCGATATCCCTGTGTCAACGGCAACGACGGACAACCTGGCTGCGGCAAGTCTAGCGGCAGACAAGATGGCCGACATGATAGGCGGTAAGGGCAAGGTTGCGGTCGTGGCCCACGATCAGACCAGCCGCACCGGAATCGACCGCCGCGACGGTTTCGTGAACCGCATGGCCGAGAAATACCCGGACATCGAAGTTGTGACAGTTCAATACGGTCAGGGTGACCATTTGAAATCCACCGAGGTGACCAAAGCTATCCTGACCGCCAATCCTGATCTGAACGGCATCTTCGGCACCAACGAAGGCTCAGCCATTGGCGTGGTGAACGGCGTGCAGGAATTGGGTACCGAAGGCTTGATCATTATCGGCTACGACAGTGGAAAGGCCCAGAAAGACGCGATCAAAAGCGGCTTGATGGCTGGCGCGATCACCCAGAACCCGGTAGGCATCGGCTATGAAACGGTCAAGGCCGCTGTGGCCGCAATGAAGGGCGAAGACGTACCCGCGCTGATTGACACCGGTTTTTACTATTACGACGCCACCAACATCGACGATCCAAAGATCTCGGCTGTTTTGTACGATTAAGACCCAAACCACTCACGGTTTGCCGGCCCGCCCAAGACTGGTGGGCCGGTTTCCGTTTCACCGGCTGCGTCGAGCGGCTGTCAAATCGGTAAACATCCGCCAAAAGAGGTGGGTTTCCCATTTCGTATTTACGTCGTTTTTGTGTTAGTGTTTTATCAGTGTTTTATTTCTGACATTGATTAAAGGTAGTTTTTCCCGTGCCCGACAAACACACCAGCAGTTTTAAGCTGCGACCTCTGGAAAAGGCCGACCTGGAAGTTGTCACCCCCTGGTTTCAGGATATCGAAGACCTTGCTCGGTTCGACCGGACCTCGCGGATTCCTCTGAACCTTGCGCAAACCGAAGAAAACTGGAGCGATGTCTTCAGCGCTTCGGCTGGCAGTGGCAAGTGCTGGTTTGTTGCCGAGTCGCATAGCGGCCAGATTGTCGGCATGTCCGGACTAGAGGCCATTTCCCCAATCAACCGCGACGCGATTGTAGCGATGTTTGTGGACAAGCCCACTCGGCGCCTTGGGGTCGGGATCAGAGCAACTGCTTTAGTCGTCGATTTCGCCTTCCGCCAGCTGGGCCTGAACAGGCTGACATCGTATTACCGCGTCGACAACGCCAACAGCCGGGATCTTGTGGCCAAGCTGGGTTGTCAGATCGAAGGGACAATGCGCCAGGCCTGGTTTGCCGACGGACAGTTTCAGGATATGGTTGTGGTTGGTCTTCTCAGACAAGATTGGGAAAAACAGCGCGTGAAACTGGCGGCAGAGCTGGGTTCGGAAACGGTTGTCAGTTTTGGGCCCAGTTCCTCTACCGACTGGTCCTGGCCTCCTCAAATTCGGGGAAGCCAGTGAAAGGCATGCATTTGCTGCCGGTTTATCCAAGTTTTTTGCTATAGATTATACACCGGGTTTGAAAAAACCCCTTAAACGAGTATCGCCTGTGAACACCAACAGCCCCAACCCTCCTATGATGCAGAAACTGGGTGCAGTTCTGTTCGCCGACGTGGTCGGTTATTCCCGCCTGATGGGCGAGAATGAGTTGGATACATACAACACGTTGAAATCATTGATCTCTCAACTCGAAGCCACCTGTGCCCGCTTTAACGGCCGTGTGGTTGAAGTGCGGGGTGACGGGATTCTCGCACTGTTCGAAACTGCCACGAGCGCGGTGGAATTCGCAGTGGAATTGCATCGCATCGCAAGCGAGCACAATCAGTCGGATGACGAAAGCCTGCGAATCAAGTTTCGCGCCGGTGTACACTTGGGTGAAATCCTGATTGACGAGCGTGGAATCCACGGTGACAACGTAAACATTGCGGCCAGGCTTCAGGAAATTGCTGAACCCGAACGCGTTTACGTCAGTTCCGCCGTCTACGATCAGGTCTGCAACCGGCTTCGTTATGGGTATGAGTTTCTAGGCCCAAAACAGCTCAAGAACATCCTCGCGCCGGTCTCGACCTATTGTGTTCGCAGCGAAGTCGCAGGCGCCACCATGGCCGGTACGATGCGACCGGAAGTACCCGGAGATCTGCTGGAACGGCCTGATACCCCATCCGTGGCCATCCTGCCGTTCAGCAGCAATAGCGGCGACGAATCCGACAGCTGGATCGCCGAAGGATTGACTGACGACATCATCATGAACTTGTCCAAATTCCGGAACCTGTTCATAATCGCGCGAAACTCCTCGTTTTTCTTCAAAACACAATCGATGCCACCCCAGGAAGCCGCACGAAAACTGAACGTGCGCTATGTCGCGCGCGGCAGTGTGCGCCGGTCCGCCAGCCGTATCCGGATCACGGCTGAATTGGTTGATGCCAACACAGAACGCACCATCTGGGCGGAACGGTTCGACCGCAAGATTGACGATATTTTTGACATCCTTGACGAAGTGACCGAATGCATCGTGGCCGCCACCGCCGTAATGATCGAGTCACATGAAAAACAACGCATGATACAGGCGGTCCCGTCCGACCTTGAGGCGTATGGTTCGGTTCTTCAAGGCCAGTACCACATTTTCAAATACACCCGGACCGACAACAGAAAAGCGCAGGACTTCTATCAATCTGCGCTCGACCGGGACGGCCGCTATGCCCGCGCGGCAGCTGCCCTGTCGCGCACAATGAATATCGACTGGCGCTATTCCTGGACCGAAGACCCCTCGAGCGCACTGGATCAGGCGCTTAGTTTTGCGCAACGCGCCATCGAGCTGGATCCAACGGATGCCCGTGGATTTGGCGAGTTGGGATATGTGCATCTGTACCGAAAAGAACATGATGCGGCGCTGCAATCCTATAGGCGGGCTTTGGCGTTGAACCCCAATGACGCCGACATGCATTCTGATTTCGCCGACGCACTGGCTCATTATGGTGACAACGAAACAGCAATCATTCATATTCAACAAGCGATGCGATTGAACCCATATTTCCCGGACCAATACCTGTGGCATCTGGGTGGGGCGTATTTCAACCTCAGGCGCTATCAGGAAGCCATTGAAACCGTCAACAAGATGAACAATCCCACGGAAGGGCAACGCTTGTTGGCGGCAAGCTATGCGCAGCTTGGCCAAACTGACCTTGCCCGTCAGGTCGCGGACAAGCATCGTGCCGCGCACCCAAACTTTTCACTGGATCGCTGGGAAACCGTCCAACCGGACAAGTTGGAAGAAGACACGCAACATTTTGTTGAGGGTCTGAAAAAGGCGGGCTTCTGAACGAGAAAGGCCCTGGTCTGCCAGGGCCCGTCGCTAAGTTTTCCTGATGTAAACCTTGATATTGGTCCCGCGTCAGTCTTCCGAGCCCCGTGCCCGCGCACCGCTGACTCTGGCGCCGCTGACCCTGGCGCCACTGACACGCGCACCGCTGACGCGTGCACCACTGACACGAGCTCCACTCACGCGGGCACCGCTAACCGCCGGGCTGTCGAAACCGAAATAGATGTCCAGCAGGACCTGTTCGAACTGACCGGTCGTGATGTCCATTCGGATGGTATAATCAGCCTTGTCGTAATCCCACACGCGAATTTCGTTTGAGATCTGATATTCCGCCGAGGCAACACCAGAGATTGTTGGGGTAACAGGGGCACGAGAACCACCGCCCTGTGGGGCGCCACCCATAGTCGCAGATTCGCCCGCACCGTGGACCAGAAAAACCGAAGGCTCTGGCAGCTCGTAATAAGTGCCTTCGTACGCGAACCCATAGATCCTTGCCAACTGCGCGTCATCGTCCAGTTGAGCGGACAGTTGATTGTTGTTTCCCCGCCCACTTCTTGGCCTATTGGTTTCTTCGAACTCTTGTTGTCCGAGGCCAAATTCGCCCGTCTGTTTCCAGAACCCCTTTTGGGTGCCTTTTCTGACTTTAATCACCGTACCGGATTTGAACTGAATTTTGTTGAACCAGGTATTGGTGCCATTATCTCCTACGGTGTAAACACCGTTTTGGGTCAAATCAGTCTGGTTCTTGACCAGAACTTTGTCTCCAACTTTGAGTGTCTCGCCATCAACAGATAAGCCTTCCAAATTCGGCAAATTCACTGTCGTGGCAGCCTTGACCTTGGTTTGGGTATCAATCTTGATATCGTCTAATACTCGTCCGTATAACAACACTTCTGAAAAACTCAGCAATGACTCAGCCATAACGTTTTCTCCCAATTGCGGGATCGACGAAGCTCGAGACTGCGCCTCCCCCCTCTTTGTCGGCCCGATCGGAATCGTGCCAAAATTCACACATCAAACACCCCATGCCTAAATGCCATAAAACCGCTTCAAAATAAAGGATTTTAGACCCTATCCCGGAACTTGCGTGCGCACCGAATTTGAATGGCTGTTGCCATCGGGGTCAGGCAGGCGCGGGCCTGCGGTTGTCAGTCCAATATCGCGCATGCGGAAATTGCCTTCGATCATCCGTTGAAAGGCACCGCCAGTGATTTCCTGATCCACCGCCAGCAGGGCTTTTTCGACCCCGAAATAGCTGAGCATATCTGCATCCAGCTTTTCCCACGTATCAGCCAGATAAGTTCCCAGGTAATCCCGGGCTTCAAGCAGGGCGAGGCGAAAGCCTTCGGGATTGTCGGCATATCTTTTGTCGAATATCCCTTGCATCACTTCGCTGTAATCCGGCGAGCCTTCCATCTGATCCGAAAGATCTTCGTCTGCGCGTGAGATCAGGCCATGCAGTAACAATCGTTCGTGGTAAATATCGACGAAGATGTCGAACATTGCTCCGGTCAACGGCTCGGACAGGGCATGCTCGCTGGACCATCCAGAAGAGAACTCGGACAGTGATCGGTTATTGGCTGCTATTCTGATCTGCGCATTCTCGGAAAGTTCGGCAAATCGGCTTAACCGGTTGAACGTGTAGAGATTGCCGTGCGTATTTTCCAACAATGTACCAACAACTGATCCGAAATGCAGCGAGGCCAGCAACGCCACCATATCAGCCGCAGATTCATGGAACCCGTAATACTCACCTGACGCATCCCCGTCCGAGGGCATACCGATGACGGAGTAGATGATGGCATGCCCAATCTCATGGGCGACCACGTCGAAATTCAGGCTATAGGGGCGGTACTCGTCCCCGTGTTCGTGGGTGCCGCCGGTTTCCAGAAACCCCCAGCCGATATGAGCATTGTCGAGGCTGGGCAGTAGTGACAGTTCCAGCCGTTTGAAATCGCGGGCGAAATGCCAGGGGATTGGACGGTCGAAATATCCCTGCCAGACATCCATGGTGAAATGCGCAGACCCAAACAGATGCGCTGCCTCAAAGGCCGGATCAGTTGGATCGATATGGATGAAATTGCCAAATTCATCGGGCATGGCAGGGGGGTGAATGTTACCGTCCCAAGGAGGCAGATACATTCCAGGACCATTCGGCCCCGGAATAATCGCGCCGTAAGGTGTCGTTTTACCGACCGGGTTGACCGTATACATACGCGGCCCGGACGGCCCGGGCCCCAGGCTGCCTTGCGGAGCGGAAACCTCGACCAGTTCCAAGGGCGCGTTCGGCTCAAGAAAGGGTGACTGCGGGTACAGCAGGAACCGCGTGCCGGGTTCTTCATCCTCAGTATGTGCGGGTAAGTTCACAAAACGCCCTCCCGTATCGTGCCTGAAAAACGATCAACCCCTCTTAGTCCGAGGTGTCATCCGGGCCCGTATCCATATCGCAATACAAAAATTCAGTTTCTATCAGATCATAAAACGCGTCTCGCCCGGTTAAACCAAGTGAGATTGCGTATGATTCAAGATCATCCGGCACGTCCTGGTCAAGACATGATTCAAAATACCACATTAATAGGCGCAAACGGTTTGGCCCTGCATTGCCTCCGAGCCTAACCTGGTCTGCTTTCTTTACAGCTCGGTTACGCAACCCGGCATATTGGTCCGTGCGCCGCAACTCTGAGAGCAATAGCGCGTCCATACGATCTGCACGTGTGGCTGTTGACAGCTCAACCCGCGCCCAGTCCGCCAGCATCGCCTCATAGCTATCAGAGGTCAAATCATTGGCCTTGATCCAGGCCATCAGATCCGCCTGTCGTGTCAGGCCTGCCCTGGCCCGGTGCTCTGACATTTGGGCAACCAACGCCTCGCGATCCGGTTCGCGATCTTGTCTGGATGTATCCTCGCGCGACAACAGCGCCAAAGCCGCCCTATCACGCAGCTGAGAATACAGCTTTGGGTTCAGGCGCAATTCATTGATCACCGCATGTACATCTGCCGGGGCAGCGCCATCCACACGCGCGCATAGCGCCTTCCACATCAACGTTCGCTCGGTTCGAACAGGCTCAGATGAGGGCAGGGGAGGGTCGCCCAGATGTTCGGACATACGTACAAGCATCGCCTTGGCGTCTTTTGCCTTGGCGTCAATTTTGCCCTTGGGCAGCCAGCCGGCAAATTCAGCCATACCTGGGAGCTCTTTCAGCGCGTCCAGAATGTCGGCCCACACGCGACGCCGATAGTGCAAGTCTTTGGCGTAACGTAAGATTTCGACCGCGGTTTCCTGCGGCACAACACCAGTCTTCTGCGCGTGATCCAATGTAGTGCGGATCGACACCATCGGCTCGCTCAGCGGCATGAACCCCAATTCAGACGGGCTGTGCAGAACCGCGACCTCATCATCGTCCTGCAGGACGCCACTGTGGTAGTCCTCGAAAATGCTGCCAACACCAATCATTCCGAAATCAGCCAGTTCAGCGGCGCGCAACGCGCCCATACTTGCGCTGCCAAAAACAGGAATGCCTTGCTCCATCGCCCACAGGATTTCCTTGTGCCAGACCGACGGTACGCCTTCGAAAAAGCCATCAATGATCCCGATTGCCTTGGGCTTGTCACGCGCTGCGCGGTACACATCGCCCTGTTTGACCGGGGGCAGAATCGTGGCATCCAGATATTTGGACACCGCTTGGGGCCGAAGAGTCGGCCCCACAAAAACCACGGCCGTCATGGCTGCGCTTCCAATACGTTTTGCGCCCGCGTACCTGGCACATAATCTGGCTCATCATGCGGCGCTTCCAAGCCGGGAATAACGGCCCGGACAACCGCAACACCGAATTCCGGTCGTGACAGATCAACTGTCACCACCTGCGAGATTGCAACGTCGGCAAGCCGGTCCAATAACAACCTCAGGTCTTCCTCAAACGAGCCGGTCTCGACCGAGGGGCAATCAGCAAAACGCTGCTTTGCCACGGTCTCTTCAATAAGGTCATGCACATAGCGGCCGCGGTCTGTCTTGGCTTGGTCCGTAAACTCCGCCGGATCCAGATCATCCCGTGCACCTGAGATGTAGGTAAGCCGGGTCTGCGCTGCTTCGGTCACCGCGCGCAGCAGGGCGATGGCCCGGTCTGGATGACATCCATCACCGATCCCAATATGGCCGGGCTGTCCCCCGGATTCGCAGATTACACAGCGAAAACTGGCGATGCCGATGTCAGAGGTCGTATTCCACAGGCCGATCTGCAGCCCCGCGTCAGTAATCATCTCAATTGCCCGGCGGCATCGTTGGTCATCCACACTGTCCGGATCAAGGCGCGGTCTATGCGACCGGTGATCCCAGAGGGTGGTCGCATCCCGTTCAATCAACTCGCAAATAGCATGGCAACTGGCCTCGACCACGTTGTTGCCCGACGCCAGGCCGTTCGTCGTCCGTGGAAACGCGGACTGGCCGCCAGCAGGAGCAGAGGTATAATCCGTATCAACCATCTCAAGCGGCACCCAGCAGTTCGTGCCTGCACCCAGGTCATTCCCCTGAACCCAAAGCATCGCCTCATGGGGGTCGAACTGCCCACCCGTCACCCGTGGCAAACCCGCGACGTCAACAACAGGCGCATCGCTGACAAGATCCGCGTATCTTGCAAGTCGCTGAGGCAAATGCACCCGTTCGGCGTGCCAGGCTTCAATTGCCTCCATCACACCCGAAGCTTCGGCGGCGTGCAAAGACAACCCCTTGCCCAGCGACACCGCCACGGATCGGGAATTCGGGCGCGACACCATCACCGTCGGCAACCCAATCCGATCCAGCCCCGTGAGATTGGCGATCCTGGTGATACCCATGTCCCGCAAAAACGGCCTGACGATTGCCAGCGTTTGTTCAGGATAGCGCAGCCGGTGCGTATCCAGCACGTATTGCTTCTGCGATAGATCGGGCATGTTGCGGGCCTTGCCAATATCCGAGCCAATGACCACAGCGTTAAAAAAAACCGCGCCGGGCCAATCTGTTACAATTCACGATGATGGATCAAACCGAATGGGTCAACATTGGTATTTCATTCTACACTTTTACCATAATCATGATTATGCGAAATTCTGAAGTGGATGGGTGCACGCTACTTCCAACTACGCCTCCCATTAGAAACCAAAGGGTTATCTAATAAGGAGATCATGGCATGGGTGCTGTATATTCGCAACTGAGCATCGAAGAACGCCGTAGGATTGAACGCTGAAGGTATGCGAAAGTTCCTGTTCGAGAGATGGCACGTGTGTTGAAGCGCTCGAACAAGCGTACGAAACCAGTCATGGGTAAAATCATGAAAGCGGTGCGTGACCTGCCCCACCTAGCGCGCAAATCCGTCACCTTCGACCACGAGCACCGAATTCGTCAGCTGGCCGCATCTGCAAGCCGAGATTGGCACTCAGACCTGGTTCTGCGACCCATCCTCTCCGTGGCAGAAAGGAACCGTCGAGAACGCCAACCGCTGAGTTAGGCGCTGGCTTCCCCGCAAGCGCGACATCTCGGCGGTCTCAGATCATGAATTGAAAATGATCAGCGACCGCCTCAACGCGACGACCAGAAAATGCCTGGGATGGAAGACGCCAGCAAAAGTGTTCCGGGAAAAGATGATGGTGGAACTGGACCAAGCCCCCTACCCTCAGAAGCAATAGGAGTCGCGGTTCAGGTATCGCTCACACGAGATGTTATCTGGCTCATCTGAACGACCGATCAGAATCCAGACTGGTTCGGTCGTTTTGCGACACAGCGGTGGATGCTAACCTAGGCCCAAACTAAAGAAGTGTAAGGCGTAACGTTCAATCGCCTTAACGTTGACTGCCAGTGGCTTTTTGCCGATGCAGCAATTCTCGCGTTTCCAGCACTGCGCGGACGTATTAGAATGCCGCGCATCGCAGGTTCGCATGCATACTGCATGACAAATAACAAAGGTCCCGTTTGTGAATACTGAAAACCGAATGCCCGTGCCACCCCGCTATGAGTTGCGCCAGGTGCGCAATCAGGGTGTGACCTTTATGGCGCTGGCCTTTTTGTTCAGTGTATTTGTCAACTTGCTGATGCTGACCGGACCTCTGTTCATGCTGCAGGTCTATGACCGGGTGCTCGGTTCCCGCGCTGTCGAGACATTGACGGCGCTGTTTTTGCTGGTGGCTCTTCTCTATATTCTCATGGCTATGCTTGACTATGCCAGGGGTAGAATTGTCGCCCGCTTTGGTGCCAGGTTTCAATCGAGTTTGGACGAGCGGGTATTTGACGCCACTTTGCGCCGATCTCTTCACCCTAAGGCGCGCTCGGCCCCGGCAACGGCGCTACGCGATTTGGAATCCATTCAAAACCTGTGCGCATCGCCCGTTTTACTGGCTGTGATGGACATTCCGTGGACACCTGTTTTTCTGGCAGCGATTTTCCTATTCCACCCTCTGCTCGGTTGGCTGGCGGTTGCGTCCGGAGTATTGCTGATCGGAATTGCGCTGCTGAACCAAGCTCTGACCCATCGCAAAGTCATTGCTGCGCAACGAGCTTCGGCTCAGGCCAATGCGTTTTCGGAACATGCCAGGCAGGCCGCCGAAGTGGTGCGGTCCCAAGGCATGCAGGAAGACATGACAAAGCGGTGGCAGCGGCAACGCACCACTGCGCTTAGTCAGACAATATCGGCAAGCGACTGGACTGGCAGCTTCACGTCACTCACCAAATCTCTGCGTTTGTTTCTGCAGTCCGCGATGTTGGCGCTTGGGGCGTGGTTGGTGCTGCGCAACGAGTTAACACCGGGCGCGATGATTGCAGGGTCTATCTTGTTGGGCCGTGCCCTTGCGCCGGTAGAACAGGCGGTTGGGCAATGGGGGATGATCGAAAGGGCCCGTGCGGCCTGGACATCGCTGAACCTGTTTCTGGACGCGACCCCGCCTGAAATTCAACGCACAAAACTACCCACCCCTGAGGCGCGACTGACGGCGAAAGGCCTGACCGTTATCCCTCCGGGCGCCGACACACCGACATTGCGCAGCGTTGCGCTGCAGCTTGAGCCCGGCAAGGCGCTGGGTGTGATCGGCAAAAGTGGTTCCGGCAAGTCTACGCTGGCCAAGGCGCTGCTGGGGATATGGCGACCTGCTGCCGGGGAAATCAGACTGGGCGGTGCTACGCTGGACCAGTACGATCCAACCGATCTGGGCCAGCATATCGGCTATCTCCCGCAAGAAGTCACGCTGTTCAACGGAACAGTCGCGGAAAACATTGCCCGCATGTCCGAAGAGCCAGACTCTGAGGCCGTGGTCGCGGCCGCCAAGAAAGCAAAAGCGCATGAACTGATCCTGAGCCTTGAGAAAGGCTATGACACCTTTCTGGAAGGCAATGACAGTCAGCTGTCCGGCGGGCAGAAACAACGCATCGCGCTGGCGCGTGCATTGTATGGCGACCCGGTTTTGCTGATCCTGGACGAGCCCAACTCGGCCCTGGATGCCGATGGAACCGAAGCGTTGAATGCGGCAGTCCGAGAGTTAAAGACGGCTGGCAAGTCCACCATCATCATGACCCACCGACCCCAGGCGATTTCCGAATGCGACGATCTGGCAGTTGTTGAACGTGGTCAGGTCGTGAAATTCGGCAGCCGTGACGAAGTTCTGGGCGCAATGGTGCAAAACGCTGGCGCGATCAAACGCGGCCTCAGCAAGGTGGGCGAATGATGCAGGGCAACAAAGTTCAGGAAAAACGCCCGGTGTGGCGCATCACTCTACCGGCGATGGTCGGATTTATTGCCTTGGGTATTCTGGTCGGAGGCGTTGGCATTTGGGCCGTGCAGACGCGCCTGGCCGGGGCCATCATATCGCAGGGAACCATCGAGGTGCAAAGTAGTCGGCAGGTCGTGGAACACCCCGATGGTGGCGTTGTCGGCGAGATTTATGTGCGGGACGGCGACGAAGTCGCCGACGGGGATATGCTTGTTCGTTTGGATGATACTTTTTTGTCTTCGGAAAAAACCATCGTCGAATCGCAGCTATTCGAGCTGTTGGCGCGTAGAAGCCGGTTGGTGGCCGAGCGGGACGGCGAGGATTCAGCAACCTTGGCGGTACAACTTGAAGACATTCAAAAGCTGGACAACATCGATGCCGAACTGATTGCTGGTCAGCAACGCTTGTTCGAGGCGCGTCTGGAAACGCTGGACCAACAGACCCAGCAACTCGGCAAACAGAGGGTTCAAATCGACAGTGAAATCGACGGTACCGAGGCACAGCTTGTATCTCTGCGTCGACAGGTCGAATTGATTCAGAATGAGTTGAAGGATCAACAGGACCTGCTGCAACGCGGTTTGACCCAGGCCAGCAGAGTGTCGGCTCTGCAACGGGAAGAGGCCAGCCTGACGGGTGAGATTGGCCGGCTTGAAGCTGCTGTGGCCCGTCTGAAAGGCCAGATATCAGCAACCGAGATCGAGATTGTCGAATTGACGGCCACTCGGCGGGAGGAAGCCATTACCGAGCTGCGGGACGTACAGACACAGATCGCTGAACTGTCTGAGCGGCGCCTCTCGCTGGAGGAAAGGCTGTCACGGCTGGACATTCGCGCGCCCGTTGCCGGGAGAGTCTACGGCAGTCAGGTCTTTGCCTTGCAATCAGTGATTCAACCCGCCGAACCGATGATGTATGTTGTACCGCAGGATACGCCTTTGCTGGTGGCAGCCCGTGTGGATGCCATCCATGTGGATCAACTGCATATTGGACAGCCGGTAGCGCTACGATTCCCAGCGTTTAATCAGCGTGAAACGCCCGAGATCGACGGGCGTGTTACGACTGTCTCAGCGGATACTTTTACTGACGAAAACACAGGACAGGTGTTTTACCGCGCCGAAGTCGTGCCCGAGGATGATCAGATCGAGCGTCTGAATGGGCAGGCCCTGTTGCCGGGCATGCCTGTGGAAGCAATGATCAAGACGGACGAAAGAACGCCCTTGTCTTACCTGGTCAAACCCATGGCCGACTATTTTAACCGCGCCTTCCGCGAATAACCCCCCGGTTTCAGACAGGTTCCAAATTCCCCAGCAGGATCGAGGTCATGTCGGTAGAGATCACATTGTCGACCGCCACAATGTCCACCCCGGTCTCGTAGCTCACGTCCGTCCTTGTGATCCCCGTCAGGTCTGCATCGTCGTCCAGAAACACCCACTCTGGCTCATGTTCGGTGGACAGGCCAACCGCAACCTGAAGGATCGCCAATGCGTCCAGCGCATTGACCGTCCCATCCTGCGTGATGTCCGCAGCGATCAGGTTTCCCGGCGATGCCGGCCCCCAGGTGGGGTCCAACCCAACTGAAATGCGCAAAACCTGCAATGCGTCCAGTGCGGTGATCTCATCGCTGGCTGTGGAATAGGATTTGATGATCTCAAGCGCACCGGTAAAACTGCCGTCTGGCAAGCCCAAGTCAAACCGGCCCTCGTCGTCGGCCCGCGCACTAACAGTTCCGCCCCCGTCCAACGTGAGCAGGATTTCAGCATCGTTCAACCCGGCATTTGCGGTCTCAGAATTCACCGAAACCGCGCCCTGAATTCCGTCAGAGCTGCCTGGGTCCAAACCGCCGAAATCGCCGAAATCAACCGGGATATGATCCGGGCCGCCGAAGCCTGCCCCAAACACGTCGGTGCTGGATAAGGGGGTTTTGGTTGCCGCGTTAATTACGATCACCTCATTGATGTACTCAATCTGTGCGCCCTGCGCCGTGGATGTAAATGTCAGCTGCCCGGGGTTGCGCAGCATGGGATAATCGAACAGGTCAAGCCGATCAAAACCAGCCTGAAACCCAGTAATTGTGGTTGGATCGCTGCCATACTGCATGACATAGATGTCCGCCCCGAGACCGCCTTTCATTGTTGTCGCCCCGGTGCCCGAGATCAGGATGTCGTCACCCGCACCGCCCAAAAGGGTGGTCTCTAACACACCACCACTGAGTATATCGTTCTGCGCAGTTCCGGTAACCGTGCCAAACCCGTCTCGCACAACTCCCAGGTTGTCTATCCGGCTGTTTTCCGGGACGGTCCGTGAAAACATCAACAGCGGTGCCGTTCGCCCGCTTGACAGGGACCTGATCCATGCGGGCAAAGTGGCGGGTGTCGAGGAATTCGTTGCCTACAACCCAAACGGTTATGATCTGAAGCTGGCAGAGCGTGGCGAAGGCCTGTCTGGCGGACAGCGTCAGGCTATTGCCCTGGCCCGCGCATTGATTGGCCGCCCCCCAGTCCTGCTGCTGGATGAACCAACCAGTGCAATGGACGTGAAAACCGAGGCAGACGTGATCAAACGTCTCAAACAAGCAACAGAAGATACGACAATGGCAATCGTAACACACCGCACCAGCCTGTTGGAACTGGTGGACCGCGTGATTGTCATTGAAGGTGGGCGCATTGCCGCGGACGGACCCAAAAGCTTGCTTGCACAACACGCCCGTAAAGCTCGGAGGCATCTGAATGTCGCGGCATCCTGACCTCGCCCTCCTGGCGCGTGAAATGCGCGGACGCTCTCCAATACGTGGCTCACTGCTTTTGCTGGTGATTTGTTCTTGCCTGACCGCCATGGTGTTTTGGGCCCATCTGGCGGAACTGGACGACGTCACACGTGTTGACGGGCGGATTGTCCCCTCGGCGGATATTCAGGTCATCGAGGCCACCGAACCCGGCGTCTTGCAATCATTGAACACACGCGAAGGGCAAGTGGTCGACAAAGGCATGCTTTTGATGGAGTTCGATACCACTCAAATCCAAAGCCAGCTTAGTCAGGAACAACAACGCGCATATGGCCTGATGGCACGAGCGCAAAGGTTGCAGGCTGAAATCGACGAGGCGGAACTGTCTTTCGAGGCAGCGCTGATCAAAGGGGCTCCGAAGATCGTGAAATCGGAAACTGCTTTGTATCAAGGCCGTCAATCGGAATTGCACGCAGAAATCGCAATCCTTGAGCGGCAAAGGCAGCAACGGCATCAGGAATACGAAGAAGGCTTGGTAGATCGAGTAACCGCCGGCGAAACGCTCAGTTTACTGGCAGAAGAGCGCGCGATGATGGAACCTTTGGTCGAAAAGCGAATGGAACCGGCAACGACCCTGCTCACCTTACGCCGCAGCGAAGCAGAGTGGGAGGGCCACAAAACGCGAGCAGAGGCTGCGACCAACAGGCTGAAAACCGGGCTGGACGAAATTGATGATCGCATCCGGGCGACCCGCAGCAGATTTCGAAGCGCTGCCCTGACGGATTTGGCACTGGCCACAGCCGAACTGGCAGCGCTTCAACCGGTCTTGCCTGCCCTGCAAGACCGGGCCGCGCGAGCGCAGGTCAGGTCGCCGGTCCGAGGTATTGTCAATCATATCCACCGCTCAACGGTCGGAGGGATGGCACGCAGTGGAGAAGAATTGATCGAAATCGTGCCATTGAATGATACACTTCTGGTTGAAGCCTATGTCCGTCCAGAGGACATCGCCTTTTTGCACGCCGACCAGCCTGTCAAAGTCAAAATTACGGCCTATGACTTTGCTCGGTACGGGGCGCTGAACGGTGTGATAACGCGCATCGGTGCGGACACCATCACGCGATCAGAACGTAACGACGAAGAGGTGTTCGTAGTTGAAATCGAAACAAGCAACTCGATGCTGGACGCGAACGGCGTCGCCGTTGAGATTATTCCGGGGATGATTGCCGAAGTTGATATTTTATCCGGCAAGAAGACGGTGTTGGAGTACTTGCTGCAACCTGTTGTAAAAGTGAAAGACCGAGCGCTTCGGGAATGAGAATTACGCCTCGTCAAACACAAAACGCCCCAAAACGTTACCAAAATCTCTGCCGATTAAGACGCGGGCTGTTTGAACTGCTGATCAAACAGCCTTCGGAAAGCCCCACCTTTCTTGATCAAGGTGTCAAGGTTCCCTTCCTCAATTACTTCACCTTCCTGAATGACGACGATGTTGTCAGCCTCAAGGACCGTCGAAAGCCGATGCGCAATTACGATGGTTGTTACGTTCTTGGTCAATTTATCCAATGCGGCTTTTACCAGAGCCTCCGATTCCGCATCAAGCGCACTGGTGGCTTCGTCCAGAAGTAGAATTTCGGATTTGCGCAGAATAGCTCGAGCAATAGCCAGGCGCTGTTTTTGACCGCCGGACAAAAACGCACCGTTCTCGCCAACCTCGGTATCATACCCATGGTGTAACTTGGAAATGAAGTCATGCGCATGCGCCGCGCGCGCGGCCTCCATCACTTCTTCATCTGTCGCAGCGGGGTTCGCAAAACGAAGGTTCTCCATCACTGTTGCAGAGAACAAAAACGTTTCCTGACCAACATATGAGATCTTTCGGCGCAAAGAGGCGAAGGTGACACCATGCAAATCCTGATCGTCAATTTCAACTGTGCCACTGGCCGGGTCATAAAACCGCATGATTAACCCGAAGATTGTAGACTTTCCTCCGCCGGACTGCCCAACCAGAGCAGTCGTCTTTCCAGCCTCGAAAGTCATGTTCATATTGTTGATAACCTTCGGTTTTCCGTGGTATCCAAAGGTCAAGTTTTTCAGGCGGATTTTACCCGGCCCTGAGCTCAGTTCTTTAGCATCAGGGCTTTCGCGCATAGGCTCTTCTTGATCCAGAAGTTCGAACATCATGCCAATGGGAACCAGCGTTGTTTCAATCACAACGCGCATTTTCGACAACCGTTTCGCGGGCTCGTAGGCCATTAGCAGTGCGGTAATAAACGACATCAGCTGTCCGGCCGTCGTAGGCTGACTTCCTGCGAAGCCCACAGTACTGATGATCAGGACCCCTGCGACGGCCAAGCCTGCGAGAAATTCCATCAATGGGCTAGCAACGGACTGTAACTTGGAGATCGAGTTTGCTCGCTGCTCAACCGATCTGATCGCGCCGTTCATGCGCTGACTCATGTGATCTTCAAGCGCCAAAACCTTGATGATGGTAATGCCACCTGAGGTCTCTTGCATGACTTTGATAATTTCCGACAGCGCCTTCATTTCGGACTGCATAATCGCCCGAACGCTTTTCAGCAGAAAACGGACACCAAACATTGCAATCGGACCGACCACAAAAAACAAGACTGACAGCATCGGTTGCTGATAGACCATGACTACCACGAGCCCAACCAACGTTAGTGCATCGCGAACAAAGCCGGTAACGATAACATCAACCAGCCGCCTGGCCGCCTGGGCCCCTTGCGTGACGCGCATCAGCAAACTGGATGATTCCGTTCTTTCAAAAAAGCCGACGCCGCGCTTGATCAGCTTGGCAAAAAGCCGCTCTTGTTGCACGGCGATTATTCGGTTTCCGGCGCGCGCCAGGAAAATCGCCTGCACATACGACGCTGCAGCTTTGCAGAAAAACAGCGAAGCGACTGCTCCGGCAACCAGATAAACTTGGGATCGCTTGTCTGGTTCGGTCATCGTGTTGACAATGTTTTCCATCATCCACGCGGTGCCGGCGGTTGTCGCGGCCACCAGGACCATCGCAATCATCGCTATCCCGTACAACCACCCCTGATTTCGGAGGCTTTCGCCCAAAAGGCGGCCGATATGACCAGAACGCCATCTCGTCCAGGCTTCTTTGATCATTCTTCTCTCCAAAAACCTTTAGTCGTTTTAACGCTCAAGCGTGGTGCAGCCATTTCTATTTCAAGCGGCATATAAAAGCAGAGCATGCCAGACACTCGGGATGCTGTTAGTTATGCGCGCCAGTCGCAAGAATCCATAGCGTGCTTACAGATAATGCCGTTTGTTGTGTCAATGTCAGGGCTTGCCTCACAAGACTTTAATCTATCTCCATGTTTTTAAAAGATAACCACATAAAGTTCTATCAGAATCTCGGTGCAAGAGCCCTGCCCCATAAGCATTTTATCGCCAATCAACATCTCCCAGAAAAATGTAACCGGCGCCATAGATCGTCTTGATCAGACGCGGATTTTTCGGATCCTCCTGCAGTTTAGTGCGCAGTCGGGAAATACGCACGTCCATCGCACGGTCGAAACTGTCACCTGCTGCTCCGCCCAATGCTTCCTGCATTTGCGCTCGGCTAATCAAGCGTTTTGGACTGTCCAGAAACAACCTCAAAACCTCGCCTTCTGCATGGCTGAACGGTGTTTCTGCACCCTTGCCGTCCTCGAGTACATAACGGTCGAAATGCGCGGTCCATCCGTTGAACCTGGCGATATCAGATTGGGTGGTCTGCGTTCGTGGCGACCGCAATCTGGCGCGGATACGGGCAACGACTTCGGCCGGGTCAAACGGTTTGGTTATGTAATCATCCGCCCCCAGCTCGAGCCCGGTGACACGGTCCTGAACCTGCGCGCGACCCGATATGATGATGACCGCAGCCCCCTGTTCCAGCGCCAACCGATGAACCAGCGCCAGCCCATCAGTATCCGGCAAAGACAGGTCCACCAAACAGACATCCGGAGTTACGCGTTTCAGGGACGCTTCGAATTCTCGGGCCCGAGAGAAGCTCTGCGTGCGAAATCCAGCATCCTCAAGGGTATCGGTCAGGATGCGCCTAATCTCGGGTTCATCATCAACAATTGTGACCAGCGGTTGTGTCATCAGGCAGCCTCGCTTCGGATCAGGGCAGATAGTTGAGCCTTGGTAAATGGTTTGCGCAAGACCGGAGCTAGTGTCAGCGCCTGGCGGTGCAGCGGGTCGGAATACGGCAAGGACGTCATAAGAATACACGGCAGAACAGAACGCAGTTTCGTCAGCAGGTCCAGACCAGTACCCTGCCCCTCCAGACGAATGTCGGACAAGACGAGCGTGATGTTTTTAATGTCCGCAGTCAGAGCCAAGGCTTCATCACATGACGTTGCCTCGATCACAGTAAAGCCCAGATCTACCAGCATGTCCCGAAACTGCCCACGCAGTTCGTCATTGTCTTCAACCAACAGCACCAGGCCGTCATGGGCAGACGGTGCAGGTCGGTACGGCAGGCGCAAGATGACGGATGCACCTGAAGGAGTATTACGCAAACTCAGATCGCCCCCGGCCAGTTTCACAGTGTCATAAACCATGGGCAGGCCCAGACCCGACCCTTTACTGCCTTTGGTGGTGAAAAAAGGATTCATGGCCTTTTCCAACGCGTCATCGGAAAAGCCCGACCCCGTGTCTGACACAGAAATCTCGATCCAGATTGCACCGATTCTATGGGCACTGATGGTAATCTGACCAAAGCCGCCGCAGGCATCACGTGCATTCAGAACCAGGTTAAGCAAAGCATCCTGCATCATGCCCGGATCCAGCATCATCGCTTCGTCTGGCAAAGTGTTGACCACTGACAATCCGACCCCACGCGGCAAAGAAGGTGAGGCCAGAATGCGCAGGTCCTCCAACAGGCCTCGCATATCCGTTGCTTTAGGTTGCGGCGTCCGATTTCCAGTCATGTCGGCAATTCGGTTCAGCAATTGCCCGCCTCGCCGCGCGGTCTGCTGCGTCGCTGCCACAAGCTCACGTGCGTCCTCGGATAAGTCCATCTTTTTCAGACGGGATTGCATGCCCAGTATGATCGTCAACAGGTTGGAAAAGTCATGCGCAAGCCCGCTGGTCATCTGCGCCGCCATCTCGCGTCGCCGGGTTTGTTGCAGTGCGACACGGGCCTGAGTTTCCTCGGTAATATCAACGGACATCACGTATACACCGCCGTCACCATCCGGGGTGAACGAGACACGAATGCGCCGCGAATCCTGATCTTCGGTAAACTCAAACACCGAGGTTTCACCGCCATATGCCGTTTGCAGATGCGGTTCGACACGCGTGAACGCCGTCGACCCCAACGCTTGGGAAATGTGCATACCCAAAATGTCAGACGGACGACCGGGCAGGACCGAACTGAGACGCCGGTTGGAGTAGTCGTACCGCCCATGACGATCCAGATGCGCGATATGGGCCGGCATCATTTCTGTCGTCATGCGTGTGCGGGCTTCGATCTCGGTCAGTTGACGCTTGGCCTCTTCCAGTGCTGCGTTGGTCGCGGCAAGCTTTCGGTTGGCCGCCGACAGTTCTTCGGCGCGGGTCAGCAACTGGTCGGACAGTTCCTCGGACCTTGCGCGCAACAGCGCCTCGGCCTGTTTGGTGTTGGTGATGTCGGTGTAAACCGCAACCCAACCCCCTTTTGGCAACGGCGCCCCTTCGACCGAGATGACCTGGCCATCGGCCCGCACACGTTCCATATAGTGAGGTTCAAATGCCAGAGCCTGTTTGACGCGTTGTTCCACCATATCTTCGACATCTTCGGTCGCGCCGTATTCGCCTCTGGACGCCAGAAACTGGATTGTATCCCGGAACAAAGCCCCGGGCTGGACCAGCTCGTCCGGAAGGCTGAACATCACCTGAAACGGACGATTGCTGACCACCAGCCGCAACTCGCTGTCATAAATCGACAGCGCCTGTCCGATCAGATTCAGACCGGCTGTTGTCATCTCTTTGATATGGTGTTCGGTAATTTCCAAAGTCACCCTCCCCGCCCCATATCCGTAGCACCGGAGCGACCACAGGTGTAGAGGGCACGGTCGCGACACTTTGCGACCCCTGACAATGGTACTTTGTCGGCGTGCAGTCAGTATCGAGGCGTAGATTTCGGCCCGTCTTTGGTGATCGAATGCAGGGATAGCGTGTGATCCATGTTGCGCATCCGATGTCGCAACATTTGGCGACTCAGGCGGGCCAGGTCCGTCGCGTATTCGGGGATTTCCGCGACATTCTCCATTTCCCCTTTCCCCTGATTGTCGAAAAGAAGTGATGGCATGTCCGCCGCAAACTCTACCAGAGTGAACCGCTCGTCCCGCAGGATGCCCAGGCAGGAATTGCTGTGACCTGTTCGCAGCTCTTGTTGCCACAGCGTCGGTGTCTGAGGGTCCGAAAAGTCCAGTTCGCTAAAGGAATACGTGCGCCAGTCCTTCGGCACCTGACCTTTCAGCAGAGGCATCAGTGACCGCCCATCCATCGCGTTTGGGATGGGTTGACCGACCCAATTCAGAATGGTTGGCGTGACATCGATGGACTCGGTCGGGACGGTGACGACCGACCCGGCTTGTGCCTGATCACCGGGCACCCGGATGATCAGCGGAATATGATAGGCCGCATCATAGACCGACATTTTGCCCCAGCTGTGCCGGTCCCCCAGCATCTCACCGTGATCTGCGGTGATGACCACCAAAGTATTATCGTATTGACCGCTGTCCTTCAGGAACTGCACGACACGACCTATGTGGTGATCAACCTCGGTCGCCAATCCAAGGTAGACCGCCCGCAAGGTCTGGATGTTCTCGGTGGTTGGTTCGACATTGTCAAAACCCTCAACAACATCGGTAGGCGTTTGTTTGTCCATTGTCGGACCGAAGAACGGATGCAGGGCCAACTCGTCCTCCCGGTCGGGGAATCCCGCTGGCAGAGGCAGGGTCGATCCGTCATACATCACGTTGTAAGGCGCCGGCGCGACCAGCGGTGGATGTGGCCGGATATAGGTCAGATGCGCAAACCAGTTCTGCCCAACAAAAGGCGCCATGCCGGTCACGAATGAATCAGTCAGAAACGCGGTGTCGCTGTCTTCTGCCCGGTACAGCGCGGGATCGTTCAGGCGTGGCGCACCACCGGTTGGCGAAACCGGGGAATGCACGTCCCAGTAATCTTCGAACGCATAGCCTTTTTGCATCAGATGCGCACGCCAGGGATAGGATTCCTCAAGCCGCATTTCGAGCATTTCGTGGAACCCGGCCATCGGGTGTTCATAAGATTTTAGGATCGGATCGTTGTGATGGTGCGCACGTGGATCGGCAGAGGTATCAGTATACCCGAACAACATCGGCAGATAGTCGGCCTTGCGCATCTCGGTCGCGATGTTTGGAATATCATGGCGCAAAGGCGTTCCGTTGCGAACGGACCGGTGGTTCATCGCATATTGCCCCGTCAGGATCGAGGCACGCGACGGACCGCAGGGGTTGGTCACCGAGAAATGCCGCTCAAACGTGACCGCTTCGTTCATAAAGGCGCGCAGGTTCGGTAAGTCGATATACTCTGCCAGGGCTCCGTTCAGGCAATCAGCCCGCAATTGGTCAATGATTATGAAGAGGACATTGCCGTCTTGCTGCATCTTTTACCCCTTGATTCCACGCGTGTGGGTGTGTTGCAAACTCTGTCGTGGTTCCGGGGTTCCGGCAACCGAATTGTCGCGCCACGAGGCAGGGAATACAAACAAACGCGCGCGACGCAGTTTGGGCTTCGATGGACTCTGTTCAGACAGGCAATTCGGTTTCGGACCTTGCAACCGATTGTTGTGTCAACGCGGTATCAGCAAACTGTCACACGGGTGCAATTGCGCCCGGACAATTCCCTGTTCAAGGGCAAAAATGCGTTGCAGGTCAACGCGGTTTGGCTTCACATACGGCCATGACGCAGCCAATGATACATTCGGACCGCGACTCCAACGGTGTCTGTCTGCGGGTGACGGGAGAATTGCTGACGCAGTCTCTGGAAACCGTTGAACAGGCGTTTTCGGCGTTCCAACCCGATGGTGGCAATGTCACCGTTGATCTGTCTAAGATCGAAGCGCTGGATACCGGCGGTGCATGGCTAGTTGCGAATCTTGCGCGACGCGTCCGGGCCGCAGGGGCGCATGTAGCCTTCAAGGGCCTGAAACCGGCCCATTCTGCACTGTTGGATACGGTGGCTCAGAATATCCCGGATGAGCAGGGTGTTGAGGCCGAACACCGTAGTTTCGTTGATTGGGTCGCAAGCGTTGGCGAACGGTCTGTGGGGTCTTGGAACGACTCGATGTCGCTGCTGGGATTTCTGGGCCTGACGCTGCACCGTCTAGTTCGAACAATCCTGATGCCGCACCGGTTGCGCCGGGCTGCGCTGGTGTCTCAGATGGAGGAAACCGGGTTCAAGGCGATCCCGATTGTCGCGCTGATGGGGTTTCTAATCGGTGTTGTACTGGCCTTTCAGGGTGCCACGCAGCTTAAACAATTTGGCGCTGAGATATTTGTGGTTGAGCTGATCTCGATCTCGGTTCTGCGGGAACTGGGCATCTTGCTGACGGCTATTATTGTCGCCGGTCGTTCCGGATCAGCCTTCACTGCTTCAATAGGATCGATGAAAGTACAAGAAGAGATCGACGCCATGCGCACGCTGGGGCTGGACCCGATCGAAGTATTGGTGATCCCGCGGGTTGTTGCCCTGCTGATAATGCTGCCGATCCTTGGCTTTATTGCCGACATTTCCGCCCTGATCGGCGGCGGATTAATGAGCTGGATCGACCTTGACGTCAGCCCCGGCATGTTCATGACGCGGCTGAAGGAAAACACCGGTGTCTGGCAATTGGCCATCGGCATGATCAAAGCACCCTTCTTTGCCTTGGTAATTGGCGTCATAGCGTGCTGGCAGGCAATGCAGGTCAGAGGATCTGCCCAGAGTGTGGGTCAGAGGACGACAGCTTCCGTGGTGCAGTCGATCTTTATGGTAATCGCGCTGGACGCCCTGTTCTCGATCTTCTTCTCAGTGATGGGGGTCTGACATGGACGGCACCGTGCTGGAACAGACCTCCAAGGCCGGCGCACAGCGCGAGGCCGTGATCCGTGTGCGCAATCTGACAAACCGGTTTGGGCCTCAGGTCGTGCACGATGACCTGAACCTGGATGTCTGGCGCGGTGAAGTTCTGGGCATCGTGGGCGGATCAGGCACCGGGAAATCGGTCCTGCTGCGCACCATTGTGGGGCTAAACAAACCCGCCGCCGGCAGTATCGAGGTGCTGGGGGTCGATGTTTTGAACGGGCCCGAACAGGAACGCCGTCGCATTGAAAAACGTTGGGGCGTGGCGTTTCAGGACGGTGCGTTGTTTTCCTCGCTGAGTGTTCTGCAGAACGTCATGGCCCCACTGCGCGAACATACCGGGATCAGCGAAAACCTGATGAAGGCACTTGGTAGTCTGAAGATTAGCTTGGTCGGTCTGCCGCAACTCAGCTGTGGCAAGCTTCCGTCTGAATTGTCAGGCGGGATGCGTAAACGTGCGGCGCTGGCCCGCGCGCTGGCACTGGACCCCGAGATTGTGTTTCTGGACGAGCCCACCGCAGGTTTGGACCCGATCGGCGCGGCAGCCTACGACGAGTTGATCGGCGAGCTGCAACATGCGCTTGGATTGACCGTGTTCATGGTCACGCATGATCTGGACAGCTTGTACGCCATTTGCGACCGCGTCGCGGTGCTTGCAGAAAAACGCGTGCTGGTTGAAGGTCCAATTGAAGAAATGACCAAAGTCGACCATCCTTGGGTACAGGAGTATTTCACTGGCCCCCGGGCGCGCGCGGCGCAAGAGAAGGGGCAGGACAGGTAAAGGCAATGGAAACCCGAGCGAATTACATTCTGATTGGCGCGTTTACCCTTGCGGGTATCCTTGGCGCCTTTGGCTTTTTCCTATGGCTCGCAAAGTTCGAGGTATCGCGTCAATATGCCTATTACGACGTTCTGTTCGACAATGTGTCCGGCCTGTCTGCAGCCGGCGGCGTCAGCTATAACGGCCTGCCCGTCGGGCAGGTGATTTCGCTGCGATTGGATGAGGATGACCCATCCAAAGTCCGGGTCAAACTTGAGGTCGACGCGGAAATTCCTGTGACTGAAAACACCATCGCACAACTGGATTCTCTGGGCGTGACCGGCGTCAGTTACGTTGAGCTGACGGGCGGCACCTCAGGTGGAAAAAGGTTGGAACAAAACAGCGTAATCAAAAGCAAGCGCAGCGCCATTCAATCGCTGTTTGAAGGGGCGCCCAAAGTTCTGGATGAGGCCATCACCTTACTTGATAACCTCAACAAAGTTGTCGACGACAAGAACCGCAAGTCGGTCAGCGACATACTCAGCAATCTTGCATCGGCATCGGGCAAACTGGAAAACACCTTATCGGACTTTGAAAACCTGTCCTCGGATCTGGGTGGTGCCGCCAAAAAACTCGGCGATTTCACGGATCGATTGGATCAACTGGCCGATACTGCAGAAACAACCCTGAAAACCGGAACAGACACTTTGAAAAGTGTGAAGACAGCATCCGAATCCGCAACGGTCGCCTTGGACAGCGCCAAGGGCACAATCGAAACGGCTGATCGCCTGATCAAGGAAGACGTCAAACCCTTCATAAGCCAGGCTACAGAATTGGCTGAACGTCTGTCAGGCCTGACTGAAGAAGGTGGCGTCGCATTGGCAACCGTCAACGAAACCTTTCTGAACGCAAACAAAACGCTGGGTTCGATCACCGGCGCGATGGAGACAGCAAAAGGAACGCTGACCTCGGCCGAGCAGGCATTCGACTCGGCCAACAAGGTCATAAACGAAGATATTGGCGCTGTGATGAGTGATGTGCGCACAGCCGCAAACGAAGTTGCGTCGACGGTGAAAAACGTCACTGAACGGCTGGACGATATCTCGGCAGACATCCTCAGCGCGTCCAAATCCGCATCAGAGCTGTTGGGCACAATCGATGGCATCGTACAGGACAACCGGCGCCAGCTGTCTGATTTCCTGCGTGTCGGCCTGCCGCAATTCACGCGCTTTATCGAGGAATCGCAACGACTGGTGATCAGCATGGATCGGCTGGTGGACAAGGTCGAACGTGATCCAGCACGCTTCTTACTGGGCACCCAAGCATCGGAGTTTCGCCAATGATCAGGCTTTTACTTGTGGCACTTTCGTTGGTGTCGCTGGGCGGGTGCACGGGGCTGGATACGCTGCGGCAAGCGTCCAAGCCAAACGACCTCTACCTGTTAACACCGAAAAGCACGTTTTCGTCTTCCTTGCCGCGCGTTCAAAAGCAGATCGTCGTCCAAGAACCAACGGCAACCGCCGCCGTAAACACCGACCAGATCGCCATTCAGCCGACACCGTTGCAGGTCCAGTATCTGCCACGTGCACGCTGGGTCGATCGCGCGCCTTTGATCGTTCAGGCTTTGCTGGTGGAAAGCTATGAAAACAGCGGCAAAGTCGCTGCCGTGGGCCGTTCCACTGTCGGACTGCGCGCTGATTACGTGATCGTACCCGATCTGCGAGAGTTTCAGGGCCTCGTGGTCAGTGATGTTGAGAACACCAAAACCATACGTGTCGAAGTGCGCATGAATATCAAGATCATCGACGAGTTTGACGACAAAATCATCGCATCGGATTCGTTTAGGGAATACATCGTCTCGGCCAGTGATCAGACGCCGGATTTGGTCAAAGCGTTTGATGAGGCTCTGGGCAAGACCATGAGGGATGCCGTGGAATGGAGCGTCGGCAAAATCAACGCCCATGCGGCCAATAACCCAAGATAAACCGGGCATAGAAGTGGGTGCTGTCAGAATACAGCACCCACAACTCAGACCTACTGGGCCAGAGTTTCTGCCAATCGGATCAAAGTGACGGCTTCTGCCCGATACCCAAACGGATCCTGACCTTTCGCGGAATTGGCCAATGCAATGGCGTCCTCGTACGACCACGACCCCAGGTATTCGCCGCCGCGCAGCAACTGGCCAAACCCGGCAATGGCGTAAGAAAACTGCACATCTTCGCTTGCTACGCCTTGCCCGGCAAAGATCGGCTCTTCGATTAATTGGCTTTGATTTGCGCCGGGTATCTTGTAGCGCAGCTTGAAGAACCCAATTTCATCTGATCCGTCGGTCGCTACCTGCTCGGTATAGCGCAGCGGTCCGTTCCTGATCGCATCCGACCCGACCGGCGTGACCTCATAGATCGCGGTTACAGTGTGGCCTGCGCCAATATCCCCAGCATCAACCTTGTCATTCGAGAAGTCCTCGCGCCGCAACGCGCGGGTTTCATATCCGATCAGGCGATACTCGGCGATCTGAGTCGGGTTGAATTCGACCTGTATCTTGACGTCGTTGGCAATCGGGAACAGGGCACCGGTCAACTGGTCGACCAGCACCTTGCGTGCTTCACCCAGCGTGTCGATGTAAGAAGCCTGCCCGTTTCCGTTCTGAGCCAGCGCCTGCATTGTCGCGTCATCAAGGTTACCGCGGCCAAAGCCCAAAACACTCAGAAACGTCCCGCTGTCGCGTTTTCCCGCAATGAAGCCCTTTAGCGCATCAGGATCCGACAGGCCAACATTGAAATCCCCGTCTGTGGCCAAGATCACCCGCGTCACTTCTCCCTCGGCGGCCATGCCTTCGGCCACCTGATAGGCCTGCTGCAACCCGGCTTGACCTGCGGTTGAACCACCAGCCTCTAGCTGGTCCAACGAAGACAGGATCTTTGTGCGTTCCGAGGCTGCCGTGGGCTCCAACACCTGCCCTGCACTGCCTGCATATGTAACAATTGAGACCTGATCTTCGGGGCGTAGTTCCGAAAGTAATAAGCGAAAGGATTGTTTCAGCAGGGGCAGTTTGGTTGGGTCCTGCATTGATCCGGATGTATCGATCAGAAAGACGAGGTTCAGTGGTGCGCGTTCTGCGATCTGAGGCAATTCACCCTGAATGCCGATATGTACAAGCTGAGTACCCTCGTTCCACGGGGTTGGCGACACCGTGATTGTCGGACGGAACGGCATTTCACCTTCTGGCGCAAGATAGGCATAGGGGAAGTAGTTCACCATCTCTTCCACCCGCACCGCGTCTTTAGGTGGCAACTGGCCCCGCATCAACGAAGACCGGACGATTGAATAAGACGCCGTATCGACGTCGATCGAGAAGGTCGAAACCGGCTCTTCGGTCGTAACTTTCAGCGCGTTTGTGTCGGAATTGGCGAAGGCCTCGGTGTCAGCCTCGGGCACAACTCTTTGATCAAGCTCAATCGGCGAAGGTGCAATTGACGGAGCCCGTTCGTACAATGCCCCACCAGCAATCCCGGATTCCATTGTTGCGCCCAGCGAACTGGACTCTTGCGCATTTGACTTACGCACTCTGGGCTTAGGCGACGTTGCAGGGGCATCCGCGACCAAGCCTTGCAGGTCTGACACAGCACCATCATGAACCGATTCAGAGTTTGGTGTTGGCAAGATACCAGCAATCGGCTCAGCCTGCCGATTTTCTGCACGACTGGTGGGATTGACGACATAGTCCCGCGTCTGCGGCACGATCATCACCAGCGCCACGGCGGCAATTGCGGTGGTCGCGGTCAGTGCACCGCGATGGGAGACGGCATTCAACATGGTTTTCACTCCTTCTGTCAGGCGGGCTATCCGGCCTCGCTTGTCAGTAGGACGTGCGCCAGTTTGCAATCCTTGGGCGCGATTGAAATTTTCCTGCGCTATCGACAGGTTTTCGGCCCGGCGCTGTGCATCGGGCACGGGCGTGGCTGCGTTCATCAATGTTTTGAGGTCGTCAAGATCGTCTGTCATTGGGCCAGCTCCTCTTGTCGCAGGGCGCGCAGGCGCTTGCGGATATCTGACATGCGCCAGGAAACGGTGCCCTCGGAAACACCCAGTACGTCGGCGGCTTGGGCATGAGTCATCTCATCCTCGAGTGTCAGGGCCAGCGTGTCCTGCAGGTCCTGCGGCAAAGACTGCAGGGCCCGCTGCAACCAATCGACAGCCTCGGCGGTTTCCGCGGCTTCGGCCCGGCGCATCTGTTCAACATCCCCCCACCCGGTCGCGGCGCGGCTGTGGCTGGCCTGACGGCGGCGCGCGTCTTCGGCGGCGTTCACGACCACCCGGTAAAGCCACGTGGTGAACTTTGCCTGCCCCCGAAATCCGGCAATTTTTGCTGGCAAGGCCGCGCAAATGTCTTGCGTCAAATCCTCGGCCTGGTCGGCGCGGCCGGTTAGACGAAAAGCAAGGCGAAACACCCGGTCGTAATGCCGCGCCAACAGCGCGGCAAACGCATCTGCGTCACCTTTCGCCGCTGCCCCGGCCAGATTTTCGTCCGTTGTTGTCATACGCATCACGATGAGTAAGACGGATCGAAAAGGTCAATCCTTGGCGTTGGCGTAAAAAAATTAAAAATGATCTGCCGAAGCCATTTTCCATTCGGCTGCATATTGATAGGGGACTGTACCCGCTAGAAGGGCGCCATCTTCGAGAAAATCGTAAAGCTCGGCATAAGACCGTTCCCTTTCATCAGCTGTGCGGCGGCGAATATCGGCGGGGCGCAGCTCTGCGACCTGGTCTTTTCCCATCGCACCCAAAAGCTCGCGGAAGCTCTCCAGCGTTGCGTCGTGAAAACGATGCACCCGCACGCGTTTTTGCGGCACATTTACCGCCCGACCCCGGATCGGATCCTGTGTGGCGACGCCCGATGGACAGCGGTTTGTGTTGCAATGCAAGGCCTGAATGCAGCCGACCGCAAACATCATCGCACGCGCCGCGTTGCACATATCGGCCCCCAGCGCGAGTTTTTCGACCATATCATACCCAGTGGCCACCTTGCCCGAGCAGATGATCCGGATCTTGTCGCGCAACCCGACCCCGCGCAGGCAGTTGTTGACGAAGATCAATGCTTCGTTCAGCGGCATGCCCAGGCGATTGGTAAACTCGACCGGTGCCGCGCCGGTGCCGCCCTCTGATCCATCAATCGTGATGAAATCCGGCAGGATACCGGTTTCCAACATCGCCTTGCAGATCGCCATGAACTCGGACGGTCTACCAATACACAGCTTGAACCCGATGGGCTTACCATCCGACATCTCGCGCAGGTGTTGCACGAAATGCAACAATCCCGTTGGCCCGTCGAAAGCTGAATGCACAGGCGGAGAAATCACATCCTGATGCTCGGGCACGCCGCGGATTTCGGCGATTTCCTTATCCACCTTAGCCGCAGGCAGCACCCCACCATGGGACGGTTTTGCCCCTTGCGAGAGCTTAATCTCGATCGCTTTGACCACGTCGCGCCTGGCATTTTCAGCGAATTTGTCCTTGTCAAACCCACCCTCGGGCGAGCGGCAGCCGAAATAACCCGTGCCGATTTGCCAGATGATATCCCCACCTTCGGCCAAGTGGTGCGGAGATAATCCGCCCTCGCCCGTGTTATGTGCGAAACCACCGTCTTTGGCGCCACCATTCAAAGCCCGGATAGCATTGGCACTAAGCGCGCCGAAACTCATCGCCGACACGTTCAAACGCGACGCGAGATAAGGTTGCGTGCATTGCGGCCCGCCCAACATCACACGTTCTTCGCTTTCAGCCACATTCTTGGGCGCAAGCGAATGGTCGGCCCGGTGATAGCCAACGCTCAAAATATCGTATTGGGTACCGAAGGCCTGCGTGTCCACCTGCCCCTTGGCGCGGGAATAGACCAAGCTGCGAACAATCCGATTGTAGGGGCGGCCGTTTTCATTTGTTTCTACAAAATACTGCCGGATTTCCGGGCTCACAAATTCCAACATATAGCGGAAATGACCGAGCACAGGGTAGTTGTTCAGGACGTTGTGCTTGGTGGTCAGCATGTCATAGAGGCCGATCACTGCGTAAGGGACCAATACCACAAGCAGCCATAAGATGGGTGGCCAGAAATACCCCAACAAAACTGTTAACGGCAGGCAAACATAACTCAGGATGTAATAGAGTCTGCGTACAATCATTCGTGCTCTCCCTAAGTGATGCGCAATCGGTTTTGTGGCAACGTGGTACAATTCGGTATTTGGTTGCAAGCATTTGTACCCGAAATCACAGGTTCGGGGGAATTTGTGAAAAGAGGCAGAGGTTTAGGCACAGTTGATCCATCCGCCAGCAATAGGTATGCCCAAGAAAAGGCGAACCAGGCAGGATCATCGACCGTGACACAAACCCGACCCGCTGTCCGGACCTTGGTCCTGATGTTCACCGCTGTTTTTGTTGGCGGTGCAGTGGGTTCTGTGCTGCGCGAGGTGTTTGCCGCCCAAATACCCGGTGCTCCGATCCTGACCGCCACTTTTGGCATCAATATCGTGGCGTGTTTCATACTTGGTTGGCTCTATTCCATACGTCACCGTGTTCATGCGCATGTGGTGCATCTGGGTGCGGTAGGGTTTTGCGGTGGGTTGTCCACGTTTTCGTCCTTTGTGGCAGAGCTTGAGCGCCTGGCATCATCGCATCTGTGGGTTGCGGTGTCTGCCGCAGGGTTGGAAACCACCTTGGGTTTGGGGGCCGCCATTCTGGGCGAGGTCGTTGGGCGCAGGCGAAACGGACCAAAGGCATCGGAATGAGCGAGCTGTACCTGCATGTCATGTTCGGCCTGGGTGGCGGACTGGGGGCCGTGTTTCGTCACTGGATTGCGCTGCGGATCAATCATGATCTGCCACTGTCAACGTTGATCGTGAACGTCTTGGGCAGCCTGCTTCTGGGTCTGTGGATCGGGTATCTGGGTGGCCCGGTCGATATGGGAGAAGAAGAAAAGCGGTTGGTATTTGGCTTCTGCGGCGGATTCACCACCTTTTCCAGCTTTGCCTATCAAACGCTGGAGTTGCGGCGCGAACGGACGATCGCGCTGGCCGCCGGGAATATCCTCCTGAGCCTTGCTTTGTGCTGGCTTGCCCTGTGGATGGGTCTGGTCGTGATGCGCTAATGCGCATGAACCTGCGCTTGGGTTTCTGCCTTGGGTGCTTTGCAGAAAAACAACAACGGTATAGTCGCAAGGGCCAGCAGACCCAGATTGTTGAACACCGTCAGATAAGAAATCAACTCGGCTTGCCGCGAGATTTCCTGACCTAAAAAGGCCGCTCCCTGGGCACTGTCCGGCGTTAGCCCAAGCGGTGCCAAATAAGCCTGGGCCGCCGGATTATAGGGCGTCACGTTTTGGCTGAGGACAGCCGTATTCGTCTGCATTCCGCGCACCACCCAGGTACCCACCAGCGAAATTCCGACCGAAGACCCTAGTTGTCGGGTTACGTTGAACAGGCCTGACGCCTCGTCCTGCCGGGATTTTGAGATGCTTTCAAAAGCAAGAATGGACATGGGTACAAACACTAGCCCCATTCCAAGCCCGCTGACGGCGCCCGGCCATGCCAGTTGCCAGAACCCGGCATTCAAATTCAGCGCCCCGAGCATAAAATTGCTGATGGCTGTCAACAACATGCCCACCCCGGCAAGGACACGCGGATCGAACCGGGAAACCAGAATAGCTCCGGTCGCAACCATTGAGATCCCCGCAGCAATCCCGCGCGGGATGAATAGATGGCCGGATTCGATAACCGGATAATCCAACAGGTTTTGCACAAAGGTCGGCAAAATGGCGATGCCACCAAACAGTGAGATGGCAAACCCGGCGATGACCAGGTTACACAGGGCAAAATTGCGATCTGCAAACAGGCGCAAGTCGACAACAGAGTTTCTGGATGTCAGCGCGTGGTAGAGGAACCCCAGAGCCCCCAGAACAGACGCAATCACCGCCAATTGAATGGCGTGCGACGACAACCAGTCTTTGGTCTCGCCCTGATCCAGAACAAATTGCAGACACCCGATGCCGATGGCCAGCAACGCCAGACCAGCCCAGTCGATGCGAACTTCTTCGGTTTCGTCCTCCGGCAACTCTCCGGCCAAAAGCAGCAGTGCCATAGCCGCTACCGGGAGGTTGACAAAAAACACCATTCGCCATGAGAAATATTCGGTGAGGATCGCACCTACGGTCGGCCCAAGAACCGGCGCAACCACAACACCAAGCCCAAATACCGCCATCGCCTGCCCGCGTTTTTCGCGTGGAAAGGCATCAAACAGAATGGATTGTGACAAAGGTATTAGAAACGCACCGAACATGCCCTGCGCCAGCCGAAAGATTACGATGGTTTCAAGGCTCCAGGACAGGCCGCACAAGACGGACATCGTGGTAAATCCGATGATGGCGGTCAGGATGAGCCTTCGCCTCCCGACCCGGCGGGCGACAAATCCGGTCAAGGGCATGACCACGACAGCCGAGACGATATAACTGGTCAGAATCCAAGTGGCCTGATCGGTTGTGGCCCCGAACGCCGCCTGAATATGGGGCAGCGCGACATTGACGATGGTACTGTCCAGCACCTCGAGTATCGCACTGAGTACAACGGCGACGACGATCACCGGGTTGATGCGGCTTGCCGCCGGGGCTGTCATTGCCCGGCCTGAACTTCACTGGTGTCCACGGTCACTTTGCTACTGCCACCCACGCGTAGCGGTGCGTCCGTTGGGTCAAGCGCGACACGCACCGGGAAACGGCGCGTGACCTTGACCCAGTTGCCGCTGGCATTCTCGGACGGCAACAATGAGAACGTATCCCCCGAGCCCCGGCCGATCGAAGCAACTTTGCCCGTAAGGGTCACACCGGGCAGCATGTCGATCTGTATACGAACCGGCTGTCCCGGGCGAATACGGGGCAACGAGGTTTCCTTGAAATTCGCATCTACCCACCAATCCGAGGATTCAACGATGGAAAACTGCGGTGCGTTTGCGGATACGGCAGACCCCGGTCGCAGGGTCAGGTTGGCGATCCAGCCATCTGCGGTGGCATACACTTTGGTCCAGTCTAGATTGGCCTTGTCAATTTCCAACTGTGCCTGTGCCGACAGAACCTCGTCCTGCTTTGCCGCCACCCCGCTTTGCAAGGCCAGTAGACTGGACTGCGCGGTGGTCAGACGGGCCGAGGCCTCTGCGAATTCTGACGAAACCTGATCCAACGATGCCTGAGCCAGATCACCATCCGAGAACAACGCCCGTGCACGTTCGAGGTTTTTCTTTGCCGTGTCATACGCAGACTGAGTGGATCCGACCATCGCCTCTGCCGCCGTGATCTGCGTGGAAAAGGACTGAGCCTGTTGTATCGCGCTGTCCAGATTGGCCTTGGATTGATCAACCGCGGCCTTGAACTGCGTGTCATCAATGGTGAACAGCAGATCCCCTGCCTTAATCGGCTGATTGTCTGAAATCGGCACTGCGGCCACCTGCCCCGTGACCTGCGCGGCGACATAGATAACATTCGCCCCAACATAGGCGTCTTTGGTGGATGGGTAACGCTCCTCATAGCGCCAATACAGAAACAGGCCAACGGCGATTGCGGCCAGCATTGCGGCAACGGCTGCGGCTTTCATCGACTTCATGGGTTGGGCCTCATTCGGGTTGCTGGGATCGACGCTTACATTGGATAGGTGTGCATACGCACCGCCAGATTCCCCATGATCCACACGGTTCCAAGGATAATGATCAGCAGGACAAGAGTAGAAAACAGAACCAGATCCAGGTCTTCACGGCTGCTGCGGCGCCGGTCGATATGCAGAAAATAGACCAGCTGCACAATCAATTGGGCCAACCCCAACAGGCTGATTGCCAAATAAACGCCCTTGGTTTCGATCCCATAGGTATAGGCGATCAGGAACACTGCCAGCGTCAGCAAAAGTGACCCGCCATAGCCGATCACATAACGGCGGCGCTCGCGACGATGCATCTCGCTGCGCTTATCCATAGGTCAGGCCTCCGAAATAAACGATGGTGATGATACCGATCCAAATCAAATCGAGGAAATGCCAGAACAAGGCCAGCCGCACCACGCGGGACATCAACAGGTCAGTTAGGCCAAACACGCGCAGTTGAATGCCCAGCACGATCAGCCATAGACACCCGACAGAAACGTGCAGACCATGCAGCGGCACCAATCCGTAGAACGCAGACAGGAACCCGCTGCGCTGGGGAATCCCGCCCTTTTCAGCCATGGCCATGAAATCGCGGATCTCAAGCACCAGAAAGCTGAGTCCCAATACCAGCGTGACCCCAAACCAAAGAACAATCCTGGAGCGCGGCAGGTTGTATTTAAGGGCCAACATCGCCAGCCCTACCGTCAGACTGCTGGTCAGCAGGATCATGGTTTGGGCAAATACACTCTTCAGGTCGAAAAGTTCGTGTGGCCCCGGCCCGCCCGCCTGCGCATCGATCATGGTGATGTAAATTGCAAACATCAGGCCGAAATAAACCAGATCGCTCATCAGAAAGACCCAGAAGCCGAAGGTAACCACTTCGGTGGCTTTGTGGGCACTTTCATGCCGCCGCCCAAGGTTAAGTCCCGGATAGCTATGCGAAGGCGCGCGTTTCATGTCACCACCTCTAGATCAGGTCGGGCAAGACCGAGGTTTTCCGGGGTGGTTTCGTCGTCGCGATCGACCGGCGTGGAGGTGTGAACCAGATCCAACCATGCCTCGTGCCGCTTGCGCACTTCTTCGGCCGAAATGATCTCTTCCGTGTCGCCTTTGAACGTCCACGCGATGAATGTCACAAGCATCACAACTGTCATCAAAGCGGCAAGCCACCAGATCCACCAGACCAGTGCGAACATCCAGACACCACTGAAGACACACAGCATGAAGCCGATACCAGTATTGCGCGGCATCGCAATATCCTCATAGGCATCAGGCGTTGGATAGGCCTCGCCTCGCTCTTTCGCAGCGGCGAAATTGTCCCGGTCCGTAATCTGCGGAATGATGGCAAAGTTGTAGGGCGGCGGCGGTGCCGGGGTTGACCATTCCAAGGTTCGTGCATCCCAGGGATCGCCAACGGGTACGCGGGTGTTGGCGCGGTTGCGGATACTGACCCACAATTGAACGATCACCGACAACAAAGCGGCCAGTATCACAAGCGCACCCAAAACCGCAACGATCATGTAGGGGTGAAAGCTTGGGTCCTCCCAGCTAAACGACCGGCGCGGCATCCCCATAAGCCCAACGAAGTAAAGCGGCAGGAAAGTCAGCATGAACCCAACCGTCCACAGGACAACCGTCACCCGGCCCCAAAACTCGTTCAGGCGAAAGCCAAAGGCCTTGGGAAACCAATAATTGTAGCCCGCCAGCAGGCCAAACAACACACCGGGTAACAGAACGTTGTGGAAATGCGCCACCAGGAACAGCGTGTTATGAACCTGATAGTCGACCGTAGGATTGGCCAGGATCACCCCGGACAACCCGCCGATGACAAACAACATCAAAAAAGACAGCCCGTAAAGCATGGGCACAGAAAACCGGATACGCCCCCGGAACATCGTTGCCATCCAGTCATAGACTTTCACGCCAGTCGGGATCGCGATCAGCATCGTAGCTATGCCAAACACAGCGTTGATCAACGCACTTTGCCCCATAGTAAAGAAATGGTGCAGCCAGACGGTGAACGACATCACCGCAATCGACATTGTGGCGATCACCAGAGAATTATATCCATACAGCCGCTTGGCCGAGAATGTCGCGAAAACCTCTGAGTAAATACCATAGGCGGGCAGCACCAGCAGGTAGACCTCGGGGTGACCGAACAGCCAAAACAGGTTGGCATAGTTCATCATGTTTCCACCCAGGTCATTCGTAAAGAAGTGGAAGTCCAAATATCTGTCCGCGGCCAGCATCAAAGCGGCGACACCCAGAGGCGGCATCGCAAAGACAATCAGGATCGAGCTGCAGATGATCGTCCAGCAATACATCGGCAGCCGCATGAATGTCATCCCCGGTGCCCGCAGCTTATAAATCGTCACGGCAAAATTGATGCCGGTCAGCGTGGTGCCTATCCCTGAGACGACGATGGCCCAGATCCAGTAGTCCGGCCCTACTCCGGGGTTGAAGGCCGCGCCGGTATAAGGTGGGTACGCCGTCCAGCCACCGGTCGAGAACTTACCCACCACCAGTGACACCATCAGCATCATGCCCGCAGACACTGTCAGGCCCAAGCTGATTTGGTTCATCACTGGAAACGCCACATCGCGCGCACCGATCATCAGAGGGACCAGAAAATTCGCCACGCCAAACACAAACGGCACGGCCACAAAGAAGATCATGATCGTCCCGTGCGTGCTGAACAGTTCGGCAAAATGTTCGGCTTCAAGAAAGCCGTCACCCGGCCCGGCCGCCTGTTGGGCGCGCATCACCACACCTTCCAACACGCCACGTGCGAGCATCACGATGGCAAAGACCACGTACATGATGCCGATCTTTTTGTGGTCCGCGCTGGTCAGCCAGTCGCGCCACAATGGCCCCCAAAGCCGGAACCATGTCAGAAGGCCCACAACGGCAACAACTCCGACGATCACGATTCCAGCGGCAGTATTCGCCACGATTTCATTCGCGTTGGGTGTTTGGATCAGCCCGGCAAGGGGGAAGGCATCCCAGCTCAGACGGCCAAAGAAGCCGGATTCGGCAGATGTCATTGGGTGGCCTCCTGCCCAAATTCGGCTGTTCCCGGCTGTTGATCTGCCGGCAGCGGCTGCTCGCCGTGATACCGGTGCAGGATTAAGTGGAACAGATCACCATCCTCCAGCGTGAAATACAGCGCTTTTTCCGGCATTTTTTCTGTTCCCAAGGCAGTCTGAACTTCATCCCGGTCCGTGCGCATGGCCAGTGTTTCATAGGTTGCAGCATCCAGCGGGATTCCGTTCGCGCGCACGGCCTCTACCCAGGCATTGAAATCCGTGGGTTGCATCGCCAGCGTTTCAAACTTTTGTTTGGTAAACCCACGGCCATTGTACTGTGTGTTTTCGCCCTGCATCGTCTCGGGCGTGTCTGCAACAATGTGCAGTTGAGTCGTCATTCCCGGCATGGCGTAAATCTGACCGGCCAGTGCCGGGATCATGAAAGATTGCATTACCGTGTCGGTGGTCAGCGTCATCGCCACTTGTTGTTTCACTGGAATACCCAGCTCTCCCACACTGGCGATGCCCAGATCGGGATAGATGAACAGCCATTTCCAATCCAACCCGACAACCTGCACGTTCAGCGCAGGCGTTTCACCAAATGCGGCGGTGTAGGGATCAAGTCGGTAAGTCGCCTTCCACAGGTAAAACGAAAGGATCGCGACGATAATCACCGGCACGCCCCACATCACGAACTCTAACCGGGCTGAAAAATCCCATTTTGGCTTGTAAGCGGCGGCGCCTCTCTTGCGCCGACGATAGCGCAATGCGATCAGCGGAACCAGAACAAGCACCGGAATCACGGCAAGCAGGATCAAAACGGTTGCCCGCAACAGATGCGTTTTCTGGATGGCCGCGATGGGTCCTTGAGGATCCATGAAACTGTTGCTGGCCCAGGCCATCTGCGCCGAAGTGGCGATGATCGCACAGGCCGCTGGAACTGCCAGTAACTTTGCTGAGGTTTTGAGTGGGGCCACGCCGGATTGTCCTCTTATCCCTTCGCCTCCGGCCAACTATCGGCAGAGTCACAGGATTTCACAAGGCTTTTTCCGAAACCCCCGATTGTCCGGCAAACAGTTCAAACAACCGATCACTTACGAACGCTCAAAAGGCAGAGGCCTTCCGGTTGACTTGAGCGTGAGGGCGGGTGAGACAGGTGACCAATGCGCTGGATCATTCTTGCCCTTTGTACGTGGTGCCTGGCCACTGCTGCCTCTGCGCAGGATCGCGCAGCGGTTGAGCGGCAGTTTCAGACGTGGTTGCAAAACACGATCTGGCCCGCGGCCAAAGCCAAAGGTGTTTCACGCCGTACCATGCAGCAAGCCTTTGACGGTGTGACCTTGAATTGGAAACTGCCTGATCTGGTACCGCCAGGCACCGCGGCTCAGACTCCGAAGCGACAGAAACAGGCCGAATTTGGCTCACCTGGCAAATACTTCAATGCCAACTCAGTACAGGGCGCAACTTCAGTGGGCCGCCAGATGGCACGGCGCCATGCGGCTACCCTGGCCCGCGTCGAAGCCGAAACCGGGGTGCCAGGGCGCATCATCCTGGCCATCTGGGGACGCGAAAGCGGATATGGCCAAGTTCCCATACGCCACGACGCGTTTCAGGTACTGGGAACCAAAGGCTTCATGAGCACCCGCGCGAACTATTTCACCGAAGAGCTGATCGCGGCGCTGCAAATTGCCGAGGCGGGGCACGCCCCATCCGACAGTTTGAAAAGCAGTTGGGCCGGGGCGCTTGGGCAACCACAATTCATGCCGTCGAACTTTTTGGCCTATGCGGCAGATGGAAATGGGGATGGGAAGGCCGATATCTGGACCTCGCCCGAGGATACGATCGCCTCTATCGGCACTTTTCTGGCCCAACATGGCTGGGTCGTCGGGCGCGATTGGGGGTTCGAAGTATCGGTGCCCAAATCCGTCTCCTGCGCGTTGGAGGGGCCGGACCAGGGCAGACCTATCCACGACTGGTCCGCAATGGGGATCACCCGCGTGTCGGGCAAGGCTTTTCCGAAACATGAGATGTCAGGCGAGGGGTATTTGATGATGCCCGCAGGCCGAAACGGGCCTGCCTTTGTGGTCACGCCAAATTTCTACGTTCTCAAGGACTACAACAAAAGTGACCTCTATGCCCTGTTTGTGGGCCATGTCGGCGACCGCATCCAATACGGTGTTGGCGATTTCAACGGCCGGTGGGGTAATGTCGGCAACCTATACCGATCCGACGTTGCGACCATGCAGCGCGCGCTGGAACAGCTGGGCCATGATGTCGGCGGCGCCGACGGGTTGCCCGGATACAAAACGCGTCGTTCAATCGGACGCTGGCAACAGGCGTCCGGTCGCGCGCCTACCTGCTTTCCCGAGGTCGGCATGAAAAGCGCTCTGAAACCCTAGCGATTCGCGCTGAACTTTGCGGAAAACGCCAGATCAAACCCTCCATTCAAAAAAACCAATGCGGCACCCTTCACAAAAGTGTCAAGAAGACCCCAAGTTTCATTATTAAATTTCCGATACTCCCCCGGTTTCGTTCACAATCCACCTCTAGTTGCTCAATTTGCAGGCAAAGGCTTTAACCCGTTTTCAAATAATGCCACCTTCACCGGCAGTGAAAGGCGACTTTTGCAAACACGTTCCCGACTGCAAACCGAAAGACTGCGACGCGGTGTTCATTGCGATCTGAAAAAGCAAAATCTGAACCAGTCCCGGTCTCTTTCAGGGTCGGACAAACATGGTGGCCAGCAGCCATCCTGACAGGATGCGCGTGCCGTGCCCCCAAAAATGGGAGTATAAAAACATGAACAAGTATATTCGGACATCTTTGGCGGGGCTAATGACCTCGACCATGATCACCAGTGCTGCATTTGCGGCCGGAACCCATCCGGACACCGGCGAGGCGCTGGCGGATGACCAGACCTTTATCTACCGTCTGTTGGATGAGCACAGTTCAGTCGATCCACAGGTTGTCGAAGACACGTATGGTGCCGAAATTGCGCGGGACCTGTTTGAAGGCCTGATGAATCAGGACGAAGAGGGCAATCTGATCCCTGGCGTGGCCACTGGGTTCACCACCAACGACACCAAAGACGTTTATACCTTTACACTGCGCGACGAAGCCAAATGGTCTAACGGAGAACCGGTTACAGCAGGTGATTTTGTTTACGCCTGGAAACGTGCTGTCGATCCCGCCCTGTCGTCACCTTATGCGTGGTTTATGGAACTGATGTCGATCGAGAACGCGTCTGAAATCATAGCTGGCGACAAGCCGATTGATGATCTGGGCGTTAAAGCCATTGACGACAAGACACTGGAAGTCACGCTGACCGCGCCCCTGCCCTATTTCGCGCAGATGACAACACATTCCACCACTTTCCCTGCTCCGCAAAAGGTGATTGAGGAATTCGGCGACGCATGGACCAAACCAGAAAACATCGTCTCGAACGGCGCCTATATCTGGACTGAACATTTGCCGCAGGAACGGTCTGTTCGTGAACGCAACGAGATGTACTGGGACAATGAAAATACAATTCTCGACAAGGTTGTCGCCCTGGTCATCAACGACGAAAACGTCGCCCTGACCCGTTATCTTGCCGGCGAACTGGACCGCACCGAAGTGCCCGCGGGTCAGTTCCCACGTCTAAAGCAAGAGCACCCGGATGAGGCCATCAGCTTCCCGCGTCTGTGCAACTATTATTACACCTTTAACGTATCCGACAGCGGTCCCGAAGAATTCAAGGACCCCAAGGTGCGTCAAGCCCTGTCCCTGGCTGTTGACCGGGACATCATTACCCAAAAAGTAAAAGCAGGTGGCGAACCCCCAGCCTATACATTTGTTCCAGAAGCAACCGCTGGGTTCACCGTTCCCGCCGTTGAAATGGCGTCTATGGATCAGGCCGAGCGCGATGAGCTGGCCAAAGAACTGCTGGCCGAGGCCGGGTATGGCCCGGACAATCCGCTGAGCTTTGAGATGGTCTACAACACTGATGAGGCACATAAAAAGGTCGCAGTGGCGCTAAGCCAGATGTGGAAACAGAAGCTGGGCGTACAAGTCGAACTGGCCAACATGGAATGGAAAGTTTTCCTGGAAGAGCGGGGCAACCAGAACTTTGATCTGGCGCGCGGCGCATGGTGTGGCGACTATAACGAAGCATCCACCTTCCTGGATCTGCTGCAGTCGGACTCCGGCTATAACGACGGCAAGTACAACAACGCCCGCGTTGATGAACTGCTGGCAGAAGCCAAAACTTCTGACGATCCAGCCCCCCTTTACACCGAGGTCGAGCGCATCATCGCACAGGAAACCCCAGTTATTCCGATCTACCACTATGCTGGCGTCTACATGATGGACAGCGATGTCGGGAACTGGCCGGTGAATAACGTCGAGCAGAACTGGTATTCGAGAAACCTCTACAAGCTCGCCGAATAATCATCCTTTGATCACGCACTGCCCCGGAAGGTCTTCCGGGGCAGCGCCAATAAATGGGGGCATGGAATGCTTGCCTATTGTATCCGGCGATTGCTGATCGCCATTCCGACGATCCTGTTGCTGATCGTTGCCTGTTTCTTTCTGATGCACTTCGCGCCCGGCGGGCCATTCACCTCGGAACGGCCATTGCCACCGGCGGTACTGGCCAATATCGAGGCGCGGTACGGGCTAGACCAACCGCTGTGGAAGCAGCTGTGGGATTACCTGTACAACATCGTCGTGCATTTCGATTTCGGCCCGTCCTTCAAGTTCAAGGACCGCGATGTGAATGACATCATCGCACAGGGTTTCCCAATCTCTCTGACCTATGGCTCGCTGTCGTTTCTGGTTGCGACCGCTGTGGGCGTCAGCCTGGGTATCGCGGCGGCGATCCGGCACAACAGCTGGATCGACTATTTCGCGGTCGGTCTGGGCATCGCGGCACAAGCCCTGCCGAACTTTATCATGGGCCCGATCCTGATCCTGACCTTTACCCTATGGCTGGGCTGGTTGCCCGGCGGTGGCTGGAACGGCGGGCAGTGGCAATACCTCATCATGCCGGTCATTGCGCTGGCGACGTCTTACATGGGGTCCATCGCGCGGATCACGCGATCGTCCATGCTTGAGGTTCTGAACTCGAACTTCATCCGCACCGCGCGGGCCAAGGGTCTGCCGACCCGCACCGTGATCTGGAGACATGCGTTGAAACCCACGCTGCTGCCGGTTGTGTCCTATCTGGGACCGGTCTTTGTCTATGTGCTGACCGGTTCGGTTTTCGTCGACATCTACTTTTCGACCGGCGGTTTGGGGCAGGCTTATGTTGGCTCGGCCCTATCGCGAGACTATGCGGTGTTGCTGGGGGTCACGATCCTGTACGGCGCGCTAACGGTAATCGTGAACCTACTGACCGACCTGGCCTATGCCTGGTTCGATCCGAAAATCCGGTACTGAGGGGCTGGCAATGCTTGGAAAATCACAAAAAGCCGCCCATCTGGCCGAAGACATCACCGATTTCACGGTCGTTCAGGGGCGCTCGCTTTGGCAAGATGCGCGGATGCGTTTTGTTCGCAACAAAGCCGCTATGGCAAGTGTCTTCATTCTGGCGCTAATCATACTGTTCACCATTATTGGCCCGTACTTTGCCGTCTGGAGCAATGAAGAGATCGACTGGAATGTCATGGGCGACGTCCGCGGAATGGGGATGCCGTCGATCGAGACCGGCCACTATTTCGGCGTCGACGATCTGGGGCGTGACCTTTACAGCCGGGTCATTCAGGCAACGACCACGTCGCTGCTGGTGGGTCTGATCGGGGCTGCAACGGCCCTCATCGTGGGCACATGCTACGGTATAGCCGCCGGCTATATCGGTGGCAGGACCGACGGCATCATGATGCGTTTTGTCGACATCCTGCTGGCGATCCCGGCGACGCTGGTGATTATCCTGCTGCTGGTCGTCGCAGGCCGGTCGTTCTTTATGCTGTTCATCGCCCTTGGCGCAGTTGGGTGGCTGACTATGGCGCGCATCGTTCGGGGGCAGACCCTGACCCTGAAAAACCGAGAGTTCATCGAGGCAGCGCGCGCCGCTGGTGTCAGCGAATTTACCATAATGTACCGCCACATTCTGCCAAATCTGTTGGGGGTGGTTATCGTATATGCCTCACTTCTGGTGCCTGAAATGATCCTGATGGAAAGCTTTATCTCTTTCCTCGGGCTTGGGATTTCGGAACCCTATACCTCGCTGGGCCGTCTGATCGCCGAAGGTGCCGGTACGATGGGTTATGGCACCCTGTGGCAACTGATGTTTCCCCTGACACTCTACGTCGCGATCATCATCACCATGTTCTTCATCGGTGATGGCCTGCGCGATGCTCTGGACCCGAAGGATCGCTGATATGAGCCTGTTTTCCATTAAGGACCTGAGCGTCCGGTTCAACACTCCCGATGGTGTGGTCGAGGCCGTCAAGGGCATCAGCTTTGACATCAACCCGGGCGAATGCCTTGGCATCGTGGGTGAAAGCGGGTCGGGCAAAAGCCAGACCTTCATGGCCGCGATGGGGCTTTTGCCGCCAGCGGGCCACGCCAGCGGGTCGGCCATGCTGAACGGCAAGGAAATCCTGAACCTGCCGGTCAACAAGCTGAACAAAATCCGTGGCGACGATGTCGGCATGATTTTTCAGGATCCGCTAACCGCACTGACACCACATCTGCGGATTGGTCAGCAAATGCGCGAGGTTCTGCAAGTTCATGAAGGACTGCAGGGATCTGCGGCACGGGGGCGCTGTCTGGACTGGCTGAACCGGGTGCGCATCCCAGAGGCGGCGCGCCGTCTGGACCAATACCCGCACGAGCTGTCCGGCGGAATGCGCCAGCGTGTCATGATCGCGATGTCGATGCTGTGTAATCCCAAGCTATTGATCGCGGATGAACCAACGACGGCGCTGGATGTCACCGTACAAGCCGACATCCTGGATCTGATGGTGCGCTTGCAAAAAGACGAAGGCACCGCGATTGCCCTGATCACCCATGACATGGGTGTCGTTGCGCGGATGTGCGATCGCATTCAGGTCATGCGCATGGGCCAGTTTGTCGAGGCGGGCGAAACGCGCGACATCTTCCGCGCGCCGCAGCACGAATATACACGCACGCTGCTAGACGCGATGCCCCGTATCGATGCAGGTGACGCCCCAAAGGCCCTTGAAAAAGACGACGAACCGCTGCTGAAGGTCGACAATGTCCAGGTGCACTTCCCGATCCACGTCTCGGGCGGGTTGTTTGGGCGAAAGGTTCCTTTGAAGGCGGTGGATGGGGTCAGTTTTGACATCCGGAAAGGTGAAACGCTGGGGGTCGTGGGCGAGTCTGGCTGTGGCAAGTCCACATTGGCGCGGGCCGTCTTGCAACTGATCGAGCCCAGCGGTGGCAATGTCAGCTGGCTGGGCCATCCGATTGTCGGGCTGAAGCGGGCCGAACTGAACAAGTACCGCAAAGACCTGCAGATCGTGTTCCAGGATCCGCTGGCAAGCCTTGATCCGCGGATGACGATCTCGGCCTCGATTGCTGAGCCGCTGAAAACCTATCGCCCTGACCTGACCGAACGGGAACGCAAGGATATGGTCGCCGCGATGATGGAACGCGTGGGTCTGAACGCCAACATGATCAACCGCTACCCGCATGAGCTGTCAGGCGGCCAGAACCAGAGGGTTGGCATTGCGCGCGCGATGATCAACAAGCCCAAGCTGATCATTTGTGACGAGGCGGTCTCGGCGCTGGACGTCTCGATTCAGGCGCAGATCGTTGAATTGCTACGTGAGTTACAGCAAGAATTCGGCCTGTCGATGATTTTCATCAGCCATGACCTGTCCGTGGTGCGCGCCGTCTCGAACCGCATCATGGTTCTGTATCTGGGTCGGATTGTTGAATTGGGTGATGGCGAGGTGATCTGCTCGGACCCGATCCATCCCTATACCAAGTCCCTGATCTCGGCGGTTCCGATCCCCGACCCCGATGTGGAGCGCAGCCGGCAGCGGCTCAAACTGCCGGGCGAGCTTCCATCACCCATGGACCCCAAAGCCGCGTTGCGGTTTTTGCCCAGCCGGTTGTCTACCGGTGAGCACGATTACGTTCCACAGCTGAGCGAAGTGAAGCCGGACCATTTTGTCGCCGAACATGATCCGTTGGAAACGCTCATGGCCGGAACCTGATACCCGCGCCCCAAAGCCACCTTATGGTTTTGGGGCTATTTCCACCAAACTCCCACATCGGTCAAACTCCGCTCATAACGCAGGACCAATAAGGGTGGTTTCGGCATCATTGCGCCTTAACCGAGGACAATGATACAGGGCTAAGCGGTGTATATCCCTTGTTCGTTTTGACTTCCCCACCCCCTGGTGGCACCATCCTTGCGGATTGAATCCGCACATCCCTTGGCGTTGATTGTTTGCGGCACAGGGCCTAATAGAAAGCCCATCAAACACGATAAACGACCAGGTATTGTTTTAACTTGAGAGGTAACATGGCACGCAAGGTCACAAAGGCGATCTTCCCCGTTGCAGGGTTGGGTACCCGATTTCTGCCCGCCACCAAGTCGGTCCCCAAGGAAATCATGACCCTGGTTGATCGCCCGTTGGTGCAATATGCCATCGACGAAGCCCGCGCAGCCGGCATCACCGAGTTCATTTTTGTAACATCCCGTGGCAAGTCCGCGCTTGAAGATTATTTCGATCATAACCTCGTGCTGGAACAAGAGTTGAAATCCAAAGGCAAGGACGATCTTTTGGAAACTCTGAATGCAACCAATATGGAAAGCGGGGCGATTGCCTATATTCGCCAGCACAAAGCGCTGGGTTTGGGACACGCGGTTTGGTGCGCCCGCCGTTTGATCGGAGATGAACCTTTTGCCGTGATGCTGCCCGATGACGTGATTGCCGCCGACAAACCATGCCTGCAGCAGATGATCGAAGCCTATGAAGAAACCGGCGGCAATATGGTTGCGACCATGGAAGTTCCCTCAAACAAAACCAGTTCCTACGGCGTTTTGGACGTGGGTGAAAACGTCGGCACGGTGGTTCGTGCCAAGGGTATGGTCGAAAAGCCGAAACCCGATGAAGCGCCATCCAACCTTGCCGTCATTGGACGATACGTGCTTGGACCCTCTGTTCTGTACAATCTCAACCAAGCGAAGACGGGCAGTGGCGGTGAAATTCAACTGACCGACGCAATCGCCGAGGATATTTGCAACGGTGTGCCTGTTTTTGGTTACAAATTCGATGGTCAACGTTTCGACTGCGGCTCTAAATCCGGCTTCCTTCAAGCCACGGTTGCTTTTGCACTGGCACGGGATGACCTGCGCGACGATCTGAATCAGTATCTGCAGGATTTGTACGCCACCGGTCAGGCAGCCCAATAACCGCTCGGTCTTTCTATTGAAAACTACCCGCTCCGACCCTGGCATACAGGGTCGGTTTTTTTGCTCTAAGCTTTTGCCCAATGCTGAGGGTTAGGTCAAAGGGTTAGCAAATCATTGTGTGGGCGTTCGGCCCGGTCAGACAGGATTCATGCACGTCACGGCACTGTGGCGCGCAATGAAATTGTCGGATCGACAGCCACAGGAGGACGCCCGTGTCACAAATCTCACCCCGATTGAACCTGCCGTTTCTGCAACCCTCACAGGCGCAGAAGCACGTCACCCATAACGAAGCTCTGCGCCAGCTGGACATGATTGTCCAACTAAGTGTCGCATCTGTGAATGCATCGAACCCACCCGTCGCGCCTGATCAGGGAGAGACCCACGCGCTTGGCGCGGCCCCTATTGGGGATTGGGTGGGTCAGGCAGGTATGTTGGCAGCGTGGCTGGACAATGCCTGGCATTTCGCCTCTCCCGACACAGGTTGGCGTGCCTGGGATGAAAGCGCGGGACAGATGAAGATCTGGGATGGCAGTGGCTGGATCGAACTCCCGATGGCCACGCAGAATCTGAACGGCGTCGGCGTAGCGACAGGGTATGATGCCACAAACCGTCTATCTGTTCGGTCCCCGGCAACTTTGCTCAGTCATGACGGCACCGGGCATCAGGTTAAGATCAACAAGGCCGGCGCGAGCGACACGGCCTCTTTGCTGTTTCAGTCCAACTGGACTGGTCATGCCGAGATGGGGCTGTCCGGCAGTACGGCATTCTCAATCAAGGTCTCGCCGGATGGCGGGTCCTGGACCGAGGCGTTGGCCTTTGATCCTACGGACGGGACTGCAAGTGGCGCAGCTGTTCAAGCCAGCGCGTAGACACGACTGCCGGTCGGTTGATGCGAGCTGATTTTGGCTATGGTCCGGGCAATCTGGTGGGGCCCGTATCCGAAAATTCAGGCGTTCCGACCGGCGCGGTGATTGAATCTGGAACCACGCCGAATGGTGATTACGTACGGTTCGCGGACGGGACCCAAATCTGTACCACGACCCTTGCGGCCACCGACTGCACCAATACCGAAGGCGCGCTGTTTGCAAGCAGCAGCTCGTCCTGGGACTATCCGATCGCATTTGCGTCGGGCACCTCGGTTACGGTCAGCGGTAGTGGCGGTGTGACTGGTCGGTTCGCCAGTTTCGACGCTCCGACCAATAGCCAGGTGACCTACAAAGTTCTGTCCACAGTCAATGACGCTGCGTTGCAGTCACCAACGGCCGCTGCGATCGGCCGCTGGTTCTGAACCTGATACCGCCCGGGCCATTGCACGGGCGGTTACTTTGCGCGAATGTCCGTGTCGGCCTGGTCCAGAAACCAAGCATAAGTCTCGCGAACACCGTCTTCTAGGCTGACCCCCGCGCGCCATCCCATATCGGCTAAACGAGACACATCCATCAACTTGCGCAGAGTGCCGTCCGGCTTGCTGGCATCTTGGGTAATGCGGCCTGTGAAACCAATTGTCTTGGCGACCAAAGCGGCAAGTTCCGCGATTGAGACATCCTCTCCACATCCTACATTGATATGGCTTAGCATCGGTTGGGTGTTCGCCTCATAAACGTCGCGCGGCAGGTCCAGTAGGAACAAGGACGCTTCGGCCATGTCTTCGACATGCAGGAATTCACGGCGCGGTTTGCCTGTGCCCCAGATCACCACCTCGTCCACACCATCGCGCTGAGCTTCGTGGAACCTACGGATCAATGCGGGCAGGACGTGGCTGTTTTCGGGGTGGAAATTGTCGCCCGGCCCATACAGGTTGGTTGGCATCACCGAGCGGTAATCAACCCCGTGCTGACGATTGTAGCTTTCACAAAGTTTGATACCTGCAATCTTGGCTACGGCATAGGGTTCGTTGGTGGGCTCCAATATACCGGTTAGCAAGGCATCCTCGCGCATGGGTTGCGGAACCGCGCGCGGATAAATGCACGAACTGCCCAATTGCAGCAGGTGTTTGACGCCCGCGTCAAATGCCTGATGGATAACATTGCATTCGATCATCAGGTTTTTGTAAATGAAATCTGCTGGGTAGGTGTTATTCGCGTGAATACCACCCACTTTAGCAGCGGCCAGAATGACCACATCGGGACGCTCGACCTGCATGAATGCGCGGACAGCTGCCTGATCGGTAAGGTCCAACTCAGAGTGCGTGCGAGTTAACAGTTCAAGCGCTTCGCCCGCAGCTTGTCGATCTTTCAGGCGGCGCAGGATAGCACCGCCAACCATGCCACGATGCCCGGCAACGTAGATCTTACGCATGTCGCTCTCCTCAGCCGTTTTCAAGGCTCACCGGCAAATCAAAACCATGCTCTTTAAGCAGCGCATGACGTTTTGCCGTTTTCAGGTCATCCTGCACCATCTCGGCGCACATTTCCTGTACGGTCAACTCCGGCTCCCAGCCCAGTTTGTTTTTGGCATTCGAAGGATCACCAAGCAGTGTTTCTACCTCGGCCGGGCGGAAGTATTGCGGGTCGATGCGCATAACGACATCGCCGGGCTTCAACGCTGGCGCATTGTCACCTTCGATGGATTTAACTGTTGCGACCTCGTCTACACCTTCACCGGAAAACTCTACGGTTACACCCAGCTCAGCTGCCGACCATTCGATGAACTGGCGCACCGAATACTGTACCCCTGTTGCAATCACAAAGTCTTCGGGAGTGTCCTGCTGCAACATAAGCCACTGCATGCGTACGTAGTCTTTCGCATGACCCCAGTCCCGCAGGCTGTCGATATTGCCCATATACAGACAATCTTCGAGGCCCTGCGCAATGTTGGCTAGTCCGCGGGTGATCTTGCGAGTCACAAAGGTTTCGCCGCGGCGCGGGCTTTCGTGATTAAACAGGATGCCGTTGCAGGCATACATGCCATAAGCCTCACGGTAGTTTACTGTGATCCAGTACGAATACAGCTTGGCAACCGCATAAGGTGAACGCGGGTAAAACGGTGTGGTTTCGCGCTGAGGGATCTCCTGGACCAACCCATACAGCTCGGACGTGGAGGCCTGATAGAAGCGTGTCTTTTTCTCCAACCCTAGGAAACGGATAGCTTCCAACAGCCGCAAAGAACCAAGCGCATCCACATCGGCCGTATACTCGGGGGATTCGAAGCTGACGGCCACATGTGACTGCGCCCCGAGGTTATAGACTTCGTCCGGCTGCACTTCCTGAATGATTCGAGTCAGGTTCGATGTATCGCTAAGGTCGCCGTAATGCAGATGCAGTTTCGGATTGGGCTCATGCGGATCTTGGTAAATATGGTCAATCCGCTGCGTGTTGAAAGAGGACGCACGTCGCTTAATGCCGTGCACTTCGTAGCCTTTTTCAAGTAAAAACTCGGCCAGGTAAGATCCGTCCTGTCCGGTAATCCCAGTAATAATTGCCTTTTTTGTCATCGCTTTTGTCCCACGCAACCCAATTTGCTCTATCGTCGCCCAAAAACAGCAAGAAGTTCCGAATTGCAACCCAAGGCACGGCACAACCATTGAAACCGGCGGAAGTTTCCTGAATGTATGCCTGTTAAGAACGGTAATTGGTCGAAAAGGATTTGAGTATGCGTATTGCGATGATTGGCACCGGCTATGTGGGTCTGGTGTCAGGCGTGTGTTTTTCCGATTTTGGCCATGACGTAATCTGCGTCGACAAAGCCGAAGAGAAAATCCGGACTTTGCAGGCTGGCCAGATCCCGATCTACGAACCCGGGCTTGATGTTCTAATGGCCAAGAACGTGGCTGCGGGCCGCCTGAGCTTTACCACCGATCTCGCAACGGCTGTCGACGGCGCGGATGCTGTATTTATTGCAGTCGGCACGCCCACCCGGCGCGGTGACGGGCACGCGGACCTGACCTATGTGATGGCCGCCGCGGAAGAAATCGCACAGGCGGTCACCGCCTATACGGTGATCGTAACAAAATCGACCGTGCCGGTTGGAACCAATCGCAAAGTGCACGCGGTCGTTTCAGCCACCAACCCAAGCGCTGCGTTCGACGTAGCCTCAAACCCCGAGTTTCTGCGCGAAGGCGCGGCGATAGATGATTTCATGCGCCCTGATCGGGTTGTGGTCGGAGTGGAAAACGACCGCGCAGCTGATGTCATGGCCGAGATTTATCGCCCTCTCTATTTGCGGGACTTTCCAATCCTGACTACCGATCTGGAAAGTGCCGAGATGATCAAATACGCGGCGAATGCGTTTCTGGCGACCAAGATCACCTTTATCAACGAGATTGCAGGGCTGTGCGAACGTGCAGGCGGCGACGTTAAAGAAGTGGCACGCGGGATTGGTCTGGATGGTCGGATCGGCAACAAGTTCCTGCATGCCGGCCCCGGCTATGGTGGGTCATGCTTTCCCAAGGACACCGCAGCGCTGGCGCGGATCGGGCAGGAACATGCGCATCCGATGCAAATCACTGAAACCGTCATTCGCGTCAATGACGGAGTCAAAAAGCGCATGATCGAGAAGATCCGCGAGGCCTGTGATGACAGTTTCAACGGCAAGACCATCGCGATCCTCGGCGTGACGTTCAAACCCAATACCGACGACATACGTGACGCGCCCTCTCTGACCATCGTCCCAGCGTTGATCGGCAGCGGTGCCAAGGTGCGCGTCGTGGATCCGCAGGGCAGGACCGAGGGCGAAGCGCTTTTGCCCGGCGTCGACTGGGTGTCTGATCCGTATGAGGCCGTAAAAGACGCGGACGCGGTTGTCCTGCTGACCGAATGGAATGAGTTCCGCGCGTTAAACCTGGCTGATCTGGCCAATGCGATGGCCCATCCACGCATGGTAGATCTGCGCAACATCTATTCTGCGAGGGCCGTGTTGAAATCAGGGTTTGACTCTTATGTCGGGGTGGGACGCTGACTTCGACGACCGCTCAGGTCGCCGCGTACAAGGGTACTGAATCCTGTGCGCCGTCGGCCAGCGCCTTGCTTTGATCTCGACGGACCTGTTCGTAAAGGGCCAGAGCCTGCTCTGAGAATAGCGCACGCGGCGGTTCGACATGCACAAAGTTTGATTGCCCATCCTGCCCCCGGGCCAACAGCGCATAGTCGCGATCTGCAACCAGCTGTTTGGCATTGGGGTTCAGATATCGGATCGCCAGTCCGATCCTGCGGGCATCCGACCGGTTCGGACCCGAGCCGTGAATCGTCAGCCCGTGATGCAGCGACATTTGCCCCGGCGCCAGTTCGATGTGGGTCTTGTCCTGTTCCGCCACTTCTACGGCGATCTCTTGCCCGCGCGACAGCAGATTGGTCTCGGAATATGTATCGGTATGCGGCAGGATCGGGTTTTTGTGGCTGGCCTGTACAAAATCCATGCACCCGCTTTCGACCGTGGCCGGGGATAGGGCGATCCAGGCTGTGACTTGATCCGGCGTCTCTCCCATTCCCCAATAGGTTAGGTCCTGATGCATCCCGACGGTGTGGGTCGTGCGGGCCTCTTTGATGAAAAACTCGGCCGACCAGACCATGATATCTGGCCCCAGGATGCCTTGGACCACGTCCAGCACCCGCGGATCCAAGGAAATCCGCGCCGCCAGAGGAATCACCAGATGCGCATTTACACGTTTGTATGTGTTCAGTGGCAGGGGCAGGTCGGCAGCCAGCCAATCCCGTTCAATCTGTTCCAACTCAGACCGGAACCCTGCGGCTTCGTCTTGAGAAAACACGGACAACGGCGTGAGAAACCCGTCCACCCAATATCGGTCTCTCTGGTCGGTTGTCAGAACCGAGCCGGGCATAGTATCTGCTTGCGACATTGGACACTCCGGTGATGCTTGCCCTGTCAGGGTAATGCAGGCTGTCTATTCGTCAGAACACAACCTCTTGCCCGTTAGACTAAGTTAAGCTTAGCCTGTTCTCATGTCGTCCCGTATCCCATCACTCAACTGGCTACGCGTGTTCGAGGCTGCCGCTCGAACCGAAAGCTTCGCCCGGGCTGCCACGCAACTGAACATGTCCGCCGCCGCTGTCAGCCAGCAGGTCAGGGCGCTGGAAACTCGGTTGGGTACACCGTTGTTTCACCGTCACGCCCATGCGGTAACCCTGACCGAAACCGGCCGCGCCTATCTTCCTTCAGTCCAACAATCGCTTTTGATGCTGGAAACCGCCACCACCGGGCTGTTTGGTGAGACGCGGGAACAGCGGCTTTACGTGCAATCGGTGTTGTTGTTTGCACATGGGGTACTTGCGGGTGGGCTGCCGGCGTTTCAGCAGGCCCATCCGCAGGTCAACCTGTCTATGTCCACCGGCAATCTGGTTTCAGATTTCGCCAACCGGTTTACGGATCTGCAAATTGTGTTTGGCAACCCTACGCTTTACGGCACCGAAGGGGATGAGTTGCTGACAGAGCGATTGTACCCCGTGGCCCCATCGGAAATCGCCGCACAAATACGCCAGCCACAGGATCTGTTCAACTTTCCACTGATCGAGGTTTCAACCCATCGCGCAAGCTGGCCGCATCTGTTCGAAACCCTGCGCCTTCCACCAGGACGGGCGCGCTATTTCTTCGCCGACAATTCCCTGATGGCGGCTGAACTGTCCGCCAGTGGAGGCGGCGTCGTGCTGGCCCGGGCTCCGGCGTCAGACCGTATCATGACCCTGTCTGGCCTTGTCCCCTGTTTGCCGGGGATAGAGGTCGCGGGGCAAGAAGCCTATCACCTGATCTACCCGTCCCGCGCGGCACTGCGTCCGCCTGCCCGGGCCTTTCGCGACTGGCTGTTGGATTACAGTGCCGCGGTCCAGACCCGGTAACGCCCCTGCCCTGTCACTTCGCGGATCAGTCCGCGCCTGGTGAATCGGTCGATGTTGCGTTGCACCGCCGCACGCGATGCCTGAGTCAATTCTTCCGCCAATGGAGCTGACACCATCGGCCATGCGGTCAGAGCATCGATCAGCTGGGGTGGTGTCCTGCCACTTAGCCCGCTGGTCGCCTCGCGGGCACGTTTGTCCCAGGTTTTGACTCGATCCAGGTGCAGCAATGCTGCCAGCGCTGCCTGCCCTGCCCCTTTGATCCAGGCCGAGAGTTTTTCGTCAACATCTCCCATCCCGCGCAGCGCACCCGGACCGGACAGGGCCAGCGGCATAAACAATGCCCCGCCCCGTCCCATCGTTGCCGCATGCCGGGCCGCGATGATCGCAGCCTCAGTATCCTGACCGATGCCCTGTGACAGCGCACGCCAGGCGTGAAACCCAATCGCGGCCTGAGTGACCGGATGCAACCCGTCGGCGTTGCCCATCACTTCGGCCAGATCAGCCACCGCTTCGGGCACGGTCTCAATCCCTTGCGCCATCCGGTCCAGGAAAGCAGTTAGACCGACGGCCCAGCCTCCTTCCGACGGGCCCGGCCCCGAAGTCAGGCGCCGCACAGCCCAACCTGCGCGAAACAAGGCCTGGACATCGTCGCTGGTGGCGCCAATCCGCAGGCCAGTCCACAAAGCCAGACGATCCACACTGATCCGGTCGCCGGTCCACCAGCCCAGATCCGATACATCCATCAGGGCCAGTCGGTGAGTCCACCCCTGTGGCCCGGCCCGCAAACGTTCATCCAGCGCGCCAAAGGTGGCGGCCAGATCTGCCAACTCATAAGACAGCTCTGATTGCGCAGCCCGCCAATCCCGCGGATCAAACAGCTGCCGTTGGTTCGCTTTGGGACCGGACAAGAAGAAATCATCACCCGCGTCTTCGTCCTCGGGCGGCAGAAACCAAAGATCGTCCTCGTCAGGCGGGTCCGTGTCATAGATACTGGGAGGACCAACCGCATCGGCGTCCTCATCCGGATCAGGTTTGACAGGCTTCGTCGTCATGCACGGCATATTTCGGGCATTTGCTCTGGTTCACAAGGCGATTCTGCTCCCCTGCGCTGTCAGCCTGCGAAAGTTGTGGTCAGGATGTCCAGCTGCCCATCCAGATCAGTCTGGTCACTGCTGCCGATCAACATGTACCCAAAGCCGTCTTGCGCCCAAGTCGCGGTGGCGAGGCCGCTCAGCACAGCCTCGTTCACGTCCTTGTTCGGCGCGCCTTCACCCTGTCGGATTACACAGAAGGCAAAAGGCTGTCCCTGCGCGTCTGCAAAAACGACCTGAACCAGCGGCTTACCTTTGAATGACAAGGTTTGCGCGCGTTTCAGCTCCATTCCCGGCAGCGCCTCCAGTGCTTCGCGGTTCAGAGACCGCCCAAGACGCTCTTCGGCATGCGCGAACTGAACGTCCAAAGCCTCGGGCGAGGTGTCCAGCACTGCGATCGTGTCAGGCGCATAAAGCGACTGGTAAATCGCGGCCTGCTGCGCCCACCCCATCGGGGCCGGGCGCGTGGCCCAGAATGTCGCCGATACCGCCACAACCGCGACCGAGGCCGCGACAGCCAGCAACCGCAACGCGCTACCTGCGGGTGGAACCGGGGCAGCGGTTAGCGGATCAGGCAAATCTATCTGTGGCGCTGCAGCAGGCAATTGATCGAACACGCCGTGCACCACTGGTGCAAACGGGTCCAGCGCCATCAGGCGCTGTTCCAGTTCGGGGTCAGCCTCAACCGCGCTTTCGATTGCGCCAGCCTCGACCTCCTCCAGATTTCCTACCAGATACGCCATCAGCGTCTCATCGGAAAACGTCATTTGCCACTCCGTCGACCGGCGTCTGCCGCGTCATGCTGCATCACGGTTTTTAGTTTCTGCCGGGCGTTGGATAGCCGGCTCATGATAGTTCCTATCGGCACTTCCAGCAACGCGGCGGCTTCGCGGTAACTATAGCCCTCGACGAACACAAGCATAACCGTTTCTCGTTGCGCTTCTGGCAGTTGCATTACTTCTGTAAACACCTCAGCGGCGTAAATATTCGTTTCTGAATCAGGCCCGGACGCAATTAATTCCGCCTCGGGCGTTACAGACAGCGCCTGCGCCCTGCGGACCGAGCGTGAGCGCACTTCATTCAGCCAGATCGACCGGCAGATCGTCATCAGCCAGCTGTCCAGCCGATCATAAGAAGTAACTTGATGGTGACGCTCCAGCGCGCGCACGCAGGTGGATTGCAACAGATCGTCTGCCACGTCCGAAGCCCCGGACAGCGCAAGCCCAAACCGCCAGACGCGTCTTGAATGCGTCTGAATCGCGCCGCGCACGGCCTGTTCTGAACTAATTTCGCCGCCCATCGAATAATTCACGACCTGTGTGTGTTTGTTTTTCACGGACCGGGCCCGCGGGGTCAGGACTGACATAACCCGCGGAGGAAAGAAATGAAACTTCTGTTGAAAGCGCTCACGATTGCGTCGGCGATTGTTGCAACTCCGGTACTTGCCACGGGCTGGACGCTGTCCCCCGAAGGATCGCATCTGGCCTACGGCACGATCAAAAAAAACACTGTGGGTGAAGTCAATTCTTTCACCGGACTCAGCGGGCATGTCACCCCGGACGGCAAGGTCGAGATTGAGATCGACCTCTCTTCGATTGAAACAAATATCGACATCCGCAACGATCGGATGATCGAATATGTGTTCCGCAAGGCTGGTTCGGCGTCATTGACCGCCGAGTTTGACATGGCCGAGGTTTCGGGTCTTGGGGTTGGCGAAACCACCAATGTTGACGCCGAGACCACGCTAAGGCTGGCCGGCACAGCCGTCGCCTTCGACGCCGAGATGTTCGTGGCCCGCCTGTCCGAGACCACGGTTATGGTGACCACCAACGATATGGTTTTTCTCAGCACCGAAGATGCCGGGGTAAATGCCGGCGTTGATAAGTTGATGGAGCTGGCCAACCTGCCCGGTATCACCCGGACCGTGCCCGTGACCGCGCGACTGATCTTTAACATCGGTGAGAAAAAAGCTGAGGCCGCAACAGCCGACCCCGTTGCCGTGGCCGCGGTCGAAGGAGACATCAAGGCAGGTAAAAAGGTCTTTCGCAAATGCAAGGCCTGCCATCAGGTGAAGGAGGGTCGAAATGGTGTGGGACCTTCGTTGCATGGCATCATCGGTGCGTCAGTTGGTCAGGCCGAAGGTTTCAAATACTCTGCCCCCATGGCAGGCTCAGGCATTGTCTGGACACCCGAAAGCCTGACCGCGTTTCTGGTTGACCCCAAAGGCACCATCCCTGGCAACAAGATGCAATTCCCCGGCCTGAAGAAAGACGACGACATTACCAACGTCATCGCCTATCTGCAGGATGTAGGGCAGGAATGACCCCTGCCCGTTGAAATGCGGTTTCCCTGCCCTCTCTGCCGCGCTATCCCTTGTCTCACCTCAGAAAAGGGAGAGCGGGGCATGAGCGAGACGGTCAAACTGACATTGGATGAGATTCAGGAGCTGAGCCTGACCATCCTGACCAAATCCGGCTTTGGTCCCGATCACGCCCAGGCCATTGCCGATTTGCTGACCACCTGTCAGATCGACGACTGCCAGTCCCACGGCCTGTTTCGCCTGTTCATGTGTGCCCAGACCATGCGCACTGGCAAGGTGGACGGGAATGCCAAACCGATCGTTGCGCCGTCCGACGACGCCGTTGTGCGGGTGGACGCACAGGGCGGCATGTCATTGTTGGCGTTTGATCTGGCTCTGCCCATTCTGATCGAAAAGACCCGAACACATGGAATCGCCGCGATGGCCATCAACCGGTGTTTTCATTTCTCGGCGCTCTGGCCCGAAGTAGAAAGCCTGTCTGCGGCCGGTCTGGCCGCGATGGCGATGGTGCCTAGCCACGCCTGGGTTGCACCCGCCGGGGGCACACGGGGCAGCCTTGGCACCAACCCGCTGGCCTTCAGTTGGCCGCGCCAAGGCAAGGATCCGTTCACCTTCGACTTTGCTACCAGCGCAGTTGCTCGGGGCGAGATCGAGCTTTACCGCCGCGCAGGCAAGCCTTTGCCCGACGGTATCGCCCTCGACAAAGATGGCAACCCGACAACCGACCCGACCGCGGCCATGGACGGCGCAATGCTGACCTTTGGCAGCTACAAAGGGTCCGCGCTGTCGATCATGATCGAACTTTTGGCTGGGCCGTTGATTGACGATCTGACCAGTTTGGAAAGCCTGGAGTTCGATGGCGGCACAGCCGGTGCACCCTATCACGGCGAAATCATCCTCGCCTTTGACCCTTCCCGGTTCAGCGGCGGACGGGTGGCGGAAAACGACGCCCGTGCCGAGCGTTTATTTGCCGACATCACCGAACAGGGGGCCCGCCTACCTTCGCAACGCCGTTTTGCGGCGCGTGCGCAAAACACCGCCCGCGGATATGTCGAGATCGCCAAAACTCTGCACGACGACTTGATGGCCCTGAAGGATCAGGCCTAACCCCTTCCCCTTGGCGAATTGGCTGGTTATGAAGTCCCTCCGGACATTTTCAGGAGGCCCCATTGGACCGCATCGCCCGCACCATCGCCACCGAGATTAAAGCCCGCCCTGAACAGGTCGGCGCCGCGGTCAAACTGCTGGACGAAGGGGCCACCGTACCCTTTGTCGCGCGCTACCGCAAAGAGGCGACCGGCGGATTGGACGACACGCAACTACGCACCCTGTCCGACCGGCTGACCTATATGCGGGAACTGGACGCGCGGCGCAGCACTATTTTGGGGTCAATCAAAGACCAGGGCAAGCTGACCGACGATCTGGCGAAGTCCATCGCACAGGCGGATACCAAGGCGCAGCTGGAAGACATCTACCTGCCCTACAAACCCAAGCGCCGCACCAAGGCGATGATCGCACGGGAAAACGGGTTGGAGCCTTTGGCCGATGCAATCCTTGCAGACCGGTCCGCCGAGCCGGAAACTCTGGCGCAGGGCTATGTGACCGAATTGGTCCCTACAACCAAGGACGCCCTAAACGGCGCGCGCGATATCATCACCGAACAGCTGACTGAGAACGCCGGCCTCTTGGGTGAGCTGCGCCGCTTCATGCAGCGCGAGGCGATGCTGACATCGAAAGTGATCGACGGCAAAGAACAGGAAGGCGCGAAATTCAGCGACTATTTCAGCCATTCCGAGCTGTGGTCCAAGACCCCATCGCATCGTGCTTTGGCCATGCTGCGGGCATCGAAAGAGGGGATCGTAACGCTGGACATCGCGCCCGAGCCCGATTCTGGTGCAGCCCGCGCCGAATCCATCGTGGCCGCCCATCTCCACACACGCAGCGAGGCCCCCGGCGACAAGTGGCTGCGCAAGGTGGCGGGATGGACTTGGCGGGTGAAACTGTCTCTGTCGATGATGGTCGAGCTGATGGCCGACCTGCGTAGTCGGGCGCAGGATGAGGCAATTCAAGTATTTTCTCGCAATCTCAAGGACTTATTGTTTTCTGCCCCGGCCGGAGCCCGGGCGACACTGGGCTTAGATCCAGGAATTCGGACCGGTGTCAAAGCTGCTGTGGTCGATGCTACGGGCAAAGTACTCGCGACCGAGACGGTGTACCCATTTCAGCCCAAGAACGATTTGCGTGGCGCCCAGGCAAGCCTTCTGAACCTGATCGCCCGCCACAGCATCGAACTCATCGCTATTGGCAACGGTACTGCCAGCCGTGAGACTGAAAAGCTGGTCGGTGACACTCTGAAACTGCTGCCCAAATCCGTCACCAGCCCCACCAAGGTTATCGTATCTGAGGCTGGTGCTTCGGTCTATTCCGCCTCGGAACTGGCTGCGCGTGAATTTCCTGATTTGGACGTTTCACTGCGCGGAGCGGTCTCGATCGCCCGGCGGTTGCAGGACCCGTTGGCCGAGTTGGTCAAGATCGAACCTAAGTCCATCGGCGTCGGCCAATATCAGCACGATGTCGACCAACATCGGTTGTCTCAATCTTTGGCATCCGTGATTGAGGATGTGGTGAATGCCGTCGGCGTCGATCTGAATACGGCCTCGGCCCCCCTCCTCTCTCATGTGTCGGGTCTGGGGCCTGGATTGGCCGATTCCATTGTTGCCCATCGCGACCTGAACGGCGCGTTTCATTCCCGCAAGGATTTGCTGAAAGTCGCCCGCCTAGGGCCCCGGGCTTATGAGCAATCTGCCGGGTTTTTGCGCATTCGCAACGGGTCAGAGCCACTCGACGCATCTTCGGTGCACCCCGAAGCGTACGGCGTCGCAAGTCGTATTGTGGCTGCCTGCGGCCGCGACATTCGGCAGATCATGGGACATGACGGAGTTCTGAAAGGTCTGCGGGCCGAGCAGTTTGTCAACGAAACCTTTGGCCTACCTACGGTGCGTGATATCTTTGCTGAGTTGGAAAAACCTGGCCGTGATCCGCGCCCAAGTTTTGTGACCGCGAGCTTCACAGACGGCATTGAAACCATCACCGACTTGAAACCCGGTATGGTGCTGGAAGGCACCGTTACCAACGTTGCAGCGTTTGGCGCATTTGTAGATGTCGGCGTCCATCAGGACGGATTGGTACATGTCAGTCAATTGGCCGACCGCTTTGTCAAAGACCCACATGAGGTGGTCAAGACGGGACAAGTGGTCAAAGTCACTGTGGTCGAGGTGGACGTGCCGCGCAAGCGGATCGGTCTAACCATGCGCAAGGACGGAGGTACATCCGCTCGCGACGACCGTACCAGTCAAGGACCCGGGAAGACGTCAGGACATACAAAACCCAAAGAATCGCAACGCGCAAAAAATAGCAATAATGCGCAGCACAGCGCGCTTGGTGATGCCCTCAGATCTGCGATGAAAAACCGCTAGCCTGATCGACTGGTAACGGGCTTCCTGCCAAGTACGATCAACTCCAATCAGGTGAAGGCATCCGGCTCCAACTCTTGCCAGAATTTGAAGATGGCGGTTGCGTTCAAACCAGATCGCCATCCATGCTTTCGGAAGTGTTCGCGATCCAGGTCGTTGTCCAGCCCTGCCAAAAACAGCTGTTTGTCGGCATCGCGCTGCGTAGGGTTTCGTCGCGAAACCAGCTCCTCTACAACCGAGAGCTTACGAGACCTCTCTGTCCGTTCCGCCGCGCGGTCCGCAAAAGCGCGGTCTTCCTGCGCCTTTTCAACCTCCCTCTGCCGGGCGGCTTCAACCGCCTCAGGGCTGGGTTCAGGCGGAGTTTCCACCTCTGGCACCTGGTAGTCATTGCGCAAGGCTGCTGACAGATACCCAAGAGTGGATTTGACATCCCCCTGCCCGCTCACGTAATCGAGTTTTTGCTGTACATACTCCTGACCATGCTCGGCAATCCATTGACGCGCCAACCGGTCTGAGACACCACGATCGCGCAGTGTCTTGTAAACCCGCAGGTTCCGCACACCATCATTGTCGTCGATTTCGAACATCGCCTTTTGCGGATTGCCTTTGATGAGGAACCGAATGTCGGTCACCGTGCGCCCTTTTTTTTGAAACTCCGGCTCTATCAGAATGTCCGAGCTTTTGTTGACCTCAGCCACGGCAGGTTTGATGATCTTTGCGTTGAGGTGCTTGAAGCTGCTGTAGTAGTCGCTGCCATCAACGCCCATGAGCTTGCGGAAAACGTCCAGAGGCCACCACCCAGTCGACCCGGTCCGGACGAACCGATAGCAATTTTCATACAGTGCCAGCCCGTGCCCGGAACTGAAATTCCTTTGAATCTGCACATTGATCAGGGCATAAATTTTGGGATCATAGAGCTTTTGCGCCAAAGCCGGGGAATAAGCGTATTCACAAACGCCGCTTTTCAGCTTGGCAAAACTGAGCAATGACGACACCCCCCATTCCTGGCGGCCCTGCTCGTCCAGCATGTCCCACTCTGCCACGGTTTCAGCTAAGGCCCGAAGACTGGCGCGCAATGTGTCAAAGTCGTTGGAGTTATACCCCACCATCATCGCCAAAGTGCGCGCGTCGATCGTGTGCGTCGATGCTGAGGTCAAGGCATCGTAAGCATTCAGCAACAGGACGTTCGACAGCTTCCGCTGCAACAGCGAAAGCTTGCCGCTGATATGAATAGCGGCGACGTTTTTCTTAACCGTCTCCCGGCGCAACGCTCCGGAAAGGTGATCCATGTCCAATTGTGTATCCGGCATGATTCTGCCTGGCTGCTCGTTTTCATGTTTGTGGCATGAAAAGCACCTTTGGATCAATTTGTTTTGGGTACCCAAATACAGGAGGCGTTGAATCCCGTGGACGGGTACCTTAGCGAAAAGGGGCCCGACTTATCCCCAGAACCATAAGCATATGTCACAATCCGGAGGCGTCGGAGCCGGACAAAGCCGAGAAAAACAAGCTGAGTAGGGTCTAATAAGTGCGAGTATCCAAGCCCCTGCGAATCGGGCCCCTTCTTCCCGGAGTCTGGCACTTAACCACCCGTATATGGGTACCATCCATCCTGTATTTGGGTGCCCGTTCCCCTGTATTCAGGCACCGAATCCCTTTTTACCGTTTGTTTTTAAACGTTTTTTACCGCGCAAAGATTCTAAAGTAACTAAAAGTAATAAACTCTTTGTTGCCCTGTGTTCTTCATTTTTTGGCGGTTTCGTGACGAAACCAGCAGCTTCCCCCAAATCCTGTGGAAAACGCCCCTTAGAAGGATAGCTTCGGAAACCAATGTTCGCTATGTTGGGGAATATACGCCGACAAGGCGAACATTATCTGAGGCATCGACAGTGAATAAATCTAACCAACCTCCTCTGCCGCCCTATTTCAATCTGGATCCACAACAGGCCGCAGGAAAGTTACCTGATCCTATAGGAACCTCTCGATTCGCCAAGGCTGCCGCGTTTTGTGCCAAAGGACGAGAGGATCTTGCCCGACGTGGATACGCGCCTGACGGAGAAAAGCGTCTTCGCCGGTTCTCAGTATGGGAAATTACCAAGTATCTAATTCCGGTGGCCCCGGCACATTTGCGGCGTGTGCTCAAGGCCAATCCCGAGCTCCCCCAGGGTGAAGGAGAGGCCCGATCCAAGTGGTTTACATTGGACGAAGTGTTGCTGCTGAGAAAGCACTTCGCCGCGGAAGGCGTAAGCACTAAGGAATATCTTCCTTACCGTCCTGAAGGTTTGCCAGCCAAGGTCGTGGCGGTCGCCAATTTCAAAGGGGGGGTCGGGAAAACCTCGACAGCGGCACATCTGGCAATGTCGGCCGCGTTGGATGGGTACAAGGTTCTTGTTATCGATCTGGACAGTCAGGGATCAATGACATCTATCCTGGGTGGTAAGGTTGCGGATGAATGGCAGACAGTGTTTCCCTTGATAGCCAAGGATTACGCCCGCGCCGTGCAGGAGGAAAACCATGTGCGGACAGCCGCGGGACAGCCTGAAATTCCTTTGGATGAAACGCTGAGCGAAGCCCTGAACACCCTTCCCCGCGACGTTATTCAAAAAACCCACTGGCCCAATATCGACCTGATCGGCGCTCAGTTGAACTTGTACTGGGCCGAATTTCAGATTCCAGTCTGGCGTATGGGGCTTCGCAGTTGGCCGTTATGGGATGGGCTTACCAACTTCCTGCAAGACGAAGGCGTGTTGAATGATTACGATATCGTTTTCCTCGATACGCCTCCTGCACTTGGGTACCTAACGATCAACGCACTGGCTGCGGCGGACATTCTTCTGGTGCCGTTGGGGGCGTCGTTTCTGGAGTTTGATTCCACTGGCCGATTTTTTGACATGCTCTACACCACCTTTGCCAGTATCGAGGACGGTGAAAACACAGCCCAACGCGCGGCGGGCTTGCCCGAGCTAAAGTTCGAATGGGACGTTGTGCGCGCCATCATCACCCGATTTGACACCAATCAGCAAACCGATATGGCAAACGTGATTCAGGCCTATTTCGGCGATTTCATGAATGCATATCGACAGGACTACACCGCGCTGGTCGGGCAGGCCGGCGAGCAGGTCAACGGCATCTACGAGGCCGATTACCGTGACTTTAACCGAGACACTTATGTCCGTGGACGAGAGACCTTTGACCGCACTTACGCTGAATTCAAAGAGGTTTTGATCGGTTGCTGGTGGCGCGACGCCGAAATGGGAGGAGAAGCAGATGGCTAAACGCAGAAGACTGACAGCCCCGGATACTTCGGAACTTGAGCAATTGGAGGCGGGTTTCGCGGCGAAACCCTCGATCAGCCCGTTTGAAACAAAATCATCACCGCCGCCGATCGCTCAGGTTGCCGGAGAAGCGGCCGCTTTAAACGGAATGGCGGGGGTCACGGATCGGCTGGCTTTAGCCCAGGATCAGGGCGACGCCGCACGATGGCGCGATGCACAGGACGCTGGTCTGGTTGCGGAAATGCTGTCGCTGGATCAGATTGATGCTGATTTCATTCGCCGGGACCGCATGGTCGAAGATGTCGAGGCAATGGATGAACTGCTGGAGTCTTTGCGCGTTCACGGGTTGCGAACACCCATTGAGGTCACGCGCGAGGGCGAAGGATTTGGGTTGATCTCCGGATTCCGTAGGCTAGAGGCGTTCCGCAAGCTTGCTGAAACTGATCCGCGCTTTGCAGAGATTCCTGCGTTCATTCGTGAGGCGGGGTCTGGGCAGGACGCTTATGTCTCAATGGTTGAAGAAAACGAGCTGCGCGCCAATCTGAGCCCCTATGAGCGTGGACGGATTGCAGTGCTGGCAGCAGGGCAGGGTGTGTTCGCATCGACCGAAGCTGCAGTTGACGTTCTGTTTGCTGCCGCGTCCAAAGCAAAGCGATCAAAGGTGCGCAGTTTTGCCGTGGTTCATGAAGCCCTGGGGGATTTACTGCAGCATCCGGTCGCGTTGTCGGAAAAGGCGGGTTTGAAAATAGCGTCGGCCTTGCGCGAGGGCGCTCAGGCAGAGTTGCGCCAGGCTTTGGCTGGGGCAGGGGCGTTGGACGCTAAAACCGAGTGGGGCTTGCTTGAGGCCGCTCTCAAAACAAACTCCGCGCCAGGAAAAGACAAAGCACGGGGCGGACGCCCCCAGCAAGTTCAGCGTTTGACGCCTGTCCCTTTGCCTGGCGGCGGGGATGTTTTGGGTGAAGTTTCTGCCAGCGAATTACGCCTGCGTATCCGCAGGAAAGACTTGTCTAAGGATGAGGCAAAAATCATCGTTGAACAGATTGCTCGGTACTTCACTTAAATTCGCGGCAAACCCGGAGATGGATTTCTCTCCATCTCCGGTCCTAAGTTACATGGGCAGGTACAAGGACAGTGTCCAGGCGCAGAAATACGCAGAAGACAGCACGCCGCGGGATCTGACGAGTAGTGCGCATAAGGCAAAATTTATGAGTATTATTATATGAAGCCAAAGAAAAACATACTGTTCACCGGGTTCTGTTGGAAACTTTTGGGGTTCTCTGTTTGGGCTCTGTTGCAAACTTTTGACATTGACGATTGTTGGGTTAGCGCGCGAGTGATCAGCAGCAATAATCAGTCGAAAGCCAGCTCATGATCTCCTTCAAAGGCACGCAATATCCGAAGGATGTGATCCTGTTCGCGGTCTTCTTCTACGTTCGATACGGCGTCTCCTATCGCGACTTAGAAGAAATCATGGGAGAGCGAGGTGTTTTCGTGGATCACACCACGCTGAACCGATGGGTAACGCGATATTCTGGCGCCATTGCCGAAGCAGCGCGTAGACGCAAAGTACCATGCGACTGCTCCTGGAGAATGGACGAGACATACATCAAGGTTAAGGGCGCGTGGGTCTATCTATACCGCGCCGTCGACAAACACGGAAAGACACTTGATTTCATGTTATCTGAGCGGCGCAACAAGCCAGCTGCCACTAAATTCTTTGCCCGGATGCTGGAAGTTAATGGGTTACCACGGAAGATTGTCATCGACAAAAGCGGCGCCAATACTGCGGGCCTGAAGGCCATCAACAAAAGGCGAACCCGTCCGATGCTAGGTTTCAAATCCTTCAATTCAGCATCAGCAACTCTAGCTGGAATCGAAACTGCGCACATGATCAGGAAAGGTCAACTCACGCCAGGAGTCTGTCCATTCAAACAATTCGCCGAACTAGCCGGTTAACACCGATGCGATCGCTCAATCAGCTCACCATGCTCAAAAGTTTGCAACAGAGCCCACACGCCGAGACATACGGGAGCTTTCAGTGCCGCGAACCCCATTCACGCTGATCTATCGTGTAATGCCCACCCAGATAGAAATTCTGCGTCTCTGGGATACCCGCCAGGGCGCGGATTACTGAAACCAGGGTTTGAATACTGGTGGTATATAGCGAGCGGGGTAGGGGGCAAGCAACCGAACCTGTTTTGTATTCGACCTCTAGCTTCTGCACAGAGGGCGGAAAGCGGTCTTTCGCTGCTCCTGCAAAAAACCATTCACAGTCTCGGTAAGCGGCCATTCAACAGCGCTTGCCATAAATTGACTTTTGGTGTGAAGGAAGCTTTTGCTTGGATCTATGTTTGCGACACATCCCCCAATAGTAATGTTCAGGTCATACGGTAACCGACGTTCCTGAGTGTCACGATCCGCTGACCTTCCGCACCGATTTTGCGCCTGAGACGCCCGACATAGACATCAACAACATTGGTCAATGGATCTTCATTCATGCCCCAAACCGAGTTTAAAATCCGCTCTCTGGATAACACGCGCCCAACATTGGTCAGAAACAGAAGAAGCAGGTCGCGCTCCTTCTTGGATAACTGGATTTCTTGACCTTCAACGGCAACCTGAAGCGAACGCCGGTCAAAGGTAAGCGCCCCACAGGTAATCACAGTTTCGCTAAGATCGTTCGCATAGCTGTTGGCACGGCGATGCAGCGCTTCAACCCGCGCTATCAGTTCGTCAAAGTCGAACGGCTTGGGAAGATAATCGTCTGCGCCAATTTTTAGCCCTTCCACTCTTTCCTCTGGGCTGTCCAATGCGGTCAGCATCAAAATCGGGATCTTTGATTTCCTGGCGCGCAGTTTGCGACAGACATCTTGCCCCTGAATCCCTGGTAACATCAGATCTAACAAGATGATGTCATAGTTGCTGGCAGCTACGTGCTCCAAAGCATCTTCGCCACTTGGTACGTGATCTACAGACCAGCCTTCAGCGGACAATCCGCGACGTATAAAATCAGCTACACGGGCTTCGTCCTCGACAAGCAAAATATTCATAGTACGCCTCAATTATCTCTATGCTCACAACCGCGACGATGCGCAGTGGTGTGCGACCTAACCGATTGCCCAACTTGCTTTTGAAGCAGACTGGCACGCATTAGCCGGTTTCTGGTAGGGCATCGGTCTGAACAACTTTCATCCGAGGTGACTTGGGCAGAGTTATGGTGATCATTAACCCGCCTTCCTGGCGATCTTGAAGGTCAACTGTCCCACCATGAGCCTCGACAATCGACTTCACGACCGGTAGCCCGAGGCCGCTGCCTTCGATCCCCTGCCCCGATGCGTTCGATCCCCGAAAGAACCGGTCGAATGCTTGGGATTTTTCCACCGCGCTCAGGCCGGGACCGTCATCTTCGATTGTGATCTTGCAAGACGCGAGCCCTTCTTCCAACATCGCGCTTATTGTTGGGCCTCCATATCGTCGTGCATTTTGCAGCAATGCCAGTACGGACTGTCGAAGTCGAACTTCGTCAACCGAAGCGATCACCTTGCTTTCTGGGCATTCGACCTGAACCGGATCGGGGAACATCGCCACTGCATCGTGCAGTATTTTTCGTAGATCCGTTTCCTTACGATCCAGTCTGAGCTGGCCAGCCTCAAACCGGGCGACGGTCAACATGTCATCCACGATTTGGTTTGTGTGCTTTGCGGAATCTCGAATACGGGCAAGTGAATCTGAAGCGTCTTCTGACAGCGTTTCTGATGTCCGTAGAGTGACATCAGCCTCGCCGAGGATGATTGCCAAAGGCGTTCGTAACTCATGGCTGATATCGGCCATCAAACGTTTGCGGTTCTCTTCGCCTGTCTCAAGCTTATCGATGAGTTGCTGAAGCTCGAACGTTCTGGCGGCAACGGTGTCTTCTAGTTGCCTCTTTTGCTCGGCGCGGCTGACTTCGCGAGCAGCCAATCCTTCGGCCATACTATTCAGAACGGTTTCCAACTCTCTGAACTCTTGGCTGCCACCGAGACTTACCGGCTTGGAATAATCGGCCCCACGCAGGTGCCCAATGCCGTCTGCAAGTCGCGTAAGTGGCTTTCTGATCTGGCGGTTGAACGACACGAGCGCCACAAGCAAAACGCCAATTGCGGCAAGAACGATCAAGTAAACCAATCGTTCATTCCATTTTCTGAAGGCCGCTGCCTCGCTCAATACCTCGTCGACCTCCTCGGCCTCTTCATCAAGGGCAGCCTGAATTTTTTGATCGAGTTCATCATCAATGTCGCCATCCAGCAGCGCGGCCAAGCGTTCAATCCGAACAAATGTCTCGATACGGCTTCCATTGGTTGAAAGGTTCGCGATTGCTGCATTGACGGATTCGATATCGTCCTCGATCTCATCGAGAAGTTCGAGCTCTTCGATTTCCTCATCACCCACCATCTGGATTTCACGCGCGATAGTCATTCGGATCGAATCTAATGTCTGGTCGATTTTCGCCTGCAGCTCTTCTTCGCTTACGCCATCGTCTCGGTCTCCGATAAGCAACGCGTCGCCGTGTTGCTTGAACAGACGGTATAGATCCGCCTCAAGCCGCAGATGCAGCCCATAGGATTCTTGGGCCAGTGATATCCGTGCGCCCCACCATCGCGTTTTTTCGAGGCTGTACAGGGTGAGTCCCGCAAGACCGCCCAAGAAAGCTACCAGAACAGCAGCGTAAATCCCAAATAGAGTAGATGAACGCATTTCAGACGACCTTTGAATTCTGTTTCACCTTAGGCGAGGCGGCATCTTCAGCCAATATGATGGTGGCCGACGACAACTTCTGCAGATTTTCAAGCAATTTGGCCTGGCGATCCCTGCATGAACCCCACCTGACGGAAGCGATTACGACGACGTCAGCTTTGCCAAGAACTGCGCGCACGAGATCAATACTCAATGTTTGGAAGGGTGACAGCCCGTTACCATTTTCCGCCACCCGCTGATCCAGGCCACCAGGTGCCCGAAGCAGGTCGGATAATCCAAAGGTCTGCATGACCTTTGTTATATTCTGATCATTTGGTCTTTTCGAACACATCAGTGTTGCCGAACGACGCAAACTGCCTTGGAGCCCGACATGATCGTCCCCGACAAAGGCGACTTTTGAGGCTCTATCTTGCCCATCATAGCGAACCGCGATGCCCTCATTCTTATCAAGGCCCGCGATACACCTCGCGATACAGTTTGTGTGCTTCCCCGCTAATGTCGAAGTTGAACCGGAAGGGGCTGCGAAAAAGATAGAGTTTCCCTCCAATTCCCCGGTGACTTCGATTTCAGGGCGCGCGCCATGATTTGCACCAGTTCGCATCAACACCGGTTCCGAAAGCAGCCTCGCTGCCTTTTCGCGTGCAACGCTCCAGGCGCAATAATAGTCCCACGCCCCGGCTAGGTTCTGCAACGGCAGGGCAAGTAGCGCCAACACAGAAAGGCTCGCAGCGACTGTCGCCGGAGCTGTTTCGTTTTGGCTTGCCAACAAAAGCATCAAAAGACCGGTAAGCGCCACACCCAGTTGCAATACTGCCTGAAGGCTGGCGGTTCTGCCTCGACGTGCCAATGCGTCGCGTCGCAACGATGCGCCTTGTTTGTCAAGTTTGCGCAATTCGCGATTGGTTCGACCCATCATGTCCAGTTCAGGCGCAATCGCTATGCGCTCAATCATGGAAATCGCGATATTGGCACGTTTGCGACGCAGCTTTTTATGCCGACGAGCCAGATGCCAGGCCAGCATTCCCATGATAAGCAGCGCGAAACTGAGTGAGGCAATGCCATAGACCGCAAGGGCAGGATCAAGAAAGTAGAGAACGGATACGGCACCCGGAATAACAAAGGTTGCTGACAAAACGTCTGGTAAACCACGGCCAAACCATAGGCGCGCCGCAGATAGGTCCCCGACAAAACGCAAGGACAGTGCACCAACCCGGCGTTTTTCGTGCCGAGATTTGGGAAGTCGGGCTATCTGCTTATACAACGCTCGGCGCAAAGAAATCGCGTAACTTTGGCCGAGAGCTTCTGCGCGGTATCTTGAAAAAAACAAGCACGCAGCTGCGATAATTCCGGAGATCGCCAGTTGCAGGACCGTACTCATTGCAAGAGCGTGGCCTGCATGAAGCGCGGTAAAGGCATCACGCGTCGCAAACGCTGCGAACGCCAGTGCAACAGCCTGCACAATACCGCAGATTGTAAGGAGGACCGCATCAACGATGCGGTCCTTTGTGGCCAGTTCCGTGAGGGGGGTCATGCGGCCACGTTGACAGTTTCACGTCGCATCAGCGGTGCAACATGTTGGGTTATGGTCGCGGGCGACCAAAGATCTTCGCGTGATAAAATCGGGCGACCGGTTACCTCAGCAGCTTCGGCTGCGGCCAATGGCGAACAACTGACCATCCCGGATATCGCAAATGGGCTGAGACCCACCTTGTTCAGAACGGTCACACCGCCCAGAGCACTTAGTGCGTCAGGTGCAGCAAACAGGATGCCGTCCAACCGATCCCGAATCCGCGAAGACTGCAAGATAGCCCGTGTTTCCTGCTGGAACACACCGTCAGCGATCTCAACCACCACAACCTCGGCGCCACGCTCAGCTGCGGTTGCAACCAGCGTATCAAAACCGGCTTCAATCGTTTCTAGCGGCATCCGATATGTCGTGGCCATACCGACGTCCGTGAAGTCGAGCGCCGGAGCGCCTCCGTCTTCGAAACTGTTGAAGTCACCAAAGGCTCCGGTCCCAGTCGCTTTCACACCGGCAACGGAGTAACCCGAACGCGTTAGACCATGACCAAGGCTTGACGCAGCCGTTGTCTTTCCGGAATTCATCGAGGCCCCGAAGACACCAATGACCGTAACGTGTTCGTTGTTCGGCAGCGAGGGCAACGCGTAGTCTGATACGTTAATCACATGACCTGAGGCATTGGTCAGAAGGCCGATGGGCTTTAGTCGCGTCGGATCATCCATACGTATGTGCGCGGCGTCCACTCGGCCAGCGACACCACCGCCTGCGACCAGATCGATAAGATCGTCATCAATCACCGCGCTGGCAAGAAACTGATCTGGTGCGTATCGGTCGCCCAAACAAAGGACAACATAGTCACCAGGGTAGCTGACCGAGGCGCGGCGCTCCGCCAACTGAATTTTCTTGTGATGTCCAATTTCGGCAATCTCACAAAGAATAAGATCTCCTGCCTTTGCGCGGCCCATCTGCGTGGTAAGCCCGTGTACATCGGACCGATCAACTCTGCGGGTTGTAAATGCCCATTTTGCAATTTCGCAAGCGGCAGGGGAGGTTTGAAGAAACTGTGTCATGCTTTGCTCCGTGACTGGCTGTTCAATGAAATCATTTTGCCAGTGCGACGTGAGAAGAATTGCAAAGTGGGATGAAAGGTCAGCATGCGGTCAAATGAACGGCAAATGAACACGTGCTGTTGGAGCTACGTTTTTAAGCTGCTTATTTTCATGCAGTATGAATTCCGGTTTGCTCTCACAAACGGTCAGAGGAACATACATAGCAGTGGGCCTTCATTTAGTCGTCATCGTCTCTATCGTCGTCTCCGCCATCACCACGATCGTCTCCATCATCATCGCGATCATCACTACGATCATCTCCATCCTGTTCGCCTGACCTGCCACTCTTGTTTTCTCGACCTTCACGTTCGCCGCGCTCATTTTTTTCGCCTTGTCCATTATCTACACCACGGCGCAACTCAATGATCGTGATACGATCGTCTCCATTACGATCAATGTCCTCAAGAAGCCTCCGCGCGCCGGATTCTCCAAATGCTGTGGTAAGCTCATTCAAGCTCAAAACTCCGTCCGAATTCGTATCAACAGACCGGAAACTAGCTGTTTGTGCTATGGCTCCATTGAGCAGGCTGAGGTCAACTAAAAATGTGAAGGCCAAGAAAAGGGCGCACTTGACGCAGGCGGTTGCCCTTGACCCACGTTGCGCTGCTCCACTGCCAGTCTTTGACACATTTGATCCTTTGCCCGTCGAATGCTTCGGTGAAAAAGCGCTCCTTACTTCCAGTAGGACAATATGGCCGGCTGAGATGAACCTGACTTAATTTGAAAGTGAACGTCAGATGAATGTTGCCAGCTACCCGGAAACACGGTTTGGCTAAAGACATCGAAACCGCCCAAGACCAAACTCTGGTTTCCAAGGCAAAGGCCAGAAGTTACAGTGATCACAGCTTTCTGCCGGCGACAACGTACAACTGACATTGCGGCCCTAACCGGCCATTCACCGTACCATGCCTTTGCTACGGCGCGGCCCGTCATTCCGGACTTTCGCTGCGCCCGCGATATCGTGCGACATGTGAACTCACACAGCGCGGGACAGAGCCGCCTTATGAAACCGCTGCTACTGCTGATGCAGCATCGGTTCGCAGCTGCTGCACGCACATCGCTGCGGTGCAACTTATTTCGTCAAACCGGCCATTCAAGGCAAGGACATAGTCCGAATTTCGAACGGAGCTTTCGGTGCATCCAGTTTGCGCCCCGAAAAATTGACCTGGTGAATACTAGCGGCAATGCGGGTGGCACACGCACCAGCGCTGTCTGATCAGTCCGTTGAAAAGCAATAAAACAGACCCGCCCCGCCAGAACGTGGCAGATGTTCTTCTCCACAACCACGCGAGCCGTGCGACGAGTTCCAGGACACCATGTTTCGCGCATCATTGAGACCCACACGGTCATGGTGTCCGACAATCGCGGACCCGTCTTCACTATTCGAAGTCCAGTTGCTGCATGTCGTATCGCCACCTGCCGTCGAGAAATGTCCGGCAGAATCGGAGCCGGTCAAAATGTCATGTTTGTTCGGCTGACTACCACGCCCATTTACAGGGTTACCGTTTTCATCAAGTGCGGTCTGTAGACTAATGTTCACGTTGTCGCTGTGCAGATCGGCAACATTGTTGGCGATGAGCTCCCCCTTGGCATTATACCATGGACCCGATCCAATCCGGTCGCGTGCAGAAATACCATTGGTGATTGTCATCGGGTCGGTGCTGCGATCAATGGACATTGAGGTGCTCAGATAGGCTGCGAAAGTTTTGGAAGTACCGGCCGCTGAAGCAAGTTCATTGCAATGAGCATCGGCGCCTTCAAGGCCGCCTAGATTGGCACCGTCCCCCTTGCCCACACTAGTGATGAAAAACGACATCTCCTCACCCGCCGATTGCGCCTGTGCGGCCGTTGCGAAACAGCAGATTACGAGTGCAGCAACCCCATGGGCAGCTGTTCTTTTGGTCAACTTCGACATGTGTTTCTCCCTTCTTGTTGTGTGATCTCCGATGCTAGTCGTATGCAATGCTCGGGTCCACGATTAGCGGACACGGATTAGAGAACATGACAGTTCAGCCTACGAAACATATCCTGACGGCATATAGGTCGGCACAGACGTTGTGGCCGACTTTTGTCACCATTGCGGCAATCCCAAAATGGGGTTCGTACGAAACTTTCACCGCGAAAATTACGAGCGCCCGGTCTGACATACGGACCTCCACCGCCGCGCTCTGATCAATTACGTCAGATGCTGGACAAAGAAGCTTTCCGACTTGACCGCGGCAGTATCCGTAGTCAGCCTAAAGCCGCTATTTCACTGAATGCCCTGCATCGGAATGTCGGCCTTTGAAACACTGAACTCGTAATGCTGCTCTGCAAATAATGCGACTGCTTACAACTGTTCTTTGGGTGATTTCAGTTGGCTAGAGCTTTGGCTATGCGTTCAACCAAGGCCCGTTGCACGACAGCAAATCTTGGTGTCTGCGCGATTTCCTCTAATGTCGCGACCCAGAGCGGAACTTCGATTTGGGGATTCATGCCGGGCGATCTATGAAGGCGGGGGTCAGCGTCGCCGATGAATTCAGGTAAAAATGTCTTGCCCGCTCCGGAAGCGGCCATCTGCTGAAGCACCAAAAAACTGTCTGCTCCGTTGGTAGTTTGTTCGGTATTCACGTTTTCTGCTAGCCACTTGGCAGGCAGAGAGCGGCTCAACGCGCCGTCAAGCCTCATCCATTTACGATTTGGGGAACCATCATCATAGACCCCAAACGACAATGTACCTGATCGTTCTCCGACCAGGCCGTCCTCAAGTTTAATCGATGGGCGCACAGCGATATCCGCAGTCAGCCGGGATAGATCACGGTGGCTGTTGCTACTCAACAAAGTCAGTTCCAACCCTGGGTACTCTTTGGAAATTTCATTCAAAATCTGAGGCAATACCATCTGGCAAAGACTGTCAGTGGATGTGATGCGAACGTGACCAACAGGAGAGCGGTTCGCGCCTACGATTGCCCTCTCTACTGAAAGCACCGCATCTTCAACGTTTTCCATAGCCGAGAGAATTGTTCTGGCCTCAGGCAGCGCGGAATATCCAGAAGGGCTCTTCCGAAAAATCGCACAGCCACTTCTCTGTTCAAAGGCAACCACTCTGCGCAGGACTGTCGCATGTGTTACCCCCAAAGCTTCCGCTGCCGCGTTCAGCGAACCGTATCTATCAACGGCAAGCATATATCGAAAGTCATCCCAATTATCGTTGTTCATAAATTAACAAGAGGCGGCGAATAACAAACAATTACAAGTAAATTCGTTCAAGTTAACATTCGAAGTATTGAACAGGGAGAGACTCATGATGAAGAAGTTCTCAATTTTGGCGGCAGGCATTTTGTCTGTAGCGGCCATTGGCGCAGCCATCGCCCACGAAAGCGAAAACCCGGCTGTGAAAGCTCGGACCTCAGTCATGCAGCTCTATTCCTTCAATCTTGGAACTCTGGGCGGTATGGCCAAGGGCGAGGTGGAATATGACGCCGAAGCAGCAACACGGGCCGCGAACAACCTGGTGGTTCTGACGCAGATCGATCAATCCGCGATGTGGCCCGCAGGATCAGACAACGTATCCGATCCATCCACCCGAGCCCTGCCCGCGATCTGGGAAAACTTCCCGGACGTTGGCACCAAAGGGCAGGCAATGGCCGACGCCGCTGTTGCGATGCAGGCTGCGGCTGGCCAAGATGTTGAAGCCCTGAAAGCGGCTATGGGCGATCTGGGTGGAAGCTGTTCGGCATGTCACAAAGCGTACAGAGCACCGAAAGACTAATTGGTAGATAGCTGTGAAGCGGTTTTTCCTTTTCACCGCTTTCGTTGCACTTTTGGTTGGGTTGGCCGGTTTGGTGCTGACCCGACCACAAAGAATGGATCAATCACACCTCGACGGTTTGAACCCAGATCTCGCCAGAGGTGAATACGTGTTCCACGCCGCCGGATGCGCATCCTGTCATTCAGCGCCGGATGCGGTTGGCGGGGACAAGCTCATGCTCTCCGGTGGTCGCCGGTTTGAGACGGAATTCGGCACATTCATTGCTCCCAACATTTCCAGTCACCCAGAAGTTGGCATTGGGTCCTGGTCTGCCATTGATCTGGCCAATGCTCTGATCCATGGGACCGGACCCGAAGGACAGCACTATTTTCCAGCGTTTCCCTATACATCTTACGCCAACATTACGGCCGAAGACGTTGTTTCGCTCCATGCATTCCTCAGCACCCTGCCAGTGTCCGAAGCCGAAAGCGTCTCGCATGAGGTAGGTTTTCCCTTCAACGTTCGGCGCGGATTGGGTGGATGGAAGCTCTTGTTCATGTCGTCAGGTTGGGTGGTCGAAGGTGATCTGACCGACCAACAACGACATGGCCGGTACTTGGTGGAGGCACTTGGCCACTGCGCCGAATGCCATACGCCACGCAACGGCTTAGGGGGTATGCAACGCGATCTCTGGTTGACGGGAGCGCCAAACCCCAGCGGAAAGGGACGTATCCCCGGCCTAACCCCAGACCAGCTTGATTGGTCCGAGGCCGACATTGCCGAGTATCTGAAATCCGGTTTCACGCCGGATTATGACAGCGCAGGTGGTGAGATGGTGGACGTCATCGAGAACACATCACGCCTCACGGATGACGACCGTTTGGCGATTGCCGCCTATCTCAAAGCTGTTCCTGTTTCGTCGACGGGGCTTCCATCCAAGTAACAGTCGTTTGGCGCCATGTTGCGAGGACCAGATGATGTTGCCGGTCGCCAGTAGGAAGCTGTGAGGCCTATTCCCTTTTCACCGAACACCTGTTTTACGTTTTGAACATCGGAGCTCACCAATCACCCGAGTTTCTGTTCATGATTGACCGAGGGTCGAGGCCAAATGACACAAAAAATCGCTCTTTGGTCCATTCCGATATCCATTGCGGTACTCGCCCTAAAACTGTTGGCTTGGTGGCTGACAGGCTCGGTGGCGTTGTTGTCGGACGCAATGGAATCTACCGTGAATGTCGTTGCGGCGTTGCTGGCATACTTCGCAGTTCGGGTTGCCAATAAGCCCCCTGATGAAAACCACCCCTTTGGTCACAAAAAAGCCGAGTACCTTTCCGCTGTCGTCGAGGGCGTACTGATTGTGCTGGCGGCGTTCTTGATCATCAGAGAAGCTGTACTGGCACTCCCAAACCCGCATCTTGAGGATGCGCCGCTTCTTGGAATCGTCGTCAATGTCATTGCAACGGGTGTGAATGGCGCATGGGCCTACCTATTGCTCAAAATTGGCAGGCGCGAGGGTTCGCCTGCATTGGAGGCAAGCTCCCGGCACATTTTCACAGATGTCATGACCTCAGTTGGTGTCATCGCAGGTCTGATACTTGCACTTGTCACCGGCTGGCTGATCCTCGATCCGATCCTGGCAATTCTCGTTGCACTGAACATCTTGTGGGAGGGCTGGAAAATTATTCGGTCGTCCGTCGATGGCCTGATGGATGTGACACTTTCGGACCATGAGTTGCAGACTGTTTCCAACGCAATCGAAGCAAATCTCGGCGCAGCCTTAGAGTATCACGACCTCAAAGGGCGTAGATCCGCAAATGTCATCTTCGTGGAGTTTCACCTTGTTGTGGACGGCACAATGCCAGTCAGCGCAGCGCATGATATATGCAATGACATCGAGGAAGAATTGGATCGTTTGTATCCGGGTTCAGTCTTTGTCATTCACCTCGAACCTGATGAGGAGTTGAAGGGAGACGGGGTCAGTTCCCACTAAACTTGTCATTTAACTCTGCAAAAACACTATCGGTTTGGCTGATCTGACTAAGACGTTCGGCTTGAAATTCGTCAGACCTAAGCCCGATGTGGAAAAGCCGAACCAGAAGTAACCTGTCTCCAACGTCACGAAGCGTGATGCTCAAAATTGGAGGCGAAAATGAAAATTCAAAGAAAGCTGGGTCAACTTCTTAGTACAGCGGCGTTGGCTTCGTTGATTGCGGCTACGCCTTATGTGCCAGCGTTTGATGCCGACGGTCGCCTGCATTTTGAACCGTCCTATGCCTTTGCCAAGAGCGGCAAGGGGAAAGACGGCGATGGTCGCGACGATGATCGGGATGATGATCGTGACGACGACAGAGATGATGACCGCGACGACGACCGAGATGATGATCGTGACGACAATTCGGGATCAGGAAAAAGTGGTCGCGACGACGATGACGATGACGATGACGATGATGATGATGACTCCAAACGCTCCAACAAAGACAGCGGAAAGAAGGATCGGTCTCAAACAGGGGCAAGCCGTCGGGTTCAGATTGGGTGGACTCGGCGCCCGTTAACGACCGGTTTGACGAAATTGACTGCGCCGAAGCGATGATCGTACTGCATGCGCGAACAAATGCTGCATCAGCAATAGCCGCGCGAACAAAAGGCGGGTTTGTCCTGCAGGCAGTGAATTCAGGAGTCCGCCGAATTTGCGCTCGCAGCGAAGGTCCGCATAGCGGGCTGCAAACGCAGCATCGGGCTGGTGTGCCGAATGTCTCTTATGGGCCGACTGCGATCGGGAACTGAAGCGATCCTGAGCAGATGCTGCACTGCCTCCGATGTCCACAACGAGCCCAGAGTAACGGATGCCGCAACATGCATGAATGCCGGCTTTTGGTCACTCAATAGCCAAACACAAAAACTGGTTTTCAGATCGTAAGGTCTATAGTGATCTATTATGTTCTGTCCCTTCTTCATCTATCCAAAAGGAAAGGGGGTTTGCCTTCACGCCATCCAACATCCTCAACACTTCTGCCTTCCATCCCGCTTTGGTCTGTAATGCCAATTGGGACGGTGATCGGTGGTTTGGTTCGAGGATGGCATACTCATATCTGAGCGGTTTCGTGAAGGGTAAGAAAACCACTTTGCCATTCGAGAAGTTAAGCTCACGCTCAGTCGCAACTGTCAGCGGATCAACGATGCTGCAACACTGTCCTGAACTCACAAATGGGATTAATGGCAGAAAGTACTGGCAAGTTACCGTTGGGTTGTATTCAGCGGCAACGTTTTCAAACTCCTGCCGGATTTTTCGTTGAAACGGGTGTGAAGGATGCAGGCCGCCCATTGGCGTTCCATCCAGATCCGATAAGGTCAAGCTCTGGCGCGATGAAAGCGGATGATCGCGATCAAGGGCACAGAAACAATCTGCCCGAATTAGCTCGGCGGAATACTGGGGTTTTTTACCGGTTGAATGCTCGAAGTCAGCAAAGCCGAAGTCGATGTTTTGTGATCCCGCAAGCTCCATAATCTGAGGTGAGCTGCGAGCGGAAAGTGTTATGCGAATTTCGGGGTTTTCGCCAACTGACTGGCTTATGAAACGCGGGAACAAAAAGGCAGATGGACCAGGCATCGTTGCAATATTCAAGCTTCCGGCATGCCCTTTGATGAGACCTTCCATGGTGTTGGAGATCGACGCGAGGCGGTCAAGAATGCCTGTCGTTTCTGCCAATAGATAATGCGCTTCGGGAACCGGCACCAAACGCCGTCCTTTACGTTCGAACAGCATCAGGCCCAGAGATTTTTCAAGGTTTTTCAACGCAAGACTGATTGCAGGCTGCGTTCGATTCAGTTTCTTGGCTGTTTGAGAGATGGAGCCGGTCTCCATCACTTCACGAAATACAGTTAGCTGGGTCAGGTTCATATGTTTAAGTATAAGTAAAAGTTTAGTTTAGTGAAATATAACAAATTTGTATTTATGCAATTTGTCTCTACGCTTGCAGGATCGAAGTTTGGGAAAACCGAAACCGAAATTCCAACAAGGGAGATGACAATGAAAATTGTAAAATGCTTGACTGGTCTAGCATTGGCGGGCGCGCTGGCCGCACCTGCGCTGGCGCAGGATCCGACCTTTTTCCGTATCGGCACCGGTGGTGCTGGCGGCACCTACTTCCCCATCGGTGGCACCATCGCCAATGGTATCTCAGCGCCTCCGGGCTCACGCCCGTGTGAAGAAGGTGGCCAGTGCGGTGTTCCGGGGCTGATCGCAATTGCGCAATCCACCACCGCATCGGTCTTTAACAACGCGGCCGTTGAAAACGGTGAGCTTGAGGCGGGTCTTGCTGCAGCGGACGTCACGCGTTCGATGTATCTGGGAGAAGGAAAATTCGAAGGCAAACCGCATCCCAAGCTGCGCATCGTGGCCAACCTGTTCCCCGAAGACCTGCACCTTGTTCTGCCGGCCGGGTCGACGATCAACGATCTGAGCGATCTGGAAGGTAAACGCGTTGGTATCGCGCAAGCTGGTTCTGGCACTCAGGTAGCCGTTTTGCAGATGCTCGATGCCTGGGGTGTCAATCGTGACAACATGGACGAAGCCGAGCTTAACAACAGCCAGAGCGCCGAGCGGCTGGCCGATGGTCAGCTAGACGCCTATTTCTACGCTGCGGGCTGGCCGGTTGCTGCGATGGTGCAACTATCGTCGACCAAAGGCATGAACCTGCACTCGTTCAGCGATGAGGATCTGGCCAAAATCAATGAGATCATTCCGGCCTATATCCCTTCGGCCATCCCTGGCGGTGTCTATGAAGGTATTGATGCGGATACGAAGACCCCCGCGGTAAGCGCGATGCTGGTTGTATCTTCGGACCTATCCGATGATCTGGTCTATCAGATGACCAAAGCTCTTTGGAATGACAACACTCGCAAGCTGCTGGATAACGGTCATGCCAAGGGCAAGCAGATCACACCAGATACGGCGTTGGACGGTGTGGTGGCGCTGGGTGTTCCGCTGCATCCGGGCGCCGAGAAGTTCTACAAAGAAGCCGGGCTTCTTCAGTAATTCTGTCTCACGAAACTAAAATGTCCGGTGCTCAGATCTGAGCACCGGGTACTCAAAATACGCGCAATCAGGGGGCCATCATGTCCGAGACACAAAAGCTTGATGACCACGAGCTGACAGCCGAGGAACTGGCTGCAATCGAAGAACAATTCGACGAAGGCGCCGCCGTCCGGCAGGTAACTCCGACAACTGGAAATGTTCTGCGCGTCGTGGCCCTGATCTTTGCATTCTACGAATTTTTCACAGCCGGGTTTGGCCTGCCTGCCGATCACTGGCACATGGGCATTTATCTGGCTCTGCTGTTCATTCTGGTCTACGCGACAATCCCGATTATCGGGGCCAAAAGCCTTTATGCGCTTAAAATAAGTCGGTTTCGCATAGGCAACATCCCACTATACGACTTGGTCTTCATGGTGCTGGGGATCATCGCAGCGCTGTATGTTGGCGTCGCCTGGCGCGGCATTCCGTTTCTGGGTATCGAGGAACAGACGTTCCGCATGGGTAACCCCAACACATTTGATGTGGTATTGGGCGTGATCATCATCCTGCTGGTTCTGGACATCGCGCGCCGCACTTTGGGTTGGGTGTTGCCGCTGATCATCTGCGTCTTTATTTCATACGCACTGCTTGGGCCGTACTTCCCCGGATTGCTGCAACATCCCGGCGTGAATTTTAAAACCTTCGTGTCGTCGATGTATTTCCCGCAGGAAGGCATCTACGGCGTCACCCTTTGGGTTGTTTCGACCATCGTGTTCCACTTCGTACTGTTTGGCGTGATCGCGCAACGCACGGGGTTGGGGCAGCTATTCATCGATAACGCAACTATTTTGGCGGGCCGTTATACCGGCGGTCCGGCAAAAGTGTCGGTGGTATCCTCGGCCTTCTTCGGCACGATCTCAGGTTCTTCGGTGGCCAACACCGTATCAACCGGCGCGCTGACAATTCCCAACATGAAGCGCCTTGGATACCCCGGCCATTTTGCCGGTGGGGTCGAAGCCGCTTCCTCGGCCGGTGGTCAAATCACTCCGCCGATCATGGGGGCCGCTGCCTTTATTATGGCCGAGTTCCTCGAGGTTCCCTACACCACCATTGTGATTGCTGCGATCTTCCCGGCCCTTCTGCACTATGTTGGCGTCTTTGCCGTGGTGCACCTGATGGCGCGCAAGCTGAACCTGAAAGGTCTGACCAAAGAGCAGCTGCCTCAGTTCAAGGCGGTTTGGGCCGAAGGCTGGGCCAACATAGTGCCCCTGATCGGCCTTCTAGTGGTTCTGTTCACGGGTTACACGCCCTTCATGTCGGCCTTCTGCGGCATATCACTTGCGGTAATCGCGGGCATGTCGCGCTTGAGGCAACCGCCGACATTGATCTACGCGGCAGCGTTCCTCAGCTTTGTACTGTGGAAGTTCTCAGACGGCGGTTTTGACCTGACCATGACAACAATCCTGTGCGGATTGACGGTGGTCGCAACTATGAACCCTCAGAAACGCATCGAAGTGCCCGAGATGCTACAGGCGGTAGAATTGGGTGTGAAATACTCGCTGGCCGTGGGCGCCGCCGCTGCTGCGGTCGGTATTGTCGTGGGCGTGATCAACACTACTGGCATCGGGTTCCGCATCGGTTTCATGGTTACGCAAGGCGCAGGCAACCTGGCATCTGATCTGTACAACATGATCTCGTTTGGCAGCTTCCAGTTCTTTGCGATGGAAGACTTACAATTGTTCATCTCATTGGTGTTCATCGCTGTCGTCTGTATCCTGATGGGCGCGGGCATTCCGACCACCGCGCTGTATATCATGTTGGTGTCAGTGGCGCAGCCTGCGCTGGCGCAACTGGGTGTTCCACCCATCGCCAGTCACCTGTTCGTGCTTTACTATGGTGTTGTGTCAGAGATTACGCCACCGGTCTGTACCTCGGCCTACGCCGCTGCGGCGATTGCCAATTCAAACCCTTTCCGAACAGGATTGTCTGCCTTTACCCTTGGCTTAGGGAAGGTTATCGCGCCCATGGCCTTTGTCTATGCGCCGGTGCTGCTGTTCGTGTCCTCAACCGGGTTTAACCTGTGGGAATTCACATATACCGCGACCAGTTGCATCGCCGGGGTCATTGCCCTGTCGGCGGCTGTGGTAGGGTATTGGTTGAGCCCGCTGAATATCGCATCACGCATTCTAATGGCCATCGCGGGCATCATCTTTGTAGCCCCATCGTTGACCGCCGACCTGATCGCGCTGGCCGTGGCGTCACCGGTGATCATCACCCAACTGATCGCGCGCAACCGCAGTCATACTACGGCCTGAAAAGATGACCGAACAAGTCACCATCATCGGCGCAGGGATCGTCGGCATTTGTTGCGCGTTGTCGTTACAGGAACGCGGCATTCCGGTTCGACTGATCGATCGAGGTAAGCCAGGGCAAGAAACCTCATTCGGGAATGCGGGCGTAGTTTCACCGTGGTCGATCATTCCGCAGGCGATGCCAGGCATTTGGAAATCACTGCCACAGATGCTGCTGAACCCCAAAGGCGCGCTTTCGGTCAGAGCCAGTTTCTGGCCGAAAATGATACCCTGGGGGCTGCGGTTTTTGGGCAACTCCAGCGAGAAGTCGGTGCGCGAAATCTCGGACGCGATGGAGCTTTTGTGCCGCCCGTCTATCGACCTGTATCGTCGTCACCTTCAAGGCACCGGGCACGAAGACCTTATTACAGACAGCTACTATATTCACGCCTTTCGCAACCGGGAGCAGGCTGATCTGAATGGGCTTGGGTATCTGATCCGCCAGGAAAAAGGAGGTGACCTGGTGCTTGTCGATGGTGCCGAGTTGCGCCGCCTGGAACCTGCACTGTCAGAAAAATTCAAAGCCGCGATTGTGATCAAAGGTCAGGCACGCGTAACCTCTCCAGGACGTTTGGGGGCAATCCTGGCGGAAAAAGCGCGCCTGCAAGGGGCCGAGATCGTACAAACCGAAGTCTCCAAGTTGATCCAGACCCAAGATGGAAGTTGGCAGATTACAACGTCACAGGACACGCTGCACGCCCCCAGGCTTATACTTGCGGCTGGGGTGTGGTCCGCCGACCTGCTGAAACCGTTTGGGCTGCCAGTGCCCCTTGTTGCCGAGCGCGGCTACCACGTTGAATTCCCGAACCCTTTAGTCCAATTGAGCAACTCGGTCATGGATGTGGATGCAAAGGTCGTCGCAAGCTCGATGCTGGGGGGCCTGAGAGTCGCCGGCACGGCCGAATTTGGCAGCGTCGATGCGCCCGCTGATCCGCGCAAGAAAGAAATCCTGACCGAACAGGCAAAGGCGATGTTGCCAGACCTCGAAACAAGCGAGGCACGATTTTGGATGGGTCGGCGGCCATCATTTCCGGACAGTTTGCCCGCAATCGGGCCGATCAACGGCTCAGAAGGGCTGTATGCCGCGTTCGGACATTCACATTACGGGCTGATGATGGCCCCGAAAACCGGTGAGCTTGTGGCGGATCTTGTGTCCGGTCGCAGCCCGAACGTCGATATGGCGCCGTTTTCGTTGGCCAGGTTTTGAACACTCAAGTTAGAAGGGTCTGATAACAATGCCAATTTACCAAGGCGGTCAGAATATATGCGGCGCGTCGATCGGTGTTCTGTGCCTTGAAAGCTATTTTCCGAAGCCGCCGGGCCATATCAAAAACCCATCCAGCCTGCCATTTCCAGTCCTGTATGAGATGATCGACGGCGTGACCGTCCCGACCTTGCTGAACAACCCTACGCCCGAATTACTGACCCCCTTCATTGAAGGCGCCAAACGGCTTGAGGCTGAAGGCGTCCGTGCAATCACCGGCAGCTGTGGCTTCCTCGCCCTGTTTCAAAGGGAACTGGCAGCAGCGGTTTCCGTTCCTGTTTTTGCGTCCAGCCTGATCCAGGTGCCGCTGGCCTATCACATGACCGGGGCCAGTGCGCCAGTGGGTGTGCTGACTGCGGATGCATCGGCACTGACGCCCCAGCATTTTGAAGGTGTCGGTGCAGCCGGTGTTCCTGTGGCAGTGAAGGGCTTGGAAGGTACATCAGAATTCGCCGAGGTGATCTTGCGGAACGCACGAACGAGGATGGATACTGATCTGATCGAGGCCGAGGTCTTGGATGCCGCTCGCAGCCTGATGCTTGAAGCTCCGGATATTCGGTCATTGGTATTGGAGTGTACAGATCTGCCGCCATATGCCGCGTGCCTTCAGGAAGAACTGCAGCTTCCCGTTTTTGACCTTACAACACTGGCGCATATGGCGCATTCTGTGGCGGCCCGAGTACAATACTCTGGAATGATGCCGTGGCAGCGCTGACCGCGCCGTGCCTTAGGTGGGTTGGAATTGAAGTAGACCTCAGCTGGCCAATCAAGGTACCTGTGGCCCTGCAACAATCCCCCGATCCATAGGAGTTTGAGTGCCCGTTGAACTGTACATCCTGATGACCGCTATTTGCCTTGGCGCTATACTGCAAGTCGGGGTTGGCATCGGATTTAGCATCATTGCGGGGCCACCCATGATGATTATGCTTGGCACGCCGACGGCGGTTCCCATTTTGCTTCTGCTAAACACCGTTGTGTCAGCGGTGGCAACGGACCGGCATGTTCTGAAAAACAATCGGCGGATAATCGTCACTGCGGTCATTGGATGCTGCGTTGGAGTGGCTGCTGGCCGCATTGTTTATCCCCTTTTGAGCGAGGCGTTTGTTCTCGCGCTGACGGCCTGCCTGTTGTTAATCGGCTTGATTACAACCTTGCTCCCCTTGCGTGGCTCAATTGGAAACGTCGGGTTTTCAGCTGTTACCGGATTGTCCGGACTTGCAACTGTATGGGCGGCAACCCCGGGTCCACTTATGGTGTTCGGTTTGATTGCAAAGGGTCGGTCCGCCAAAGAGGTGGCAAAGCTGGTTCAACCAATAGCGCTGGTGGCATATGGCATCGCATTTTTGTTGCACAATCTGTCCGGGGCACAATCAATCTCGTATGGGTCGTCAGTATGGGGGTTCCTCGCCATAACCTTGATCGGCAGCTTACTTGGCCGTGCGACAGGTCCCTACTTGCCACAGGCGGTCGTCATAGCAGCGATCCGCGTGGTTTCACTGATCGCTTGCTGTGTTCTGTTCTATCGCGCCTATATGACGGCTTAATCTCAAAGGTCACACGATGATACGAAACGAAAATCTGAACAGATTTCCACGTGCCCAACTCATGTCTGGCCCAACACCTTTGGAGCACCTGGACAACCTATCGGCCGAGCTGGATATCGATCTCTGGCTGAAACGTGATGATCTGACCGGGCTTAGTTTTGGTGGCAACAAAACACGGCAGCTTGAATTTTATCTTGGAGATGCGCAGCAAAAAGGCGCTGATACCATTCTGATCACGGGCGCCGTTCAATCCAATTTTGTGCGATCTGCAGCCGCCGCAGCGGCCAAACTGGGTATGCAATCGGTGCTTCAGTTGGAAGAGCGTGTGCCGGACATGGGATCAGAGTATTATGCGTCCGGAAACGTACTCTTGGCACAAATCCTGGGTGCCGAGCAAATGAGTTACCCCGAGGGCGAAGACGAACCCGGAGCGGACGCGGCGTTGCATGCACGCGCCGACGAATTGAAAGCCCAAGGTTGCACACCTTACGTTATTCACCTTGGCCTGCATCATCCACCCCTAGGAGCCCTGGGTTATGTCGTCGCTGGGCAGGAATTGTACCAGCAGATGCCAGATTTCGATGCGGTCATTGTCCCGTCAGGCAGCGGCGCGACACATGGCGGTTTGCTAACCGGATTGGCGCTGGAAGAAAGCATTGCCTCGGTGTTTGGGATTTGCGTGCGCCGGGATCGTGAAAAGCAAAAGGCTCGAATGAAAACCGTTCTGCAGAATCTCGCGGACTTGCTGAATATCGACGCAGGTTTTCTACAAGACAGGATTGATGTTTGGGATGAAGCCTTGCCGCCAGGCTATGGCAAAGTGAATGCCAAAACACGCGCCGCTTTGGAGAAAATGGCCCGAACCGAAGGGGTTTTTCTAGACCCAGTCTATTCTGCCAAAACATTCGCCGGTTTGCTGGACCTGATCGAACGTGGAAAGATAAAACCAGGTGAGAAAGTCGTTTTACTGCACACGGGCGGGTTGCCCGCACTATTTGGTTATCAAAAAGAGCTAGTAGGTAACCCGGCTTGAAGTGTTCAAAGCGCAGTTCCGGATCAGGACCCTACTTGGCTGTACTTTAGGTACCCAAACGATTTTTTTAGCCTGTTCCGGCTTGATTTGCGAATACGCAAGGTCAGCTTTGGTTCGCGAGCGACAACTGAGTTCTACGCTGGTAACGGCAGGATTGTTGCGCAATCTGTGAGTTTGCAATCTCAAAACTTTGCACATGCGGCGAATGTCGGCAACGCGGACTGCGATCGCAGCATCTCAATACCCAGTCGAGTGACCGGTTTGGGCCGCCCGCGAAGACGGCCCCTCCATTCTATATCTCAGTGGCTTCTGCAATGGCCAAAGCGTCTTCCAGCTCAACGCCCAAATATCGAACAGTACCGTCCATCTTGGTATGTCCCAACAGGAGCTGAACGGCCCGCAGATTGCCAGTCTTTTTGTAGATCTGTGTGACCTTGGTGCGCCGCATTGAATGCGTACCATAGGCTGTTGCCTCAAGACCTATAGATGTAACCCAATCGCGAACGATCCGTGCATATTGGCGCGTTGAAATGTGTAACCGCTCGTGGAAGCGGCCTGGCCACAGAAATTCAGAGCCAACCATAAGAGGGTCCTCCATCCATTTCGCAACTGATGCTCGAGTGGGGGTGGTTCTACTTGTCCACGATCCTCGACGATTACAGTCGTTACATCATCGCCTGGAAGCTTTACACGAGAATGAAGACCGAGGATGTGACCGACACGCTGGACCTTGCCTTGCAAGCCTCAGGTTGTGATCAGGCAACGGTGCTGCACAAAGCACGCCTGCTCAGCGACAACGGGTCCAGCTGCATCTCTGGTGAGCTTCACATCGCCACAGAAGAATTGGACGTCGCAGAACGCATACTTGTCGATGCAGGCGACAAGGAAGTTCCGGGGCAGGAAGAGATACGGTCAATGCCTCTTACACTCGCCATGGAACGGCTGGCGTCAGCAAAGGCGTGAGAAAGATCGGGCCCATGATATCGGGTTCGAAAGTGGAGGTCGCAGCTCAGCCTAAGGCGGACCCTTGTTGCAATTGAAAGTAACGTCACAAAGGACCGGCGGTTGACTTTTCCAGCAGACGTAGGCAACGCTTTGCGCCAGCATGAAGGACACCGCAGAAATGGTAGTCTGAACGCTACAACGCAACGCTTTGCATGCATCCTCAAACAACTTGGCAATACCAATCCTATTATTATCTACCCCAATCCGGCCGCTATGAGCCTTGGGTAGAGGCGCGCGCGGCCGGGTCAGGGCGCCCGCATTCGTCAATAAAATTGACCTCAGGTAAACTAAGCGATACAACCGTGATAATTTCGTCGCTACTGAGTCTGGATTCATGTTCTCTCTTTTGACATCCCCTGGCTTAAGATCGGTAGCTGAAAGGGAGCTTGTTCCTTTCGCTGTGTCGCTCGTGGTTGCCCAGACCTATTTCAAATGGGGCAGCTTTAGCCTTGAACTTGTTGGCTTTCTTGCGCTTTGGTTTGTGCTTGGCATTACCGCAGACCGAATTCTTAAAATGTTGAATCGGTAAAAAACCCTACGCCCGGTCGCCGGACGTTTCAAAAACCAAACCAACGAAAAAGCGCTCCGCCAGCGCTCTGTTTTGTTGTGACAGGAGGGTTACGTCATGCGGCCACCCGGCCGGCCGAAAAAGACCTCTTTGTCGCTGCGCGATTTGATCGGGCAGGCTTTGAACGAGCCCACCATCAGCGATAAAGGCAAGTCCTTGCTCAAAGACGCCTCAAAATTGCTTGAGGGCCTTCAGCACGGCAAAACCACCGCCTTGGATTTGCGATTGGCCCGTGACGGTTCCGGACAGTTTGAAGCCGTGATCGAACAGGCTTCCGAACTTGGATTTTCAGATCGACAGGTTATTCGACTGAAAGACGCCATCGGGATACTGGCGCAAATCAAACTGAAAGATGGGCGTGGACTAGAAGACCTTCTCTGGACTGACAGCGACGACATAGGCAATCCCGACCGGCCAGGCGATGTAACTGTTCCTGACTTCCCTCGAATTGATGTGAGTGTGTTTGGCGGGTTTCTTGAGGCTGAGTTGAAAACCCCTTCTGTAGGTCTTGAGCTTGATGCGATAGCCAACGGCGCGTTGGCGGGTCTGCGAAAACAGCTGCCAGAGCTATTACCACGCGAACCAATCGCGGTTGGGGCGTTGGGCGCCGCGTTGCCTTTGGCGCCAAAAATCCTTGAACCGCTGATGCAACTGGCCGCTGTCGGTAAGAGTGGCGGCAAACCCAATCAAGATGACCCAAAACCCAAGCCGATCATTTGGGATGACGGCACCAGCGAGCTTGTCGTTTTTGTCGGCGAGGTGACGACCAAGACAGGCAAAGACGTGCTGAGCGTTACAATACCTGTGGCCACTGATGCGGGCCGGACCGAGATGATTGTCCCCTTTGCCATGGGAAACCCTGAACGGGTCGCGGGGCTTGTGGCGGCGGCCCCCGACAGGCCCGTTGGCGATGCGTTGATTGCCGATATCTGGGGTGAGACCCTGATCGCCTTTGCCTATCAGATGGTCTTGGAGGTCGCTGACAGTATCGCCGGGGCCTCTGGTCGCGACGTTTCAAATAAACGCCTCGTGGCACAAGGCCTCAGCCTGCAAGACGGCGCCTTGGTCGTGCAGTCGCAGGCGCGGTTCCGCATTCGAGGGGGGTCCAAATGAACGCCTTCTCGCCCGATGATTTTGGGGATCTGAATCCGCTGTTGCGCGCCCTTGGCCTGGTGACGGCGGAGGGTGATTTCAACGGCGACTGGTTGACAGATCCCCAGGACTACTTGTCGACAATTTTGGCCGATGACGCGCAGCGCCAGGCCTTGCTTGAGTTTGTCGCCGCCGTTCGCGAGGGCGGGATCGAGAGAGACCCGGATGGGCGACAGTGGATTGAGTTGTTTTCCGACCAGGTCGAGCCAGGGATCGACGCGGGCTTTTATCTGGTGATCGATGACCGCCCGGCGGGGCAGGTCAATATCTTCCTGGGTGTGGTCGTGAATACGGGTGGCGGCTTTGCAGACAGCAGGTCATCGCTGCTGTTCCCACTGTTTCGTGCTGCCAAAAGCTCTGGTCCCGCACCAGCTAATCCGTTCCTGGCCGGGGAACCCGGCGGCGTCATCGCACTGTCTTCAGAGATTACCGTAGCTGCCCCACCCGCTCCGGGCGAGGCTGGTCTTGCGCGGATCGGGTTGCGGGTTGCGATCCCAACCGACCCTGCGGACGGTGCGCCGGATGTGAGTCTATCCTTGGGTGGGTTGCAATTGCCCGGCGAAACCACGCCGCGTGACATGATGCTGTCGCTGGGCAATCCCGATGCCCTCCGCGAGTCGGCCATTGAACTTATCCTGGCGCTGATCGAGGCGCAGTTGCGCGGGGCAGGCGGCGCACAGGTGCGTGCGCTGGCAGACGCGCTTGGTCTGGGCACCGCGCCCGAGATTCCGGCCTTTCCCGTTGCCGACCTTCTGAGCCGCGGAGCGGATGCGCTGTCTGATTGGGTTGCGCAACTGTTGGGCGCTCCGGCGGCGCGGACACGCTGGCTTCAGGCTTTGGCTGATATTCTGGGTGCAGGTGCGACCGCAGATGCCACCGGCATTGACCTGCCTGTTGGCGGTGCAACCATTCGCATCGGTCTGCGTGCAGAAGACGGGCCCGAGGCGCGACCGGACATCAGGATATCGCTGGGGTTCTCCACCACCACCGGGATCACACAGGCGGGCGTTTCGGCTGACATATTGCACCTGAGCCTGGCCACCGGCGCCGCGACTGCGGTTCCAAAGCTTGAAACCAGCCTGCGCTTTGATCTGAGCGGAGAGGCCATGCCCAACGTGTCGGTCGCAGAGCTGATACTTGGGCTGGCACTGGACGAAGAACGCAGACCAGCGGTGGTTATTGCTGCGCGCGACGTGACAGTGGCGCAAAGCAATCACCCCTGGTTGGATCTGACCAACCCAGACGCGGTGGCGGCGGCTGCGGCGCAAACGGTGACCGACCTCTTGGACGAGCTGTTGTCCAACCTTGGCCCCGGTGCTGCGCTTATCGGGGTGGTCTTGGGCTGGCGCGCGCCTGCGGGGGCAGGGGCCGGGTACCCTACGCTTGATCCTGTCACCTTCCTGGGCGATCCGCTTGGGCAGCTGCGGGCCCATTGGCTTGACGTGCTCGAAAACCACAGCGGTGATGTCACCGCTGTGTTGGGCAGTTTGCGCACGCTGTTGGCCGGTGCCGCAGATGTGAGCGGCGCGGGAACCGAGGTCGATCCTTGGCGACTGTCGATCACGCCCGGGGCGCATGTGGCGATCTGGCGCGATGCGAATGGGGCCCTGGCGATTGGGGTCGGGTGGCTCAGCCGGGTTGACGATCTGGGGCAGCGTTGCACCGTGATCGAATTTCGGGGGCGCGTTGCGCTTGTGAAGGTCGACCTGTCGACAGGTGCCACCGCGTTTATCCCCGAGGTCGAGGCCGGCTTTAACGGACGGGCCCGCGGCGGGCTGCGGTTGCGGACCTCCGGCACTGGCCTGACGCTTGAGACCGACAGGTTGGGCCTGGTGGCCCGCTGGCGGCCAGCGGATCGGGTATCGGTTGAATTTGATACACCTAACCCGACGGTGTCGCTGGATGGCATCGGCCTTCCGCTGGAATTGCCGGACTTTTCAAGCGGCATGGATGTGGACCAGCTTTCGGGTGCGCAATGGGATGGGATTGAGCGGTTACTGGGTCTTTTGGCCGAGCGCAGCGGCAACGACTTTCTTGTTGATTTGGTGGATATGCTGGGGTGGCGACGGGCGGCACCTGTTCTCGGTGGGCCTGACCCGCACCGGCTTTCACTGTCGGCCTTGATCGATGCACCAGAAGCCGCCCTGCGTGACTGGCTGGGGCGGTTGCTGGCAGACCCCTTTGCAGAGGTAACGAAACGGCTGCAGGTTTTCACCGCCCGTCTTGGGGCCGGAACAAGTGGCGTGGAGGGTACCGGTACCTTGTCGGATCCATGGTGTCTGCTGCTGCCTGGCGCTGACAGTGGTCCGGGTATTGCCGCATGGCGATTGCCCGACCGATCCGAGGCCGAGCCTGACCGTTTCTCGTCACTGCCGCTGCGGACATGGCGCCCTGGTGATCCGGGTTTGCAACCGGATGAACTGGCGCGTGGGATGGCCTCTGAACTGCCGACGCTGCTTTCGGGGCTGGGCGCGGCGGAACTGGCCGTTGGCCTCTTGGCACTGGAAACAGGCTGGACGGGCACCGATGGGCTGGTCAGCCCCGCTGTCAATCAACCGGGTACGGTGCTGCATGTTGTAGGCGATACCGACGCCACAAGCCTGATCGAGAGTTCGGATGTGACGCCGTTTCTGGGGGCGGCCCCAGACGTCCTCTTTGTGATCTGTACATTGTCTGAAACTGCACCGGTTCCCGAGGGCGTTGACCCGGCCCGCCTGCTTGATTTGCGGATCCGAGACCGGGAGGCCACCGCGTTTTCGCAAGTGCCCGGAGATGCCAGCGGCACCTGGACGATCCTGCTGGCGCCCCGTCCGGATACGGAAGAGGACGACGCCTCAGGACAGGCGGCGCGGTTGTCCCATGCATTGGCACAGGCGGGTGGCATCGCGGGCGCGGCCGTCTTGGCAGACCGGGCTGCGGGCCATGGCGCCTGGCTGGCGCTGAATACATTGCCTTCCGGGCCCAACCAGTTGTTGATCGCGGGTCTGGCGACGGCCGCGCTTGACCCGTTGGACCTTGAAACCACCGAGACGCTGCACCGTCTCAATGAACTATTGCCCCCCGTTGACCCGGGCGAGCCGGACGACGCAGATTTGGCGCGGGGGCGGCGGTTGATCCGCGACCGCCTGTCGGGGCGTCCGCTGGACGAGCTGGCGCCGCCTGCAGGTTGGACTGGGGCGCGACGCGGCGATCTGCAGATCCACCTGCTGTACGGCGTTCTTGAACAGGACAGCGTGCGTCAGGCGATGACCGCAGTTGCGGCTGCAGGGCTCAGCACCTTTGCTGTGGCCCGGGCCAATGTGTTGCGACAGACGCAGGTTGAGGGCATGGGCATCGGGCTGCATGTTCCTCTGGGTGACGCCCCTGCGGCAGGGGCAATCGGGTTCCAGGGACGCGCCCTGGTCGAATTGCTCTCGGCGCGACTGAATCGCGATGGCGCGTCTGGCCCCCAGCCGGAGTTCCGCCCGGCTGGCAAGGTTGTGCTGTCAGGCCATCTCTCTCGTGGTTCGGGATGGCTGGTGGGCGGGCCGATGGATCACGGCGATGCACCCTTGGGTTTGCGGTCCATTTCATTCTCGGGCTGCGTCGGGGTTGATGGCACCTCGGAAAGCGGCACCGACGGGTTAGAGGTTATTCTCCATGGCGCGCGCTTGTTCGGGGAAAGCCACGCGCGGCTCGTGGTTACGGCGGACACGCTGTCCAAGCCGGGGATTCCGCGCATTGCCCCCACCGCCCCAGCCGTTCGTGCGCTGTTCGGTGAGATCGTAGCCGAAGCCGTGGCCCTGCCCACGCCCGGTCTGACCGAGCTTATCGCGCTGTTGCGTGCGACCGGCATTCTGGGGGCTGATGACGGGTTCGACGCGCTGTCGCTGTCCCATTGGGTCGATGAACCGACCGCGCAGCTGCAGGTGGCGCTGGCCGACCCCGCGCTCGGTGGCGCGCTTATGGACGTTGTGCAAACGTTGTTTGACGGGGCAGGGGCCGGGCTGAGCTTTGACGCCGACCAAGGCCAGTTGAGTGTGACGCTGGAGGGGTCCGCACCAGATTTCGCCTTTGGGGCTTGGTCGCTGAACGCGGTGTTGGGCCAACATGGACTTGTTTCTGGCGCTGTGAATTTCGGGGCAGAGGGGACACCAGGCCTACAACTGGGACTGGCACCCTTTACGGCAGAGATAACTTTGCCCGGCGATCTGCCGGATATCCCGAGCGCAATCCCCCTTTGGCCTGCGCCAAACCCAACCGCGTTGGTCCGGGCGTTGCCGCCCACCCTTGCTGCGCTGGCCCTGAGCCAGGTTCTTGACGGGCTGCGCCAGATCGACCCGATCGTGACCGGGATCGTTGATGCGGGGCTTGCTGGATTTGGGCTGACGCCAGATCCGGTTCGGGTGCCGCCGCTTCTCTTTGTTGATCCGGGCGCGTGGTTCGCCAGCGCTTCGGTTTTGGGCGGGCCTGGCGGTGGTCTGCATGCGCCCCGAGTTATCGCCATTATGGACGCGCTGCGCCCGCTGGTGGGAACGGGCGGCGGTTCCGGTATTTGGGAGTTCGCACCGGGCTTTGCGCTGCGGGCCCGCGACGATGGCGGCCTGGTTCTGGACTTTGCCCTGGACCCGGGTGCGTTTTTGCCTGCGGGCAGTATCGCCTTGGGCGGCGCCTTTGGCCTGCGGTTCCCGATTGCGGCCGGGCCTTCTCGGCCCGAGATTTCTCTTTTTGCCGGCGTACCCGGGGCGGTTGGTGATCGGCAGGCCGCCCATCTGACACTGACGGGCAGCGATCTGCGGGTGTTCCTGCGGCCTGATGCGGGCCCGGATATCGAGATCTACCCGGGGCCACCCAACCTCACGGATCTGCTGGCCACTGCCGTTACAGCAGCTTTGCCGCAAGTTTTGGACGCTATTGTCGATACCGGGTCACCCTTTGGCGCGTTGCTGGGCGACGTGGGTGATGCGCTGGCCTTGCGGTCAGGCGGTGCGTTTGACGGTCCAGCATTGGTGGCCTGGGCTGCTGATCCGGTTGCCAGCCTGGCCGCACGTTGGCCAGCGCTTGTGTCATCGGGCTTGGGTGCATTGAACCCTGTTTTGCCAGCCGGTCTGTCGGTGGCAAACACCGGCACGGGCTTGCGCGTATCGGTGGCCAATGCGGGCACGCCGGGCTCGACACTTGAAATCGAGCTTTTCACAGCCACCCAGGAGGTCGAATTCACCGCTGATCTGGTCGGGATACCTTTTGTCGGCGATATCGAGACCAGCTTGAGCGTCGATGATGGCGGGCTGAACCGGCTGACGGCCATGATCGGCCCCGCCCAGATACCCGTGGCCGATGGCGTGATCTTGCGACCCTTTACAGAGATTGATGTGGGTCGCGGCGCGCCGCCATCCACGCTGAGCACGGGGCTGGCCTTTGATGCGAGTGCCGATCAGGCCTTCCGCCTGCGGTATAATTTTACCTCACAGACATTCTCGCCCAGCGTGGGTGGGGACACGCCGGAAGAGATCGCCGCGGGGCTTATGCATCTGGCCATCGAACTGCTGGGCGGCTTTGTCTTGGGGCTGGATGAAGTCAGCGCACTTTTGGACCGCGACATCGGCTCTGACACGATGCGCGACGTGTTGACCGACGTGATTTTGACACCCGGTGGCGGGCTTGATGCCGAGTTCTTCCGCGCGCTGCCACGGGTCGGCGAGACTCAACAAGATCTTGTGCAGTCCAAGCTTGTGCGGCTTTTGACGCTGATCGAAAAAATTGCTGATGCAGGGCCGGGCATCACCGTGGATAATGCGGTTGAGATCGGTTTGGCCAATCTCGGCGGCTCTGTTGGGCTATCGGTGACCATCATTGACCGTTTTGAAGTCATTGGCGGCGACATTGCGATCTGGTTGGAAAATGACAGCCGTTGGATTGTGGGCGATGTTAACCCTGGTCTTGAAATCGGTCTGTTGAATATCAGTGGCGCCGCGCCTGATTTTGCTCCGGCCCTGTCGGTCAACGGGATTGGTCTGCGCATCGGCAGCTCTAACGCGCCGCTGATCAAAAGCCCGCTTTCATTGGGGTCGATCGCGATTCACGCCTTTGCGCAGGTTGGCTCTGGTCCGCTTCGCGGAGGTGCCCAGGTGGAACTGGCCGAGATCGGGGCGGCTGTCAGTGGCGGCTCTTCCGACAATGCCGTGGCCTCTGGCCTTCTGAGCGAAACGAATGACGGCAATGCCGCCCTGGCCCCCGCCTTTAGCCCGGCGCTGTCGGTGCAAACCCTGAACTCGGGCGATTTGCGCTTTGGCTTCCGCGCAGGTGAGGGATCAGGCCCCTGGTGGCTGCCGATCCGCAAGGGCTTTGGTCCGCTCTATGTCGATCAGATCGGCCTGGGCGCGCAATCTGACGAAGACGCAGGTCTGCAGTCCGTTTCACTGTTGTTTGATGGTTCGGTCACCATTGCCGGGCTTGCCGCTAGCGTCGATGACCTAGAGCTTATCTATCGCACCGATCAGGGCGGGATATTTGACAGCGCGTCCTGGGGGGCTGATCTGGCTGGCTTGGGCGTCTCTGCTGACCTTTCGGGCATCTCGCTGGCAGGTGGTCTGCGCAAGTTCGGTGACGAAGACGACATCGAATATGTCGGCATGCTGGCCGCTCGCTTTGCGGTTTATGGCCTGTCGATCTATGGCGGTTATGCCTCGGCATCGGACGACCAAGGCCGGTATACGTCCTTCTTCGCAGTGGGGTCATTCCTTGGGCCCATCGGCGGCGCGCCTGCCTTTTTCCTGACCGGGATCGGTGGCGGCTTTGGCATCAACAGGGATCTGGTTCCACCCACGGACCTGAGTGACTTTGGCGATTTTGTCCTGATCCAGGCGCTGGACCCGGCGGCTGACTTGCCAACCGATGTCATTGCGTATCTCGAAGAGGTCCGGCGCACATTCCCGGTCATACGTGGCAAGTTCTGGTTTGCAGCCGGCATCAGCTTTACCTCATTTGCTCTGGTCGATGGCATCGCCGTTGTCGCAGTGGAATTTGGCAGTGGCTTTGAATTGTCGATTTTTGGCCTGGCCCGCATGGCGCTGCCACGCCCGGGCTTTGCCTTGGTCTCGATCGAGCTTGGACTGCTTGCACGCTTTTCCACCGAAGAGGGTGTGATTTGGATTCAGGCCCAGCTGACCGACAATTCCTGGCTATTGCATGAAAGCGCCCGACTGACAGGTGGTTTTGCCTATGTCAGCTGGTTCAAAGGCCCCAACAAAGGCCAGTTCGTGCTGACCCTTGGCGGCTATCACCCAGAATTTGAGGCCAGTGGCTATCCGGTTGTTCCGCGTCTGGGGTATAACTGGTCCGTCTCATCGAACATCGTCATCAAGGCAGAGAACTACTTTGCCCTGACGTCTGAGGCGGTGATGGGTGGCGGCGCGTTTGAGGCAACAGCCAAATTCGGCCCGGTCTTTGTCTCGCTCGGTTGGGGCGTGAACGCGATTGTCTACTTTGATCCGTTCAAATACCTGGCCAATGCCTATGTGCGCATTTCGGCAGGTATTCGGATCAAGACCTGGTTCGGGACGATCAAGCTGTCGTTTAGCTTGAGCGCGGAAATCGAGGTTGCAGGGCCAGAGTTCCACGGCAAAGCGCGGGTCAAGGTCGGCCCCATCGACGTCACCGTCAAGTTTGGCAAGCAGGACAACCCCGAGCCGGAATATGTCACCTGGGTCGATTTCGCGGCCAAGTATCTGGAACTGGCTAGCGGTAACCGGGCCGAGGCGCTGTCGGGCATCACCGGGCGCGGCACCCTGCCAGCGGCAAGCGGGAATGGTGATGCATCGGACACCGCTGACGGCAGCCTGTCCAAGCCCTTTGATGTCATGAGCGAGTTTGAGCTGTCGATCACCAGCACCATCCCGCTTACTGTGATTGACCGTCCGGGTCAGAACCTGTTCGAGCGCGATCCCTCTGGGGCGCTTGGCGTTGCACCATCCAATCTGGTCGTCTCTGAAGTCACGCTGGAACTGTCGCTGCTCAAAATTGATCCGGGGTCTGACGAAGAACGACTGGATGATGTCGATAAGATCAAACTGCGCACACGCGATACCGGGGCTTTCCCCGTCGGTGTCTGGGGACCGCCGCAAGGCCTTGATGACAAGAAGGTGCCCAAAGGCGCGATCATCGAGGCAACCGAAGGCGTCGACCTGAGCTTTGGCCCGGAATTCTTTGGCCGCCGTCCTAATCCCGAAACGGGCGGGGTGGCGTTCAATCAGGTTGAGGCCGGGCCTCGCCGGCCGCTGCCCTTGCGCGACAATGGCTTTTTCTTTGGATCAATCGTCGGGTTGGCTGCCACGCATCTCACATTGTTGAACTCGATTGCAGAGGACCGAAATATCGCGCTGGCGGCGGAATTCCAGACCGCCGAGCGCCGTCCGACAGGTGCCACGGGCGCGCGGGCCTGGCGTCAGGCCAGACGTACACCGATGCGCGTCGGGCTTTTGACAGAACGGATCGTCACGGATGCGCCGCGCGGCTCCAAGGACGAGCGTGTTCGAGAGGTCAGACCACGCCGCGACATTCAGTTTGGCCAGCCGCGCCTGCGTGGCCAGTTGAGCTTGCCAAGCGTTGTAGCTGCGGAGGCCGAGGGCGTTTTGACACCGCGCGCAACGCGTGTGCCCCCAGAGTTGGCCCGTGGGCTCAGCCGGATTGAGCCGCCGTCACTGGATGCGGTTTTGGCCGCACGAGGGGTGAGGGCGCCGGCATTCCTGCTGCGCACTGCCACCGCCCCGGCGCAGGTCGGCAAGACAATCGCCGCAGAAGGTCGGGTGCCGCGCACGAAAGCAGCGGGGCTTGATGCTTCAGCCAGTGCCGAACGGTCAACCGGTGCAACCCGCAACCATCTTGCAGGCATCGCCGCGATGGCGGGTGCGCGCGGGCCGCGAGGCACCAAATCCGCGGACAAAACTAGCGGGTTGGCAGCCGGCGAGGTGGTGGTCTTTGACTTGCCGGGAGCCATGCGGTCCCGTCGATTTGAATCGGCTGGCCGTCTGACCCTGAGCGGCGCCGCGCGGGTCTTGGCCATTGGCCTGACAGGCCGGGTTCTGCTGGACAATGCCGGTTCGAAACGCAGCCTTGATTTGCCTGCCGAAACAGCGGCCTATGCGGTGATATCGGGCGACAATGGCAAGGCTTCGGCAGAAATCGCGGGTTGGACGGATGCACAGTCAGTGGCCTATCTGGGCCGTTCGATGGCGCTGTGTCGCGGTGCCATCCTGCGGGCCGAGGGCGCAAGCCGCGTTCGAGGCGGTCGGGCAGGCGGCACAGGCTGGCTGCGTGCCGCGCATATGACCGATCAGGCCACGCTGGTAGAGACCCAGTTTGACCGCGCCGCCAGCGCCGTTGCGGTGCTGTTTGATGGCCGATTGACCGAGCAGGAACTCTCGGCGCTGGCCATTTCGTTCCAGGGGGCAGAGATCGTCGAGAAACGCCCGATGCTGGTGCCCTATGATGGCAAGACGCTGGTGGTCTACACCATCAAATCCAAAGCCGGTTTCGTCGTGCGTCTGTCGGGGCTGACCTCGGGGCGGCTGGACGGTGTCATGGCGGCCAATATGACAGCCGAGCGGTTTGTCTCGCGGCTTGTGAACGAGAGCGTATCTCTCTCGGTCGGGGTTGTGCGCACTGGCAAGGCACCGCTCAAAATCGGCTGGCGCCCGCCCGCTGATGTCACCCCGCGAACCGCAGAACTTGAAAACGGAGAACCTTGATCATGGTCGCGCGAGGGCGTTTCTTTCTCTATGACAGCATTGTCCCAGCGCTGGAGGCGGGGAAGTACCGGCTGCAAGGCGATCTGAAAATCGAGGCCGAAGAAGATGGCGTCGACGTAGATGAGCTGGCTGTCCGCCCGCTTCAGACTCATTTCAACGTGACGGCACCCCGATTAAAACTACCGCCCGATCAAGCACTTATGACTTTCCCGCCGGCCAATTCCGAAGGCGCTTATGAGGCCCGGCTGCCGCAGATTGTGCTCAAGAAGAAAACCCTGCCGTGGGATCGCAAGGCAGCACCAGATGAGACCGCGTTTGGAGATCAGATCACCAGTGAGCGCACACCCTGGCTGGCCCTGGTGGTGATTGCCGAAGGCGAGGGTCAGATCGAGCATGACATTCCCTGGCAGGATTGCGTAAGCGAAGGTGTCGATCTGCCCGGCGACAAAGACGTGCCGACGGCGACACGGTTGTCGGTCCCAGTATCTGTGGTTCGAAATGTTTTCCCCACGGTCGAAGATTTGCCGCTTTTGACCCATGTGCGCGAGGTCAATATCGACGATACCGAGGCCGCGATGGGTGATGATGATGGCTTTCTGGCGGTGGTCATTTCCAATCGCATGCCTCAGTTCGATCGCGAGAATTGTCGGCCCAAGGCATACACGGCCTGTCTGATCAATCTTGAAGGTCAGCTGGGCGAATTGCCAGAACCCTTGCCGCCGCGCAACTTTTTTGACCTCTCGGACCTGGTTTTCAGTACCGAGCTGACAGCCGTGAACGCCGCGATCTCTGATGGTGCAGCGATACCGCTGAAAGCGGTGCCAGAGCCGCGCAACCTGGATGTGCGTGACGGTGACGCCATGGCCGAAGCGATCCGACGCGGCGAAGTGGTGTTTCACGACGGGGCGCTCTTCGACCGGGCCAGCGCCAATGAAGACGGCGTCAGCGCACTGGGACCCATCAGCTCGGCGGCGATGCTTGACGGCGATTTCAGCGCGCTGGAAAGCGGCGCGTTGGAGAACAGCTTTCAGGTGAAAGGCGTGTTTGGTGGCTTCTCCATTCCGCCACAGGTCGTGTTTCAGGAACGGATACTACGGTTTCCTGTACTGACCTCCTGGCGGTTCACCTGCAGTGGGGCCGGTAGTTTTGAGCAGCTGATGCGGAATCTGGATGTCGGGCTCTTGGGCCGGCGCACCGGCAGCGGTTTTGCGCGACCTCTGGCTGACTGCACGCCTGATCGCGGCGGCGCGGATTCCGGCGCGGCGCCATCCACCCGATTGCCTCTGGACGTGGCGGAAAGCGGCCATCTGACCCTGCCGTATCGAACGCGCGTCGGAGACGGTGAAACCGCTTGGTACCGTGGCCCGTTTTCACCGGTGCGGGTGCGCCGTGACATTCCCGGCGTCGGTGATGACGCGTTGGCGCATGTGAGCGACCATTTGCGCCTGATGACCCCCAGTGGAGAGGAAGACGTCTCGCTGGCAGTGGCGTTTGAGACCGGGCGACTTTTGGCGCTTTCGCAACCGTCTTTCATCGCGGCGCTCAAACGTTGGCGGGCCGAACGGTTCGGCGCCGCGCGCGCCAAGACAGGGCTCGATTTTGCGGTGGTGGGAAATCTTGGCCTCTTTGCCGGCGGCGTGGCGACCGTCGATCCAAGCGTTTTGGAAAATTTGGTCCGAGGGCGTTTCGCGCGGGCCCTGGAAGCGGATTTGATCCGCGTCTTGGCAGAGGCGCCAGAGAAAACCATTGCCACGCTCCGGCCCCGGGTCGACGCCGGAAACCCCGTGCCCAACCTTGAAGGTGATCCGCTGGAGTTCTTGGTTCAGGGGCTTGAGTTTGATCCAGGGGTGCTTGAAGGGCTGAAGGCGCGGCCCACCGATACTGCCTCGGTGACGGCGCTTATGGCCGCGAAACCCTTGGTTTCTGGCACTGGAGAGGTGACTCTGGACCGTAGGCTTGAGACTGAGCTGGTCGATACGCTGGATGTCGGGCTCAAACAACTGGTGGAATTTGCCATCGGTGCTGATGCGCTGGCCAGTGGCGATCTCGGTGCGGTTGGTGACATCGATGACCTCGATATCTTTTTGGAAGACCGATTGGAAAGGAACCGACGATGAGCCTTAGTGAGACCCTTGGGGTCGCCCAGGCACGTGCCGCTCTGGAACATGAACTCTTCCTGGCATCACCTGATGGCGAGACGGTGGCCACCGACAGCGTGTTGGAGTTTCTGGCGCGCCTGCGGATGTTGGAGGGTGTGCCGTTTAACACCCTTGTGCCCGATGCGGATTTTCTACCCGTTGAATCCATCAGGTTCTTCTATCTCGATCGCGCGTGGACGGATGCGCTGGTGCAAGGCGCGTTGAGTGTCGGCACCGCCAATTCGCTGGAGCGGGCACAGTTGGAAAAGCTCTATCCCAAGATCGAAGAAGAAATTGACGAGGCAGAGCGCCGCGTCCGATCACCCGGTTCGGAACCGACGCTGACCGGAACGGCCGGGGTTGTGACCGGGTTTCTGATGCGGTCGGCGGCGGTGGCGGGTTGGCCGGGCATGCATATCCGCGCCTATGACACGGAACCTGCCGATCATGACGAAGAGGTTCTGCCCGAATCCAATTCGGACCGGATCAAGCTGCTGCGCCTTGAACGGCTTGCTCCTTCGGTAATTTTGGCGCTTTTTGACGGCATCCCCAACGTTCTGCACATCGAAGAGCCGCGGCAGGGCCTGCAATTCGGCGTGCGTCTGGAAGAGCAATCGTCCGGCCGGTGGCGCGCATTTGTTCCGGCGCGAGACGTGCGCACGGCCGGTTATGTGGATGACGCGGGCGCGCCTGTCGTGCCGGACGAGGATGATCCGACCGCGCCATCGACCCTGGCCGCACAAATCCCCGTGCGGTTCCGGCGCGGCGCGGCGGGCGTGCTTGATCTGTCCAACACAGCCCGGGCTTTTGCGGACGCGGATGGCACAGGTATGACGGCGCCAATCCCGGGCGAGGATTTCGGCGAAGATATCGATGGGGCAGAATTTGCCATGCAGATGCTGCGGTTCCCGTACCGCCAGGTCTTTGCCCAAAGCACAACCACGCCGCAATTTCAGGATGCGGCCTTTGTTCCAAATGTAGCGGTTGTTGCAGATTTCGAAAACATCTTGCGCCAGCGCCTGGAAGAGGATTGACCCATGGCCGACCCGATCGATCCAAGGTTAATGCAAGCACTTCTGGCCCGCCCGGCCTGGAGCATGGCGGTGCATTTGGGCGATACGGCTGTCAATCGGCTCGACCGGTTTGCCATACCACCGCCTCCGCCGCCAGCGCTGGTCGTGCCTGTTGATGTTCGAGCGCTTTATGTGCCGGCGAACCACAGTGAAGAATATGTGCGCCTGCCAATGGAATTGGGCGGCCCGGCCAGCGAAGAAGACATCCCCACACCGCCATTCTCGGACCCAGAGGAACGGGCGCCGGGTATCCATCTGCACTGGGCGTTGCCCGATGGCTTGTTGCAGGGAGAATTGGCGGATGACGACGAACAAGGCTTGCAGTTGCGCAGCCTGCCGAACCGCTGGCTTGTGGTGCGCATGACCGGCCCCGCCAATTCGGCGCTGATGACGCTGAATGCCTGGGTGGTCGCGTCGGAAACCGGTCAGGTTTATGAGTTGGAAGATTTCCCGGAGGGCCCCAGCCTGGGCGATGGTGACCAGCTTGATCCCGAGGCGCTGGACGGGGTTGTGGGCGGATCACCCAGCTGGACGGCTGGTTATGATGCCACCCGCAACCGGTTTTCGTTTTTCGATCCGCTTGAGGGTGTGAATGCCAACACCATCACGTCCCGGTTGGCGAGTTATGTTGTGGTCGGCTGGTGGTCCGAGCGCGCCTCTGATCCGCTTTCGTCCAGCTATTGGCCGTTTTCGGTGTCGCGTGTGCTCGACTCGCTGGGCTGGACCGCGTCGCCCGCGCCGATGGACGGGGCCGTTGCCCAACAGGTGAGCGCGGTTAACGCAGTGAACAATCAGTTTATCGCCCAGCGTCAACAATCAACCAATGATACGGGCAGGGCGGATGCTTTGGGGGTTGCCGCGGCATCGGTTACCTCTGATCTGCGCTTGACCGAGGTTGCCTCTGCCCTGGCGTTCTCCAGTTCGCAAAGTGCCTTGGCGACCGGATATGTCGCGGCGCGGCCGGAAATTTTGACCGTTCCGTTGCATGTCGGGCAGTTTAACACGCTGTTGCATGGGTCCGTTTTTGGTGTCCGGCTGACAGGACCTGTCGGCAAGGATCTGGCGCCGCGCAGTGAGGCCATAGAAGTCGCGCTTGCCCCCACATTAGAGCGATTGATCGCATCGCAGGTGTCCAAAACTTTTGGCCTGGATGACAGCGATGAGCTGGAGTTCTCAGAAAGCCTTTTGACTGCCGTGGCCAACGGAATGATCCGCCGGCTGGGCGAGCCGGATGGGCTGGTGGCGCTGGACGAAGCCGAACACGGAGACGGGTTCGAGGCGTTTCGCGGCACCGAATTTTACGAAGATGTCATCGTCGAACGGCGGCAAGCGGATATACAGGCAGGCCGTCCGTTGCGCACCAAAACGGCACGCCTTGCCTCACCGTCTCCGCCTGAGGCCGAGGTCATGTGGCTGGGCGCGCGACCCGGCCGCACAGATGCGGGTCGTTTCAAGTTACGCCAGAGCGCGAAACGCGCCAAGGACAAGCGGTTTGGCGTTGACGATGGCCGCGAAGGTCCGGTCACCAGACGCATTCAAAGACCCGCGCCGCGTTATCATCGCGCCACCGCGCCTATCCTGGGCCTGCGGAATTTCAAACGCTCAAACCGATTTAACGACGGGCGGTTTTCGAGCGACGGTAAACTTGAATGCCTCTGGGCGCGCGAATTGCAGGTCGCCTATGGCCGTCGGTTTGTGGCACGAGATTACCTTCCCGATCTGCCCAACCGCAGCAATTTGCCCCAGCTGGTCCGGCGCCTGATAGAGAATAGTTTCCTTCTGGATCCCTACCTTGATCCGTGGAAGCAAGCCGCCATCCAGCGCCGCACAACCAATAATGCAGAGGCCGTCGCCGTGCAAACAAGGCTACGCGGAGAAACCGCACTGCGGTTCACAAGTGACGGTGTCTATGATGGAACGCCCGCCCTGGCCGCGACGGCCCCGCCCCATGCCCAGGGGATCATTCGCGACGAGTTGCTGCGCCATTCTCTGGCCGAAGGCCGAGAGCCAAGCCCCGTTGGGGTGACCTCATGGGCACAACCCTGGCTGCCGGTCTGGCTGGAATGGGAAGCGCGACTGGAGCCGGGAAGTGATCTGGCCGGCTGGTCGCTTGGACGGATCGAGTTTGCGGGGCGCTCTGAGGGTGATGGCAGGGCATTGGTCCTGCGCGGCCGGGCACCGATCACCGACGGCCTGCACGATGCCTGGAAAGCGCTGATTGCCGATTACCTTGATGCGGAACACGAACGCGACGAGGACGAACTGGGCGAGATTTCGGATGAACACGCAGCGCGCCTGGCGGAGTTAAAAGTGTTTCTGGAAGATGCCGATACCGGCTCGGTAACGCTGGACCAGCTTGGCGATGTTTGGTTGGGCCTGGAGCCCGCGCCAGATGGGCAAGAGCGCGAAGTATCCATGGTCGTGCCTGAGCCCTTGCGCGACGCCGGGTTGCCGCGCCTCATTGCCAGCGGGCGCATCTCTTTGCTGCGTGCGCGTGTCATCGATTGTTTTGGCCGCTTCCGAGACCTTGATACCGAACGAGTGGTGCGCCCGCATGCGCTGTCCAGCAAGGACGAAGATGGCCGTCCGGCGCTGGAATTGCCACCACGGCTTTCGCTTCCGGCCAGATTGATGTTCCGGTTTGTTGATCCCGCCGATGCCTCTGACACGCCCGCCGAGGCGCAGCTTGACCAATCCGACCCCTCACGCGGTGTGAACCCCATCGCGGGCTATATCCTGCCGGATTTCATCGACGAATCCGTCGAGATGTTCGATGCGGCGGGTAATCCATTGGGTGAGTTGCTGCAAGATCCGGTGACCAACGGGCTGGTCTGGGAAGGTGCGGTCGGGCGGCCCGGACCTGCGGTGAATGACCCGCAACAAGACCTGCCGCCTGCGGCCCGCGTGTTGGGCGAGATTGCCCGCGGGATGATCGATGTGGACGCCCTGCGCCTGCAAAATCCCGATCTGGTTGATGATGAAAGCGCGCTGTCGGCCTTTTTGCGTGCCGTCGATACGACGATGTGGGGGGTGGACGAAGCACAGGTCCAATCGGACGCAACGATTGCGGGCCTGGTGGGCCGCCCCGTGGCAGTGGTACGCGCCACGCTCTGGCTGGATATCCCGACGGACCTTTCGAAGATCGATGCCTTCGATGAGACGGCCATTGGGCTTTCCAAACTTCTAAGCGAAACGGGTGTCTTTGAGGCTGTCAAATCCCGGGCTTTTGAGGTCGCGTTGGGTGAAGTGGCAAAAGGACATGATGGGCTTTACGGCTATTTCGTCGGCGATGATTTCCGCCGCTTTAGGTTGATCGAGAAAACGGTGGCGGAACAGGCACCCAGGACCGGCGCAGGTCGCGGATTTCGGGCGGTTCTGGGGTCCGCAACCTTGGCTCAGCCCTCACCGCTTTCGTCGCCCTATATCGAAGGCGGTGGGCGTTTGAACGTGCATTCCGGTCAACGGGTCCAACTGACACTGCTGATGAACCCGGCGGGGCGCGTGAACGCCACGACGGGCATCTTGCCGCGCAAATCTCTGGAGCTTTTGCGCGATTGGGTGGCGCCGGGGCTTGAACGGATTGCCCCTTCGGCCCGAATAGGCCCGGTGCTTATCGACCCAGACAAAGTCCGGCTGCCAAAGATTGCGGCCTTTGGCAAAGACCAGCGATGGACCCGCCGTAACACGCCGATCACCTGGCGGGATGACCCGATACTGGCGGCAACCCAGGCCGCAATTCTGCCGGATGGACCCGTCTCGGTCGAGGAAGGATGGATTCGCATCGGCGAAGGAGGAGACGACAAAGGAGGAACGGGTTGATGGCACGATATGACTGGCCCCCCGATCTGCGCAAAGTGCCTGAAACAGTGGCAATGCGCGCCGAGGCCAACAGCGCACGCGATGCCGATACTGCGGTGCCTGGTGGCTTGGGCGATTTGGACGCGCTTGGGGATGTCGTCACTGCCGGTTTTGAAGCCGAGCGCCAATGGCTGCCCATGGGCCCCACGATCCTGCGACAGAGTACAGGCACGGGATCTCCGACCGTAGCAGGCCGCATCCGTGACCTGGCGGTGCACCCGGGTGGCCAAAGAGCTTACGCAGGGGCCGCAAACGGAGGTGTTTGGACCACGCAGGACGGCGGCGCGAGCTGGGACCCGCTGGCAAGCTGGGCCCTTTCGGGCGCGACCAGCCGGGACGATTTGATCCTGACGGTCGGCGCCCTTTTGGTGGAATGGGGTGCAACCGCAAATGACGATGTGATTTATGTTGGCACCGGCGAGTTGAAGCCAAGATTTGCCCCGCGCGCTGGCACCAAACACGGCGGCATCGGTGTGTTGCGGTTAAACGGGACCGTGGGGGCCACGCTTGCCAATTTGGGGACCAACCGGTGGCAGCGCGAGGCGGTCAATCTGATCGGGATGGGTGTCTATCGCCTGGCCCGCGATCCGGCAACACCGCTGACCCAAACCGCGGCCGATACCGCCCGCATCGTCGCGGCCACGTCGCATGGTCTGTTTGTGCGCGACGGGCCATTCGTTGAAGACGCCACCTGGACCTATCAAGACTTTACTGGCGGCCAATTTGGCCGGGACATCGAAGGGGCGTGCACGGACGTGCTCTGGACGGTGCAAGGGTTATTCGTCGCGCTGATGGGGGTTGGCGATGCGGTGGATGGGGTCTGGCATTCAACCTCGGGGCCCACGGGGACGTTTCAGCGCATCGAGCCGACCGATTTTGAGGCTGGCAACCGCCTGGTTTTTGCAGCCTCGCCGGTCGAGCCGCGGCGTATCTATGTCGCTGGCAAGAAAACGCAGCCTGTTGTGGGCAAGGAAGGACTTGCAGCGGGGTGGCTGATCGATCTGACGCATACACCGGCAGGTGTTGCAGGCACCCCGGTCGCGGCGGTGCCGATCGCCAATTGGCCCTTTGGCGTCTACACCGCCAACGTGACTTTTGATGGAACCAACTACCTGATCAATAAGCCGGACCAGTCACATTTCGACAATAGCCTTGCGGTTGTTGATGATGGCTCTGGCAACGATGTTGTCTTTGTTGGGGGGGCAGGCAAAGGGGGTGAGGCGCATATATACCGGCTGCCAATCACTGGCACCGCGGCTGCGGGCGATCTGGACGCAGGGTTCACCTTGGCGAACCAAGCCAGTGCAGGCACCACAGGTGTGTCCATCTCCGGCCCGCCGGTCAGCGATCCGACCTATGTCGGGGGGGGCATCCATTCTGATGTCCATGCTCTGCGGCCTGCGGGCGCTACAATTTGGGTTGGGTGCGATGGGGGTGTCTATACCCGCCCCGATACCGCCAGTGGCGGCGGGACATCGCGAAATGTCGGCCTACCCACGCTTGAGCCTGGCTATTTGCGCTCGCATCCGACGCTTGATGAGCACCTGATAGCAGGGCTGCAGGACAACGGTTTTATCGAGCGCGTGGGCGGTGGACTTTGGCAGCGCCGGGACAGTGGTGACGGCGGCGGCTGCGCCTATCATCCCACCCAGCCCAACCATGTGGTCAAACAGTATATCAATGCGGACTGGGACTTTATTCCGGCGCGTCAACCGCGCGGACCCGCATTGCGCCGCGCCTGGAATGCTCTTTGGCAAAAAGAAAGGGATGAAAGTTCGATTGCAAACTTCTATTCCGGGCCGCTGGCTTTGCCGGGCAGGAACGCCAACATGGCGCGCCTATTCATCGGAACGCATCGAATCTGGATGACCGACAACTGGCGCGCAGGCGGGCCGCCAAGCACAGCCTGGATGACCTGGAGAACTCTGCCCTCTGGCAGCGATCCGCATACGACGCAATCTGCGACCATTCCAGGAACAAATGCCGGCAATGACATCAATCAGGACCGTCTGACCTACAACAACCAATGGGACCCCGTTGCAGTGATTGAGGTGCTGAATTCCGGGAACCCGTCAACCTCGGCAGGAACCCGCATCGCGGTCCTCAGCAAATATACCGTTCGCGTGTTCGAGTTTTCAGCAGCGACGTCGAGCTGGACCTCGCTGACTGACGCGATCGTCAGCGGAGAACGGCCCTCGGGCACATCAGCAGGCGACGATGAGCCGGACCCGTTTCTGGAATACCTGCCTTATAACGACGGGGTGGTTTGGACCGATCTGGCGCCGCATACGGATACAGCGTTCTATGTTGCCACTTCGGGGCGCACACGACGCAATGAGAGCGGCGGATTGGTGCCCGATACCGATTATGACACGCTTTGGTGGTACAATGGCAGCGGGCGCTGGTACCCAACCGGTCTGCGGACAACCCCGCCAAACGCGGCCACCGGACGATCCGGCACGCCTGCGTCGGTCCATTCCGTTTTGGTTGACCGTCAAACGCCAAATACTGTCTGGGCCGGAACCCGTATCGGCGTGTTCGAAGGGCAAATTGATACGTCCGGTGAACACCCGTCCTGGACCTGGCGCCCGATCATGGAAGGCCTCCCGCAAACTCTGGTCGAGGATTTGTCGCTGTTCCGGTCTGGCACGGACGCAAACGCGCGCGTGTATTTGCGGGCAGCGCTGGTATCGCTTGGGGTTTGGGAGCGTGACGTCTCGCCAACCCCACATACCGTGGGGCGCAGCTATATTCGTGCCGTGCCCATTGATGGCGGTCGAGGAGAGCTTCCCGATCCCGTCTTTGAACCCATGGCAGCGCCGCCCGGACCGGCACTGGCCGTCGACAGCAGCCCTGACATCCTGTTTTACGCAAATAGTTTACCGAGCGGGCCGTGGGACGAATACTTCTTCTCGACAGCGACTTCTCAGACCACCACGATCGAGCAAAGCGACATGGATTGCCTGGTCCAGATTCACCACAGACATGTCACGCCGCTGGATCCGAGCGGCATGCGGGTCAATCTTTTCGCCCTCAGTCACCCGACCGCGACGCCGTTGAGCGGGATCACTGTCGACGCCAACCTTCGCAACGCGCTCATGAACGGGGTCAACGGTGCAACGACCCCGCGCCAGATCCCGCTTGCGACGGCCGGATTGGCGCTGCAACTGATTGAGGCAAAAAACCCCAGCGCCCCGCTGAGCTTCCGCCGCCCCGGTGTGGTAAATTTTGATTTCGTGGATCTCACGCGGGTGTCTGGCGAGGCGACGCCCGACATGGTGACCTTGATCTCGATCATCGATCCGACGAACCATCCCTTCACCGCGGCCGAGATTTCGCCCCGCGGCAGTGAAACCACCATCAATCTGGATCAGGTTCTACGCCGATCAGCCTACGTGGCCGCCCGCAGGTTGACGCGCAGCTGACGTCTTGTTTTCCGCCACAGAACAATCGCCGGATGCACCGGCATTTGCGTTGGTGCAAGTATCCGGCAGGGTTCCGTTGCAAAGTTTAGGGTGGTTCAGAAAACCGCTTTTGTGTCGATGGGGTAGGCAGCCAGTCCTGCGCCTGGTTTTGTTGCGAAGTTTCTGTCTAACATCAGATCCCTTTGATTCGCGCGTCACGATTGACCCACTATCGTGAAAGAGCCCTTTCCTGCCGTTCCCGTTCTAATTTACTGCTGCGTTTGCATTCGTCAGATTCGGGTTGTATTGCAGAGCTTCGAGGTTCGGTTGGCGAATTCACAGGACGCGGACCGAGCCGCCCCTGCGTTTTCGGGTGTTTGCTGAGGCAGCATCCCCTCGAATTTGCGGCTTACTCGTTGTTGCGTTGTATCCGATTTCCGCGTTGCGGTCATCTGGGCTTCTTGAAATGCTGCGGTATCGACCAACGTCCGCTATGCGGGTTGCGACCGCAGCATTGGGGCGGTGAGGCGAAGAAGGTCGGCTATGGGCCGCCCGCGAAGACGGCCCCTCCATTCTATATCTCAGTGGCTTCTGCAATGGCCAAAGCGTCTTCCAGCTCAACGCCCAAATATCGAACAGTACCGTCCATCTTGGTATGTCCCAACAGGAGCTGAACGGCCCGCAGATTGCCAGTCTTTTTGTAGATCTGTGTGACCTTGGTGCGCCGCATTGAATGCGTACCATAGGCTGTTGCCTCAAGACCTATAGATGTAACCCAATCGCGAACGATCCGTGCATATTGGCGCGTTGAAATGTGTAACCGCTCGTGGAAGCGGCCTGGCCACAGAAATTCAGAGCCAACCATAAGAGGGTCCTCCATCCATTTCGCAACTGATGCTCGAGTGCCTTCCGAGATTTCAAATCGAACTGGCTTCTGCGTCTTGCTTTGCAGAACAGACGCGCGTTCTTTAATCTGACCGGACGCCATCACATCCACAACTTGCATGCGAACGAGGTCACAACCTCGAAGCTTGCTATCAATTGCCATGTTGAAAAGAGCGAGGTCTCTGTGGTTTTCGGCGAGTTCAAGGCGAACTCTTATCGCCCAGACATGTTTCGGTTTCAGTGGGCGTTTCTGTCCGACGATCCGGCCCTTGTTCCAAGCAGGGCGAAGTGCGCGAATGGCAGGTAAATTTGGTGTTTCCATGACTGATCCTCCGATCCGCCATGCCCTCCCAGAACGACAACCCGACGTTGACACGCCACGATACCATACAAATGCTGCGTGGCCTCCGAGGCCAGCTGTGAGCTCCAAAGTGCCGGATTGTTGCAACGCGGGGAATGTACGTTGTTACTAGCAGGTTTAAGATTTTAGTTGTATAATACAACCATGAATCACGCACTCATAACGCCCCGTATCGACAGAATGCGCTCTGCTGCACGGAGCATCGTGCGCGAGCTTGGCTTTATGCAGAAGGGATTGGCGGGCACAGAGCTATCTCCCTCGGCTGTGCATACGATTATCGAGCTTGGTTATGGCACAGTGGAAAATGCGGGCGATCTCGGCAGGCTTCTTCACTTGGAAAAATCCAGCATCAGTCGCCTTGTTCAAAAACTTGAAAATGAGGGTTTGATCGAAGGTGGACCTCACCCAAGCGACAAACGATCCCGCATACTTAGCTTGACGCCAAACGGAAGAAACCTGCTCGGCGACGTCGAAAAATATGCGCGGCGGCAACTTCGTTCAGCTTTGGATGTGCTGCCAGCAGACGATGTCTCGCAAATCGAAACGGGGCTTATCTTGTTTGCAAAGTCTCTCCGAGCAAAACCTGAGCATGCCTCGGGAGTTGTGTCAGGGGTGGAGTTGCATCAAGGCTACCGTTCGGGCGTCATCGCATCGGTTGCGTATCTGCATGCCTCATTCTACTCGCAATACTACTGGTTTGGCTCGGTTTTCGAACGAAAAGTTGCAACTGAAATGTCCGAGTTTATGGGTCGGATCGATAACCCGATGAACACGACCTTTTCTGCCTACTTAGGCGATGAACTGCTTGGATCGGTTTCTCTTGATGGTGAGGATTTGGGCGAAGGAACAGGTCATCTGCGATGGTTTATTGTCAGCAAAGAGGCGCAGGGTATGGGTATCGGGAATCTTCTGATTAGCAAGGTTACAGCGTTTGTGGATCAATACGCCTTTGATCGCACGCGGCTCTGGACGTTCAAGGGATTGGATGCTGCGCGCCACCTCTATGAGAAACACGGGTTCATGCTGACCGACGAAGCGACTGGCACCCAATGGGGGACAGAAGTGGTTGAGCAGGAATTTGTGCGGCAACACGGCGGCTAACGAAGCGGCAGTGGCAATGTGGGCTGATGATTAGGTGGCCCATTCAAAGACTGCTGACACCCGGTTGGCAACAAGGTCTGGTAATGTTCCATAGTTATAGTCGAAGGTCGAAAGGGTGCAGCAGTCTCAGCATTTGAACGGGATCGTGCTCGTGTCGCTCTCGGCGGTCGTTTTCAGCATGTCGGGCGTCCTGACAAAGATGATCGAGGCAGATGGTTGGACCATTGCCTGTTGGCGTGGTCTGATCGGCGGATTGGCCGTCATTGTCTATGTTGAGGTTCGCCGTGGGGCGACGCCACGAGGCCAAGCATTCCGGCTGGGTTTGCGCGGCTGGATACTTGCCAGTGTCGGCAGTGTCGCCAGCATCACGTTCATCTATTCGTTCAAGCTGACATATGTAGCGAATGTTGCGGTGATCTATGCAACCGCCCCGTTTTTTGCCGCCGGACTGGCGTGGCTGGCCATGCGTGAGACTGCGAAGGGCCGCACTTTGATTGCTGGTATTCTTTCGTTGGCCGGTGTCACAATCATCGTGTCCGGTGGTCTGGGCACAGGCAAGCTGATGGGCGACCTGCTTGCGGTCGTGATGACATTTGGAAACGCAGCTTACATCGTTCTGATCCGGAAATTCGCCGATGTGCCTGTCGTTTGGGCGGGCGGGGCATCCGCCTTACAGCTCTTACTTGTGGGCGCGTTGATGGGTGCGCCTTTGAATGTCACTGCTCAAGATACCGTCTTGTTGATCCTGTTCGGGCTGACTTTCGCTGCTGCCGTAATCCTCTGGACAGAAGGAACACGCCTCACTCCGTCAGCACAATCAGCTCTTTTGGGTGCGGTCGAGATACCTTGCGCAACGCTGCTTGCGTGGGTCGTGCTAAGTGAACTTCCGCATGCAGCCGCAGTTCTTGGCGGGACAGTGATAATGTCAGCAGTCCTGTGGCACACGGTAATCGACTATCGGCAACAATAGAATGTCGACCCGCAGTAGATCGAAAACGCATGTCTGATGTGGTGCTGTCCTTTCGGGCGCTTTGTCACCCTTTTGCACAGGCCTCCGACAGTATTGCGTAGGTACGATCAATGACATGTCGCACCTCTGGCAGAAATCTGTCTTCGTGGTGGGATACAAGCCATTGGTCGTGTTCCAGATCAACAATCAGAGGCGATACCTGCTTAAGCCGTCGCTGCGAGTTCCCGATGAATGTTGGTAAAACAGCCCGGGCAACTCCTGCAGTTGCAAGATCAAGGGCGTTTTGCGGCGCAGTCACTTCAATGGCATCGCCACTTTGTGCGTTTTCCCTCAACCAAATTGCGGAAGGTGTATTGGACAATACCCGCGCCCAGGTCGAAACACTCTTGTCTACGGCATAGACAGCAAACCGAACGCGCCCGGTTTTTCGGCCAGCCAGACTGATCTCTTCCGGCCGATGATTTCGAATGCCAATCGCCGCTTCCCGGTGCCCGATTCTCAGCACGTCTTCCGAGGAAATGAACCGGAGCCGTACCGGTATCGATCCGCAGAGCTTCCCGGCAGCGCCCATCAAAACCCTGGTAACCCAGGTCCCGGCTGAAATCTTAACCAATAGTGGTGCAGTAGCGAGGCTGCTTTCGGTGATAGGCAAGATCCGCGCCTCAATGCTTGCGGCCTTTTCCAGCAACTTTTGCCCGTCTTCAGTCAGGTCATAGCCTCTCGGTTTACGCAGAAACAATTCCGCCCCGAGATTGCGCTCAAGCTCGATCATGCGTCGACCCAGGGTCGGGGCACTTTTGCCGGTCCGCTCTGCTGCTGACCCAAGTCCACCTGCTCGGGCAACGGCAAGGAAAAGCCGCAGGTTATCCCAGTCGAGATCACGTTCATTCATGAAACGATGCTTACATTCTGTGTTGTTGATGAAAAGACAGAGATGGCATTTTTTCTGAAGGGACACATTGGAGGGCCACAGATGAAATTTCTCGAAACCGAAATCTCACCACTTGGCATGGGATGCTGGCCAATTGGCGGCAAGATGTATTGCGGCGAACAATCCCTTGGTTACACCCGTTCAGACGACGATGTTTCCATTCGGACGATCCACGCTGCCTTGGAGGGCGGGATCACTTTGTTTGACACGGCAGCTGCGTATGGCGCCGGGCATTCGGAGCGGTTGTTAGGTAAAGCCTTGAAACAACGGCCCGAGGCTTTGATTGCCACAAAAATCGGCGTCGGGATTGATGAGGCGAACAAACAGATCTCATTCGATCCCTTCACCCCCGATATGGTAGCCCCCGCTGTTGACGGGTGTCTGTCGCGACTGGATCGCGATCGGATTGATCTGCTTCTGCTGCACGTGAACGATATGCCGATAGAAATGGCGGAACCGGTATTCGATGAACTGGATCAGTTGAAAGAGGCCGGGAAACTGCGCGCCTATGGTTGGAGTACCGACTATTCCAGAAGCGCCTCGGCTGTTTCAACGAGAAGCAACTTCGCTGCGGTCGAATACGTGATGAACCTGTTCGTTGACGCGCCGCGTATGCAAAGAGTGGTGCAAGAGAATGGGCTGTTTTCCCTTATACGTTCACCGCTCGCGATGGGTCTGCTTTCTGGTAAGTACGATCAGAACACCGTCATGGCAGCGGATGATGTACGTGCATCGGACGAAGATTGGATGGAATACTACAAAGATGGCAGGGCAAACCCCGATCTCATCCAAAAACTCGACGCGGTCCGAGATTTGCTGACCTCAAATGGCCGAACTCTTGTGCAAGGGGCTCTCGGGTGGATTTGGGGCCAGTTTGACACCTATATTCCGATCCCCGGAGCGCGGACAGAAGAGCAGATCAAGGGTATTGCGGGCGCATTAACCTTCGGTGCTTTGCCTGATGATATACTGAACGAAATTGAGGCTCTGATTCCGCGTGCGCCAAACGAACCAGACCGTCCAAGATAACCTAAAGGACCACCCATCGAAGGTGGATCACAAATGTGCTCGAAGTAGTTTTTGGGCCGTCCTACGATCCGCAAATTCACAGGCGACGTGATTTCGCGACCGTGGCCTATGTCCGGTATCTGGGTTGCACCTGCAGCATCCGCCAAGGCGCCGTGAGTCCGGAATGGGCCGCCCTTAACTGCGCAAGCCAATGTGAAAGTCCATATGCTGCACTGGCTCCGATGGCCGCGAAGAGCCCGACCTGTACTTTGGATTTTTGTGCTGCGCGCGCACGCAGCGGGAAAATCGATGCATTTGCAACTATCCAAGTGCAGTCATGCAGCGGAGGAACCGGCCATCGGTGCAAGGCGCAGCGAGAAAACGAGAGGCAATTCAAAGGTCGCGGGACAAAACGTGCATTTGCTGAGCGACATCATATGGCTAGTTTAGGCGCTCTGAGGTCATATAAGCCATTGGTCATCATCGAAACTTGTTGACCACTGAAATTAAGACGATGGCGGCTGCAAATCCAAAAAATTACCTCGATTGCATGCAAAGACTAATTGGAAATTGCTAAGAATCTCGCGAGTGCTTCGCACGGTTACTCGAGCAACCGCATGCGTTCATGCGCCTGTTTCGCGTTGGGAAAACAAACCCTTCAGTACGAAATTCGCCGTACTTGGACTATGAGCGCAGGGAATGTCATACACAATCGCCAACCTGCTGAGGGCTTTAATGTCGACATCATGAGGCATTGGTGACATCGGATCGATGAAGAAGAACAATGCATCGAGCTTGCCTTCACAGATCATCGCGCCAAGCTGCTGATCCCCGCCCAAAGGACCACTTTTGAGGCAAGTGAGTTTTAACTGTGGTGATGCATCAAGAATTTTGGTCCCGGTCGTTCCGGTTGCGAATAAGTCTGCTCCTTGGAGCAGGGATGTGTTCTGTCGAACCCAGTCTACTAGGTCTGCCTTTTTGGCGTCATGAGCGACCAGAGCCAACCGTAGCGGGCTATCGGATGAATTGCTCGACAAAATCTGCTCCAAGGCCTACCTCTTCATAGTGATTTCGGCACATCTCGATCTTCGTGAAAACGTCCTCATATCCCATCGTCTTTCCCCATGGATCGACGTAGAGCATGACGCCATTGACCTGAAAGTAGGTAATCATCTCACTTACGTCTTCAGGAACGATCAGCGTATGAGTCTCGCCTGGAGGCTCAAAGACGTACCCGCCTTCGCGAGCTTCCCAGTCGTGCTCAAGGTAGTGCCAACGGCCCTTGAGAACAAAGCCATGTACAGGCTGAGGATGGCGATGGCGTGACAGCACCCCTGATTGACGAACCCGCAGCAAGTTCATCCAATAGCCCTGTGAGCGATTGAGACAGAGGGGTCGAAATGAGACGGTTTCTGTTTGCGGTACCCAAACGCGCTCATCGTCGGGAACGGCGTCAGGGATGACTATCTCGTCTTGAGCGTCCTCTGGAAAAGGTAGCTGGTATGGCATCTTGGGGTCTTGATCTTCACCTTGAACCGGCATGGCGCGGCCTCCTTACATTGCTGAATATCCACCATCGACAGGATAAACGGACCCGGTAACAAACGCCGCCTCTTCCGAGAGAAGCCAGGCCACTAGTGCACCAACCTCATTAGGCTGTCCCCAGCGATCAAGCGGTGTTCTGTTCAGGATAGGGCCATTTCGGGTAGGATCAGCGCGCAATTCTGAGGTCATTTCGGTCGCAATCCACCCCGGAGCAACAGCGTTTACACGTATCCCGTCATTGGCCCACTTACCCGCAAGCGCTTTGGTCAATTGAGCCACGCCGCCCTTTGACGCGGAATAGGCGGGTACCAAAGGTCCGCCGAAGTAGCTTAACATCGACGCTGTGTTCACGATGGCACCTTTGGTGTCAGCCAACAATGGTTGGGCTGCAAGACAGCAACGCATGGTGCCGGTCAGGTTCACGTCGATGACCTTCTCAAAGATCTCAATCTCGTACTCTGCGGCTCGAGCCAAAATGCCTGCGCAGTTGACCAAGCCGTCGAGCCGATCCAAACCGGAAAAGAAGGAAGACACCGCTACGGTGTCGCGCACATCCAATTGAGCTGCGCTTAACCCGGCGTTTTGATCGACATAAGCTGCAACTTCGGTGTCATCGACGCCGGTGACGGTCACAGTCCAACCTTTTCGGCGCAGCATTTCAGCTATGCCTGCGCCAATTCCTCGTGTGCCTCCAACAACAACGGCATGCGACATTGATCAACTCTCTTTTGCAAGAAATGCACTAACGGCTTCACGAGTTGGCATAGGTGCAACGGCCCCATACCCCAGTGTTGCCAGTGCCGCTGCACCGTTAGCATAGCGCGCGGCTTCGAAAGGATCATCGCCAGCGACGATGCGGGCCAGGAATGCGCCATCAAAAGTATCGCCAGCTGCAGTCGCGTCAACCGCCGCTACTTCCTGTACCGGAACCAGCTGCCTGTCTTTCTGAGTTGCGACAAGTGTGCCTTTTGCGCCAAGTGTAAGAGCAACAATTTTTGCACCCAGACCCTGGTAGAAATCGACTATCGCGACCGGGTCGTCCAGGCCGGTCAGGTGCACTGCGTCATCCATTCCGGGAAGAGCGATGTCACAATGAAGCATGGCGGCATGCGTCACTGCCCGGGCTCGTTCGATGGGCCACAGTTTCAGGCGCAAATTGGTGTCATAAGAAACCATGCCGCCCGCTTCTTTGACGACTCGAATGGCTTCAAATACTGCGTCAGCGGCGGTGTCTGATATGGCCTGGCTGATGCCCGACACATGAAGGACCTTCGTTGTCCTGAGCGCGTCGAGCGGTAAATCTTCGGGAACAATGCGGCTGGAAGCCGAACCTGCGCGGAAATAGCTGAACTCGTGCCCGTCCTTACCATGAGTTACAAAATAAATGCCCGTATGCGCGTTCGAAACCTGTTGAACAGTAGACGTATCAACGCCTTCATTGGACCAGAGATCCATGAAAGAATTGCCGAATGTATCGTCGCCAAGGTGAGTGAAATAGCCTACGCTTGCGCCCTGTCGGGCGGCAGCTATGGCAGCGTTGGAGGTATCTCCGCCATGGCCCGGCAAGTAGTTTCCATCGGGTTGCTGATTGAACTCCAACATGGGTTCGCCAAAACAGAGAATATCGGGTGTCATGGTTTTCTCATCTTAAAAGGGACCGCACCAATCAAGGTGCGGTCAGTTTGGTCGGGAGAATTATTCGGATGTGTAGCTTTGCCCGACACCTGGAATCTTCCAGATGCGGAAGTTCGGGATTTCGGGATCTTCAAAGTTCATGTCGCCATCGACCCAGACATGCAGGTGGTTTGACACCACATACATCTCGCCATCCGGACCCCACGCAAGGGTGTCGGGCCAGTTCATTTCTGGGTGATGGACGAAACGGCTGACTTGCCTGGTAGACTCATCGAACTTCATAAGGCCATCCAAGGATAGGGCAGTCATGTAGATGTTGCCCGCATTGTCGGCAGTCATGCCGTCGGTGTTGGAAGGCAGCACTGCCGCAACCTCGACCGCATTTTCGATGACAATTTCATTGGCCTCAAAGTCACGCAAAATTTCTGTTGGCAGGCTATAGAGGTGATTGCCGGTCAGGTTGGTCCAATAAAGTGTCTCCTTGTCACCCGACAATGCTATTCCATCGGCGCCGGTGCGCATCCCGCCGTTCTTCAGAACCGGACGGTCGTCGATATTGAAGAAAAAGTTCGGTTCATCATTGGTGAAACGATGCTGATCCAGCACCCTGCGCACTGAATTGGTGTTGCTGTCATAGACAATCAAACCTCCGTGCAGCGGATCGCAAAAAATGCCGCTGTCGGCGATATAGGCAAAGCCCGTGTCGTTATCGACAGCGAGGTCGTTCAGGAAGGAGCATTGACGATCAGCTTCTTCTGCCGAGAAAACGTAACGCTGGACTTCCTTGTTCTCTTTCAGGTCCCAGAGCACGAGTTTGGCGTCACCATCCTCGAACGGAGGGCCTGCCACATGACCTTGATCCAGTATCCACATCACATCGTTGCGGTCGATCTCAAAACCCAGCACGGCTTTCAAACCGTCGGGGTTCGACATGCTGTTGATTTCTTCGGACGGAAATGCCTCCAACTCCCACGTGTCGCCGTTCTTGACCAGCTTCGACACAGTCGATGGAATCTCAGCCCCACCCCAACGGGCAGTAGAGACGTAAATGTTACCCTGACTGTCGACCTTAGCGCCCTGTATCAGCGCCTTGCCAAATATCTCGCTGCCTTCCCACGCAGATTTTGTCGCCTCATCCTTGACGGCGTAGGGCAAACTGTTCCATTCCGCGACAACCTCGGGCCCGTTCGCGAGCGCCGGGGTAGCCAGAACGGCGGTAAGGGCCACCGTGTTGATCACTCTTTTCAGCATGTATTCCTCCCTTGCTGAGGTCTGGTGTTCCGCAGGCTGTTGCGAGCAGCCTGCGGAGCGTTATTGTTTGGGGTTAGATCCGTCCGTATTTCGCGAGACCTTCGCGCAGCGAACCACTTTCAATGATCAGACGGGCTTGTTCAGCCTCGCGCGCATCAATGTCTCGGGCCATCTCCAGAACGGATTCAGCATGCTCGCGCGGGACACAAACGACTCCGTCGATGTCACCGACAATGATGTCCCCCGGATTAACGATGACATCACCCATCGCCACCTCGACATTTGACGCGATGGTTTTTATCCGGCCCAAGGTCGTGCCGGGCGAGACGGTTCTTGCGTAGACCGGGAAATCGAAATCGCGCTTGATTTCTACGAGGTCCCTCACGCCTCCATCCAAAACCGCTGCTTCGTGCTTGTTGGCCACTGCTCCGGCAGCCATCAGGCCTCCCCAAAGAGCAACTTCGGCCTGACCATTGGTGGAAATTACGATAATCGAGCCCGCTTCTGCTTCGTCAATTGCATTCAGGGCATGTTCAGGTGGTAGGAATTCAGCACTGGGCCCCTCAAGAACGGTGACAGCGGGGCCAACGATCTTGGTTTCATTGATCCGCGGTTTGATGCTTTCGGGAAGAAAGCCGGTTTTGCCAGCGACCTTGTCGACGGCGTCGGCAACAGAAGCGGTCGCCACTTCGCGAAATCCGGCTACGAGTTCTTTGATGTCCATTTTGCTATCCTCTAGTTCTTGGTGTCTTGTGAGAAAACGGCTGTCAGGGCCGAGTTGATCTGTTCGACTGCGACGGTGGTGTTGCCGACCTCAAGCGCCGTTGCGGGTAGAAGATTGCCGCCCATGCCAACACACAGGGCACCCGCATCGAGATACGATTTAGCATTCGCTGGTGTTACACCTCCGGTCGGCATCAGAGCCACGTCCGGAAACACTGTTTTCAGAGCTTTCAAATAGCTGGGCCCACCAGCCGCTTCCGCAGGAAAAACTTTGACCAACGTGGCCCCGCTACTCGCGTGATGTAGAACCTCGCCGGGTGTCATGGCGCCGGGTAGGTATGGAACCCTTGCGTCCAGAAGGGCGCGCGCCACCTCGTCGCTCCAACAGGGCGAAACGACAAATTCCGCACCAGCAGAGATTACTTGCTCGACCTGTTCCGTTGTCAGTACGGTACCGGCCCCGACACAGATCGACGGAAACCTGCTGCGAAAATCTGCGATAATCCCAGCGGCATCAGGAACCGTAGTCGTTATTTCCAGAGCTTCGATTCCTCCAGCCGCGAGAAGCTCGCAGGCTTCAAGCGCGACTCCTGGATCGTCGTGGCGGATGACTGGAACAACCCGCGCTGATCGGAGGGTAGCAACAACGTCTACCATTTGTTCACCCAATGCTCTGGTTGCTCATCACTCAGAACCTTGGAGATTTCGCGCGCCGCGCAGCGTTGCAGCATTACGACGGACCGCTCCGAATACCAAGCAGCGTGGTCCGAAACGATGGTATTGGGCGCATAGAGTAGCGGGTTATCCCGGCTAACAGGCTCCTGCTCGAACACATCGATTCCTGCGCCGAAAATCCTACCGTCATGCAACGCTTCAGCCAGGGCGGTTTCGTCCACCAATCCCCCGCGAGACACGTTCACCACGATGGATGTGGGTTTCATCATGCCGATGCGCTCAGCGTTGAGAATGTGCCGGGTTTCCGAAGTCAGTGGCGCGTGAAGGCTGATGACGTCGGCAATACCGCACAATTCGTCCAATTGAACCTGCTCAACACCGGCCATCCGTGCCGCTTCCTGCGGCATATACGGGTCCGATACCAATACACGGGTGAAACCGAGAGCGCGAAACTTGCGCGCTACTTCCAGCCCGATTTTGCCACAACCGATTAAGCCCAGAACACCGTTTTCGCGGTTTGGAATTACAGCAGATTGCCCAATGCCCCATTCGCCTCGACGCACCTCTGCATCGCGCGACGGAATTCGTCTTTGCACTGAAAGATACAACGCGACTGCGTGTTCACTGACTTCGATTTCAGCGCCGTAGTCCGGTACGTTTGCTACGAAAATGCCGCGTGATCGAGCGTGCTCCAGATCAACATTGTCAACGCCCACTCCGTAGCGGACGATGACCTTTAGATTTGGGCAGGCGTCAATCACCGTCGCATCCACAGTCCGTTCCCTTACGAGAATGCCAACTGGATCCAACGCCTGCAAAGCCGGGACCGCCTCAGTTTCCGGCGCGACCGGTGCGATCTGAACGTCCTGCTTGGCCAACACCGAGGCTTCGGTGTCATAGGCGGCGTAGCCTGGTTCAAGAATGGCTATGGTCTGGCTGGTCATGTGACGGTCCCTCGGCATGAGTTACTGCGCTTTGTAGGCTTCGACGGCAGCGTCGAGGCGATCTGGCCAATCCGCTCCAATCTCACCCACGATGTATTCGCGCACAGCAGGCTGAGCGGCAGCACGGAACATGGCTTTCTGCTCGGGGCTGACAGGCACCACCTCCATGCCTTTTTCCGACAAGATCGCGGTGGCGTTCGCGTCCTGTGCAGCGGTCATGCCACGGTGGATTGTTTTTGAGATTTCCACGCACTGCTCAACGGCACTTTTCTCGTCATCATTCAGGCTCTGGAAGAACGCGTCCGACATCAGGTAGGCGTGCCAGCTGAACACGTGTCCATCCAGCGAGACGTATTTCTGGTGCTGGTAAAGTGAGGCGTTGACGATGTTGGTCACACCGTTCTCCTGGCCATCCACTACGCCTTGCTGCAAGGCACCTGGCAGCTCAGGCCACGGAACGGGTGTTGCCGACGCACCCAAGCTTTCCACCAGGGTTACCCAGACCGGAGCGGTCATCACACGCATCTTCAGGCCTTCCATATCGGCAGGCTCGGCCACGGGTTTTACGTTGTTGGTGAAATTGCGCACGCCATTGTCGGCCACACCAAAGTTGCGGATACCGGTTTGGGCCAGCATGTCCTCGGCCAGCGCGTCACCGAATTCACCGTCCATGACCGACCAGGCCATGGCTTGATCGTCGAACAGGTAGGGCATTGCCAGAACCGAGAACGGTTTGTAGACGGCAGAGATTGGACCGTCGTGGATTGCGGCCATCTGGACCGTACCCAGTTGAAGACCTTCCATGATCTCAGAACCACCGCCCAGCTGCGATGCTGGGAAGATCTGAACGTCAATTGAGCCCGATGTCTTACCCTCGACACAGGCCTCAAAAGCCAGCGCAGCAGCATGCTTTGGAGAACTGAGATCGGCCGCCTGGAAGTGAGCATATTTTAGCTCTTTGGCTGAAGCTGCTCCAGCAGCGGTCATTGCGACAACAGCAGTTGCCGTCATCAATTTCGACATGGTTTTCATGAGGTACCTCCCTTTCATGTCAGTTCGCAAATCCAAAAGAGTTGGGGATGAAAGTGCTCACGCCCGGCACGAGAATGACCAGAAGCAGCACGATGAGTTCGGCCAACAGCAGCGGCAGGACTGCCTTTGAAAGCTGTTCGATTTTCAGTTGTCCGACCGTTGCGATGACAAACAGAACCGGGCCGACCGGGGGGGTGATCATGCCGATGGTCAGGTTCAGCACCAGCATCATGCCGAATTGCAGAGGGTCGATACCGGCAGAGTAGGCGATGGGCCCAAGGATCGGCGTCAGAATGATCAGTGCGGGCAGCGTGTCGATAAAGAACCCGCAGATCAGGGCGAACCCGGCTAGAATGAATAAGATGCCTAGACGGCTGTCGGTGATCTGAGTGATGACCTTCGCCAGTTCCTGTGGGATCTGAAGATAGGTCAACAACCAGGCGAAGATTGATGCCATTGCGACAATCAGAAACACTGATGATGTCACCACGGCAGCCCGCACAAAAGCAGCATAGAGCGTGCGTAAGGTGAAAGCCCGCAGGAGAAAGCCCAGAAAGAGCGCATAGGCCGAAGCCACCGCACCGGCCTCGGTCGGAGTGAAGACGCCGAACAAGATACCGCCCAAAATGATCGCTGGCATAATCAGCGCCGGGATAGCCGAAAGGGTTGCACTGCGCAGTTCCGACATGGTGGCGCGATGCTCGCGCCCGCGATAGCCGTACTTCGTTGACACGACATGGTTTGCGATGGCCAGCGAGACGCCCAGCAAAACACCCGGCACGATCCCGGCCAGAAACAGCCCTGCGACCGTTACACCATTGGTCGAGATGGCAAAGATCACGGCCAGAATAGACGGCGGGATAATCGGCCCGATGGTGGCTGTGGCGGCGGACAGGGCGCCTGCGTAGTTCTTCTCATACCCGGCTTCGCGCATCATCCGCATTACGATGGCCGAAGGACCGGCTGCATCGGCCAATGCCGACCCGCTGATCCCGGCAAACAGCATCGAAACCAGAATGTTCACATGACCCAGGCCACCGCGCACATGCCCGACTAGCGCGTTGGCAAACCGCAGCAACGCATTCGTCAGACCACAGGCCGTCATCAACTCGGACGCGAGGATAAAGAAAGGCACCGCCATCAGCGGGAAACTGTCGATCCCGGCGAACATGCGTTGAGTCGCGACCAGCGGATTCAAGGACCCGTCAATAAAGATCGCAGAGATTCCAGCGATCCCCATGGTGAAGGCCACCGGGACACCCAGAAAGAGCGTCGCGAAGAAGAGGATGATAAGCGTTTTTGCCACGGCTTAACCCTCAGCCTCATCGCTAACGCCATATTCGAAGTCCTGTGCGACGAAGCGTTTTGCAAAAAAGGTCAGTTGGATCAGGAACAATGCACACCCAATTGGGATCGCCAGATAAGGAATGCCGCGTGAAATGCCGGTGGACATGGTTTCCTTGTCCCATCCGAATTCGACGAACTGGATGCCCAGCCAAAGCATCGTCGCCATAAAGCCGAACATGACGATCACGATGCCCCAGCGCAAAATCCGGGCCAAGAATTCGGGAAGAAGATCAGGCACGGTGGTAATTGCGACCAACCGCCCTTCGCGTAAAGCGAGACCCGCGCCACAGAAGGCACCAAGGATCATCAAGTGCCGCGCGACTTCTTCGACCCATGCGAAGGACGCTCCGAACCCGTAGCGTCCAACAACATTGGCAAAGACGATTGTAAAAACTGCTGCCAATGCGACCGCAACCAAAGCCCGGTTAGTGGCTACAATCCATGTCTCCAGCTTCTCCACTTGCGTCCTCCCAACGCTCTCGTCATGGGCAATATAACTGGCATACAGTATGCTAGCTGTCAACACTACCACATTGTATGCTAGATGTTTTGCTGTTATCTTTCAGCCAGAGGAGAGCGCAATGAATTCATTCAACAGGCCAAAATCATTGACAGAATTGGTGACGGAGAACTTGAGAGATCGTATTGTCACCGGGGAGTTTGAGCTCGGTGATCAGCTTTCCGAAGCGCGAATCGCCAAGGATTTGAACGTAAGTCGCACACCTGTTCGCGAGGCCATCAATCGCCTCGAAATGGAGGGACTACTGGTTGTGGAACCACAGCGCGGATCGTTTGTTTTTAGTCTGGAGTCCAGTGAACTGGCAAAGCTGTGCGATGCGCGCGTTTGTCTTGAAAGCACCGCGCTTTCACAAGCAATCAAGGAACAACCCAGAGAGTTGCATGAAGCTCTTAAAAGCTGCACCGAACGAATGACCGCTGCTAGAGAGGCTGAAGACGACGCCGAATACCTGGCCCAAGACACGGTATTTCATCAATGTCTGTTTGATTGGGCTAACAACAGGTTTCTGAATGATGCCTATCAGACGATCGCACTGAAAATGGCGGCGGTCAGAAATCGATTGGGGCGACACCAAGAGCACATGGCAAAGTCATATATAGAGCATGTCCAGATGGTGGACGCCGTCGAAAGGCGCGATGCTGAGAGCGCACTGGAAATCCTTCGCTCACATATCGACCGTAAAGAAGGCTCATATTGGAATGACGCCACAGTTGGTGTGATCAAGTAAAGATTGGTTTCATTGATTGAGACCGGCCATGAGCTGCTGAAATTTCTCACCTTGAACGGTGACATGGTTTCGGAGTGTCGTGGCCGCAAGTTCGGCATCGCCAGCTTTGAGCGCATCAACGATAGCCTCGTGCTCCGAAAGTGACTGAGTCATGCGTCCTCTAAAGCGAAGTTGGACACGCCGATATGGCTTCAATCTGTTTTGGAGGCGAAGGGCTTCTCTCTCCAAAAAGGAATTAGTCGCACCGCGATAGATCTCTTGATGAAAAGCCTCGTTCTCCAAATAGTATCCGGCAGAGTCATCTCGATCGACTGCATCCCGGCATCGTTCGTTGGCTCGCGCGAGACGCTCCAAGCCTTCATCTGACATTCTGGCCGAAGCGAAACGACCGCACGCGGCTTCAAGTTCTGCCATTGTTTCGAACATTTCCAGCAACTCGACAGGTCCAGGTTGACGAACGAAGACACCCCGGCGGGGTATTTGTTCCGCCATTCCAGACAGGACTAGCTTTTGGAGGGCTTCTCTTATCGGAGTACGAGAAACACCAAATTGATCGGCCAGCTTGATTTCATCCAGACGGTGTCCGTCTTCATATTCGCCTTTAAATACAGCCTCTTCCAGCGTCTCGGCGATTTGATCAGCGCGTTTTAACTCCATGCCAAAAGCATACTATAGAACTGCATTCGGACGCAATATCGATATTCTTGTATACAAGAACGTTGACTTTGAATGCGAGATATACAAACATGGGTTATCTGCCCGACTCGTTTCGTGGTGGATATCCAAAGGGAGGAGAACCTATGAAATCCAAGTTTTTGACAACCGTCGCTATGATCGCTGCGATGGGTACAGCCAGTGTAGTGAATGCAACCGAGCTACGCCTGTCACACCAATGGTCAAACAAAGACATCCGTCACCAGGTCGCCCAGATCGTCGCCGATGAAGTGGCGGCGGCAGACGTCGATCTTGAGATAAAGATCTTCGGCTCGAAGTCGCTGTTCAAACCACGAGAGCAATACCGCCCACTGAGCCGCGGCCAGCTTGATATGACAGTCTTGCCGCTCAGCTATGCTGGCGGCCAGCAACCCGCATTTAACCTGACTTTGATGCCAGGATTGGTAAAAAATCACGATCATGCGGCTCGGCTCAGCAACTCCCCCTATATGGACGCGCTGGAAGAAAAAATGGCCGATGACGATGTCATGGTGCTGGTGCATGGTTATCTTGCAGGCGGTTTTGTTGGCAAGGATGGCTGCATCACAAAACCCGAAGATGTTGATGGCCTCCAAACCCGCGCCGCAGGCAAAGCCTTCGAGCAAATGTTGGCTGGCGCAAACGCATCGATCACGTCAATGGCGTCATCTGAAATCTACAATGCAATGCAAACAGGCATTCTGAACGCGGCAAACACGTCGTCTTCGTCTTTCGTATCTTACCGAATTTACGAGCAGGCAGCCTGTTATACGCCCGCGACCGAAGATGTCGCGCTGTGGTTCATGTATCAGCCGCTGTTGATGAACAAGACAACTTTTGAAGGGCTGACGGAAGATCAACAGGCCGCACTTCGGGCCGCTGCTGAAAAGGCCGAAGCCTTCTACCTGGAAGAAGCCAAGAAGCAAGATGCTGCGTCGGTGGAAGTCTTCGAAAAGGCTGGTGTTGAAATTGCCGAAATGACGCCTGAAGACTTCGAAGCATGGCGCGCACTCGCCCAGGAAACGTCCTACAAGCTTTTTGTTGAAGAAGTGCCTGATGGACAGGATTTGCTCGATAAGGCGCTCGCTGTCGAGTGACCCGCTGCACTGCGGCAGCCAAGAATGGCTGCCGCTAACTCCAAAATTCTTCGACTTTTCCAGGAAGGAAAGCTGTCATGGCTGGCCAAAGCTCAGCTGTCGCTTCGCGCACGGGAAACAATCCCTTCTTACGCGCAGTTGCAGCCCTCTCAACCCTCGCCGGATGGTGTTCTGCGGCCATGATTGTTGCTGCCGTCGCCATCACCTGCCAAATGATTTTTGTTCGGTTTGTAATGAACGAGTCCACCGTTTGGCAGACCGAAGCCGTAATCTATCTAGCGATTGGAGCAACTCTGATCGGCTTACCTTATGTGCAACGCCTCCGTGGTCACGTGAATGTCGATTTGATACCACTCTCGCTCTCTAAAACTGCCAGATACTACATGTATCTTCTCACAATGGGCCTTTCGATTGTGATTGTCGCCATCGTCCTCTTCTACGGATATGAGCACTGGCACCTCGCCTATGAACGGAACTGGAAATCGGACACGGTTTGGGGGGTACGCCTTTGGATTCCGTATCTGTCGATCCCAATAGGGTTTGGCCTGTTCCTGCTTCAGCTAATCGCTGACTTGATCGCAGTTCTTCTGAAAATTGACGCACCCTTTGGTTTGGAGGACGTGTAATGGACCCGATCTTACTTGGCGCTATCGTCGCCATGGCCACAATTCTTGTTCTCTTCTCTGGTGTGTCTGTCGCCCTAGGCTTGCTCATTGTTTCGACCGGTTTTTTGCTCATCTTCGACGGTTTGCGTTCGCTTGAGCTGATTCCAGAGATCCTATTTGGCAAGCTCGATAACTTTGCGCTCTTATCGATCCCGATGTTTATCATCATGGGCTCGTCAATCGCTTCAACTAGGGCCGGCGCTGATCTTTACGAAGCCCTCGAAAGATGGCTGACGCGTGTTCCTGGTGGTCTTGTGATCTCGAATCTTGGTGCCTGCGCGCTCTTCGCGGCGATGTCTGGGTCTAGCCCGGCCACCTGTGCTGCCATTGGCAAGATGGGGATTCCGGAAATGCGCAAACGGGGATACCCCGACGGCGTTGCGGCAGGGTCAATCGCTGCGGGCGGCACGCTGGGTATTTTGATCCCACCATCCGTAACGATGATTGTCTACGGAATTGCAACTGAGACATCGATTGGTCGTCTATTCCTCGCTGGCGTCATACCTGGGCTGCTGCTTGTCCTCTTGTTTATGATTTGGTCGCTCTACTCGACATGGCAGTCTGGCGACAAACAGCTACTCACGGCAGGCAATTACAGCTGGAAAGAAAAATTTGAAATCCTTCCGCGGGTCCTACCGTTTCTGGCGATTATCATCGGTGTTCTCTATGCCATGTATGGCGGGATCGCCACGCCGTCTGAAACGGCCGCTGTGGGTGCGCTCCTGTGCTTGCTGATTGCGATGCTGATCTACAAGCTCTGGAACCCGAAAGACCTCTGGGTCGTGCTTCGGGATAGCACCAAAGAAAGCGTGATGATCATGTTCATCATCGCAGCAGCTGGTGTGTTTTCCTACATGCTGTCGAGCCTGTTCATCACACAGGCGATCGCAGAATGGATCGGCACGCTTGACGTGAACCGGTGGGTATTGATGGCATTCGTCATGTTGTTCCTGTTGGTCGCGGGGTTCTTCCTTCCGCCTGTGGCTGTGATCCTGATGGCTGCACCCATCTTGCTTCCGATCATTACGACCGCTGGTTTTGATCCAATCTGGTTTGCGGTTGTGCTGACAATCAACATGGAAATCGGACTGATCTCGCCGCCAGTTGGTCTCAACCTGTATGTGATCAATGGCATCGCGCCGGACATTTCGCTCAAGACCATTCTCAAGGGGTCGCTGCCTTTCGTGGCCTGCATGGTCATCGCGATCATCCTGCTTTGCTTCTTCCCCGGTTTGGCAACCTGGTTGCCTGACGCGATCATGGGAGAGGCGGTATGAGCTACTTTGGTGATCTGATTTCGACCGTTTTTGACCGTCGCTATCGGAAGGTCAGATCGGATGAAGTCGACAAACGAACCACGTCCGATCTCTGCGAAGCGCTTCTGAGCAGCCATGGAGAGGTGTCAGGCGTCACCCTGGCACGCAATCTCCTGGACCGCTATGGAAGTATGAGCTCAGTAGAGAAAACTGCCTTCTTCGAGTTCATGATGCACGAGCTTGAAATCGATCCTGATGCCGTCCTCAGCTCTCTCAAAGCGTATAGCGAAAAACCAGGCAAAGGCTCGTATCGAGCCTTTGCCGCAGCCTGCGAACCCAGGCGACAAGAACTGGCCCGCCGACTGAACCAAGTTCCTGGCGCCACTGGTCAGCTCGTAGCGATGCGCAAAGACCTTTTAGGCATGATGAGGGAACGTCCGGATCTTGAACCGCTAGATGTCGACTTCAAACACTTGTTTTCGTCATGGTTCAATCGCGGATTCCTGGTCCTTCGCCCGATCAATTGGGAAAGCCCCGCCGAGATACTTGAGAAGATCATCGCTTATGAAGCGGTACACGCCATAGACAGTTGGGATGATCTGAGAAGGCGCTTAAAGCCAAGTGACCGGCGGTGTTTTGGTTTCTTTCATCCGGCGATGGCCGACGAGCCCTTGATCTTCGTCGAGGTGGCTTTGACCAAGGGCATACCAAACTCAGTTCAGCGCCTTCTGGCAGATGAACGCGAGGAAATTGAGGCCGAAGATGCTGACACGGCGGTCTTCTACTCGATATCGAACTGCCAAGCCGGGCTGGCAGGCATTTCATTTGGCAATTCACTAATCAAGCAGGTTGTATCGGATCTGTCGAAGGAGCTGCCTGAGCTCAAAACTTTCGTAACGCTCTCGCCAATTCCGGGCCTAAATCGTTGGCTTGGTGGCTCAGATTTGGAAGCGTTGAAGTCCGCCGAAAATCAGGCTCTTGCAGCTCACTACCTGCTGGAAGCAAAGCGACCTGACGGCATGCCCTTTGACCCGGTTGCGCGCTTTCATCTCGGAAATGGCGCCTTGGTCCACGCCGTTCATGCGGATGCAGACGTTTCCGAGAACGGGCTGCGGCAATCCAACGGGACAATGGTCAACTACTTGTATGACCTCAATCAGATTTCGCAAAACCACGAGCATTTCGTGGGCGAAAAGACAGTCGTTGCCTCGGACGCAGTAAAAGCACTGAGCGCTTCGGTGACACCAAGAGACTAGGAGATTGAAGATGGCAAATCCTCTCTACGACACGCTTTTTGGGCAGCACCAAGGCAAGAACACTACCTTTTTACAGATGGCCGACGGCTCGGTCGTGACCCATAGCGACTTTCTGCAACTCGCGTCTCAGTATGCCAACTTGTTTACCCAACTTGGTTTGCAACCAGGAGACCGCTTGGCTGCGCAGATTGTAAAGTCACCGCAAGCCTTGGCGGTCTATGCCGCATGTGTTCAGGCCGGAATTGTCTTCTTGCCTTTGAATACTGCGTATACTGCTGCCGAAGTTGCGTATTTCCTCGAAAACAGTGGTGCAAGATTAATGCTAAGCGATGGCAAGGCATCTCAGGCACTTGAACTTGTGACCAGTGCCTGTGGTGCTATTCTTGAGACAATGAATGCCGATGGAAGCGGTAGCTTTGCAATTCAGGCAGAGACAATGCCAGTCGGTTTTCAGACGGTCGAACGCTCTGAAGACGATCTTGCTGCCTTCTTGTACACATCAGGTACCACTGGTCGCTCGAAAGGGGCCATGCTGACGCAAGGCAACCTTTTGTCGAACTGTCAGGCTTTGGCCAGCGAATGGAGGTTCACGGCGGAAGATTCCCTTTTGCATGCGTTGCCCATATTCCACACGCATGGTCTCTTTGTTGCGACTAACATCTCGCTCTTGGCAGGTGGAAAGATCTTGTTTCTGCCGAAGTTTGACCTCGATGTCATGCTCGATCTGATGCCGCAGGCAACAACAATGATGGGTGTACCGACTTTCTACACCAGACTCTTGGATGACAACCGGTTCACACGCGAGGCGGCGCAGCATATGCGTTTGTTCGTCTCCGGCAGTGCACCTCTTTTAGCGGAAACGCACATACAATTCGAAGAACGGACCGGCCATCGCATCTTGGAACGTTATGGCATGACCGAAACAAACATGAACACGTCAAACCCGTATGACGGTGAGCGTCGCGCTGGCACAGTGGGTTTCCCTTTGCCGGGAATAGAGATCAAGATCACCGACAGCAATACTGGTGAGACACTGCCTCAAGGCGACATCGGCGAGATCGAAGTCCGCGGGCCGAATGTGTTCAAAGGTTACTGGCAGATGCCTGAAAAAACTGCCGAAGAACTACGTGAAAACGGCTTCTTTATCACGGGTGATCTCGGCCAGATCGATGAAGACGGCTATCTACACATTGTTGGTCGCAACAAGGACCTGATTATCTCAGGCGGCTACAACATCTATCCAAAGGAAATTGAACTTCTCCTCGACGAGGAAACAGGCGTATTGGAAAGCGCAGTCATCGGTGTTCCACATCCGGATTTTGGAGAAACGGTTGTCGGGGTGCTCGTCGCAGAGGGTCAGGGCGATCTGGACCTGGACGCCATTAAAAAGAACATTGGTGGATCGTTGGCGCGGTTCAAGCATCCCCAAAAGCTGGTGGTCCTCCCAGAATTGCCCCGAAATACCATGGGGAAAGTCCAGAAAAAAGAGCTTCGTGAACAATACAAAGACTTGTTCATGCCAGCCTAACCTTCCTCCCCGGGCCCGTGGCGCTGCAATTTGGCGTCGCGGGTCAATTTCCTAAAGCCCTCGGTTCAGTTCGGGGTTGCCCCAAGTCTGCCAACGGAGAAGTTTCCATGTATCGCAATATCCTTGTGCCAGTCTCACTTGACACCGACAGAGATGCAAATTCCGCTCTGAATGTCGCCCAAACGCTATGTGGTGAGGGCGGCACGATCTCCGTCTTGCATGTAGTGGAGCATCTCCCTCAATACTCAGAGGATCTGCTTCCAAAAGACCATTTCGAAGCCGCCAAGCAGGCGATCGCGGAAAAGCTCGATCCAATGCTTGAAGGTATCCCGAGGGCATCGCTGGACATTGTGGAGGGTCATTCCGGACGTACCATTCTGGACTATGCAGCTTCGCACGATGTGGACTGCATTATCGTTGCCAGTCATCGTCCGGGTCTGCAGGACTATTTGCTTGGGTCGACTGCGGCAAGGGTCGTACGGCATGCCAAATGCGCTGTCCATGTTGTCAGATAACTCACATCGCAGCTCCAACGAATTGCGTCTGGTTCGAGAACGAGACCAACGGCGTGCAAGATGAAAGGACCCAGTAATGGCAACAGTAGACTCGGATCAGCCAACCAAGATTGTGGTCATGTTTGGCCCACCAGGATCCGGCAAAGGTACACAGGCCCGGCGTCTGGCCGATGAACTGGGATACATTCAAATTTCGACAGGAGATCTGCTGCGTTCGGCGGTAGAAGCACAATCTACATTGGGTTTGATTGCTAAGGCAACGATGGAGGCCGGTGGACTGGTAAGTGATGACATTGTGCTTGCATTGTTGAAAGAGAGACTGGCGGAGCCAGACACTCAAGCGGGTGTGATCTTCGACGGGTACCCTCGCACAGTCGCTCAAGCCAAGGCACTCGACCTTTTGCTTAAGCGGTCAGGCCAGCGAGTCGGGAAAGTAGTCGAACTCAAAGTCAACGACGACGAACTTGTCGAGAGGATCACAGGACGGCACACATGTGCAGACTGCGGTGAAGGGTATCATATCCGCTTTAAGAGGCCAAAATTGGAAGGGGTGTGTGATGTTTGCGGAGGTACAAGATTCAAGCGCAGGGCAGACGACACCGCTGAGACAGTTCGCACAAGGCTAAGCGAGTACTACGAGCAAACACTTCCTGTGCTTTCGTATTACGTGCCGAAAGGCGCAGTCAGTACACTGGATGGTGCTGACAGCGTCGATGAGGTCTTTGCCGACCTTATGTCAGTAGTTTCTGCAAAATCGAGGGTAGATACGTGACTCGCGACGTATGTCCCCAGATGCAGGGCACGACGTCATCGATATCCGGAAGCTGTATGGCAAAGCTGATGCCTTCCCACATGACCTTGGATTTACATCAACTGCATCATGTGGATCTCTACAGTTCAGTTTAGAGCCCGGCGAGGTCAACACCGGTGAATGGCCGGTTCGGTGAAGCCTGCTACGCCGCAGAACAAATCGCGCCAAACGGGCGCCGGCTTTCTGCGTCAGCAATAGCCGCAATTGCACAAGTCCGCTTTGTCCCGCATACCCGACCTCGTTGACCTTCCGGCTTTGCGCTTGCAGCGAATGTCTCCTCTGACGGGCCGCACTGCAGCGATGGCGGTTCTTGATCAACGGCAGGAATGGGCCGTCCGCATGATCAGTTATAGGTGGGGCAGGGGCCCTTTCTGCAACGGCACCGGAGTCTGGTATGAGCCCAAAGTTCCGAATGCCGCGCCTTGCACAAACGACTGCATAGAGCAGTTCTTGGCCCCGCAACTCATCGATTTTGGGCATCGCTTTGTGTAAGCTATAGCCTCTAGCTGCCTATCAAAGCACATTTGGGAGGATTTTATGGGCGACAAGAGTAGTCCAACTGAGGGAATGGTTGACTATGCGGTAAATTCCCTCCCGCAGAAGCACTCTATTCAATCCCGCGCAGACGATGTCCGGGAGATGGCCGACAAGGTCTTGGCCTCATCAGACGAGATACACATTGCTGACTATGGCTGCGGCACTGGATCAAACGCGGTTTTGTCCATTAAACCTGCCGTAGAGTCCTTTGCCGATCGCTATCCAGATTACTTCATCTACGTTCACCATGTCGATCAGGCGGAGAACGATTGGAATACCCTGTTCGATTGTGCTGCTGGCCAAGACGGTTACACAAACCTCTCTGCGAATATTCGCCCTACCGCAAGTGTGGGTAGTTTTTTCTCAATTGCTGCACCGGCATCGTCTATAGACGTTGGAACTTCGTTTGGTGCGAGTCATTGGCTCAGCACACAGCCTCTTATCGCTTCTAAAGGCACGTTTTGGTTCGCAGATCTACAGGGTGAAGCCCGATTGAAGCTAAAAAGACAAGCGCAGCGAGATTGGGAAGCCTTTTTGGCATTGCGGCTTCGGGAGTTGCGTAGCGGGGGCAGGCTTATGGTCTCGACGCTAGGAGCTGTCCCTGATGCGAGCGAGCTCAACGGAATTTGCAGTTCTGGCCGATATACGTATCGCGCAATGTACGGCATTGCCGAAAAGATGGTGAATGACGGATTGATATCTGAACACGCGCTCCGCGATTTTGTTGTGCCAGTCTGGTTTATGTCCAGGAAAGAGGCGCTAGAGCCATTTCAACGCAACGAAGAATTGGCAGACGGCTTTTTGATTGAGAGAGCAGAGGTTGCTCCGGCTCAGCAAAACCCGGAGGATATCTTCGCAGACCAGATCAATGCTCCCGAAAAGTATGCTGCAAGCTATAAGGGTTTTGTTCGTTCCTTTACCGAGTCCACATTCAGGCAATCTTTGTTCCGCAGTGAATCTGCCCATACGACCGAAACTCTACTGAACGAGTTTTATGACCGTTTTGAAGCGACCATCAAAGAAGGAGGGGCCAAGTACGCCTTTGAAATCTGGTTATTGACGATTGAGCTTAGAAAACAATGAGCGGATCTCGATGCCGGTCTACGTCAATTCAGTTCTATCGCAACGCTAGTCTAACTAGTTCGAAGTATATTTCGTACAGCCGTTGCAATCTTTATCGGAGTGTCAAAATGCGTTTTCTTACTGTACTGCTTCTTGTCTCCCATGCCCTTCCGGCTGCAGCCGAAAACACACCGGAATGCGGCCAATTTTCCGTTTACTTGGAAGACCTGAAAATCACGTCTGGTGGCGACAGTTTCGGAGTTGTCGCGGTCGGGCACGTCACGGTTTTCAATGAAGTGGGTCAGGTTATTGGTATGCAGGACGTCACGACGTTGATAGCTCCCGGCGCAAGTGAAGGTGAAACCCAGCTCATCGTTAACGCTTACCTGACAATCGACGCCAACCAACTGGTTTATTATGGTTCCTACCCAGCCCCCGACCAACCCGACACAGTGCCTCACTTTGAAACCCAATTGGCCGTTGTCGGCGGCACTGGAGTTTTCAAGGGCGCAAGTGGCCAAGTGAAGTTCCTCAAAAAAGACGACAAGCGAGCTGCTGAGTTTGATGTCACGTGTTCGGGGAAACCATAGTCTTCAAGTACTGAGGATGGTCAGAAGCAACACAAGTTGCCGGTCATTGAGACCCAAAGTAGGCCAGTGAGTTGTGTCTTCAATCTCGGACGCCAACTGACCGCTATCCGTTGATGATGCAGGCCGCTGTCGAGGGGCACGGAATCGCATTGGGTTGGAAACGTGCAAAAGACGCCTTTTAGGGGCAGGCAAGCAGGTACGTCCCCTCAATGAGCATGTGCGTGTTCCTGAAAGTTTTGGTGTTCACCAACCCGCAAATTGGAAATCAAAACCGGGAACTCCCAAAGTCCTGGAATTGGATAATGGGTGAGTTGGCTTACTGGGTTAATTGTTCGGTAAACGGACGTTCAATACATTGCTGCGAGCGGCAGCTCTGTCCGCACAGTATAGGTTGCGGGTTTGTATTCGAGCATCGGCTACGGAGAAATGGACAAATCCCCAGCCCTCAGCTCGTGATCGTGCTCTATACAAACGCCGACTGCACCGGCCTCCGGACGAAACCAGGACGGAACACTTCCCTGCAGCCCGAGCGCCTTGAAACGATTTAAGTGTCCGACATCGGACTGCGCGCATTTTCAGGACAGGCGGGCGCTGAAACCCAAACTCGGTGGCGCTCAAATGCCTAACCGAGCTTCTTCACCATCAGCAAGGCTTCTGTTGGCTCTTCGCCAAAGCGAGACAGGTCGAACGGTCGCCGCGCGCGCTCAGTGTATCCGGCTCGCCGATAGAGACTTATGGCGTTCTCGTTTGTGGCGGCAACGATCAGAGCGAGACCTGGGCAAGAGCCTTCTCGTGCTTGCTCCTCAGCTTTGTTCAGTAAAGCAGCGCCCACACCTTGCCGTCGCCCTTCAGGCACGGTGGCCATAAAATTGACGTACCAATGACCCGGGACGAGTTGCGCGAGTTCTTCGACACCGACAAATACCTCGGGAATGTCGGGCCCTACTGGCTGCGGTGTGGTCGGAAGGACATACCGATCAGTCCGCCTATTTCCACACCATCGCGTTCGGCGATGAACCCGTATCGATAGCTGAATTCGCCCTCCGTTGCGGCAACCATTGCGCGCCCGACGCCAATGCCGTCCATGTCCGGAGGGGCCATCTCAGCCCAGAGCGTAGGCACCACTGGTCACATCAAAGTCAGCGACTTTTTCAACAACATCAGCCCAAAGCGGTCATCCAGAAAATTGTGTTATCAATGTTTGCAACAGTCTACGCTTGCAGACATCACTTTTGGACCGAGATAACAGGGGCGAATATGTTGAGTGGTCACACGGGCGGCTGCCTTTGCGGAAAAGTACGATATGATACCGGTAGTGAGCCACTTTGGATTACGATTTGTTATTGTCGTTTCTGCCAACATGCCACTGGCTCGGACCGAATGATCGAACCAATATTTGAGCGCGATACTTTTGTGTTCACTCAAGGCCAACCCGCGCTGTACACGCTCCAATCGGATGGCAGTGGAAAAGATATTCAGGTTCAGTTCTGTTCAGATTGTGGGACAAAACTTGCTCTGACATTCGAACGCTGGCCCGATAGGTTGGGGATTTATTTAGGCACTCTCGACGATCCGGCATCGATTTCAACCACACCTGAAAACAGCAAGCACATCTTTGTATCTGAAGCTCGCCCAGGAACGATCCTTCCATCCGGATTCAAAACATTCGACCACCACGCGACCGAGAACGACGGTACTCCGATTGAGCCTATCATTCACACTTCACCACATTTTGTCAGGGCCTGACGTGTTAGACCAGCTTCAGTCCAAAGGCAGTTCTGAACCCAAAGCAAGCAGCTCTAGTTGGTAGTCAAAAGGATGTCACTGACCGTTGCATATGCAATTCATCGTCGTTCAGATAAATTGCAGAAAGCGTCATTGAGGATCATATGAGACTGACTGAAGCAGAAATCCAAGTGCTGGCCTCCATTGCTGTGTTGGAAGCGGACGGAAAATCGACGCTGAGGAAAGACGTTGAATCGCGAGGCGATGCTTACTGGATCTATAAAGAGAATTGGTCGGATGCCTTTGACACCCTTGTCACTAAAGGCCTTGTCGAAAGCGATAAGTCCGTACTGACACTAACAGAAACAGGCCGCCCTCACGCCGAGAAGTATCGGAAGGAACGACCTGATCTCTACTGGTATCAATACCAAAAATTCTACACTGCCGCGCATGCAAGCAAAGCGCATTCCGAGCTTTGCAAGCGTGTCTTCGGCAGGGATCTTTGTCAGGATGGGCAGACTGACATGCCAGCTCTAATGCGTCTCCTGGACTTGCTTAAACTTCGGCCCGAAGACAGGGTTCTTGACCTTGGTTGCGGCGCTGGCGTGATTGCAGAATTCATATCGGATGAAACCGGAGCTAATGTCGTCGGCCTTGATTATTCTCAGTCAGCCATTGATGCCGCTAACGAACGTTCGCTAGCAAAACGCAATCGTATTGAGTTCGTGACCGGAAATTTCAACGACCTTGATTTTCCCGACGCAAGTTTCGATGCGATACTTTCGCTGGATACGCTTTACTGGGCTGCTGATCTGAAAGAAGTGACCGAGCGTTTGCTTTCAATGCTCAAACCATCTGGTTACATGGGCGTGTTCATGAATCACCACATTGACCCAACAGACCCGCCCGATAGCTTGACAGTGAGCTATTCGGACTTCGCAATTGCGCTGGACAGTATTGGCCAGCCGTATGAGAGTTTTAATTTCACTAAGGAAATCGGCGATTTCTGGAAGAAAAACTGCGCGGCAGCAGAAGAGCTTCTGCCACAATACGAAAATGAAGGTAACGGATTTATCGCTGAAGGTCTTATCCGGGAGTCGCGCGAGGATTATTTGCCTGACATAGAGGCAGGTCGCATAGCAAGATACCTGTATTTGGTGCGCCATCAATAAGCGCTTTTGTCGATTCAATTGCTAGACTTTAGTGCGGCCTTTGCGACAGAGATGATCGCCATGCCGCAAGCCTTGGCTGCCTTGCTGGATGCGCAAGGTGTGCCTGTGTTTGCGCGCGGCCAAGGGTTCACCTATTCGCAGTCCTAGCTGAGCCTTTTCGCGCCCACAGCGAATGTCCGGAATGCGGGCGCAACCGCAGCATTGCAAGTGGCTGCTGGATGTCAGCAATGGGCCGTAGTCACCAATGTAAGCCCACCACCAGCTTTATTTGGTGGCGGGTGGTATTCTTGCTCCAATTGGATCAGAGCTTGATCCGGAAGGCTGCGAAGCCGTCGGTGCCTTCTCCGGCGTCCTCGATTGTGACACCTTTGACGTCGCCCATATAGTCCCGCGCTTTTGGGCCGGTCTCGAACAACACTGTCGTGTCCCCAAGCGGCGCAAAAGACCAGTTGGCATCTGCCTTTGGATCAATCGTGCCCTGCTCGACAATAAAGCGCACAATGACGTCGCGGTTGGTATCCGGGGCTTCGAATACGATTGTGTCACCCAACGCTCCGGGGAATGAGCCACCGCCTGATGCGCGATAGTTGTTGGTGGCGATGATGAACTCCATGTCATCAGTAACGGGTTCGCCATTGTAAGTAAGGTTTACAATCCGCGCGGCATCGGAGTTGATCTCTTCGCCTTTGGGCCCAAAGCGCGAAGGCTGGGACAGGTCAATCTGATAGGTCACACCATCCATCACGTCAAAGTTGTAGGAAGGGAATTCCGGGTTCAGCAGGACCGCATCCTTCGAACCCGCTTTAACCTGATTGAACATTCCGGCCGAACGTTCCAACCAGCCCCTGACATGCGCACCATTCACGCGGACTGCTCTCACTGTGTTCGGATAGAGATACAGATCGGCTACGTTTTTGATGGCAACGTCACCAACGGGAACATCCGTGTAGTATTCCGGACCACCGCGGCCACCAGCCTTGAAAGGTGCTGCTGCTGACAAGATCGGCAAGCCTTCATATTCTGTGCCTTTCAGCATCTCTTCGACATACCACTTCTGCGCGATTGATACGATTTGGACTGACGGGTCATCTGCAACCAATGCGAAATAGCTGTGCAGAGGTGCTGAGGTCTTGCCAACAGCGCGGCGAACATAGACCAGCGTTTCGTCGTGATCTGTCGCAACCGAGTCGAGGACTCGCTGATCATCTCCGACCAGCGCGGTGATTGATCGGTCCTCGTTCCTTCGGGAAATAGGTCGCGCCTCGGATGTGGTGGTCACCACCCGCCATTCGTTTCCATCCCGTTCCAACAGCAGATCAAGCAGACCAAGATGCGACCCCCAGAAGCCGCCCATTACGGCGGGTTTGCCCATCAGCGTGCCTCTATCAACATCGATGCCGGGACGGCCTGCAAATGTTGGCGAGGGAAAGACCAAGTGGTTGTGACCCGTAACCAGCGCGTCGATCCCGTCGACACCAGCAAGCACAACCGACGCGTTTTCCATACCATCAGCGTGATCGGCTCCCCCAATTCCGGAATGCGACAAAGCGATGATCAGATCGCAGCCTTGTTCCTGCATCTCAGGCACATAGGCCTTGGCCGTCTCAACGATATCCCGCGCTTCGACATTGCCTTCGAGATGCTTGCGATCCCAGTTCATGATCTGCGGAGGGGTAAAACCGATAATACCGATTTTGATTGGATGCTTCGTGCCGTCACCCAGTTCGATTTCGCGATCGAGAATTGTGTAAGGCTGGACGAGCGTCTTGTCTTCGCGCGGGCTCGCGCCTTTCTCTTTTGCTACGTTGGCAAGAACCACTGGGAAATCTGCACCGGCCAAAGATGTCTCAAGGAAGTTTAACCCATAGTTAAACTCATGATTTCCCAGTGTGGCTGCATCATAACCAACCGTGTTGAACGCGGTGATGACTGGGTGGCTATCCCCCTCCTTCATACCGCGTTCATAGGCGATGTAATCGCCCATCGGGTTGCCCTGTAGAAAGTCTCCATTGTCAACCAACAGCGAGTTTACTGCCTCAGCACGGATTTCATTGATGATCGAGGCGGTGCGGGACAGGCCCACCGTATCCCGAGGTTTGTCGGCATAGTAATCATAGGGGAACACATGAACATGGATGTCGGTTGTTTCCATGATACGAAGATGCGCCTGATTGTTGGCCGCATCAGCCGAGAAAGGGTGAAGCGTAATTGCAGCGGTACTCGCAGCTGTTGTGGAGAGAAACTGGCGACGCGAAAACAATGTACGGTTAGAGAAAGACATTGGGCACCTCTCAAGTTGGTTGGTTAACGTGCCTTTTGCAGGCTTTCCGCGACATCCGTATGACATGGGTTGCGAGAACATCTGTCGCGCTATTCACGGTTGGTGGTAATCAGCACCATACCCAAACATCAGGGGTTTGCTAAGGTACCGCAAGTGGTGAACCTGAGCATCCCTTTGATTGGTCAATTCAAAGTAGAGATTTCTCGATCATTCGAGGCTAAACAAAGCAAAACACCAAGCCGAAAAAGGTCTGTCTTGTCGGATATGCTCTCATTCATGCACCCTTCCTTCACCACAATGTAGCAGACGGTTGATTTTGCTTCAGACTGTGAGTTCGCAGTCGCAGCGAAGGGCTGGTTTCGTGGGCTGCGCCGCAGAATCTCAAGTTGATGCCGTAGGTCGGCTATGGGCCGCACTTATCAAATTCCACATATTGGAGTAGTCTTTTTCGATAGCGTATCCGGGTTTGAAATCGAAGATGGAAAAAGTACTGGGCTTTGGCGGGTTTTTCTTCAGGGCAAACGAGCCCGTCGACTTGGCGGCATGGTATCGTGACAATTTGGGCATTGATCTCGTACCAAACGACTATGAAACACCGTGTTGGAAGCAAGAAGCAGGCGAGACTGTATTCGCCCAGTTCGAAAAAGTGACAGAGTATTTCGGGAACCAAGAAAAGGCATTTATGCTGAATTTTCGTGTTCGCGACATTGAGAAAATGATCGCACAACTCGAATCTAAGGGTGTTGAAATCCGTCGCGATCCAGATTCGCCTTATCCAAATGGCAAGTTCGCGTGGCTCAACGATCCAGAAGGAAATCCAATTGAGCTTTGGGAACCTGCCTAGCATTCGATTAGCGCCTAGGTGTTCCAAGTGGCTATTTTGCGATCTTGCATTTTGGACCGGTTGTCGGATTTGCATGTCCTCGCGCGTCCTTGCACCATGTGAATGAAGCATGGAGGCGAATATGATATACGCAATCACGATTTATGGGGAGCCGGGCGTATTCGAAGCGCTGCCCAAAGATCGCCAGAACGAAGTGATGTCGGGCCATAGCGCATTGCAATCGGCGCTATCAGAGCGCGGGGAGTTCGTGTCGATGAAATTGATGCCGCCGACCTCTGCCGTGATGGTCGAGCCCGCTCCAACCGAAGGCTCAGCGCCTTTGATCACCGACGGTCCATTCGCCGAGACCAAGGAGAACTTCCTTGGGTTTTATGCTGCTGAATTCAAAGACCTTGATGAGGCATTGGAATACGCGAAAATGATCTCATCCCCTGTAGCAAGGCTTGAGGTGCGACCGGTGGCCTGGGCTGGCGGCGTGATCTCGTCGGTATAGAACATGTCGGACTGGCTCGAGGTCACTTTCACTCTGCACCGACCGCGTGCGCTTGCTGCCCTGATCCGGATGTTTCGGGACATCGATATTGCGGAAGAGGCGTTTGCCGATGCCTGCCTGAAGGCGCTGATAGTTTGGACAAATGATGGTGAACCTCGTGACCCGTTAGCATGGTTACTGACGACTGCACGCAACTCTGGCCTTGATCATGTGCGCAAATCACAACGCCGCGCCGCAATCCTGTCGCGTCATGTGGAGGAGTTTAAACCGGTGCCTGCCGAAACCCCGGATCCTGACGAAATGCGCGATGATGTTTTGCGGCTTCTGTTCATCTGCTGCCATCCGGAACTCGAGCGGCGGGATCAGATTGCCATTGCACTGCGCGTGGTCCTGGGGTTGAGCGTAGACGAAATTGCGAGTGGATTTCTCATCAAGCCCAAGACTATGGAACAGCGGATCACCCGTGCCAAAAAAAAGATAGCGAGCAATCCGGTTGCCTTCGAAACACCCAGTCCGGCTGAGCGGGGTGCGCGCTTGGGTGAAGTTTCTCTGATGGTTTACTTGATGTTTAGCGAAGGGTGGTCAACCTCGGCCGGTCCAAAGCAAATCAAATTTACCTTGTGTGAAGAGGCGATCCGTTTGGCCCGTCTACTAGCGGCGCTATTTCCAGCGATGGGGGAACAGGCCGCATTGCTGGCGCTATTGCTGTTTCAACACGCAAGGCGGCGTGCGCGTATTGATCCAGAAGGCAAGCTTGTCGCGCTGGACGATCAGGATCGCAGTCTTTGGGATCGTGCGAACATCGCCGAGGCGACGGGTCTTTTGCAAAAGGCCCACCGGACGGGACATCAGGGCGTTTATATTATTCAGGCTGCAATCGCAGCGACACATGCCCATGCGGCCTCGGTTGATCACACGGACTGGGCATCGATCGAAAGTCATTACGCCGCTCTCTATGCATTGCAGCCAACGCCTGTTGTGCGACTTAACCAGATTGCAGCACAGGCCAAGCTGCACGGCCCGATTTATGCGCTAAAGGCGATGGAGCCTTTGGCACAGGAGTTGTCCACTTATCGCTGGTACCACGCGATGCGCGGCGGGCTTTTGCAAGAAGCAGGTGACCACCATGCTGCGATTGCCGCTTTCGAAACGGTGATGACGCACAGACCAACCACGCCCGAACGTGTTGTGATCACGGAGAGAATTAAGATCAGCCAAGAAAGTTTGCGCGGCATGTAGGAGTCACCGGGCTTCGCGCGTCCTTGGATCAGACCCGTATGTGCGGGTGTAATCAAGGGAGAAGCACATGAGTATTCTTGAGATGACCACTGTCGGAAACTCCGGCTGGATCGGACATTCTGGCCCAGATCAGGGTAAAGCCAAAGCGTTTTATCAGGAGGTGCTGGGCTGGACGATCAACGACATGCCCATGCAGGATGGGTCGAGCTATTCTGCCGCCGCGGTGGGCGAAACCGCAATTGGTGGCTTTTCCCCGATGCCAGAGGAAAACGGTAGCTGGACGATCTTTTTTACGGTGGCCGATGTGGACGCCAGTGCCGCCAAGGCCGAAGCCAATGGTGCCGCGATTGTTCAGCCTGCTATGGATATGCCGGGGGTTGGCCGCATGGCCACTCTGACTGACCCGCAAGGGGCACGGTTCGCGCTGATCACTTATGAAAGCATGGCGTCTTAAGCGCGATCATAGAGGAGGCATAACATGGAACAGTTTCCGCAGATCGCGCTGGTCGTCACAGCCATTTTCGTTTTGATGAGTATTCCGATGGCGATTGCCGTTGGTGTGCGTCGCACCAAGACTGGGATATCTTTGCTTCACGGTGAGGATGAAAGCTTGCTGAGGCTGATGCGGGCGCATGGGAACTTCATCGAATACGTACCGCTTGCGCTTCTGGCCCTAGCGGGAGCCGAGATCGCGGGAACTGCGCCCTGGCTGGTCGCTGCCTGCGGTGCCGTGCTGCTGCTCGCCCGCCTCATTCACTATTTCAGCCTCAGCACTTCGGTGAATGGCAAAGGGCGCGCGGTAGGGGCGGCGCTCACGACTTTGGCCATGCTGGTGCTTGCGCTGGCGATCCTTTGGCAGCTGTGGATCGGCAATTGATGCCGGTAGATGAAATACTCAACGCCCGCATGCGAGACGCTCTGTCCGCGCATGTGGGCATATCTGAAAAGCGGATGATGGGCGGCCTGTGCTTCTTTTTGAACGGCAGCATGCTTTGTGGTGCACGCAGACATCAGGATGGCGTGGGCCGGTTCATGTTCAGGGTGGGAAAGGTGAACGAGCCTGCGGCATTGCAGGACCCCACGGCCCACGCTGTGGTTCACGGAACCCGCAAGCTGGGTGGTTTTGTCCGTGTGGACGAAGCAGATTGCAAAGTCGCTGCTTTGCTGCAGTGGCTGCACCTGTGCCTCGAGCATGCCGCAGCGCTGCCCAAGAAAGACTGAATGGAGGATCTTATGGCCCAATTCGATTGCTTTGCTGCCGAGGTAGTAGGCTTCCTGCAAGAACTGAAGGCCAACAATACCAAGGACTGGTTTGCAGCGAACAAGTCGACCTATGAGACGTACATTAAGTCACCCTGCAAGCTGTTCGCCGAAGAGATGGAGTTGGCGCTACGTGACCTTACTGGGCAAGATCACGGCAGCAAGATCTTTCGAATTCACCGAGATGTTCGGTTTTCCAAAGACAAGACACCCTATAACGCGCACCTGCACCTCGCGTTCATACCGACAGGGCAGGCGGTACAGCCGCCGATGTGGTTCTTTGGCCTTTCCCCAGAAAAGCTTTCCCTCGGCTGTGGGATTTTTCAGTATGAAAAAGGATCGTTGGACGCATTCCGCGACGCCATGGTGGGACCCTTGGGGGCAGAGTTAATGCAGACCACCACAGAGTTGCGAGAACGGGGTTACAGGATCGGTGAGCCGGAGTTGAAGCGCGTTCCCTCCGGTTTTGACAAAGACCACCCCCATGAGGAAGCGTTGCGGCGCAAGGGCTTTGCAGTTTGGATGGATACCGAGACCCCAGCCTTTGTTTTAAAGTCGAATCTGACGGAACGAACAACTGCCGAGTTCGCCAAACTGATGACCGTGTTTCAACTGCTTTCTCGGATCAAGTGACCCCACTATTGCGAACGCAGCGAATGGCGGCTTTGACGGGCGCACCGCAACTTGGTTCCGATTGGATGAATAACCGCTCTGGGTCGCGAGCAAGATTAGTCTGAGTTGGGGCAGGGGGCAATGCTACACCGCCTCTGATGACCGGATTGAGCCCAAACTGACGCCAACCATTCAGTAGATGGCTTCTTCTCAATGCACTACAGCGGGACCTTAAGCCCCGCCTTTACCCGGTTCACAACAACGTTAGAATGAAAGCGGCGGATGTTTGGGTTATCTGTGAAGACTTGACGGCTGAACTTCTCATAGGCCGCCATGTCTGTCGAAGTGACAATCAGAATGAAATCGGTATGCCCGGTGACGTAATAGCATTGCTGCACATCCTCGTGCGCCAGCATGGAGCGGCGAAATTCGTCCAGAAGGTCAGTACGCTCTCGCTCCAGCTCAACCTCAACAATGAAGGTCATAGGGCGGCCCACTGCCTTTGCGGACAACACGGATATGTCGGCTTCGATGATCCCTTCCTCCCGGAAGCGTTTCATGCGCCGCTGCACCGAAGACCGCGAAATGCTTATCTGATCTCCCAGCTCATCAGCCGACAACCGGTTGTTTCGCTGGAGGATATCAAGAAGCCTTTTGTCTGTATCGTCGAGAGGATATGGCATTCTGTTCGACCCCGCCTTTGAATTTGATGCGTTTTGCTCGAAGAGCCTAACCTAACGGGGTAAGTTGCCCAGGATTTTCCCATACGCTCGACCTAATGAGCCAAACCCGTTCACTGAAAGCCCGATCATGAGCAAATTGCCTACTCTGTCCCAAAGACACATCGATCCTCGCAACTATCCCCCGGGGGTGGCCTATATGGACGGTCAGTACCTGCCAATGCAGGAGGCAAAGCTTTCGGTGCTGGACTATGGGTTTCTGCATTCGGATGCGACCTATGATGTGGTCCATGTGTGGAAAGGTGCCTTCTTCAGGCTGGACGATCACATGAACCGCTTCTTTCGCGGAATTGAAGAGCTGAATATGTCCATCCCGTATGATCAGGCGCAGGTGGTTGAAATCCTGCATAATTGCGTGGCGCTATCCGAGTTGCAGAACGCCTATGTCGAGTTTATTTGCACAAGAGGAACTTCCCCGACCTTCAGTCGCGACCCAAGGGACGCCGAAAACCGTTTCATCGCCTTTGCCATCCCTTTCGGCTCGGTCGCCAACAAGGAGCAGATGGAGCACGGACTACATCTAGCGGTGACCGATGTGTTGCGCATCCCGCCAAGCTCGGTTGATCCGACCATCAAGAATTATCATTGGCTGGACATGGTGAAGGGGCTTTATGCGGCCTATGATCAAGGCGCAGATACTGCGGTTCTGGTCGATGGAAAAGGCAATGTGTCCGAAGGCCCCGGGTTCAACGTTTTCGCAATCAGGGATGGCGTGGTTTCAACCCCTGACACCAGCGTCTTGCTGGGAATTACGCGCCAAACCATCTTCGATATCTGCGTAAGATTGGGCATCCAATGTCGCACGAAGGACGTGTCTGTCACAGACCTGAAGACCGCTGACGAGGTATTTGTGACCTCGACCGCCGGGGGTGTCATGCCGGTCACCAAGATCGATGGGCAACCTGTCGGATCGGGTGTTCTAGGTGCCCTCTCGGATACCATCTTGGCAAAGTATTGGGAAATGCATGACGATGACACGCTCCGAGATGTGGTCCTTTACCCGGAAGCAGTGGAGCTGTGATACCACACACACAATCTGCCGATTCAGTCGAATGGCAGCTTCGCTAATCCTCGGGCAATGGCAGCAATGGGCCGTCCACAATCTGTGTAGGGCAGGGCGGGCAACTGATGCCGTATCGCCTCCGAGATCCGCCGTGAGCCCAAAACGACCAATGCTGCAGAGCGCAGCAATGTCTGTTTTTAAACGTGCTCAAGTCCTAACGGACAAAAGCCAGCGTCAGGACGAAGGGTCGCGCATTGGTTTATTGAACCAATCGCTTGGACAAAATCTGGACTGCCGCTTCAAACCTTTGCGGGTCCTGTGCCACTCGGGCTGCCAGTTGTGCGCCCTCGAGCAAAGGCAGTGTTGCGGCGGCTTCTGCTGCCGGATCGGCAACATGCAGGATCGTTCCATCGCCCTGACCCAGTGAAAATACCCTCGCAAGCCATTCGGTCATCATTGTGCGAAAACGGTTCATCTCGGCAATCGTGTCTGCTGACAGATTTTCTGTACTGGTCGAAAAAGACACGCACAGGCACAAGCTTTGACCACCTTCAAGTGCGCCAAGATACCGCTTGATCAAAGCGGCCAAGCGCGCCGCCCCTGTTGCATGATCTTGATCAATCTCGCCACAGGCGGTTTCCAAATCTGAATAATACCGCTGCATCAGCGCGACGGCCAAAGCTGCCTTGCTGGCGAAATGATGGTGAATGCTGGCCTTTGTGATTCCGACGTCGGCGGCCAGGTCGGCATAGCTGAACCCATCAAAGCCACGCCTGCGCGCGGCCCGTTCAGCCGAATTGAGCAGAGTTGTCTTGGTGTCGGTCGCCATGTGTTATCCAAGGTTTTGGGCGTTTAGGCTGTGTAGGACATTCTCTGCCGCTTCCAAAGCACCTTCGATATAGCCGCCGAAAACCGGGGCGACCTCTGTTCCTGCGAAATGCAGCTTTCCGTTCCACAGATTGCTCATCGCCTTCGGTAGACCGTATGTCGGATGGGCATAAAGCGGTGCCTTATCCGCCTCAGTTGCAGTGTAGGGATCAATGGCCCAGTCTTTCAAGTAGAGCTTTTGGGGCTCGGCGGCCTCAGGCCCGAACAACCGTGCTAATTGTGCGTGCAGGTTCTGACGCAGCAGTTGTTCGTATGCGCGACCTTGGGGCGGTACACCGATGAAGCCAAAGAGCGCGTATGGTCCGCTCTCGAGGGGGGATGCATCATGGATTTCGACCATCGGTCCTTTCCGGCTCATTGCATCACCGGACAGTCCTTGTTTGCGCCAGAATGGTTTGTCGTACACCGCAACAGCCTTGGCTTGACCCGCCATCCATGTCGCGATGTCCTTCATGGCTTGGGTGGCTTCGGCAGGCAATGCGGGCGAAAATGCGATTTCGGCCGCAACACGTGGGGGCACAGCGAGGACAGCTTGATCCGCATGGATCTGTTCACCCTTTGCCGTTGTTGCAATGCATTGATCACCGGACATATCCAGTTTGACAACCGGCGCGTTTAGCTGTTTGCGATGATCCGGCAGGCGGTTGGCCAGTGCGCCTGTCAGAGCAGCCAACCCTCCCTTTAGCCGCCATGACCCTCCCAATGATGAAAAACCCTGCCCGCGTTGCACGTTGCCATTTTCATCCTCAAAGGTCAGAGCGCCATCGGCGAATTGGTCGAACTTTGTCAGACCAAACCGATCAATCAGAGCTGCAATAAGTGGCTGGCCCGGCCAGAACCAGGCAGGCCCCATGTCAAAGTAGCCTGCCTCCAGATGCTGCGTCATGATTCGCCCGCCAAACCGCGGGCGGGCCTCAAGCAGCATATAGTCGCGCCCTTGCGCCTCAAGACGTTCGGCTAAAACAAGCCCTGACAACCCGCCGCCGACAATCAGCGTTTGCATGCGCTAGAACCCTTCGGATGCCGGACGCAGATCAAGCTCGTGCGTCCATGTGGATTTGGGTTGGTGGGCGAGGCCCCAGTAGGCCTCTGCGATGTCCTCGGGCTTCATCATCTTGCCCGGATCAAGGTTGTGCAGGTCCCGAGATCGCGCTGTATCAATGATACCGTCCAGAATCGCGTGGCAGACATGAACACCTGCTGGTTGATACTCCCGTGCAAGCGATTGCGTCAGGCCGCGCAAGGCGAATTTTGCGCTGGCAAAGGCCGAGAATCTTGTACCACCCCGCAAAGACGCTGTGGCGCCAGATACAATGAACGTACCACCGCCAGCGCGGACCATCGGTTGCAGTGTCGATTGGGCAAGCAAAATGGCAGACTGCACCATGGATCCCCACGTGCGTTGATAATCAGCAAGCCGGGTTTCTGCGAAAGGCGCGATGATCAGTTCGCTCGTGTTGTGGATCACAACCTTGGGCGGGCCATGTTCTGCGATAACCTGCGCCAGGATGCTGGGAACGGCACTCTCGTCCGTCAGGTCCATCTCAAAGAACTGGCCAATCACCGTTTCAGGTTGCGTGCGTCCCAAGCCAACGGCAGCAAAGCCATCTTTTGTGAAACGGGACAACAGGGCCTGACCAAGGCCAGCCCCCGCGCCGGCCACAAGGACCAAAGGTTTATCATCACTCATCAGACGGCAGGCGGTTTGGCGTGGGGCAAATGACCCGTCTTGATCCACAACTTTGCCCCATCAGGGCCAGCCGTTGCAGACAGACGCGCGCCTTCCGGCAGTCGCAGCCATGCTCCTTTTTCAAGCGTATCGCTGCTTTCGGTGACGGAACCGGCAATCACCAGCATTTCGATCCCACCCACATCGGTATTTTCCAGTGTCGCGCCTGCATCAAGGTGGCTGTAGGTCACTGTTTCACGCGCATCACTGTGTAGTTCAGCCGTTGTGACACCATCCACAGGATCGGTCAGTTCTTCGGCCATGGTTTTGCGAAACTGATTGCGGTCGGCCATGTCGAACTGCCACAGCTTTACAAAGATCGTGCAGCCCGGCTCTGACCCCGGCGTATGTGCAGTGGTGGGAGGATTGCGCACATATGTCCCTTCGGGGAAGTCGCCATGTTCGTCCTGAAATACACCATCAAGCACGATGAATTCTTCGCCACCTGTATGGGTGTGTTCCGAAAATTTGCTGCCCGGCGCATAGCGCACAATCGTCGTGGCACGGGCAACTTCGCCGCCGATGCGGTCCAGCATACGCCGATCCACACCGGGCATAGGCGAAGCGTTCCACTCAAGCTGTTCAGAGTGAACAACCACGCGTGTTTTAAAGTCTGCGTTCAGTTCCATGTTTTTCCTTTCGGCTTGAGTGGTATCGCGTCCTTAACCTGCGATGCTGGGCCGTGCCGAGACCTTTGCCCGCCATGCCGTCAGATTGGAGAGTGTTTCTGGAATGTCGACCTTGGCAAAGTCCGCAAAGGCAAGACCGGCAAACGCCGTGATATCAGCAACCGAAAACTCAGAACCAGCCAGATATTCATTGTCAGCCAGAACTTCATCCAAGTAAGCCATTGTCTGACCAGCAACTTGCTTTTGCTTGTTGCCCCATTCAGCACATTGATAGGTCTCAAGGTCTGGACCAAGACCTGGTGTGGCATGGTGAAAGTAGGTTCCCACAGCATTCAGCAGACCATTTTCTGCACGCAGGTTCATCATCGAAATTTGCGCACGTTGTTTTGGTGTCTCTCCGGTCAGCGACGGGCCTTCGAAATGGTTGTCGATATATTCTGTAATCGCATTGCACTGCGAAATATGTGTACCGTCCGCCAACTCAAGGCAGGGCACAACGGCATCGGGGTTCTTGGCCTTGAAGGCCTCGGTGCGATGTTCGCCACCCATCACGTCAACCGGAACGAATTGGACCTGGTCTGTTGCGCCTTTTTCAGCAAGCGCTATGCGCACACGTGCGGGGTTTGGGAAACCCTCAGTATCATAGATTTTCATGTTGTCTCTCCTTGCGAACAAATACCAACCTACTAGTTGGTAGATGTTTTGAGCAAGATGTACTTTGGTCGTTGCGATCACAAGGTTGTTACGATGATAAGTTCAGCAGCGTCTGGGTTTGATGCCAGCTTCCTTCGTGCGATCATTTATATCGTCCTAATGAATGACAATAAAGTCCCGCAAAATGTAAATTTGTCCAGCACCCAATTTTGCGGTTGCAGCGAATGTCGGTAATGCGGGCTGCGATCGCAGCATTTGAAAACCGTGCTCAAGGTCGGCTCTGGGCCGACTGCGATCGGGAACTGAAGCGATCCTGAGCAGATGCTGCACTGCCTCCGATGTCCACAACGAGCCCAAACTACATGTTTTCTGTGATGCAGCGAATGTCGGCTTCAGAGTGGCATGCTAATGAAGCTCCATAAGTGGTCACGGATTTGCCGATACACAAGGCGAATGCCAAATTGAAACCATTCCTTTCATCGGCATCCGGGGCCTTAGAAAAAGCGTTAGGCCCACGAACGTTGTAATACCGTCGCCAAGTGGTTATGTTAGGTCCACTAAAGTTCTGGTTTTCTGCGGCCTGGGCGTATCGCCTGCCAGAGTGAACTAAGTTCTTCCATCATGAAAATTCAGCTGTCACGTCCTCTACTTGGATCTGATGTTTGGGAAGGTTGCCGATGTTTTCGCGCACAACCACATCGCTTGTGACGTTTGTTGATCCGTTTTGGTGATCAGACGCACCGTTGGTTTGCCAAAGAACCACAACGCAACTGTTGATCAAACGAGCTTCCGGTAGGCCCGAACTGCGCCTATCGGACATCGCGGCTTGGGAATGGCTCAAGCGCGAGAATAAGAATGCGCAAAAAGACACAAAACAGCGCGGCGGCGCTTTCTCCGCCAGAGGATCCAAAATGACATTTCCAGAATGGACGAAACCAGGCATCTACGGTGCTTTGTGTGGTGCAATTGCGGTCTCAATCCTTGGCTTTACCTGGGGCGGTTGGACAACCAGCGGCAGCGCTCAAGAATTGGCGAAGGACCATGCAAGTGAAGAAGTGACGCTCGCGATGGTGCCGGTTTGCCTGAACAGGTCAGCCGCTGACCCCAGGCGCGAAGAAATAATCGTAACCCTCCAAGAGGCCTCTGGCTTCAGTCGCCGCAAGGCTATGATGGATACGGGTTGGGCTACGCTGCCGGGATCGGAAACGCCAAGCCGCGACCTTGCAGATGCCTGTATCGCGGGGCTTGCGCTGGATGGATCATAACTCAAAGGCAATGTCGCAACTCTGTCAGGCGATCTGGGGAGCGCATCTGTCACCAGGCATTCAGATGATTGCGGCTCTGATTGTGCTCCCAATCTGTGCTCTGCTTCTGTTTTCAACGCCTGCACGTGCTCAATCCACATCGCAACCTGTGCCTGAAAATGCCACTGCAAAGAGCTACGGTGACGGCTGGAAATGTAACGCCGGGTACAGGCTGAGTGGCGATGGCTGCGCCATTGTTATAGTACCAGCAAATGCGTATCCGACCAACCGCACCTATGGCTCTGGTTGGGAGTGTCTTCGTGGTTTTCGCAAGAACGATGATTCCGCCTGTGTTGCGGTAACTGTACCCGATGGCGGGTTTCTTGATCCGTCAGGTGAGCGTTGGCAATGCTCTCGTGGTTTTCTCAAAATCGACGACACGTGCCAAGAAATTGTAGTGCCGGCTAACGCATATCTGGCAGCCACGACCTATGGGCCCGCGTGGGAATGCAAACGTGGGTTTGAAGCATTGGACAACCTTTGCGTCGCCATTGTAGTCCCAGCCAACGGGTATCTGAATTCATCAAGATACGGCCAACCCTGGACATGCGAACGCGGGTTCATTGAACAGGATGGCTTGTGCACGGCCATTGTGATCCCTGAACATGCTTACTTGGACGATGCAACCTACGGCACGGGATGGAAGTGCGAGCGGGGATACGCAACCTCAGGTGTGAGCTGTGAAATAATAGACCTTCCTGCGAATGCCCATCTCGACAGGTCCGGAAACCGTTGGGACTGCAACAAGAATTTCCAGTTATCTAAGGGCCTATGCATTCTCGATAACTGAGCGCGCGGCACGATTATTTCGACCTCATTACCCGATGGTGACGACAACGTTGCCTTCGGCGACGACCACAAAAAGGAAACATCATGAAAACCGACTTTAGCGCGGTAAACACGATCCGTCGTCCCGTCAGTGGTGCACAAGCGCCGCCATTGACCAACGATGAATCCATAAGATCCACCTCGGCCACTCAGATCGTCTTGCCGCCAACTGCGATTGTCTATTGCCAAGGTAACTTCGCCAAAATTGACGGCAAAACTGCAAATGGCCTTGTTCGTCACTCAGAGGCCTACAGGATCCTGTCTGTCATCGACAGAGATCACGACGGCGAAGACAGCGGACTGGTTCTTGATGATGCAGTAAACCACATTCCTGTATTCAGAAGTCTGGATGCTGCTGTCGTCCATGAAGCCATCATCCCAGATACTCTCATTTACGGAATGGCGCCTTCTACGGGGAGACTCTCATCGACAGATCGCGACGTTGTTCTCGACGCGATATCACTAGGTATGAACATCGTCAGTGGATTGCATGAGTATTTGAGCGATGATCCGGAAATTGCGTCTTTTGCGGCCGAACGCAAAGTCACCATCCGAGACATTCGAAAACCTAAACCCAGCAAGGATATGCGCCTGTTCGACGGAAGTATTGCAGGTGTGAAGGCACTGCGCATAGCGGTTCTTGGAACCGATTGCGCCATTGGAAAACGGACAACGGCGACCGTATTAGCCCGCGCCTTGAACGCAAGGGGCATCAAGACTGTTCTTATTGGTACGGGCCAGACGGGTTTGATGCAGGGCGCAAAATATGGTGTGGCAATGGATGCCGTGCCGCCGCAGTTCTGCTGCGGCGAGCTTGAAGGCGCGATTGTTGACGCTTCCGAGGCGGAACAACCCGATGTCATATTGATCGAAGGCCAAGGGGCGTTGAGTCATCCGGCCTTCTGCACATCCGCCTTTATCCTTCGGGGCAGCCAGCCGGACGCCGTCATCCTTCAGCACGCTCCAAAGCGTGCACATCGCTGTGATTTTCACAATATGCCAATGCCCAAGCCTGCAAGTGAGATTGCCCTTATCGAAGCGTTTGCTGACACAAAAGTCATCGGCGTCACACTCAATCACGAAGGGATGTCTGAGGTGGAGATTACCGACACTATCGCCGCACAGTCACAAATACTCGGGCTGCCTGTAACGGATGTACTCAGCCGACCAGTATCGCATTTGCTCGCAATGGTTGTCGCCGCCTATCCTGTTTTACATCAATCCGCACCTGTGGCTGCGATATGAACACCCCTCGCATTGAGGTGCATATGAGCAAGATACGCCACAATGCGAAGACTATGGTCGGGCGCCTCAAGACACGCGGCATCAGCGTCACCGGTGTGACCAAAGCAGTGTGCGGGCATCCAACCATCGCTCAGGCAATGCTGGACGGTGGCGCTGTGGGACTTGCAGAAGCTCGTCTTAGTAACGTGCGGAAGCTACGCAATGCGGGCATGACATGCCCGATCACCTTGATCCGTACACCAATGCTGAGCCAGGTCGATCAGGTCGTCCAGTACTGTGAGGCAAGCTACAACACAGAGATCCTCGTGATTACCGCTCTAGCCGCCGCCGCGATCCGGAAAGACTGCATTCACGGCATTATCCTGATGGTTGAGATGGGCGATCTGCGCGAAGGGATCATGCCAGAAGACCTCGGCTCAATTGTACAACAAGTGGTGGACATGCCCGGTGTTGCGCTGAAGGGCATCGGAGCAAACTTCGCATGTCTGAGTGGAATTGCCCCGAATGCGGCAGACATGGACGCCTTGTCTGTCCTGGCGAATGACCTAGAGGGACAGTGTGGTCCCTTCCTTCAGACGGTATCTGGCGGTAACTCGGCCAACCTTCCTTGGGTCCTCGGTGGACACTCAACTGGTCGCATCAACGATTTAAGGCTGGGGGAAGCAATACTATTGGGCGTTGATCCGGTTTCCGGAGGTCAGATAGGTGGGATGTATACGGATGCCTTTACGCTTGTCGCCGAGGTCATTGAAACAGGGTCCAAACCTGCGACTCACCCTCAGAGCATCTGCGACCCGGT
>NZ_FWFP01000001.1 GCF_900172215.1 Ruegeria meonggei
AGCGGCAACGGCAACGGCGGCAACAACGGCAGCGGTGGCAATAGCGGAAACGGCAACGGCGGCAACAATGGCGGCGGTGGCAACACCGGCAATGGCAACGGCGGCAACAATGGCGGCGGTGGCAACACCGGCAACGGCAACGGCGGTAACAATGGTGGACCTGGAAACGGCAACGGTAACGCCGGAAACAGTGGCAATGGCGGCGGCAATACCGGTGGCTCCGGCCCCGGAACTGGCAACGGCGGAAGCAATGGCGGTGGCAACACTGGTGGATCGGGTAGTACCGGTGGCGGTGGCAACGGCGGCGGAAACGCTGGTGGTCCGGGCAGCGGCGGCACGTTCTAAACGACCAACTCTTTTGGGTGGCTATGCCAGTGCCAGGTTTGGCACCTACCCAATCTGCAAAGACAAAGGGCGACTGTTAAGTCGCCCTTTTCAGGTAGTCTAGCCCAATTCGGACCCTTAAAAGCCTCGATCTGAGACGTTCGTCAGCTTCGTCCGTAAATCCCAACCCACACGCTAGGCTTTCGCGGATTCTGCATCCGCAGGAACAAATACCGAGTAGCAGACCAGGGTTTGATCTGGTTGGTCAGGTTGTCCAGAACCAAATCTCCGCCTGCTGACCGGTAGACCAAAACCGCATGAGAGTTTCGTTTTGTATCAAGAACAGTTGCGATCAGCAGTTTGCTGGGGTCGACACCCGCTCTGATCAGATCTCTTTTCTTCAACAAGGCAAAATCTTCGCAATCACCGCCTTGCGACGTAGGCAAAGCCCACCGCTCAGTTGTTCGGTACTGAGACTGATCCGTCACTGACCGCGTGGTCGCGTTAACCTGTCGATTGACCCGCTTAATAATCTGCATCTCTTGCCTGTTAGACAATGAAACCGACACTTTGTTTGAGCAGGCCCAATTGTATTGACGGCACAACTGACGCGCGCCCGATGGCGGCGGCGATGCGTAGGCACTTGGGATAAACTTACCTTCGGTAGCAGTAGCTTCGGAACTAATGGCCATCGATGCCAAAACCAAAGCAAATACACCGATCGCGCGACCAAAAATCGTTGCCGACCGAGCCGTTACAGCTCTTAGGTCAATGCTAATTGAGTTCATACCCATCCCTCGATCTCGTTTTTATCCGTTCGATTGCGGACAACACGGACCGTATTCCGATGTGGTTAAATATCGATGGACGGTGTCGTTTCTGCAATCAATAGCGAAATTGCAATCGAAAAGAGGCAGAAATTCGTCCGTCAATATGTCCATTTCTGGCAAGAATTGAGAGGCGGCTGCCACAATCTATGGGTGAAAGCATGAAATTCAACATTCACATCCAGCCGTAACCGACTGAAAAATATCAAGTTGGCTTAGTAAGCCAAAAACCGAGCAACCTGTCAGGTTACCCGGCTCTACCATTGGCTGAAATCCGCCCACTCAACCCAAAGTAGGGCTCGAGTGGTCAGTTTGATTCTATTCGGTGATCTCTACAACCACCAATTCACGCTCACTTGCGCCACGCGCGTGGTCCAGCGCCTGCTGGTACTCGGGGGATTCATAGCATTCGACCGCTGCGTCGACGGACGGAAAACGCGCGACGACATTGCGGGGACGCTCTTTTCCCTCAAGCTGAACATAGCGCGCCGCGCGGGCGATGAACGCGCCGCCGTGCTTGGCAATCGCAGGGCCAGCCAACTCGGCATACTTTGCGTAGGCTTCCGTATCCGTTACCGTCACATGGGCAATCCAAAGTGCTGCCATTTTATCCTCCCAACACGTGTTCAGCGGCTTTGATCGCCGCTTCGGAATTAGTCGCGTCTCGACCGCCACCCTGAGCCATATCAGGACGACCACCACCGCCTTTACCGCCCAGCTCGACCACAGCGGCGCGAACCAAATCAACGGCAGATACCTTCCCGGTCAGATCAGATGTCACGCCCGCTGCAACAGCGGCCTTGCCGCCGGCATCCGCGATCAACAGAACTGCGCCCGATCCCAAACGGCTTTTGTGTTCGTCGATCAATGCGGGCAGGTCCTTGCCTGACACCCCGGTCAGGGCCTGCGCCAGAAAGGGGATGCCGTTAACGTCACGCGCCTCAGCTCCGCCCTGTCCCGATCCGCCAGCCATCGCCAAATCACGGCGCAGCTGTGCCACTTCGTTTTGCAGCGATTTGCGTTCATCCATCAGCGATTTGACACGGCTGACCACGTCATCAGGCTGTGCCTTCAATTCGGTCGCGATCTGGCTCAGACGTTGGTCCTGCGTGGACAGGTGACGGAACGCCTCATCCCCGGTCAAAGCTTCGATGCGGCGCACGCCCGCGCTGCTGGCGCTGTCGCCCAGAACAACAAATGTCCCAATGTCGCCGGTCTGACGCACATGGGTGCCGCCGCAGAGTTCGATCGACCAGGTCTCACCATCCTGGCCCTTACCAGTGGGCGCCTTGCCCATCGACACAACCCGGACCTCATCGCCATATTTCTCACCAAACAACGCCTGAGCGCCGAGCTCACGAGCATCATCCGGTGTCATAATGCGGGTCTCTACCGAGGAATTCTGGCGGATGAAGTCATTCACCTCACGCTCGACCTTCTGAATTTCTTCCGTGCTAAGCGCCTTGGAATGGCTAAAATCAAAGCGCAACCGGTCGGAGGCGTTCAGCGAGCCGCGCTGAGCGACATGATCTCCAAGCGTTTCACGCAGCGCTTCATGCAGCAGGTGCGTTGCCGAGTGGTTGGCCCGAATGGCCGTGCGGCGGGTATGATCAACCTCAAGCTCTACCGCGTCGCCCTTGGACAATGTACCGTGATCGACTGTGACCTTATGGGCATAGACTTTGCCCTCGGCAAATTTTCGGGTGTCTTCGACCCGCGCAACATCATTGCGTTCGTCCAGGCGGCGAATCTCACCGGTATCACCAATCTGACCGCCGGCCTCGGCATAGAACGGGGTCTGGTTCACGACGACCCAACCGCTTCCACCTGCTTCGATCTGATCGACCAGGGCGCCATCCACGACCACAGCCGCCACCTGCCCTTCGGCTTTTTCAGTGTCGTACCCCAGAAAATCCGTAGCTCCGGCTGTATCAAGCACGTCAAACCAAACCACCAGGTCCGCAGCTTCACCCGATCCTGACCAGGCCGCGCGGGCTTTGGCCTTTTGTTCGGCCATGGCGGCGTCAAAACCGTCCGTGTCCACGATCCGGCCTTTTTCCCGCAGTGCATCTTGCGTCAAGTCCAACGGAAAGCCGTAGGTATCATAAAGTTTGAAGGCGGCATCCCCGTCCAGAGCCGCACCCTCGGGCAGGTTTGCAACCTCGTCATCCAACAGCTTCAACCCGCGATCCAAGGTCTGCTTGAACCGGGTTTCCTCTAACAGCAAGGTTTCCTCGATCAAAGCCTGTGCCTGACCCAGTTCGGAATACTGCGCGCCCATCAATTGCACCAACGTAGGGACCAGACGGTGCATGACCGGGTCCTTCGCGCCCAACAGATGCGCATGGCGCATTGCGCGCCGCATGATCCGGCGCAGAACATATCCGCGCCCATCGTTCGATGGCATCACCCCATCCGCAATCAGGAAAGACGTAGAACGCAGGTGATCCGCGATCACCCGGTGATGCACGTTTTGATCGCCATACGGATCGACATTGGTGGCATTTGCCGACGCTTCAATCAGCGTTTTGAACAGGTCGGTGTCATAGTTGTCATGGCTGCCCTGCAGCAGCGCGCCGATCCGTTCCAGCCCCATGCCGGTGTCGATCGACTGCATATCCAATTTGACCATCGAGCCATCTTCGAACTGTTCGTTCTGCATGAAAACGATGTTCCAGATCTCGATGAACCGGTCACCATCTTCCTCGGGTGAGCCCGGAGGCCCACCCCAGATGTGATCGCCATGGTCATAGAATATCTCGGTACACGGGCCGCAGGGGCCTGTCGGGCCCATCTGCCAGAAATTGTCGCTGGTGGCGATGCGGATGATCCGGTCCTCGGGCACGCCAACCTTCTTCCAGATCTCGAACGCCTCTTCATCAGTGTGATACACCGTGGCCAGCAACCGGTTCTTGTCGATCCCAAATTCTTTGGTGATCAACTCCCAGGCAAAGGGGATCGCCTCGGGCTTGAAGTAGTCGCCGAAGGAAAAATTCCCCAACATTTCAAAAAATGTGTGGTGCCGTGCAGTGTACCCAACGTTGTCCAGGTCGTTATGCTTGCCGCCTGCACGCACACATTTTTGTGCCGTCGTGGCACGCTGGTAGTCGCGGGTCTCAACCCCGGTGAACAGGTTCTTGAATTGCACCATGCCCGAGTTCACGAACATCAGCGTCGGGTCGTTGCGCGGGACCAGAGGGCTGGACGCCACCACTTCGTGCCCCTGCTTGTCAAAGTAGTTCAGAAAAGTGGATCGGATATCGTTCAGCGTGGGCATGGGGCTCTCTCAGCGCGCAATAATCTTGTTCTGAGACGGGTTTATCCTTGTCCCCAAGGATAGTCCACAGGATTGGCAACTCAGCAAAAGGATAGAATTAGGTGGGTCGTTCAAGGAAGGGCGGCCCAACAAAAACAAGGCGGCCCGGATGGACCGCCCTGCATTGATTTTTCTGGGCCCCCGCAAGTAACCACAGGGTTTGTAACTATGAGTTAGGCCTCAAGGATATCGTCATCCTCGGCCGCGCCTGGCGGCATGTCGAATTCCAACCCATGTGCGGCGCGAATTTTGTCTTCGATCTCAAGCGCGGCTCGGCTGTTGTCACGAAGATACTGCTTGGCGTTCTCACGCCCCTGCCCGATCCGTTCGTCACCGTAGCTGAACCACGACCCGGACTTCTCGACCACACCAGCCTTGACGCCCAGATCCAGAAGCTCACCCATCTTCGAGATGCCTTCGCCATACATGATGTCAAATTCAACCTGCTTGAACGGCGGCGCCACCTTGTTTTTGACGACCTTGACGCGGGTTTGGTTTCCAACCACCTCGTCACGATCCTTAATTGCGCCGATGCGGCGAATGTCCAGACGGACCGAGCTGTAGAATTTCAGCGCGTTACCACCGGTTGTGGTTTCTGGGCTGCCAAACATCACACCAATCTTCATCCGAATCTGGTTGATGAAAACAACCATACATTTCGAACGGCTGATTGAGCCGGTCAGTTTACGCATCGCCTGGCTCATCAATCGGGCCTGCACACCGACACTACTGTCGCCCATGTCGCCTTCCAGCTCGGATTTGGGTGTCAGCGCCGCAACCGAGTCGACCACAACCATGTTCACCGCACCCGAGCGCACCAGCGTATCGGTAATCTCAAGCGCTTGTTCACCTGTGTCGGGTTGCGAGATCAGAAGCTCATCCAGATCCACGCCCAGTTTACGTGCATATTGCGGGTCCAACGCGTGTTCCGCGTCCACAAAGGCACAGACACCACCGCGTTTTTGCTGCTCGGCAATGCAATGCAGGGTCAGCGTTGTCTTGCCCGAGCTCTCGGGGCCGTAAATCTCAACAATCCGGCCCATCGGCAAGCCGCCGATCCCCAGCGCGATATCCAAGCCCAAAGACCCGGTCGAGCTGGCCTCGATATCCTGCTTGGAGTCTTCGCCCAGCTTCATGATCGAGCCCTTGCCGAACTGGCGTTCAATCTGGGCCAAGGCGCTGTCGAGCGCCTTTTGCTTATCTGCGTTTTTCTTGTCGCTCATCGTCAGAAGATCCGCCATTGTCCTGTCGCCTTCCCTTTTGTCACACCCTTGAACGGGCGGCAATCGCTGCTTTGTTCGCCTCTTGTTCCTTATGGGACCAAAAAGAGAACATTTCAACTAAAACTTACAATACTTACTGTTGGGCAATTGTGTTAAAGAGTCGTTTACGCCAAGCTGCACCTGTAAAAAAGTTCGCCGAGGGGCTGATAAATGCTTGTTTTTTATAAGGAACGCCTTGCGTTTCTTGCCGTTCCCAAGACAGGCAGCACGGCCTACCACTCGGCCCTGCGCGACCGGGCTGACTTTGTGGTTACAGGTCCGCCGGATCTGAAACATGCCCCCGTGCGGCGATATGATCGGTTTTTTCAAAACATCTTTCGCAAAATGCACGACACCGAAATGGAAATCATGGCTGTGGTGCGCGAGCCCATCGACTGGCTGGGCAGTTGGTATCGATTCCGCAGCAGGCCAGATCGGATCGGGCATCCGCATTCCACCCACGATCTGAGCTTTGACGAATTCGTTCAGGCCTATATGCAAAATCCACGCCCGGACTTCGCGGATGTCGGCAGCCAAAGCCAGTTTTTCCGTACCCGCAGCAATGGCGCCGGCGCGAGCCATGTCTTCAAATACGAAAACCAGGACAAGATACTGGCATTCCTGCAGGACCGGCTGAACATGCAGATCGATCTCCAGCAGGAAAACGTCTCACCCCAGCGGGACCTGTCGCTGACACCCCGGACCGAGCGGGCCTTTCGCAAACGTCACGCAGCAGAGTTTACCTGCCACGACGCGGCGCTTTAGCTGTCAATTTAGCTGCTGAAAGACCGCCTCAGTCAGTTGGTTCAGCGAAAAGGGTTTCGGCAAAAAGGTCGAGTTTACAACTTGCGGCCCGGAGTCACCGAAGGCGCCTTCGGTGTATCCGGACATGAAGATCACCCGGACATCGGGCCGCGTCTCCATCGCTTTGCGCACCCAGGTTGGGCCGTCCATACCGGGCATGACCACATCCGTGACAAACGCGTCCACGTTCAGCTCCCCGTCCTCAAGCAGGCGCAACGCCTCTTCTGCCGATTCCGCCTCGAGCACGGTATACCCTTTTAGCCGTAGGGCACGTGTCGCAAAGGCCCGCACAGGCGCTTCGTCTTCAACCAGCAAAACAACACCCTCGCCCTGACGGGCGCTTGGAATTTCCGCCGCAGCCACTTCTGTGGGTGCGGGTTCCTGAGGAGCTGTGGACACCGGCAGATACACTGTGAATTCGGTTCCGTGACCCTGCAAGCTGTCAACAAAAATAAAGCCGCCAGTCTGCTTGACGATACCATAGACAGTCGACAGGCCCAGCCCTGTGCCCTCGCCAGTTCTTTTGGTGGTGTAGAAGGGCTCAAACACCTTTTGCAGCTTGTCTGCAGGGATACCAACTCCGCTGTCGATCACCTTTACGGTCACGTATTCTCCGGGCTGAACCGTTGCGCGGTCGCGCGATATGGGTTGGGCCAAGATCACCACCTCAGTCTCGATCCGCACTTCGCCACCATCCGGCATAGCGTCCCGCGCGTTAACGACGAGGTTCATGAACACCTGCTCCAACTGTCGCTTGTCCGCGCGCACCGGTTTGAGCACCGGATCGTGGCTGAGGATCAGGCGCACTTTCTCGCCTACCAGCCGGTTCAACAGATGGATCAAGTCAGAAATCGTGTCCCGCAGGTCCAACACCTCTGGCCGCAATGTTTGTTTGCGCGAGAAGGCCAGCAACTGGCTGACCAAAGCAGCCGCCCGGTTGGCATTCTGATTGATTTGCACCAGGTCACCGTAATTTGGGTCGTTCTGATCGTGCCGCAGCAACAACAGATCACAGTGACCGGAAATCGCCGTTAGCAGGTTGTTGAAATCATGCGCAACACCGCCCGCCAGTTGCCCGACTGCTTGCATTTTCTGTCCCTGAACGAACTGTGCCTCAAGTGTCTTCAGCTCAGTCGCATCATTCAGAACGGCAATCAGAGTTGTCTGCCCGTGGTTGATCACCCGGTTCAGCGTGACCTGCACGAACACTTCCTTGTCCTGACGCGTCAGGCGCAGAAACTCGGACCGCATCGCAGGTTCGCCCGCTGCGGTACGCTGCAGCCAGTCCAGAATGGGGTATCCCAACCCCTCCATGATCTGATCGAGATTGGTTTCTCCCGGCTGAATGTCCCCGATCAGTTTGGCGGCCAGCCGGTTGGCCTCGACGATGCTGCCTTCGGGGGACACACACATGATCGGAACGGGCAGATCGGCAAATGACGCGCCGCTTGCGCTTGGCCCTGAAACAGCCAACGGAAGAACAAGCAGGTCCCGCATAGTGCCCGAGCGGCTGATCTCACTCACCACGGCCGATACTTGCTCGGTCGCGGTTTGGGCCTGAAGAAACGCACTTTCGCCACCGGGTTCGGTCTGAAACACCTCTTTCAGGTTGTCTGGCCTGAACCCCAAAAGATTCTCGGCTGCGGCGTTCACCCGCAGGATCGCTCCATTTCGGCCCTCGGTCACGACAGGAAAGGCGACATCATCCCACTGTCCGGGGGTGTCCATGTGAAACCACCAGCAAAACAGGCCGTTTCCAACGCTAAATACTGTAACTGGAACAGTGGACCCAACGGTCACGATATCTTCGCGCGCCTTGCCGTAAATCTCGGCCAACGATTGCAGACGCAGCAAAATGGCGGGCGGGTTCGCAAACAGTGTTTTCAGACATTGCTCAAGGCGAAGACCCGGACGCGTGTGAAGTTGTGTTCGTGCCTGCCCATTGCAGGCCAGAACATCCCCCTGCGCAGTTGCGATCAGAGAGGGGAACAAATCTTGCTCAGTAAATACGGCCATGGACCTAACGGACTGGCGTGACGAAAAATCGGAGATCTGGCCCCGTAGCACCACCAGAAACGCCGTGGCCAGCAGAGAAATACCTGCGACCAGAAGCCCCGTGTTCCAGGCCTGCGGTAAGATCTTTGCAACGGGCGTCAAACTGAGAATCATCCCCAGCGCAACAAGGGCGGCAAATCGTAAACCAGATGGTGCTTTTTTATAGGAGGGATCAATAGCAATTTCTGCGGTGTCAGACATAAACAACTCAAATTAGTGGGCTTTTCTCAAATGAGCCCAAACAAGGTTAATGCCAGCTTAAAAAAAGCTAAACACTCTCCTTAAAGTTGCTACGACTTGACGCGCTATCGCGTCAAGTGTGCCGTAAAGAAACCGTCTGTGCCGTGTGATACCAGCCACGTTTTGCGAAAACTCTCGCGCCAATCCGTGTTGGAATGCAAAAAGCCGTCAACAACAGCACCATTTTCGTCGGCCAGCATCGAGCAGGTCGCATAGGCCAGAACACCACCTGGCGCGACGAGAGGCGACAACTGGTTCAGAATGTTGAATTGAATGGTCGTAAGCTCTTGCAGGCGGGCTTCGGTCAGGGCCCATTTGCCGGCAGGCGCACGCCGCCAAGACCCACTGCCTGAGCAGGGTGCATCCACTAGCACCACGTCAAAAGGCGGCTGCCTTGTCGCTTCATCCGTTGTCAGGACCGTAACTTTGGCCCCTGCGCGCCCAGCCCTTACGGGGAGGTCCCGCAACCTGGCCGCGTTCACATCATGGGCAAAAACCTCTAAACCCGGATGCGCTGCCAGGGCCAGAGACTTGCCCCCACCACCCGCGCAATAGTCCAGAACCCGCAAGCCCGGGTGCAATTCCAGCGCAGCGACAACGGCCTGGCTGGCGGCATCCTGAAGCTCAACCAGGCCATTAGCATAAGCGCTGCTCTGTGCGATCATACGCGCGCCTTCGCTCACTTCGAGTGCAGTGTCACAGGCAGGATGCACCTGCGCCTGAATGCCGTCAGCCTCAAGCGCAGCAATTGCCCCGGCGATATCAGTCTTGATCAGATTGACCCGCAGATGAACCGGCGCCCGGTTTTGCAACGCTTGCGCAACCGGGATCGCCTGATCGCCCAAAGACATTTGGAATCGAGGCCACAGCCATTCAGGGATATCATATTGCTCAGCGTCGCCTGCAAAGGCGCGACCTTCCTCATCCCCGGACACAGTCGCGGGCGCATGACGGTCACCGGTGAACACAGCGTTGAGGTCTGTACCGGCCGCGCGCTGCGCTCCGATCATCAGGCCGCGCCCTGTCTGTGATCCACCCAGCGCTGCATAGGATCGCTGGCACCGGAGCGCAGCAAACACATGGTCACGCACCGCCGCCCTGTCCTTGGACCCGGCATAGCGGCTGCGGCGGGCCCACCCGGTCAGGGCTTTTTCGGCGGGCACCCCAGCCAGAATGTCATCAAGGATTTCAATCGACGCCTGAACACGCGCGGCGGGGGTCATTGCACGATCCGATCCTGCTAAAAGAAACGCAAACGGCGCCCCGGTCGGGGCGCCGCACAAGGCGATAGTCTGAGTTACATGACCCGGTAGTTCGGGCTTTCACGTGTAATCTGCACATCATGCACATGGCTTTCTTTCAGCCCCGCACCGGTGATTTTCACAAAGTTGCAGTTCCTGCGCATCTCTTCAACGGTTGCACAGCCGGTATAGCCCATGGCTGCACGCAGGCCGCCGACCAGTTGGTGAACCACGGCGCTGGCAGATCCTTTGTAAGGCACCTGCCCCTCGATCCCTTCGGGCACCAGCTTGTCGCTGGCGGCATCCTTCTGGAAATAGCGATCCGCCGAGCCGCGCGCCATCGCGCCAAGGCTGCCCATGCCGCGATAGGATTTGAACGAACGGCCCTGATACAAAATCACCTCACCCGGGCTTTCGTCGGTACCCGCAATCATCGAGCCAACCATGGCACAGGACGCACCCGCCGCAATCGCCTTGGCAAAATCGCCCGAGAATTTGATGCCACCATCCGCAATCACCGGCACATCCCCTGCAGCTGTGGCGCAATCCATGATCGCCGTCAGCTGCGGCACACCGACACCAGCAACCATCCGAGTGGTACAGATCGAGCCCGGCCCGATCCCCACCTTGATCGCATCCGCACCCGCGTCGATCAGTGCTTTGGTCGCCTCACCCGTGGCTACGTTGCCCGCGATGATCTGAACCTCATTCGACAAGGTCTTGACCCGTGAAACCGCATCCAGAACGCCCTGCGAATGCCCATGTGCGGTATCGACCACAATGATGTCCACGCCGGAATCCACCAACTGCTCGGACCGTTCAAACCCGGCATCGCCGACTGAGGTCGCGGCCGCGACGCGCAAACGTCCCAGCCGGTCTTTGCACGCGGTTGGGTTCAGGACGGCCTGTTCTGTGTCTTTCAACGTCAAAAGACCGGTCAGCTTTCCGCCACCATCAACCACCAGCAGCTTTTCGATGCGACGGGCTCTCATCAGGCTTTTGGCTTCTTCCAGATCGGCAGGTTCCTGCAGCATCGCCAGATTGTCCGAAGTCATCATCGCGTGAACCGGTGTATCATCCGAGGTTGCAAAGCGCATATCACGGTTGGTCAAAATGCCAACGACGCGCCCCTGTTCGTCAACCACCGGGAAGCCAGTGAAGTTATAGCGCTGTACCAGCGCGTTGGCGTCAGCCAACGTCTGATCCACCCGCAGTGTCACAGGGTTATAGACAATACCGGATTCAAACCGTTTGACCCGGCGCACTTCGCGGGCCTGTTCATCCACCGTCAGGTTTTTGTGAACAACGCCAATTCCGCCGGCTTGCGCCATGGCAATGGCCATGCGCGCCTCGGTCACCGTGTCCATCGCCGAGCTGAGCAGCGGGATGTTCATGGTGATTTCCCGCGTCACGCGCGTGGTTGTATCCGCCGTTGCCGGAAGCACAGAAGATGCGCCCGGAACCAGGAGAACGTCGTCAAAGGTGAGTGCCTCACGAATCTGCATCTGTTAACCCCATGCAAAAGCCCGTTTGGCGGTGACCCTATTACATGGATTCAAGCTAAGGAAAAGCCCCTGACCTAAACTAGTTTTCGATTGCGGGCCGATGCCGCGGTGAAAAACGACGCAACGCGCACAAAACGTGCCGCGGAATGGCCTTTCCCTTTGCGCACAAACCCATATCTTGCGCGACATAGGCGCGAATACAAAAGGCAGGCAAATTATGACCACCGATCCCCTTGTTGTCTTTACCCCGTCGGGCAAACGCGGGCATTTCCCCCTCGGCACTCCGGTTCTGACTGCAGCCCGGCAGTTGGGGGTTGATCTGGATTCGGTCTGTGGCGGGCGCGGCATATGCTCGAAATGTCAGATCACACCCAGCTATGGTGAGTTCCCCAAACACGGCGTCACGGTATCCGAGGGCGCGCTGAGCGAATGGAACGCGGTCGAACAGCGCTATGACGACAAACGTGGCCTGAAACCGGGGCGTCGTCTGGGTTGTCAGGCGACGGTTCAGGGTGACGTGGTGATCGATGTGCCCCCCGAAAGCCAGGTTCACCGCCAGGTCGTGCGCAAGGCTGCCGCCGCGCGGTCCATTACCATGGATCCGGCAACGCGGTTGTATTTTGTCGTGGTAGAGGAACCGGACATGCACTCTCCCACCGGCGATCTTGAGCGGCTGGAGCGTGCCCTGCGTGAACAATGGCAGATCGACGCGATCACCGCAGATCTGTCGTTGATGTCCAAGCTGCAACCGGTTCTGCGCAAGGGGAAATGGGAAGTCACAGTTGCCGTTCACAGAGGTCACAAGGACGAGGTCGCGCAAGTCGTCGAAATCTGGCCCGGCCTGCACGAAGACGGGCTGTACGGTCTGGCAATCGACCTAGGATCGACCACCATAGCCGCGCACTTGACCGATCTGGACACGGGTGAGGTCAAGGCGTCTTCGGGCCTGATGAACCCGCAGATCCGCTTTGGCGAAGACCTGATGAGCCGGGTGTCTTACGCGATGATGAACCCCGGCGGTGATCAAGAGATGACTCGCGCCGTGCGCGAGGCGATTAACGACCTGACCACCTCAATTGCCGAAGAGGCCGGGATTGACGCCGCCCTGATCGTCGAGACTGTATTCGTCTGCAACCCGGTCATGCACCACCTGTTGCTAGGGCTGGATCCGGTTGAATTGGGACAGGCACCCTTTGCGCTGGCTACCTCTGAAAGCATGTCCCTGCCCGCACGAGAGATGGAGTTGACCAAAATGAACCCGCGGGCACAGGTCTATATCCTGCCCTGTATCGCGGGCCATGTGGGGGCCGATTGTGCGGCTGTGGCGCTGTCCGAGGAACCGGGAAAGTCCGAAGACCTTGTGCTGATCGTCGATGTCGGTACGAACGCCGAAATTCTGCTGGGCAACACCAGCCGGGTGCTGGCCTGTTCCTCGCCTACAGGACCGGCCTTTGAGGGCGCTCAAATCAGTTCAGGCCAGCGGGCGGCGCCCGGCGCGATTGAGCGGATAGAAATCGACCCGGTCACCAAGGAGCCTCGTTTTCGTGTCATCGGGTCCGAGAAATGGTCGAACGAAGAGGGCTTCGATCAGGTCGTTGCAACAACGGGCATTACCGGCATTTGTGGCTCGGGGATCATCGAAGCGGTGGCAGAGATGCGCATCGCCGGTCTGTTGGACGAAAGCGGCTTGATTGGGTCGGCAGAACAAACCGGCACGCCGCGCTGTATCCCCGAAGGGCGCACCCATTCCTACCTGATCCACGATGCCAGTGCCGAAGGTGGCCCGCGTATCACCGTCACCCAAGGCGACATCCGCGCCATTCAACTGGCCAAATCGGCGCTCTATGCCGGTGCGCGGCTGCTGATGGATGAGATGGCAGTCGACACCGTGGATCGTGTCGTTCTGGCCGGGGCGTTTGGTGCCCATATATCGACCAAACACGCAATGGTTCTGGGGATGATCCCTGACGCGCCGCTGGACAAGGTCTCAAGCGCGGGTAACGCCGCCGGAACCGGTGCCCGGATCGCGCTGTGCAATATCACTGCCCGGGCGGAAATCGAACGCATAGTGCGCCAGATCACCAAGGTTGAAACCGCGATCGAGCCCAAGTTCCAGGATCATTTCGTGGCCGCCAACGCGATCCCCCATAAAACCGACCCGTTCCCGGAACTGGCGCAGGTGGTCACCCTGCCCGCGCCGTCCTTCAACACCGGTGGTGGCGACGAAGGCTCTGGTCGCCGTCGACGCAGACGGTCATAGTCGCCCCATTCACAGGAGGCCGACATGCAATCAGCGAATTACGAGCAGGCAGAGTTCTGGGGCAAATCCGAAAACGGTGCCAAATGGCTGACCTACGAAGATCAACTGGATCATGCGTTGGCACCTGTTCTGGATCTGGTTCTGGATCGCGCAGGCTTATCCGGCGGTCAGAGCGTACTGGATATTGGCTGCGGTACGGGTGTCAGCACGCTGTCAGCAGCCGGTCAAGTTGGTGCAGAGGGGCGCATTCTGGCCGTTGATATCTCGCAACCTTTTTTGGATCGCGCGGCTGCCCGCTCGGCGGAGGCTGGTCAAAGCAATATCAGTTTCCAACACGCGGATGCCCAGACTTTTGAGTTTCCGCCTGCGCAAATGGATGCCACAATCTCTCGGTTTGGTGTCATGTTCTTCAGCGATTCCGTGGCCGCATTTGTCAATATTGCCAAGGCCCTAAGGCTTGGTGGACAAATGACGTTTGCCGCGTGGGGACCCCTGGCCGATAACCCATGGTTTCGCGTGCCCCATGTCGCTGCGGTGTCGCGACTGGGCCAACCCCCGCGTGTAGATCGCTATGCGCCCGGTCCACTGGCATTTCACGATATCGATCATGTTACCGGCATGATGGCCAAAGCCGGACTGTCAGACATCCAGGCCGAAGCAGTCCCGGTGGGACTGGCCAGTGTTGATGGCGCTGATGGGACGGCAACCTTGTGTACTCGTGTCGGTCCCGCTGCCCGCGTGATCGACCATTTTGAAGGGGATGAGCAAGACGTTCAGGCGATCCAGTCCACCGTCGCCGAAGAGTTCCGTCAATTCCAAACCGGCGCAGACCTGTACATTCCAGCCGTCATCAACCTGTTTCAGGCTCGTCGATCCGAGTGATTGGAGCGGGTAGCGGGAATCGAACCCGCGCGTTCAGCTTGGGAAGCTGACAGGCTACCATTACATCATACCCGCCGCGCTGCTGTGGATAGCATTCTGCCTTAATCGACTTCAAGCGTCTTTTGCCCAAAAGTAGCACCCATCAGGCCCGCTATTCCGTTCGCGCGCGCAAGCCGTCGATCAGAGCGCGGTCCAGTTCCAAGGCCTGGCTGGCCGCATCCAAAGTACGCTGATCCAAGTGTTGTGGGTTAAGGTCCATGTCCTTTGAAAACACATCCACAATCGCGCGCATCGCCTTGATTCGTGCATATTTTTTGTTATTGGCAGGAATCACATACCAGGGCGCGGTTTCGGTCGAAGTACGCGACAGCATTTCTTCCACCGCCACTTCGGCATCCGCCCAACGCTCGCGATTGCGGAAATCCTCATAGGTCAGCTTCCAGCGTTTAAGAGGGTTGCGCAAACGCTCTGAGAACCGTTTCATCTGCTCTTCCGGAGAGATGTGGAAGAACAGCTTCACAAGGCGGGTTCCGTCATCGACCAACATCCTCTCGAAATCGCTGATCTCTCGATAGGCCGCACGCCAACGCTCTTCGGGTGTGAATTTTTCCAACCGTTCCACCAGAACCCGGCCATACCAACTGCGGTCGAACGCTGAAATGGCCCCGTCAGGTGGTAATCTTTCCCAAAACCGCAGCAAGTAGTGACGGTTCAGATAGTAGTTGCGGGGTGCTCCTATCGGCCAGACCTTGAAGCTGCGCGGGTCCAGTGCTTGGCTGATCCGGCGGATCGTTCCGCCCTTTCCTGCGGCATCCCAACCTTCAAACACCAGTACACCCTTGATTCCGTGGAATAGAAATGCCTGCTGGATCAGCGTTAATTGCGCCTGAAATTCAGCCAGTTGGCTGAAATATTCATGTTTTGCCAGCCGTTTACTGAGGTCGGCATCTGCCAGTTTCGGAGGGTGGTGTTTGCTCATCACTGCACCTGAACCTTGCTGCGAGGGTCCGGTAAGTGTCGCAACTCCTGCGGGTTTTGACTTTGATCAGTGTCAAAACGAAAAAGGCCGGGCGCTTGGCCCGGCCTCGGTTTGTAGTGCTAAAGTGATCAGGCGCGACGACGGCGACCCCCGCCGCGACGGCCACCTCCGGCCCCTTCGGCCCCGGCTTCACTGGGGGCTTTGTTGAACTTGATCCAGGCGCCTCCGTGCGGGTCGTTGTTGGTCAGCAGATTGGCGGCGCGGATGGCCTCCATCTCTTTGCCAGCACGCGGCATGGTCGAGCCCACTCCGAACAGTTGGCAGAAGGTTTCATCGTCCATATCCGCAGGCAGAATGATGCCTTTAGCTTCGACTTCGGCCTTTTTCTCTGCCAGTTTCTTTGGACCAACCGGCAGTGCCACAGGGTTCATGATCGCCGAGGTCATACCCGCCCCCATCGCCATAGGCAGGAAGGCGTTGTTGATACCATGACGGTTCGGCAGGCCGAACGAAACGTTGGATGCGCCACATGTGGTATTCACACCCAGCTCTTCCCGAAGGCGACGAACCAGGGCAAAGACCTGCAGACCTGCAGTCGCCATCGCGCCAATCGGCATAACCAGTGGATCGACCACGATGTCATGCGCAGGGATTCCGAAATCAGCGGCACGTTCAACGATCTTCTTGGCCACTTCGAACCGCACATCAGGGTCCTCAGATATCCCGGTATCGTCGTTCGAGATCGCAACAACCGGCACGTTGTATTTCTTGACCAGTGGCAGAACCAGTTCCAGACGATCTTCTTCGCCTGTCACAGAGTTCAGCAACGGACGCCCTTCAGCCGCCTCAAGGCCGGCTTCCAGCGCGCCAGGAACCGAGGAATCCACGCAGAGTGGCACATCCACCAACCCTTGCACCATCTCAACGATCTTACGCATCAGCGGCGGTTCGGTTTCATTTGGGTTGGGGTTTGAGTTGTAGACAACGCCCGCATTGATATCCAGAACGGTCGCGCCTGCAGCAACCTGCGCAATCGCGTCTTTCTCAACGGTCGAGAAATCGCCGGCCTCCAGTTCGGCCGCCAGCTTTTTGCGACCGGTGGGATTGATCCGTTCGCCAATCACGCAGAACGGTTCGTCAAAGCCCAGAACGGCAGTTTTTGTTTTTGATTCTACGACTGTACGGGTCATGTCCGTTCCTTAGGAGTTTACAGGCTGCGCCGAAGCACCGCCGTTATTGATGGCCCAATTGGCGTTGGTCTTGATGCCGCCAAGTGGGAAGAAGTGAACGTTGGTGATGTTGAAATCCGGGTTCGCTGCCTTGTGGTTGGCCAGTTCGGTGATCACGTCGGTCGGCTCGTAGGGCAACAACAGCTTTGACACATCCATGGCGCGTTTCTGCAGCACCTTCAGCGACGGACCAACGCCACAGGCAATGGCGAATTTGATTAGCGTCTGCAGTTTGGCCGGGCCGGCGATGCCGATATGCACCGGAATGTCGATCCCGGCTTCTTTCAGGCTGTCCGCCCAGGCTATGATTGGCTTAGCGTCAAACGCGAACTGCGTGGCCAGTGCCATTTCCGCGTCGGTACTCTCGGAGAACTTCTGTTTCCAGCGCAGTGCGTTATCAACGTTCTTGGTCGAACCGTCCGGATCAATATCCTTGTTGCCCTCGGGGTGACCTGCCACATGCAGGCGCTTGAAGCCTGCCTTGTCGAACAGACCGCTTTCCAACATCTGCATCGAGCTGTCAAAATCCCCATGCGGTTTGGCCACGCCACCGGCCAGCAGCAATGCCTGATCTACACCGGCCTCACCCTGATACATGGAAATCCAGTTTTCCAGCGTGGCGGCATCGTTGATGATCCGGGCCGGGAAATGCGGCATCACCGGGTAACCCTCGGCCGCGATCCGCTTGGCGGTTTTCACCATGTCCTCGATGGGCGTGCCCTCGATATGGGCGATGTAGACGCGGGTGCCTTCGGGCAGCAGCGCGCGGAAATCCTCGACCTTTTCGGCGGTGCGCGGCATCACCTCGATCGAATAGCCCCGCAAAAAGGCTTCGACGGTCGGGTTCACCGGTCCGTTTTCGACCGCATCGCGTTTCTTGAAGTTCAGCAAAGCCATTGCGGCCTCCCATAAAGATTTGGGGCTCATGCCCAACCGTCATTAGCGATCAGCGCCTTGATGCGGTCCTGATCATATTCCGTCTCCAGACGCACGGCCTCGGCCTCGGCAATTTCGGACGGGTCGCCGTCAATTGCAAAAGGGGCAGCCTTGCGCCATTCGGCCAGATAGGCGTCACTGTCTTTGGCATTTACTTTCATTGCAGCCCGGTCGATGGCTTGCTCGAACCGCTCTTCCAATTGCCGCTTTGCGCCGCGTCGGCCTTTGCCAACGATGACTTGGGCGGGAATGTCGCGCCAGTAAACGATAGTTACGTCAGGCATCGCCTATGATTCCTCCTAACCAGATGGATCGGTTCTAGACCTCAATGTGGGCTTGCGTCGGTCGATTTTCGACACAAGGCGTATTTCCAGCGACCTTTTTGCCCCGATGGATTACCGGGCTTGTACCTTAGTCGCCGCAGAATGCGCATATCAAAATGCTCATCACTTTAATGAGCATCTTGCACGAGACAATTGCGCGACCTATGGTCGGGGTAACTTGAAATATCGGAGGGCGTTAAGATGGCGCCCAAGCGTCCCAAAGGTGCGGGCGCGCTCCCGAAGGCGGTCGAAAGCCCCGCGCCGGCAAGACCCGATCCAGATGCGTTGTATGCGGCTCTGGATTTGGGAACCAATAGCTGTCGCATGTTGATAGCCCAGCCCAAGGGTAGCGGGTTCCATGTGGTAGACAGTTTCTCGAAGTCTGTGCAATTGGGTGCAGGCTTGGAACGGACCGGACGACTGTCACGGTCTTCAATGGCGCGCACCATTCAGGCGTTGCGGATTTGCCAGCAAAAACTGAAGCGCAACAAGGTCAAACGGATGCGTCTGGTCGCAACCGAAGCCTGTCGACGCGCCCGCAACTCACGCGATTTCATTCGCCAGGTAAAGCGCGAAACCGGATTGACGCTTGAGATCATCCAGCCCGAGGAAGAAGCCCGTCTGGCCGTGATCTCTTGCGCGCCGTTGGTGTCGACCAAAACCGAACAATTGCTGGTGGTGGATATCGGCGGCGGCTCGACCGAGCTGGTGTGGATTGACATCTCATCCGTTCCGCGCCGCGACCGGCCAGCCGCGATCATGCGATTGCACAACGGATTCCATACTGCCGAAAGCCCTTTTCCGGCAGCTAAGGTGGTCGACTGGATCAGCGTTCCGCTGGGCGTTGCCACGCTGCGGGATCAGTTCAACGATGTCGAGGACGACTCGGCCCGCTTTGCCTTGATGAGCTGGTTTTTCGAAGAAAACCTAGCCGATTTTGCCCCCTATAAAGACGTGCAGGCACGCGAGGGTTTCCAGATCGTTGGCACAAGCGGCACTGTTACAACCGTGGCCGCGTCGCATCTTGGGCTGAAACGGTACGACCGGACCAAGGTGGACGGTCTGCGTATGACCAGCGATCAGATTGACAAAGTCATCCGCGGTTATCTGGAACTGGGCCCGGTGGGACGGCGTCGGGATCCACGGATCGGTGATGATCGTCAGGCCTTGATAATGTCGGGCTCGGCGATTTTGCAGGCATTACTGCGGTGCTGGCCTACGGATCGGTTATCGGTGGCCGACCGTGGACTGCGTGAGGGATTGCTCTACGCACAAATGAGCGCGAATGGCGTTTTGGAAGACGGGCCCTTCTGATGTCGGGACCCCTTGGGCTGACGTATCCCGTTCGGCAGATCGAAATCAAAAATGGTCTCGATACCTTCCGGACGCAGATTTTCGACGACACCCGCAGGTCATGACCCAGTGATAAGGGCCTATCTCAACTCGAAATCGACTTACATAGAGCCGGGACACGACAGTAGGCCTTGCTTGCGGTCAATCACTGGCGGTATCACGGGGGTGTCCGGGACCGAAACGGGCATCCGATGAACAGCCCCGAACACAATCCAGACTGAAAGCGACCCAATGGCGAAAACACCCACAGGCAAAAACACTTCTGGCCGAGGGCAACGCGACCTGAAAGTAAAGGTCAAGACCGCGCGTGGGCGCACGCTCAGTTCAACCCGCTGGCTTGAACGGCAGTTGAACGATCCTTACGTCAAGCGTGCGCAGGTGGACGGTTATCGCGGGCGAGCGGCCTATAAGATATTGGAGCTGGACGATAAGTTTCGCTTTCTTGTCCCCGGCGCTCGCGTGGTCGATTTGGGCTGTGCGCCCGGTGGCTGGTGTCAGGTCGCCGTAAAACGCGTCAACGCGCTGGGCGAACGGCCCGGCAAGCGCGTCGGCACCGTTCTGGGCATTGACCTGCAAGAGGTCGAGCCCGTTGCAGGTGCCGACACATATGTGCTGGATTTCATGGAAGATTACGCGGATCAGAAGGTGAAGGACTGGCTTGGCGGCAAGGCCGAGGTGGTAATGTCGGACATGGCAGCCTCGGCATCCGGGCACAAACAAACCGACCACTTGCGGATCATGGCCTTGTGCGAGACAGCGGCTTACTTTGCTTTTGACGTTCTGGAGGAAGGCGGGACGTTTGTCGCCAAAGTTTTGGCCGGGGGTGCTGAGGGCGACCTGCAAAAGCTACTGAAACAGAAATTCGACAAGGTGGCCAACGTAAAGCCGCCTGCGTCGCGCTCGGACAGTTCCGAAAAATTTGTGGTCGCCACCGGGTTCCGCGGCTGAGATTAGTCGTTGAAGGAAATCCGGTCCCCGGTCAAAAACTGTTCTCGCAACGAATTTTCCGCCATGCGCTGCAGTAAAAGTGCCTCACCATGGTTGATGTATTCCGGCTTTTTGGCCTGAAGATCAGCAATCCGCTGATTCAATGACAACGGGCGCTGCAGCTGCGATGTATGGATCGGTTTGTCAGACATTCGTCACCTAAGGGCATTGCGGTATTTCTGTACTGCCCTAGCGATAACCGGTAATTTTGCCAGGATAATGGCCGAAACCGGGCCAAGCCATGCCGTTTCAGGGTCCGATCTGGGTCCTCAGCTGCAGTAGCGCCGGATGCTCCGGCACCAGTTCCAATCCCTCGCGCAAGACATCTCGTGCCGCCGCGTTGCCGCGATTGATCTGGACCAGTTGCACCAGCATCGGCCAAGCCTCGGCCCGTTGCGGGTCCAGCGAGACAACCTCGCGGAACGCACGTTCGGCCGCCTGTGAGTTGCGGAAAGTCAAAGCCATACCGCCCAGCACCAGATGTGTTTCCGGAAAGTCCAGACGGTTGGCAATGGCACCCTGCCATTCTGCCATCCCCTGTCCGGCCAGCGCTTGTTGTTCGGGCGTCAGGGACTGGCCGGGAATGGACAGGAACTCTTTCGCCGCCGAAATGCGCACGTTGCGCAAAGGGTCTGATAACAAAGGCTCCAGGCGCTGCAGCCGGTCCGGCAAGTCAGCCTGACCCTGCAAAGGGATCGCATAAGCGCGCACCAGCGGGTCGGCATCCGTCAGCAACGGGGCCGTTTGGGCCGCAATGTCGGGTGACCCGAAAGGTTGCAACAGATAAGCGGCCGTCGCCCGCACGATACCTGCTGCATTTTGATCAATCGCTATCCTCAACAGATCGTCGGAGCTGGTGGCTGCGCCCATTGCCGCTGCTTGAAAAGCAGTTCCGAAATGGGGCCCGCGGTGTTGGGACGCGGGATACCAACCCTCGATCCGTTGTGCGGCCCAGGGCTGATCCTGATCTTCGTGGCAATCGGTGCACGCATCCTCACCCAGCCCAAGATCCGGGCGTGGAATGCGAAAGCTGTGGTCGCGCCGCCCATCGACGCCCATGTAAACCCGCTCGATCATGTGGCAAGATTTACACTGCGCCCCTGCACTGCCGTCCGGATGGTGGTGATGATCTGTTGTGTCATAGTTCTTGGCTGTCAGAGTCGGAAATTCCGGATTGGCGGCTGGTGAATGGCATTGTGTGCAGACACCGTTTCCCTCGGCCCGCAAATCGGTGCTGTGTGGTTCGTGGCAGTTCATGCAGCCAACACCCTGCGCATACATCTTGGATTGCAGGAACGAGCCGTAGACGTATACCTCGTCCAAAATCTGGCCGTCGGGATGGTAAGACCCTGGCCGCAGCACCGCCAGGTTATAGGCGTCATGATAGGGCGTACCGGGCAGTGGGTTGCCGTCCAGATGCGCCTCGCGCCGGGAATGGCATCCGGCGCATTGCTGGATTTCCGCCTCGGTCTGACCCCTGCCCCAGCTCATGGTGAACCCAAAGTCGTTCAAGTCGTCCGCGATGTTCTGGCCCTTGGTCCAGTCTATGTGGGCAGACCCAGGGCCATGGCATGCCTCACACCCGACTCCGATCTCGGCCTGGGTCGAGCTATAGCTGCGGGTCTGCACGTCATAGTTCTTTTCAAAACCAGTGGCGTGACATTCGGCGCAGCGCGCGTTCCAGTTCTTATATGGTCCCGTCCAGTGCAACCCGTCGTCAGGCGGCAGGTCCTGATCGGGATAGAGGTGATACCAGCGCTTGTTCTCGGTGTCCCAAACCACGTCAAAACTCTGTAACCGCCCGGGTTCGGTTTCGAACAGATATTGTTGCAGGGGTTCGATCCCGACCACGGAATGCACATCATAAAGCGTGGTTGCGCCATCTTTTTCGACTATATTTGCCTGAAGCGCGCCGCCGGTCTTGCCGAAGGTCACTGACATCCCGTCATGTTCGAACTGCGTGCCGTCAAAATCCGCCTCCACATGCCCCGCGCTCATCTGCGTCCACGCCAGTGCGTGATGCGACGTAGACCACGCCTCGGCCGCGTCTGCATGGCAATCCGTACATTGGTCCGAGCCGACGTAGCCTGGCGGTTCAGCTAAAGCGGCTAAAGGAGTGAGCAGCCATAAGGCAAATCCCAAAAGCCTCATTCAATGGGGCCTTCCGGTTCGTTCTGCAGGTCCATCAAAGCCCCGTTGTATTCGGCACCCAGGATCAAAATCGCGGCACACAGGTACAAAAAGATCAATGCTGCCATAACGCCGGCCAGGCCGGCATAAGTCGCGCTGTAAGTGGCAAACTGTGCGATATAGACCGAAAACCCCCATCCGCCAGCAGCCCAAAGAGCAAGCGTCAGCAGTACCCCCGGCAGAATCTGCCGCAACTTGTGCCGCCCCGTTGGCAGGATCAGATGCGCCACAACTACCACACCTGCGGGAACGGCAACTGTAAAGGTCCAGCGCAGGCGATCCACCGACAGCCACTCGGACACGTTCACATCCGTCTTCTCCGAAACCAGCTGGGTGTAGACAGGCAGCACCACTTCAACTGCCGCGATGATCATGATGGCGACACCTCCGACAATCACCAGCACCAAACACAACAGCCGCGTTTTCCAGAACGGCCAACTGTCATGATCGTGATAAGCTTGGTTCATTGCCTTCCGCACTGCAAGAACGCCGTTCGACGCAAAAAACACCGCTAGCAAACCGCCCAGCGTGATGACACCCGAACTGGACTCGGCAAGGACCGAGCGCAGTTCGGCCACAATCGGACCAGCGACGTCTTTTGGCCACGCGCCGAAAATCAGCTCGATCAGTTCGTTGGTTACATAGTCCTGCGATAACGATCCGGCCAAAGCCACTGTAAACAGAACAAAGGGAAAAAGGGCCAGCATAAGTGACATGGCGACGTGGCTGCTCATGACAAAGCCGTTCTTGGCGTCAAAGCGGACAACTGCCACCCAAAGCGCCTGAACCGGTCGACCGAAAGAAGGAATCACTCGCGCGCTCATCCTCGAAGTCTATCCTGCCTGTCCGCGCCACTGAACCGGCAAATCCGCGTATTGGGCAAATAAACTCATACAAACGTCTGGCCGCATTGCATAATCCTGCCCGGCTGTGCAGGATCATCCGCATATACTGATTGTTGCCGCATCCGCATAAAGGGCAGCCTCTGAAATGGGCCAACCAATGAATGTAGAAAACAACGACACTGCAAACACCGCGAAACTCCGGCTGCCGGTCGTGCGGGACGTGTCGATTGTGGCTACGCTGATGGTGCTCGGGCTCTATGCCGGGTCTGCTTTTCTTATTCCGCTGACCCTTGCTTTGTTGATCAACGTTCTGATCATAGCGCTGAGCGACCGTATCACCTCGTTGACGCGTGTGCCCGTTTGGCTGGCCAATATCGCAGGCGTCACGGTTGTTTTGGCCGGGTTGTTTGTCATCATGTATATACTGGGTAGTCAGGCGACCCAGTTTGCGCGATCCATCAATACCTATGAAGCCCAGTTCGATGGGGCCGTTAACCGCATTGCCGGGCTGATCGGCAGTGATGTGACCTCTTTCATCAGGGATAATCTGATCAGCATCGACATGTCCTATGTGGCACGGGTTTTGCTGGGAAGCGCCACGTCGCTGCTGAACCACTTCTTTCTGATCAGCCTCTACGTTGCATTCTTGATGGCCGAGCGGTTGGCGTTTCGAAAAAAGATTCAACTGGCGGCGGGCGACCCAAAAACCGGGGCCGAGTTTGCGGCCATTCTGGATGCGATAACCAACAGTCTGCAGCGCTATGTCGGGGTCAAAACCTTTATCAGCCTGATCACCGCTTGCATCAGCTATTCGGTCTTCAAAGTGCTTGGACTGGAATATGCCGAGACATGGGCCGTTCTGACCTTTGCGCTGAACTTCATCCCTTCCATCGGTTCGATCATCGCGGTCATCTTTCCGGCAATGATCGCGCTGGTTCAATTCGAAAGCGTCGGTCCATTTCTGATCATCGTACTGGGCTGCGGCACGCTGCAATTCATGATCGGAAATTTCCTGGACCCGGCCATGCTGGGGCGTTCCCTGAACATGTCCACTTTCCTTGTGATTTTGGCCCTGACATTTTGGACCACAATCTGGGGTCTGATTGGTGCTTTTCTCAGCGTACCACTGACGGTTTGCATCCTGATCGTGTTCAGCCACATACCCGCGCTACGCCCTATCGCGATCCTGATGTCGCTGGACGGACGGCTAACAGAGGATCAAAGAGCCTCTGCGGGCTCAACTTAAAGTTCCTGATTCACTTATATTATTTCGCATAACCATGTATTTAATTTTCTGTATGTGTTATGAGAACCGTCGCTGGTTTGTCTCGGGCTTTGGAACAATCGTATCCGCCTTAATCAACGACATTAGACGTGAATCAGTAGCTTACAGCGGTGCTGGCACACCGTTCTCGATTTGAAAGCGGCCCTCGATGGGCCCCAGTATTTTAGGAGCTTTCTATGTCGCAATCAGAAATGATATCAACGAAATGGATCGGCAAGATTGCCGCAGCAACCTTTGCTGCATGCCTTGCCATCCCCGCTTGGGCGCAGGAGCAAAAACCCAATATTCTTGTCATTTGGGGAGATGACATCGGTCAATCCAATATATCTGCTTACACGATGGGTATGATGGGCTACCGAACTCCCAATATCGACCGTGTCGCCGAAGAAGGCATGATCTTTACCGACTATTACGGCGAGCAATCCTGTACCGCCGGACGCTCTTCTTACATTATGGGGCAATCGGTGTTCCGTACTGGCCTGTCCAAAGTCGGCCTTCCGGGTGCGAAAGAAGGCATGCAGATCGAAGACCCAACCATCGCCGGGCTGCTGAAAGACCACGGCTATGTCACCGGCCAATTTGGCAAGAACCACCTGGGCGACCGGGATGAGCATCTGCCGACCAACCACGGATTCGACCAGTTTTTTGGCAATCTTTACCACTTGAACGCTGAAGAAGAACCCGAGCACGAGGATTACCCCGGTGACGCCGTCATGCCCGACGGACGCACTTTCCGCGAAGCCTATGGCCCGCGCGGCGTGATCCGTTCGGCCGCAGGTGGTGAGATCGAAGACACCGGTCCGCTGACCAAAAAGCGGATGGAAACAGTCGATGAAGAAACACTGGAAGCCGCAGTAGAGTTCATTCGTCAAGCCAACGAGAATGGAACGCCGTTCTATGTCTGGTGGAATGGCACCCGGATGCATTTCCGCACACATGTCAAAGACGAGATGCGCGAACAGGCGAATGATATGATCGGTGGTGCGGCGGATGAGTACACCGCTGGCATGATTGAACATGACATTCAGGTCGGCCAGCTGCTGGATCTGCTGGATGAATTGGGCATTTCGGATAACACAATCGTCCATTACTCGACCGACAACGGCCCGCATTACAACACATGGCCTGACGCTGCTTCGACTCCGTTCTGGGGTGAGAAGAACACCAACTGGGAAGGCGGTTGGCGGGTCCCTTCAATGGTGCGCTGGCCCGGCAAGATCGAGCCCGGCTCGGTCACCAATGAGATCGTCCACCACATGGACTGGTTGCCGACTTATCTGGCCGTCGCTGGTGATGCCGAGATCAAGGAAAAGCTGAAAACCGGATATTCCTCTCCAGCGATGGGCCGGGACTATAAGGTGCATCTGGATGGCTACAACATCCTGCCGCTTTTGACCGGTGAAACCGTCGACAGTCCGCGTCGTGAGATATTCTATTTCACCGACGATGGCGATCTGTCGGCACTGCGTTTCGACGATTGGAAACTGATCTTCCTCGAGCAGAAAGCCTGGGCCACGCTGCGCGCGTGGATGGAGCCGTTTACTGAACTGCGTGTGCCTATCATCATCAACCTGCGGCGTGACCCGTATGAACGTGGCTACCGCACGTCGAACACCTATTACGACTGGATGATCGACCGCGTCTATTTCCTGGTGCCTGCCCAGCAATATGTTGGCAACTTCCTCAGCACGTTCCAGGAGTACCCGCCACGCCAGAAAGCGGCCAGCTTTAGCCTGGATCAGGTGATGGAAAAACTGTCTACACCAACGTCCAACTAAGACAGACCGTTGAACGAACGCAGAGGCCGCATTTACCTGCGGCCTCTGTCCTTACCAACAAGGAAATTCATTATGCTGCGCCTTGCCTTAGCCGCCGTCATTTCAGCGACCCCTATTTGTGTATTCGCCGATCCTTTACCAAGCTGGGCGAACACCGAAACCCGCGCCCGGATCATCGACTTTGTTGGCGCCGTGACCGATCCTGAAGGCACGGATTATGTCACACCTGCAGCGCGCGTTGCGGTGTTCGACAATGACGGAACCCTGTGGTCTGAACAGCCGGTCTATTTTCAATTGACCTTCGCCCTGGACCGCCTTTCTGAGATGGCTGAGGCTGACCCCTCGATCCTGACGACCCCTACCCTAAAAGCCGCGGCGGAGGGCGATTTGCAGGCAATTGTCGACGGCGGTCATGAGGCATTGATCGAAGTGTTAAACGCGTCGCATTCCGGCGTGGATGTCCCGGATTTTCAGGCTGCGGTCGCGGATTGGCTACAAACCGCACGACACCCGGATACCGGCCTGCCCTATGATCAGATGACCTATCAGCCGATGGTCGAACTGTTGCGCTATCTGCGGGACGAAGGGTTCCGCACTTATATCGTATCAGGCGGCGGGCTCCACTTCATGCGCGTATTTGCCGAGGAAGCCTATGGCATTCCACCCGAACAGGTTTTGGGCACTTATACCGACACCACTTACGAGGTCACCAACGGCACGCCGTCGATCATTAAGGCACCCGGCATTGCCTTCATCGATGACAAAGAAGGCAAACCAATCAACATCGAACGCACCATTGGCAGGCGTCCAATTCTCGCGGCCGGGAATTCCGACGGGGATTTCGCCATGCTGGAATGGACCACGGCCGGCGATGGCCCCCGGCTTGGTGTTTTGATCCATCACACGGATGCGGAACGGGAATGGGCCTATGACCGGGAAAGCCCTATTGGAAAACTCGCCGACGGTCTGGACAAAGGTTCGGAAAATGGATGGGTCATTGTTGATATGGCGCAGGATTGGGATCGCATCTACACTGGGGCAGAATAAGAACCTCAGAGACTGGTAACCCCATGTGGACACTGCTTGTTTCCGCGTTTGCCTTGACCCTTTATGTGACGGCCGTGGTGTTTGCGATACGGGCGGCACAGACCGCGCGCACGCCGCAGGGCGCAGTTGGCTGGGTGGTCTTTCTGATCTCGGCCCCGATGTTTGCGGTGCCCCTCTATCTGTTTCTGGGGCATCACCGGTTTCAAGGCTACCGCATCGCGCGCAAACACAGCGAAACCGTGGTTGAAGGGATCAAGAGCTTTGCGGATTTCTCGAAACCCGACCCCGGATCAATGTCGATCAACCCCCGCCCCTTCGAGGCGCTGGCGCATCTGCCGGTCTCTCGCGGGAATGGCGTGGAACTGCTGATTGATGGACAAGCCACGTTCGAAGCGATTTTCGCGGCGATCGACGCGGCAAAAAACTATGTACTGATCCAGTTCTACATCGTTCGCGACGATGCGCTGGGCAAACAACTCAAAGCCAATTTGATCGCGGCTGCCTATCGTGGTGTCTCGGTGCGGTTCATGACGGATGCGGTGGGCAGCTACGGCCTGCCGACCGCCTATCTGGATGAGTTGCGCGCAGCGGGGGTCGAGATTGCCAACCCACGTGACCGCCGGGGCCCACAACACCGTTTTCAGCTGAACTACCGCAATCACCGCAAAACAGTGATTATTGACGGTGAGACCGGATTTATCGGTGGCCACAATGTGGGGGTCGAATACCTGGGCCAGGACGCGCATTTCGGCCATTGGCGCGACACCCATGTCAAGATGACCGGTCATATCGTCCGACAATTGCAATTGATCTTCACTGAAGACTGGCACTGGGCGCATGCTGAGGACCTTATTGACCAGCTGGACTGGGCCGGCACGGAATCCGAGCAAAACATGAATGCTCTGATCGTCGCAACCGGCCCTGGCGACGAGACCGAGACCGGAGCGATGATGTTCTTTGCCGCCATCGCCGAGGCGAAAGAACGGCTGTGGATCGCGTCGCCTTATTTTGTGCCGGATATCGACATCATGACGGCCCTGCAACACGCGGCCCTACGCGGCGTGGACGTGCGAATTTTAGTGCCCGAAAAGATCGACCACCGCCTGCCCTGGCTCGCAGCCTTTGCCTATTTCGACGAAATCCGGGACTGCGGCGCGCGCGTGTTCCGATACACAGATGGGTTCATGCACCAAAAGGCATTTGTGGTGGACGATACGCTGGCCGCGGTTGGTACGACCAATCTGGATAACCGTTCGTTCCGATTGAATTTCGAGGCAATGGCCTTGTTCTTTGATCCTCGGGCTGCCGGGGCAGTGGACAAGATGCTGCGCAAGGATTTCGAGTCCAGCTATGAGCTAACCCGCAACTTGCCTGATCAGCCCGCCTTTATCCGGTTCGGCTCACCGCTGGCGCGACTGTTTGCACCGATCCTCTAGGCCGACAGCTCTTCTTTGAAGACCTCGGTCATGACAGCCACCATAAAGGCCGTAGACAGACCAAACGACAACAGCCCGGTAACGGATGCAAATGCGCCAAAGATACGCAATTGCTCACCCAAAACTATGTCGCCGTAACCCAGTGTGGTGAAGGTCACCAATGAGAAATACAGCGCCGAGTTCCAATCGGGCAGCACGTCCCCCAATACCCAGACGATGGCCCACAACCAGACCTGAAAAGTGTGGATGGTCACGATGAACACCAAGGAAATACAGATTGGCGCGGCAATCGTTAGGAACTTTTTGCTTTGTTCCAAACGCAGGGACATCACCCGGATCACCTGCGTGCACCATGTTAGAAATATGATCTCAATTATAAAGCAGATGCCCAGATAAATACTGCCCCAAACAATCTGCTCAGTTAAGGTCATTAATTCTCATGTCCCGGTCTGCATTATTCGTCACACAATGGCGGTTTAGGCGAAACGGGACAACCCCACAGCAACAGCTGCGACGAATGGAAACGAATGTGCCTAGGCGCTGGACTCTGCCGCGCGGCGGCGCACATTGTTGCGAGCACAGTCCAAGGGTTTTGCATGCTTCTCAACATCGACAAAGTCCAGAAATCTTATCCGGGCGGGCGCCCCGTTTTGCGGGATGTATCATTGACCCTTGATCAGGGTCAGACGCTAGCGCTGACCGGAGAAAGCGGCAGCGGCAAAAGCACCTTGCTAAACCTCGCTGCGGCGCTGGACAGTTTGGACGGGGGCGAGATCACGCTGGACGGCACCGCGTTGTCGCCGCTGGATGATCGCGGCAGAGCCACCTTGCGGCGGCAGAGCATTTCGTTGGTGTTCCAGCAATTCAACCTGATCCCATCGTTGACGGTTGCCCAGAACCTGTCCTTTCACGCTCGGCTGACCGGGCGCGAGGACACGGGCTGGACAGCCCATCTGGCAAACCGGCTGGGCCTGTCAGAGCTGCTGCCACGTTACCCCGAGAACCTGTCAGGCGGACAGCAACAGCGCGTTGCGATAGGCCGCGCTATGGCCGCCCAACCAAAACTGCTGCTGGCGGATGAACCAACGGGCAATCTGGACGAAACAGCCAGCGCGACGGTTCTGGATCTGATGTTGTCTCTGGTGGCCGACACCGGGGCAGCATTGCTGTTGGTGACCCATTCGCAAGATATCGCCGCACGGCTGGACCGGCACGCGCATCTGACCGGTGGTCGCATCGCATGACCTGGGCTGTCACGCAGGCTCTGCTATCCCACTGGCGTCGGCACCGCCTGCAATTGGCGACGCTGCTGATTGGGATTGCGTTGGCAACCGGGCTATGGTCGGCGGTTCAGGCCATCAATGCCGAGGCACGCGCCAGCTATCAACGCGCCTCAGACCAATTGGCGCTGGGCCGCTATGATGAGCTGCGCGATCCGTCCGGTCCGATCCCTCTTGCACGCTATGTCGCACTGCGCCGCGCAGGGTGGCAAGTTGCGGCAGTGCTGGAAGGGTCCTTGCAAGTCGGTGATCGCAGAGTGCAGGTGCTAGGCGTGGACATGGTCACCTACCCGGCCCTGCCCGCCGTCACGCAGGTGGAACAAAGCGACACGCCCCCCGATCCGGCCGATATGTTGACCGCACCTGGTCGCTTATTGGCTGCGCCCGATCTTGCGCAGACCCTTGGTGTACGTTCCGATTTTCCACCGATCTTGCCGTCTGATGCGTTGCCGTCCGATCTGATCCTGACAGATATCGGCGTGGCCGAAACTCTATTGAACCAACCGGGGCAAATCTCGCGCCTGATTGTGCTGCCAGATCAACCAATGGGCATCCCTCCGCTGTCAGAAATTGCGCCGGATCTGGAGCGCATCAATGCCTCAACCCGATTGGATACGACGCAGCTGACCGACAGCTTTCACCTGAACCTGACCGCCTTTGGTCTACTGTCCTTTGCGGTTGGGTTGTTCATCGTTCACGGCACGGTTGGTCTGGCCTTTGCCCAGCGGCGCGGGATGATCCGAACCCTGCGCGCGTTGGGGGTGTCCATGCGACGTCTTGTGTGGATGATCACCGCGGAACTGACGCTGCTGGCCCTGATTGGCGGAGCGCTAGGGTTGATCCTGGGATTCTTTCTGGCCGGAGCGCTGTTGCCGGACGTCGCCGCAACACTGCGTGGTCTATACGGTGCGCCGGTTGATGGGCAGATGCGGTTGCAACCTGAATGGGTGGTGGCGGGGCTTGCGATAGCCCTGGCGGGAACGTTGCTGGCCAGCGGGCACGCCTTGCACAGACTGTCACGCATGCCCTTGCTGAGCGGTGCTGGCCTGCAGGCGTGGCGGGGTGCTGCGTCAGGCAGACGGGCGACAGCACTGATCGGTCTGGCGCTGATTGCAGGCGGGTTTGTCACGGCTTACGCGTTTGAAGGATTAGTCGCTGGATTTGCTATGGTGGCGGGTATCCTGACTGGTGCAGCCTTAGTCTTGCCCGCCCTTCTATCCTTTGCGCTGTCGCTTCTTCAGCGTGGTGCACGAGGACCAGTGACGCAATGGGTTTGGGCCGATATGCGTGCGCAATTGCCTGGTCTTTCTCTGGCGCTGATGGCCCTGTTGTTGGCACTCGCGGCGAATATCGGTGTGGGAACCATGGTATCCAGTTTTCGGCTGACCTTCACCGGATGGCTGGATCAACGCCTGACATCAGAGCTGTACGTGACGGCCGCCGACGACCAACAGGGGCAACAGATCGCACAATGGCTGGACCCGCAGGTGGATGCCGTGCTGCCAATCCGTAGCATCGAACTGGCGCATTTGTCAGGTCCGCTGTTCCTGTATGGGATTGTCGATCACCAGAGCTATCGCCAGAACTGGCCGCTTATTGCGTCCTCTGACGAGGTATGGGATCGCGTATTGGCAGGAGAAGCCGTACTGATCAACGAACAGCTTGCGCGCCGATCAAACTTGTGGCCCGGCGACGACCTGACCCTGAAACCTGACCAGACGCTGACCATTGCCGGAGTGTATTCGGATTACGGCAACCCCACCGGACAAGCCATCGTGTCCATGGCCCAACTGGACCGGATCGCGCCGGGTGCCGACACCCGACGGTTCGGCATTCGCCTTGCACCAGAGCGCGCGACCGAGATGGCCCAGGCCCTGCGCGACCAGTTTGATCTGCCGCGCCAAGCAGTGGTCCAGCAGGCCTCGATGAAGGCGCAATCACTGGCGATTTTTGACAAGACCTTTGTGGTGACCTCTGCCCTGAACATTCTGACACTTGGGGTTGCAGGGTTCGCCATTCTTACCAGCCTGCTGACCCTGTGGACCCAGCGCCTGCCGCAGATTGCGCCGGTCTGGGCGCTGGGACTGACGCGGGCGCAGCTTGCGCGGATTGAACTGTTGCGCAGTGTATTATTGGCTGCGTTGACCGCAGTTCTGGCCCTGCCCCTTGGGCTGGTTCTGGCCTGGGCTCTGCTGGCGGTAATCAATGTTCAGGCCTTTGGCTGGCGGTTGCCGATGTATCTGTTTCCCGAGGATTGGGCCTATCTGTTTGCCCTGACCCTGTTGGCCGCCTTTATCGCCGCCGCCCTCCCCGCGCTGCGATTGCTGTGCCTGCCGCCCGCTGACCTGCTGAAGGTGTTTGCCTATGAACGTTAAAGCCTTGCTTTTTGGTCTGCTCTTTCTGCTGCCCGCCCCGATGTGGGCGCAGGGTTATGCGGGTCTGGGTGGCTCGGCGGACGGGTTTGATATTCCAAAACAGGGCTATCAATTCCAGTTTCCGCGCGACCACGGCCCACATCCGAGTTTCCGGATTGAGTGGTGGTACCTGACCGCGAACCTGATCGGAGAGGACGGGCGCGACTACGGCGTTCAGTGGACCCTTTTTCGGTCTGCCCTGAAACCCACCCAGACAGACGGTTGGCAGAGCCCGCAATTGTGGATGGGACACGCGGCAGTGACGACACCAGACGCGCATTACCTGGCAGAGCGTCTGTCGCGGGGCGGAATCGGTCAGGCCGGCGTAACAGCCGCCCCCTATGAGGCCTGGATTGACGAATGGCATATGCGCGGCCCCGATCCGGACACGCTAACCCTGACCGCAAGCGGGGAAGAGTTCCACTATGATCTGTCCCTCACGGCGCTGGGGCCTTTGGTGTTTCACGGGGACGCCGGGTATTCCGTCAAGTCGGCGGACGGACAAGCCAGCCATTACTACTCACAGCCCTTTTATGATGTTGAAGGCGTGTTGTATCTTCCTGATGGCGACGTTGCAGTAACTGGTCAGGGATGGCTGGACCGGGAATGGTCCTCGCAACCTTTGGCCGAGGATCAAAGCGGGTGGGACTGGTTCTCTCTCAGCTTCGATGATGGCGACAAGCTGATGGCGTTTCGTCTGCGCGGAGGGCGCGGAGATTTCACCGCCGCCACCTGGATCAGCGCTGATGGCACCGCAACACCACTGCCTGATGGGTCAGCGTCCTTCATCCCGCTGGAAACCGCGCGCGTAGAAGGCCGCGATGTCCCTGTTACGTGGCAGGTTACCCTGCCCGACTATGATCTGGACGTCGAAGTCACAGCTCTGACCCCCAAGGCCTGGATGGCCACACGGTTTGAGTATTGGGAAGGCCCCGTCAAAGTATCCGGCAACCGGTCCGGCCGCGGATACCTTGAGATGACGGGGTATTAGATCAGCGCACGACGTAGACCGAAGCTGTAGAGTGCCGCACAACCCGCGCGGCGTTTGGCCCCAGAAGATAGTCTTTGAGGTCCGGCTTGTGCGCACCTATCACAATCAGATCGCTGCCGGCGCCTTCGGCTGTCTTCAGAATTTCCTGATAGGCAGTCCCGGTGGCGACCACATGGCGGATGTTTTCGTTCCGCTCTGCACCCAGGGTTGAGACGCACATCTCGGTCAATTTATCACTCGCCTCTGCCAGGGCTTTTTCGTGGAAATCCTGTTGGAAAAAGCCGGAAACCCAGCTTTCCCCAAAATCCGGCAGAACCGTTACCACATCCAATTGCGCACCGCCCTGATCGGCCAATGCAGCAGCTGTTTTCAGGACATTTACGTCCAAATCACCGTTGCTGATATCGACGGCACAAAGAACTGAGTTTGTCATGCGGGCACCTCTTGTCTGGCGGCACGGCCACGTTGAAGGAAAGCGATCAACCCCAGCAGGATAAACGCCGGTATAAAGATCAGCTGTTTCGGAGGTTGGCTGGACGGTAGGTTGACCGAGGTCAGACGCACCGCGTCATCGCCGTAATAGTCAAACATGTCCAGCTCATCCGCGACCGGAGTGCCAAACAGCGGCTCTTCCAGCTTGATCAAGCCATCTTCGGGCACAAGCAGTAGACCCATGGCATCGACCCGCGCCTCGCCGCCGTCCTCATCGCCGACAGTCACGACGACGGTCGTGTCCGTCATCTCAAGCGTGTCGAAATCGGGACCGCTGACGACCATGCGCACCTCAGTCCCCGGAGGCGTCTGGCCAATGGTTTCAACAAAGGCAGCGGGCTCAACTGCGGCATAGGGCGGTGAGATGCGGTCCATGAAATAGTCTGGTCGGAACAGCGCAAAGGCCACAAAGATCAGGGCAAAGCTCTCATAGATGCGGCTATGGGTCAGGAAGTAACCCATCGTTCCTGCTGTGAAGACAAGGATGGCTATGGTCGCCGATATGGCCACGATTATCCCTTCAACCCACGTGACATCGATCAACAGCAAGTCGGTATTGAAGATGAATACAAACGGCAGCGCCACGGTCCGAAGACTGTAGAAAAAGGCGATAAAGCCAGTTTTTATTGCATCCCCACCCGACACGGCGGCGGCAGCAAAACTTGCCAGACCCACGGGCGGCGTCACGTCTGCCATTATGCCAAAGTAGAAGACGAACAAGTGTACCGCGATCAGCGGCACGATCAGACCGCTTTGCGCGCCCAGTTCAACAACCACCCCGGCCATCAGCGAGCTGACAACAATGTAGTTCGCTGTTGTCGGCAGCCCCATACCCAGGATCAGGCTGAGGATACCCACCATGACCAGCATCAGGATCAAATTGCCGCCCGACAGGAACTCAACCAAGTCAGCCATGACCTGACCCACACCGGTCAAAGTCACGGTGCCAACGATCACGCCCGCAGTGGCCGTGGCCAACGCGATACCGATCATGTTGCGCGCGCCGTCGATCAGGCCTTGCCACAGGTCGGCCACGCCATCGATGAAGGTGTTATAAACATTGCTCTGACCTCTGAAGATCGCCTTAAGCGGCTTCTGCGTCAGCAGGATTACAAACAGTAACGACGTGGCCCAGAAAGCTGACAGGCCCGGCGATTTCTGTTCGATCATCAGGAAATAGACCAGAACGATGATCGGCAAAAGGTAATGCAGACCAGCTTTGTAGATGTCGGCGATGACCGGCAGCGTGACTTCCTTGGCGTTCGGATCATCCGGCTCCAGATCCGGTACCTGTGCGGCCAGAAACAGCAGCGCCATGTAAAGCGCGCAGACGATCAGGCTTAGCACCAGACCAGCAGCAGAAGGCACCCAGCTGGTGACAACATCCACCGGGAACTGAGAACCATAGCAAAGGCCCGCAAAAACCAGGAAGAAGGACAGCATCCCAACGACGGTGCGCGCCAGTTTTACGTCGCGATCGCCCAGTGTCGGCATGTTCCGCTTTACGGCTTCCAGATGCACGATATAGACCAGCGCGATATACGAGATCGCGGCAGGCAGGAAGGCGTGGGTGATCACCTCGACATACGAAATGCCGACATATTCCACCATCAGGAAAGCCGCAGCCCCCATGACCGGCGGCATGATCTGACCGTTGACCGACGAGGCTACCTCGACCGAGCCTGCCTGCTCACTGGAAAAGCCCACCCGCTTCATCAGCGGAATGGTGAACGTGCCTGTGGTGACAACGTTGGCGATGGACGAACCCGAGATCAGACCGGTTGCAGCCGAGCCGACAACTGCCGCTTTGGCGGGGCCGCCGCGCAGGTGTCCAAGCGCGCCAAACGCCATCTTGATAAAGTAGTTCCCGGCCCCGGCCTTATCCAGCAATGCGCCAAACAGGACGAACAGGAAAACGAATTTGGTCGAAACGCCCAATGCGATGCCGAACACACCCTCAGATGTGATCCACATATGGCTCATCGCCTTTTTCAGGCTAGCGCCCTTCCAGCGGATTACCTCGGGCACCCATTCAGAGGACCCGAAGAACACGTAGGCCAAGAAGATCGTCGCGATGATCGCCATCGCCGGACCAAGCGCACGGCGCGCCGCCTCGAACAGCAGGATCAAGCCACCTAGGGCGATCCACTTGTCCGTATCGTCGGCAAGGCCGCCAGCATCGACGATCTTGTCATAGAAGAAATAGCCATAAAGCGCGACAAACGCGCCCAGAATTCCCATGATCCAATCCTGGACAGGAATATAATTCCGCGGGCTGGACTTCAGCGCCGGATAGGCCGCAAAGGCCAGAAACATCGCAAAGGCCAGATGGAACTGGCGCGAGTTGTTCACCACGCTGCCGGGCAAAACATAGTTGGAAATAGGTGAGGCCAGAACCACCTGAAAGATGGACCAGATTGCCGCGACGATCGCCAGGAAGATCCCGACATTGCCAACTGGATTGCGTCCACCCGCGTCGGACGAGGCTACAAGGTCCTGTAGCTCTTCTTCGGATAGCGGACGATTGGATTGTGTGTCGGAACTCATAAAATGTCTCCCCGTCGCGGCCATTTTTGGCCTTCTAATTCACCTGTTTGATACAGGCGTTGTGCAGGGCGCCCATAGGCACCCTGCGTCAGGTCTGAATTACTGAATCCAGCCTTTTTCTTTATAGTACTTCTCGGCGCCCGGATGCAGCGGAGCCGACAGGCCGTCTGCGATCATTTCTTCGGGCTTGAGATTGGCAAAAGCCGGGTGCAGCTTTTTGAAATCATCGAAGTTTTCAAAGACCGAGCTGACAACCGCGTAAACCGCGTCATCCGACACGTCTGCCGACGTCACGAAGGTTGCACCAACACCAAAGGTCGCGGTGTCGCCGTCCGAGCCGCGATACATGCCACCGGGAATGGTCGCAGTGCGGTAGAACGAATTGTCGTCAACCAGCTTGCTAACCGCATCGCCGCTGACGTTGACCAGAACCGAGTCGCAAGCCGTGGTCGCTTCTTGAATCGAACCCGAGGGGTGGCCCACGGTATAGACCATTGCGTCGATCTGGTTGTCGCACAGAGCAGCCGACTGTTCAGCCGCCTTCAGTTCGGTCGCCAGTTCGAAATCATCGGTGGTCCAACCCATTTCGCCCAGCAGAACTTCCATGGTGCCGCGTTGACCGGAACCGGGGTTGCCGATGTTGACGCGCTTACCCTTCATGTCTTCGAAATTGGTGATGCCGGAATCGGCACGTGCAACAACGGTGAACGGCTCGGGGTGCACCGAAAAGACCGCGCGCAGGTTTTCGAACGGACCCGCTTCTTCGAATTTTGAGCTGCCGTTATAGGCATGGTACTGCCAGTCGGACTGCGCAACGCCAAACTCCAGCTCGCCTTCGCGAATGGTGTTGATGTTGTAAACCGAACCGCCAGTCGATTCGACCGAGCACCGCACGCCATGTTCTTTGCGGCCTTTGTTCACCAGACGGCAAATCGCGCCGCCCGTTGGGTAATAAACCCCGGTCACACCCCCAGTGCCGATGGTAATAAATTCTTCTGCATAAGCGGCCGGAGCCATGAGGGCGGCGGTGACCACCGCGCCGAGGCTGAGCTTGCTGCTGTTTTTCATTTTTGAGAACTCCCAATTCTTATGGTGGATGGGAGATTTGTCGGCACCCCCTCCTGGGGCCCCGCCGATACATCAAGCGCGCACGCCTTGCTAAAGGTGCAAGCGCTTGAAATTCCAAAATCTCCCAACACCTTCGACGTTTCATTCAGATACTGCACTTGTCAAGCCCCGTGCCTTGATCCAGTGCCCAAAGCTGCATATCTGACGGCAATCGAAGAAGTTTCCCCGTCAGCTTCACAGCTTCTCAGTTGGGTCGTAGCCCCTCGATTCCGGCCCAGAACCGCATGGTATGTCAGCCTCTGCAGGTCGGACTCTCAAGGAGCCTGAACGCAACTGCGGCGAAAACCGCCTGACTGACGGGGAACAAGGGAAAAAGTGAATCTCATGGCTAGGACGGCATGAATTCCCGGAATGTGGGAAATCGAGCAAACAAGAATCCAGAAAAGAAAAAACAGAGAGCAGGTTCCCCTAACTCTCTGTTTTTACTTTGGTACCCAAGGCCGGACTCGAACCGGCACGTCCGTTAGGACGGGGGATTTTGAATCCCCTGCGTCTACCATTCCGCCACTTGGGCCTCGAACATTGAATTAGCGTTCATAACCGGGAAGGTCCAGAGGCAAAAAACACCTCAAATCCAGTTTGTTTTCCGGCGGCGGTTGACGCTTTGATGGCTGCATGGTTTGGCTAGCATCCGATGAGTATGGGATTTTAACACCTTATGTTGCGTTCGCTTTATGACTGGACGATCCGTCTGGCCGAACATCCGCACGCCTTGTGGGCGCTGGCTATTGTGGCTTTTGTCGAAAGCTCGTTCTTTCCGATCCCCCCGGATGTTCTGATGATTCCGATGATCCTTGCCCGACCATCGCGGGCCTGGCTGATTGCATCGGTGGCTCTGGTCGCTTCGGTGCTGGGCGGCATGCTGGGGTACGCAATCGGTGCGTTTTTTTACGAAGGAATCGGCCAGCCGATACTGGAATCCATGGGCAAGGCGCACGCCATGGAAGAATTCAACACACGGTTCAACGATTTCGGGTTCTGGGCTGTTCTGGCTGCCGGGATCACGCCTTTCCCGTATAAAGTGATCACCATCATGTCGGGGTGGACGGGCATGCCGCTGGGCACTTTCATCGCCACATCGATTCTGGCGCGGGCCTTGCGGTTTTTCATTGTTGCCGGTCTGCTTTGGGGATTTGGTGAGCCGATCCGAGCCTTTATTGAAAAACGGCTGGGCCTTATGTTCACCTTGTTCATCATTCTGCTTTTCGGTGGATTTCTTCTGGTGCGGTACCTATGACACGCAGAAATTTACTGGTTCTCATCGCCGCTGGCGGCTCTTTGGCGTTGTTGCTTGGGGCCTGGGGTTTTCAACACCTCGGTGGACTTCCGCCCTGCAAAATGTGCATCTGGCAACGTTATCCTCATGGCGCGGCCATCCTGATCGGAGTGTTGGCGCTTGCTTTGCCTCGCCAGGTACTGCTGCCACTTCTTGGCGCCCTTGCGGCCTTAACGACCGCAGCCATTGGCGTTTTTCATGCCGGGGTCGAACAGGGTTGGTGGGAAGGCCCCACAAGCTGCACGTCCGGTGATATCGGTGGATTGTCGACGCAAGAGCTGATGGATCAAATCCTGTCTGCGCCACTGGTCCGGTGCGATGACATCCCGTGGGAACTGTTTGGCTTGTCCATGGCCGGGTGGAACGCCGTTCTTTCGGGCGTTCTGGTTCTGGTGTGGCTTACCGCGTGGCGCGCGCGCTAACGTTCAGAACTCATCCAGCTCTGCATCCCAGTAGAGAAAGTCAATCCAGCTGTCGTGCAGATGGTTCGGCGGGAACTTGCGCCCGGTATTGCGCAGTGCTTCGGCATCTGGCTGGCGCGGCGGTTTGCGCAAGTTCATTCCAGCCTGTCGCAACGATTTCGACCCTTTGCGCAGATTGCAGGGGCTGCACGCCGCCACAACGTTTTGCCAACTCGTCACGCCGCCAGCCGCGCGCGGGACAACGTGGTCAAAGGTCAGATCTCCGCGGCTGCCGCAGTACTGACAGCGAAATTCGTCCCTTAGAAATAAATTAAAGCGCGTGAAGGCCACGCGCTTTCTGGGTTTTACATAGTCTTTCAGCACCACGACCGAAGGTATTCGTATCTGTGTACTCGGGCTTCGGACAACCTCGTCATACTCGGCGACAATGTCCACCCTGTCCAACCAGGCCGCCTTGATTGCCTCTTGCCAGGGCCACAGGGACAATGGGTAGTAGGACAAAGGGCGATAGTCGGCGTTCAAAACCAATGCCGGATGATGCCTCAGCGCACCGGGTTCCCTGACAAATTCGGTCCTGAAGTCTCCGTCCATATCAGAATCGCTCCACGCTCTGCTCTGCCTTTTTTGACATCAGAGCGGAGATCATCCGCCCCGGCCTTTAGTTAACTATATATCGTGTTAAAACTCTGACAAGCCCTGAGTTTCCACAATATCTCGGGGATTGGATAAGCCCGATCCGTAACAACATCGTGACACTTATCCACAGGTTGCACCGATGTGATCGCCGGGCTATGGCGTGGTTCATGTCCTGGTTCATTCGCTTCAACAAACCGTTTGATGTTCTGCCGCAGTTCACCGACAGCGCCAACGCGGATTCTCCGCGCAGCACGCTGTCGGATTACATCGACCTGCCCGGCGTTTACCCCGCCGGGCGGCTGGATCGCGACAGCGAAGGGCTGATGATGTTGACGGATAACGGTCGGCTGCAGGCGCATATTTCCGACCCAAAGCACAAAATGACCAAGACTTATTGGGTTCAGGTCGAAGGTCTGCCCGATGCAACAGCCCTGAAGGCCCTGCAAGAAGGTGTAGACCTAAAGGATGGCATGACCCGCCCCGCCAAGGCACGGCTTATGGATGAGCCGCTGGGGTTGTGGCCCAGAACTCCTCCGATCCGGGTGCGTCAGACTATTCCTGATTGCTGGATTGAACTGACATTGCGCGAAGGACGTAATCGTCAGGTGCGCCGGATGACGGCAGCGGTGGGGCATCCGACCCTGCGTCTGATCCGGGCGCAGATCGGCGACTGGACACTGAACGGCCTAGATCCCGGCCAATGGGACAGCTTGCCCGCACCTGCATTGACAGCAGCCCCACAGCGCAAACGGGACCGTCGCCCGCGAAGGTGACAAAAACGCCACAATGTGATAGGCTTATCGCATGAAGGTCACGCCGGACATACCTGCGCCTATCGGCATTCTTGAGGCCGCGCTTTACGTCGACGATCTGGACGAGGCTGAGCGGTTTTATGGTGACGTTCTGGCGCTTGAGAAAATCCAAAGAGCATCCAATCGCCATGTGTTTTTTCGTGTAGGCGGGTCGGTTCTGTTGCTGTTCAACGCCGATGAGACGGAAAAACCGCCGGGAAATCCCGACCTACCTGTGCCGCCCCACGGCGCACGCGGACCGGGCCATGTCTGTTTGATCCTGACGCGCGCGCAGATCGACACGATGCGCAAACATCTTCTCGATTGGAACATCCCTGTTGATGCCCAGTTTGACTGGCCATCCGGGGCACGCTCACTCTATGTGCGCGACCCGGCGGGAAACTCGGTTGAATTTGCCGAAAGCCATCTTTGGGCGTGACACTCGAACCTTATCGCAGAGGTTGCTTTTCGCCACCGGCAACGCGGTAGATATCGCTGGAAGTCACGCCGACCTCGCCCAGAACAGCCTGAAAGGCCGCCATATGGGGGGCCGAAAAATGCGCCTCGAGCGCAGCCTGATCCTGCCATTCCTCATAGACGCGAAACCGGTTGGCATGGCCCAGTATCTGGCTGAATTCATAAATCAGGCAGCCGGGTTCCTTAACCGTTTCGGCGACCATCTCCTGCGCGGCTTTGGCTGCTTTTTCAACGCCCTCCACCGAGACCTCAACCGTTCCGGTTACAATCAACATGCCGCGTCCTTTCTCAGTTCAAATCGTTTTGAAATTCTATCAATCGGGGTGCCATCCCGCAGGGGCACGCCGTATGCTATGGCAAAATCCTGAAACCCCATTTTGCCATAATAGCTAAGGCCCGGAGCGTTATCAGCCCGGATAGTCGCATTCAGGGTCGTATACCCCATCGCACCCGCCATCTTGACCGTTTCCCGAAACAGAGCGCGTCCCGTGCCCTTTAAAACCGGATGTTGTCGAGCAAAAGTCGCGATATCAGCGCAATCCTGCGGTAAATTTTCGTTCACACCCAGCCATTGAAACCCGGCCACCTCGCCACGATCATCCAGCGCCACATGGCAGCAGATCTTGTCCGAACCATCAAGATATTTCTGCACAAACAGAGCCTTGGAGAACGGCAGTTCATTCGCCGTCGTGCCGCCGATTTCGATGATCTCATTCAGGATGCGGCATGAAGCCGCCACATCTTCGGACATCATCTGCCGGACAACGATCATGATTACAGGCTCAGCTTGTCGCGCATGAAGGCCAGCGCAACGCTCAGGCCATCCGGGGCGATTCCGTGCCCGGTGCCCTTCATCACATGCGCGTAGACCTCTTTGAAATCAGCCGCCTGCAGGGCTTCGGCTGCTTCGGGCAGCGATTGAGGCGGCACCACATCATCAGCATCCCCATGCACCAGAAGGATAGGCATCCGGCTGACCGTTTCGTCGGGTAACAGATCCGGTTCCAACAAGCGGCCCGAGAAGGCCACGATGCCCGCCACCGGGTCCTCGCGGCGCGGAGCGACGTGCAGGCTCATCATTGTGCCTTGCGAGAATCCAAACAGCACAACCTGTTCCGGCAACACATCTTCATCCACCATCAGGGCGTCGAGAAAGGCGTTAAAATCCTCAACCGCCATGTCCATGCCACGGCGGGCCTCTTCTTCGGACGAGCCGTCGATCCAGGGGATCGGGAACCACTGAAACCCGTTGGGCATCCCTTCGATCTGTTCGGGCGCGTCAGGGGCCACAAACAGCGTATCGGGCAAGTGTTCGCCCAGCGGGTCGGCCAGACCCAGCAAGTCTGCACCATTGGCCCCATAGCCGTGCACGAACACCACGACTGAGCGGATGTCGCCCGAAACCGGCTCTTTTCGGAGCGCATTCAAAACCCGTGTCATCTGATCCCTTCTCGTTCTTTGGCTACCCGGTAATAGGCCCACAAAACCCGGGCCGCAACCGACCGCCAGGGCGACCAGGCCTCGGCCATCTGACGCAGTTCCTTGTCAGTGGGCCGCTTGGGCAGGTCATAGAGGATGCGCGCTGCCTCTTGCAGCGCCAGATCACCGGGTGCGATCACATCCGCGCGACCCAGTGAAAACATCGCGTAAATCTCGGCCGTCCAGACACCGATACCCGACACTTCGGTCAGGATTGCAATAACTTCTTCATCAGGAACATCGCGTAAGGCACTGTAATCTATGCGTGCTGCAGCCAAGGCCCTAGCGTACCGGATTTTCTGGCGGCTCAACCCGACAGCACGCAAGTCGTCATCTGTGGCCCAAATGATCTTGCGCGGCCCGGTTAGTTTGGCCTGCTGCAAACGCTTCCAGATTGCATTGGCTGACGCGACACTGACCTGTTGGCTGACAATCGCGCTCAGAAGCTGGGCAAACCCGTCCGGCTTGCGACGCAGGGGCAAAGGCCCCGTCTGTTCCATCGCGTATGCCATTCGTGGACAGGCCTGCGCCAACCATGCCGCGCCTTCTTCGACGCAGTCAGGTGTGTCAATGATCCGTCCGACAGACATGTGCGCTCCGGCAGTTGGGGTAGCGCGCACGTTACGTCGCTTTGCCGCAGATGCAACCCGCTTGTGTGACTGCCTTTTCAGGGCTACGCATGGGCGCATGACACTGACCTCGACCACCCCAGATAACAGTCAGGCCAAACGCAACGTCGCCGTTTTGGTGGCTGCGCAGGCCGTACTTGGCGCACAGATGCCAATGATCTTTATCGTTGGCGGGCTTGCGGGACAGTCGCTGGCTACCAATCCGTGCCTTGCCACTCTGCCGATTTCGCTGATCGTTCTGGGCTCGATGATGGCAGCCACACCGATTTCTGCAATCATGCAGCACTGGGGGCGTCGGGTTGGATTTCTGGTCGGGGCCACTGCGGGCGCTTGCGGCGGTCTGGTCGGGGCCTATGGGCTGTACCTGGGGTCTTTCCCCATCTTCCTGCTCGGCAGCCTGCTGACAGGCATCTATATGAGCGCGCACGGATTCTACCGGTTTGCCGCGGCTGATACAGCATCCGACGAGTTTCGCCCCAAGGCCATTTCTTATGTCATGGCCGGGGGCTTGGCCGCAGCTATCATTGGCCCACAGATCGTCAAACTGACGGCTGAGGCCTATGTCATTCCGTTTCTCGGCACTTATCTGGCGGTGATTGCGGTGAATATCTTTGGTTCGGCCCTGTTCTTCTTCCTCGACATCCCGACACCAGAAAAACCGGCGGCAGACGCGCCAAAGGGTCGGAGCCGCATGGAAATGCTCAAAACGCCCCGGATCGCAGTGGCCATAATCTGCGCGATGGTGTCGTATGCGCTGATGAACCTTGTGATGACCTCGACCCCTCTGGCGGTTGTGGGATGCGGGTACAGCGCAAATGACGCGGCCGATGTGGTGACGACCCACGTTTTGGCCATGTATGTTCCCAGCTTTTTCACCGGCCAGCTGATCGCGCGCTTTGGCGTAGAAAAGATCGTGGCCTTGGGTCTGGCCATTCTGGGCGGGGCTGGCGTCGTCGCCCTGCAAGGCGTTGAGCTGGAAAACTTCTTCATCGCTTTGATCTTGTTGGGATTCGGTTGGAACTTTGGCTTTATCGGCGCCACAACCATGCTGGCAGCGTCGCATCATGTCAGTGAGCGGGGCCGGATGCAGGGTCTGAACGATCTGTTGGTGTTCGGCGGTGTGACGGTCGCATCGCTGGCATCGGGCGGTTTGATGAACTGTTCGGGTGGCTCAGCGGTCGAGGGTTGGACGGCCGTTAACCTCGCTATGATCCCTTTGCTAACACTCGCAGGTGGAGCTTTGTTGTGGCTGGTATTGAGGCCGTCTGATCCGGAAACCGTCTAACGCCTCACCAGCGGCCGGTGGCTGCGGTCCACATCAGGGACGCCCTGCGGCGTATCTCTCCTTGCCCCAACGCGCCTGCAGCGACACGTTCTGGCCGAGCCACGGTTTGCCGCAGAACCCAGTCCGCCTGCCAGCCGGCGTAAAGCGCCGGGCGCGCGTCTGCGGATACGGCGGCCCGATCAACACGTGCGCGTCTTAGTCGATCCAGCGCTGTTTGGGCAAGGTTTCCAACAGCGTCAGGTGTGCCGTCCAGTAGTGGAATTCGGCCACGCGCCTCAAGATCAGGAATGGCGCGCAGCCAATTCGCAACCCCCACGCCATAGCCAAAGTCGCGCAGGACAGCCTCATCCGCCACCCCAAGCGCCTGCGCCGAGGCGACGATCAGGGTCGCAGAACTGTGGTTGATATAGGCATCGAAATGGGCCTCATCTTCGAACGGATCCCGATAGATATCCCAACGTCTGACAGCCACATATTCATCCAAGACCGTCGCCAGATGCGGTGACAAAACGCGGGAAAGCGGCGTCACCACCTCATGCCTGCGCACGGTCTGCCCCTCGGCTATCTCTTGCAGCGCGTCGCGCCACCATTGCAGGCGCATTTCGGCGATCATCGGCTCTTGGGTCACCCATGGCGCGCGGGCGACCTCGACATTCAACGCGAAGATCGGAAACAGCACTGTCCGGGCTGCGATTGGGGCGGCCATCGCAGCCATGAAACGGTCAGGATCAGCTTTATACACCAGCTCTGCGCAGCCCTTTATGTCCGCGTCGAATTGAACGGTCACTCGGCCACCGCCGACTGCCGCCCGCAATCGCGGACCAGCTTCCACTGTATCGCGTCCAGCAGTGCCTCGAACGAGGCATCGACTATGTTGGCGCTGACGCCGACGGTCGACCAGCGCCGCCCCTGCCCGTCTTCGCTGTCGATGATGACGCGTGTCACAGCTTCGGTCCCGCCCTGCGTGATACGCACCTTGAAATCCACCAAATGCATGTCGTCCAGAATGCGCGAGTACTGCCCCAGATCTTTCGACAGCGCCTTGGCCAACGCATTCACCGGCCCCCGGTCATTGCCCGTTTCGTCATGGGATTCGCTGACTGACAGTTTCTTTTCACCATCGACCTTAACCACAACGACCGCCTCTGACAGGCTGACCATCTTGTTGTACTTGTTCTTGCGCCGCTCGACGGTGACTTTATAGCGCTTTACCTCAAAAAATGCGGGCAGCTGCCCCAGCTCGTCCCGCGCCAGCAGCTCAAAACTCGCCTGTGCGGTGTCATAGGAATAGCCATCGGCCTCGCGCAGCTTGATCCGGTCCAGAATGTGCCCCAGCGCGGGATCACCCTGATCGACAGTCAGGCCAGCCTCGGCCAGGCGTTTGCGCAGGTTCGACTGGCCCGCCTGGTTCGACATCGGAATGATCCGTGCATTGCCAACGCTGGCCGGATCGACATGTTCATAGGTCGTCGGGTCCTTGAGAATAGCGCTTGCGTGCAGCCCAGCCTTATGAGCAAACGCTGACGCCCCGACATAGGCCGATTGCTTGCTGGGAACCCGGTTCAGAATGTCGTCCAGCATCCGGCTGATCCGCGTCAGGTCCGCCAGAGCTTGATTGCTGACGCCGATATCAAACTGCGAGGCATACGGCTCTTTCAACAACAAGGTTGGAATCAACGCGGTTAGGTTCGCATTGCCGCACCGCTCGCCCAACCCGTTCAACGTGCCCTGAATTTGCCGTGCACCCGCGTTGACCGCAGCCAAGGAGCAAGCCACTGCGTTTTCGGTGTCATTATGAGTGTGGATACCCAACCGATCCCCCGGAAAACCCGCGGCGATAACCTCTGACACGATGCGCGAAACCTCGGCTGGCAAAGCACCACCATTGGTGTCGCACAGCACAACCCAGCGCGCCCCAGCGTTTAATGCGGCCCGACAGACTTCAATTGCGTAGCCGGGGTTGTCCTTGTACCCGTCAAAGAAGTGCTCGGCATCAAAAAGCGCTTCACGCCCCTGAGCCGCGACATGCGCGACCGAGGCACGGATGTTCTCGACATTCTCCTCCAGCGGGATGCCAAGCGCATGGGTGACGTGGTAGTCATGCGACTTGCCAACCAGACAGACCGCCTGAGTGTCCGCATTCATCACAGCCGCCAGAACATCGTCATTTTCTGCAGACCGGCCGGACCGCTTAGTCATCCCAAAGGCGGTCAACCGAGCAGACGTTTTTGGTGCAGCATCAAAGAACGCACTATCCGTCGGGTTCGCCCCGGGCCATCCACCTTCGATGTAATCCACGCCCAACTGGTCCAGAGCCTGCGCGATCTGGATCTTCTCAGCTGTCGAGAACTGGACACCTTGCGTTTGCTGGCCGTCGCGCAACGTGGTGTCGTAAAGGTAGAGGCGTTCCGTGTGCATCACACCTCCTCCAGCTTGGTGGCGTCAAATCCGGTACCCGGCACCAGTTCAACACCGTCCTTGCTCATGCGAACCTCCAAACCGGCTGCGATGTAAGCCGCCTTCAGGCGATCCACTTCCGAGAAATCCTTGCTTTGCATCGCAACCGCCCGCGCATCCGCCAATCGATCTGCATGTGCAGACAGGTTCATCGCATCGGTTTCCGCCCACGCCCCCATCTCGGGCGTCAACACACCCAGCAGCTGCGCACTGGCCAACAGCCCCGCGGCATCTCCATCTGCCGCCAGACGATAAAGCTCGGTCAGAGCGCCCGGTGTATTCAGGTCATCACTCAGCGCGGCAATAGCCGCGGGCGCTGCCTTGGCTGCGGGCTCGATGCCCGCTGTCAGCGCCCGCCACTTGCGCAGCGTTGCTTCGGCTTCTCGGGCTTTCTTCTCGGTCCAGTCCATCGGCTTTCGGTAGTGAGTTTGCAAAAAGACAAAGCGGATCACTTCGCCCGGCACGCCCTGCTCCAACAGGTCATGCACGGTGAAAAAATTGCCCAATGACTTGGACATCTTCTTGCCTTCCACTTGCAGCATTTCATTGTGCAGCCAGACGCGCGCGAACTCACCATCGGGATGGGCGCAGCAGCTTTGCGCAATCTCATTCTCATGGTGCGGGAACATCAGATCGTTGCCGCCGCCGTGGATGTCGAAACTCTCGCCCAGCAGCTCGTACGACATCGCCGAGCATTCGATATGCCACCCCGGGCGCCCCCGACCCCAAGGGCTGTCCCATCCCGGCAGCTCATCGCTGGAGGGTTTCCACAGGACGAAATCCATCGGGTTCTTCTTATAGGGCGCGACTTCAACACGCGCGCCTGCGATCATATCGTCCACCGACCGGCCGGACAGGGCGCCGTATCGCTCTCTCCAGCTGTCTACGGCGAACAGCACATGTCCTTCGGCTGCGTAGGCGTGCCCCTTCGCGATCAATTCCTCAATCATCGCAACCATTTGTGGGATGTACTGCGTGGCACACGGCATTTCGTTCGGCTGCAACGCCCCCAAAGCGCCCATATCGTTCAGATACCAACTAATGGTCTCGTCCGAGCGTTCCTGGACCAACTGCTCCAACGTGCCTACGGCTCCGGCTTTTTGGCGGGCCAGCGCGGTCGCGTTGATCTTGTCATCCACGTCGGTGAAGTTGCGCACATAAGTGACGTGATCCGCCCCATAGGTATGGCGCAACAGCCGATACAACACGTCAAACACCACCACCGGTCGGGCGTTGCCCAGATGAGCCCGGTCATAAACCGTGGGTCCACAGACATACATCCGCACATTGTCGGCGCTGATTGGAACGAAGTTCTCTTTCGTCCGCGTCCGTGTGTTGTGCAGTTTGATTGTCGTCATCGGTCGGCTCCTAAAGACAGCATAGCTATTCGCGTTGGCGCGGGCTTAGCAACTTGTCTCAGAGATGAAAACGAAAGAAACCGGCCCGCTTGAAGGATCAGCAGGTAATGCAGCAAATAATGATGCAGGTCATACGGTTCATGACCACCCCCTAGCACGTGGATCTCTCTACGCCAAGTCTTGAGTTCCATCTCGCCCTGGCGCATTTTCGGTCTCATGACGCGTGAAAATGTTAATTCCATATGTAGAACCCTTCCGGGTGCCGAATGGTCCGATCCTTGGGGCGGCGGGCATGATGCCTGGAAAATCGGCGGCAAAATGTTTGCCTGCATCGGCATTGCCAATGACGGCGTTTCAGTCAAAACACCCGATATCGAAACCGCACAGATGCTGATCGACGCAGGGGTCGGTGTAAAAGCCCCTTATTTTCACCGCAGCTGGATACGATTGCCCTTCGATTGCGACGGCGAGGAATTGCTTCACCGTCTGGCCACATCTTATGATCTGGTCCGGGCTTCGTTGACCAAGAAAGCACAGGCCGCTCTGCCCCCGCGAAGCTGATTGACAATTCCGAACGCCTCTGGCCCATTCTGCGTAAATCCCAGACCGGAGCGTACCATGAAATTGTCGCAGCGCATCACGCACCTGACCGAAGGCGGCAGTGACGGGTGGGATGTGTTCTACCGCGCCCGCCGCATGATCGACGAAGGCCACGCAGTGACTGAACTGACGATTGGTGAGCATGACATCCGCACCGATGCCTCAATCCTAGAGGCGATGGACCTGTCCGCCCGGCAGGGTCACACCGGTTATGCAATGGTGCCTGGCACCGACCTGTTACGCGATACAGTGGCCGCCCGTCTGCAGACCCGCACCGGCGTTCCCACTACACGAAACAACGTGCTGATCACACCGGGTGGTCAATCCGCTCTGTTCGCGGCTCATGTCGCGGTGTGCGATCCCGGTGATGTTGGCCTTTTCATCGACCCATATTACGCCACTTATCCCGGCACGATCCGTGGGGCTGGTGCAACGGCCCGGCCTATCCAGACAAGTGCCGATGACGCGTTCCAACCCCGTGCCCAGCGGATCGACGCCGCAGCAGACGGCGCGGTTTCTCTATTGATCAACACACCAAACAACCCCACCGGTGTGGTTTATTCGCGCGCAACTTTAGAGGGCGTCGCACAGGTCTGTCACGCCCGCGATCTTTGGCTGATCTCGGATGAGGTTTATGACACACAGGTTTGGGACGGCACGCATATCTCTCCGCGCACTTTGCCCGGAATGACCGAACGCACTCTGATCGTCGGGTCAATGTCGAAATCTCATGCCATGACAGGTTCGCGCTGTGGTTGGGTTGTTGGGCCGGAAGAGGTAATTGCCCACCTGATCAATCTAGCCACGCACACGACCTATGGCGTGCCCGGGTTTATTCAGGACGCCGCCAGCTTTGCCCTGAACGCGGGCAATTTACTGGTGGAAGAGATAGCCGCACCCTTCCGCAGACGGCGCGCGCTGGCGATGGAAGTTCTGAGTACCCAGAACACGGTTGGCTTGGTTCCGGCGCAAGGGGCAATGTATCTTATGTTGGATATCCGCGCCACTGGCCTGGACGGCGAGGGTTTTGCCAACGCCTTACTGGACACGCATTCAATTGCCGTCATGCCAGGGGAAAGCTTTGGTACCGCCGCCAGGGGTCATATTCGCGTTGCTATGACAATCGATGACGACAGGTTCGCGGCGGCCCTGACCACGATCTGCACTTATGCCGCAGTGCTGGCCGACCGTCGCGCCGCCGAGTAGTTTGGGTTAGAACCGGAAAGTTGTACGCAGGTTGAACACGTTTGAATCCAACCCACCCTCAGAACGGGTGACGTCGTTAAACTCCTGGCGCAAAGCCTCGCCGCTGATCACGAAATGCTCACCAATGGGGTAAGCCACGCCAATGCCGTAGACAGCCGCCGTATCACTCTCGACCGAGGATTCGACCCGGGCCGCGCCGATTACAACATACCCCAATGCAGGACCGAAATCGTACCCGCCACGCAGTTTCAGACGGGTCATACTGTCCAAACTGCCCTCACCATTACCCAGATTCAGGGACAGGCGGTTATACTCCAGTTCTCCACCCAAAACGAAGGACCCGAAATCGCGGTCATACCCAACATGGGGGCCGAAACTGGTGTCATTTCCGCTGGAGCCGTTTGGGCCATCCGCATCTGTGTACCCAAAGCTGAATCCGGCATAAGCCCCAGTCCAATCTTCGGCAATTGCCGGAGCGGCGCAGGTCATCATCAAACCGACAATGAGGGCCTTATGGGCTTTCATCAACCTCTCCAAAAAGCTTTGGGCCAAAGCCTTGATCAATTCGGTACATTATTACACAACAATTGGTCAGCAACCGTTAAAATTCAATTGAGATCACGACCTTTTCTTTAATAAGTGAAGGTAGGATAACAGACTTTTGCCGCTCAGGGGAAAAAACTGGGACGTCACCGCTAACACTGTGACAGATACATCAAGCACTTCGTTTTTAGGCATGTGGGTCGCAAACAGAACAGAACGCAGCCATCTGCCTAGTACCATTCGTGACCAGATACCGAGGACACGCATGCGAAACGAATTTTGGATAATTCGCCTGATCAGCCGCACTATCGGTGCGGACCGCGGGCGTGCGGCACGTGGGCGCCCGGGGCCGGTCTGATTTTGGCCACCCTGAAAGACACGTCTACACCCGGAATCCAAACCATGAACGACCAACCCCGTAATACACCTCGCAGCGGTGGACGCGCCGCGCGCCGTGCGGCCCGTGCCTCGGCCCTGCCAGAACATTTGCGCCCCATCCGCCCCGGCATGGAAGGCGGAGTTCTGAATGTCCTGACACAGGCGCAGATCGAACGTATCCACGAGGCGGCACTAACCGCGCTTGAAACCATCGGGCTAGCAGATGCGCCCCAAAGCGGCATCGACTACCTGACGGGTGTTGGCTGCATTCTGGGCGATGATGGCCGCATCCGATTTCCTCGCGCTTTGGTCGAAGATACGCTGGCCAAGGCAAACAGGTCCGTCACCTTGCACAGCCGGGACGGTAAAACCGATCTGGAATTGTCCGGCACCAAAGTTCACTACGGCACTGCTGGTGCAGCTGTCAGCATGGTGGACGTTCACGGGCGGGAATACCGGGATTCGACAGTACAGGATTTGCATGACGCGTCACGTATCTGCGAAAACCTTGAAAATATTCACTTTGTTCAACGACCTATGGTCTGTCGTGACATCGCAGACAACCTGGAGATGGATCTGAACACGGTCTATGCCACCACCTCTGGCACGTTTAAACATATCGGCACCTCCTTCACCGAACCCAGCCATGTCGGCCCTGCAATCGAAATGCTCCACATGATTGCCGGGGGTGAGGACAAATGGCGGGAACGCCCGTTCATGTCGAATTCGAACTGTTTTGTCGTACCGCCAATGAAGTTTGCGACCGAAAGCTGCGAGGTGATGGAACTGTGCATCAAGGCCGGAATGCCGGTTCTGCTGCTTTCTGCCGGAATGGCCGGAGCAACGGCACCCTCGACCATTGCCGGTGCGATCACCCAGGCCACAGCGGAATGCCTGGCTGGTCTGGTTTATGTAAACGCTGTAAGCCCCGGTGCGCCCGCAGTTTTTGGCACTTGGCCCTTCGGGCTGGACTTGCGCACGGGGGCGATGTCCATCGGGTCGGGGGAACAGGCTTTGCTGTCCTCGGGATGCGCTCAGATGCACAGGTTCTACGATCTTCCGGGTGGGGCTGCTGCCGGTGCGTCTGATTCGAAACTGCCGGATATGCAGGCCGGTTGGGAACAGATGTGTTCGAACGTCATGGCCGGGCTGTCTGGCCTGAACATGGTGTATGAAGCAGCGGGCATGCATGCTTCACTGCTGGGTTTTTGCTTTGAAAGCCTGATCCTCAGCGATGATCTGATCGGTCAGGCACTGCGCTGCGTACGTGGGATCGAAGTGACGGATGAGACATTGGCGCTGGATCAGATGGCCGAAGTTTGCATGGACGGACCCGGTCACTATCTGGGAACGGATGCAACGCTAAGCCGGATGCAGGCGGATTATGTCTATCCAACCTTCGGTGACCGCGCATCCCCCAAGGAATGGGTGGAACTTGGCAAGCCGGATCTGATCGAAAAGGCGATCCAACGGAAACAAGAGATCCTGTCAACGCCGTCCCCGGCCCGTTTTGACCCGATGCTGGACGCAAAGTTGCGCGATGCATTCAACATCCACCTCTCTTGATAGTAATTTGAAAAAGCGGCCAGAATCGCTCTGGCCGCTTTCCTGATTCAAGGGCAGTTAGCCGTTGGTGGACGGTAGCAAACCTGCTTCCTGCGCAACAGCAATCTCTGCCTCATCCAACGCGCCATCGCCGTTGGCGTCCATCAGCGAAAATCCGTCTGCGTCAACTTCGGGTACAACAGCCTGCACTTCCTCGATCGTCAGAACCCCGTCTCCGTTGGTGTCAGCCGACGATTGCGCAACGGCCAGCGCTGGCAGTCCAAAAGCAAGTACAGAGAGTGTGGCCAGAGTCTTCGGTTTCATTGTGATGCCTCCTGATTAAGTTTGTGTATTTCCTGTCCGGACAGGCACCAAAAACACCGCAACACCGCCGGTGTCACCCGCATTGCGGGAACCCGAAGTTTTCGCGCCAATCTCCGCGTGTTTGACAGAGTCGCGTCTGCGGTTGGCCGCTGGGCAAAATTCCCCCATCCGCGTTCGGCGGTTCTTGCCCGACGGGATAGGAACGATCCGGCAAGGCGTTGCCTAAATAGCTACAAAGGGCGGGCAAAAAGAAAGGGGGCCGAGGCCCCCTGTCAGTTTCGCCATCCAGGCTCCATTCGTTGACCGCCCGGTGTTTTGTTTGCCTGCGGCCTGGACGTCGCATGGAACGAGCGCACCCGTTCCGTGAAAGAGTGGGAAAGAGCATATATTCCGCCCCACCCTGTTCCCGGCCAACACGGGCATGTCGGCCGAGTGGACCAAGGCATCGAAGGTAAGTCTCTGCGCCTTGATCCGTATTCGTCGGGGCCGGTAACTGTGGCAGCTTCCGACCCCTGCGCCCCGGGTTGCCGGGGCGCTAATGAGAAGAACTTACTTCTTCTTGTTCGGCCGCTGTGTGAGCGCCGACGCCGCTGCCGTTTTGGCAGCTTTGGAGGACTTCGGGTTACGAAGCACTTTAGCTGCGGCAGATGCAGCCTTAGCACTTGTAACTTCCGAGTTCTTACGTCGAGACATATTCAGTCCCTCCTTATCCACAGGTGAGTTGAGGACAACTCATGTATTTCCTGTGGGTTGGCAGCGCGTCATTGATTGCCGAACTCTTACGTGTTTTCTCCTTTCCATCGGTCTTTCGAACCGAGTCGGTTTATCCCTCGCCCGCACTGGTAAAGCGGGGGAAAAGCCGGGGATCAGTGTTGGCGCACTGGTCCCCAACCTTCAATTTCTTAACTACACCCGCTTGTTGAGCCGCAGGTGTTGCACTTCATGCAGGTGCCGTTGCGCACCAGAGTGTAGTTTCCGCATTCGCCACAAGGGTCGCCCTCATAGCCCTGCATCTTGGCCTTGGTCCGTGCATCCATGCTGGTTGCAACTGCAGTTTCCGTCACTGGCGCTTCGAATTGCGGTGCAGCTTCCGACATGCCAGTGACCTCAACCTGTCCGCCGTTGAAAACCGCCAGATCCTGAGGCAGACGCTTGCGCAGATACCCGGTGGAGCTGATTTGTTTCAGCACTTCCAGTGATTTGGACGCTGCGCTGTCGCTGATTTCAGACAGGTTCGATACGCCCTCTTCTTCTCCGCGACCCAAATCGTCAAAGCTTGCGCCTTCGGGTTTCACATGGGCCAGATCGGTACGATCCAAATAAGAAACGGCCAGTTCCCGGAAGATATAGTCCAGGATCGAGGTCGCGTTTTTGATCGAGTCGTTGCCCTGCACCATCCCCGCCGGTTCGAACTTGGTGAAGGTAAACGCGTCTACGAATTCCTCGAGCGGCACGCCATATTGCAGGCCAACCGACACGGCGATGGCAAAGTTGTTCATCATCGCCCTGAAGCCAGCGCCTTCCTTGTGCATGTCGATGAAGATCTCGCCCAGCTGGCCGTCCTCGAACTCACCCGTCCGCAGATACACCTTGTGACCACCCACGATGGCTTTTTGGGTATAACCTTTGCGGCGATGCGGCAGCTTTTCGCGGTGGCTGCGGATGATTTCCTTGACCACAACCTTTTCGATGACCTTCTCGGCCAGCACTACAGCCTTTTCCTGTGGCGATCCGCTTTCCAGTACTTCTGCCGCCTCATCATCATCCTCGACCAGAGCCGCGGCCAGAGGCTGCGACAATTTCGAGCCGTCACGATAGAGCGCGTTGGCCTTCACACCCAGCGACCAGCTGAGTTCATAGGCTTTCTGGCAATCTTCGATGGTGGCATCATTCGGCATGTTGATAGTTTTGCTGATCGCGCCCGAAATAAAGCTCTGGGCTGCTGCCATCATGGTGATGTGGCTGTCAACACCCAGGAAACGCTTGCCTTTTTTACCGCACGGGTTGGCGCAGTCGAAAATCGAGTAATGCTCTTCCTTCAGATGCGGCGCGCCTTCCAGCGTCATTGTCCCGCAGACATGGTCGTTGGCCGCGTCGATATCCGCTTTGGTAAAGCCCAGGTGACGCAGAAGATCGAAGGTCGGGTCATTCAGCTTGGTCGCCGGGATGCCCAGGACGCCGGTGCAGAAGTCTTCTCCTAGCGTCCACTGGTTGAACACGAACCGAATGTCGAATGCGCTTTCCAGTGCGGCGTCCACCTTGGCCAGTTCATTCGGTCCAAACCCGTGACCGGTCAGTGAAGTGTGGTTGATCCCCGGTGCGTTGCCGATGCTGCCGTGACCGACGGCATAAGACACGATTTCTTCGATCTGGGCCGAGGAATAGCCCTGCTTTTCCAGCGCCGACGGCACCGAGCGGTTGATGATCTTGAAGTATCCGCCACCGGCCAGCTTCTTGAATTTGACCAGCGCAAAATCAGGCTCGATCCCGGTTGTGTCACAATCCATCACTAGCCCGATGGTGCCAGTGGGCGCAATCACCGTGGCCTGTGCGTTTCGGTATCCGTTCTTTTCGCCCAGGCTCAGCGCCTCGTCCCAAGCCGACATGGCCAGGTCGATCAGGCGTTTATCCGGGCAGTTGCCATGATCCAAAGGTACCGGTTTGACGGCCAGCTTCTCATAACCATCGGTTACACCCTGCGATGCACGGCGGTGGTTGCGGATGACCCGCAGCATGTGGTCGGCGTTGCGCTCATACCCTTTGAACGGACCCAGCTCACCTGCGATCTCGGCTGAGGTCGCATAAGCAACACCGGTCATGATCGCAGTCAACGCGCCGCAGATGGCCCGACCTTCGTCCGAGTCGTAGCTGTGCCCCATGTTCATCAGCAGACCGCCGATATTGGCGTACCCCAGACCCAAGGTGCGGAAATCATAGGATAGTTGCGCGATTTCCTTGGACGGGAACTGCGCCATAGTCACCGAGATTTCCAGTGTCAGGGTCCACAGGCGCGAGGCGTGCATATAGTCGGCGGCCTGAAACTCGCCGTCCTTGAGAAAGGTCAGCAGGTTCATCGACGCCAGGTTACAGGCTGTGTCATCCAAGAACATGTATTCCGAGCACGGGTTCGATCCGCGAATCTCACCGTCTTTGGGGCATGTGTGCCATTCGTTGACAGTGTCGTGGAACTGGATACCCGGATCGGCACAGGCCCAAGCCGCGTGGCCAACCTTTTCCCACAGATCGCGTGCCTTGACGGTCTTGGCGACCTTGCCATTGGTGCGGTTGATCAACTCCCAATCGGCGTCTTTCTTCACCGCCGTCAGGAACGTATTGGTCACCCTGATCGAGTTGTTAGAATTCTGACCCGAGACCGAGCTATATGCTTCCGAATCCCAGTCTGTATCGTATGTCGGAAATTCGATGCTGTCGTGACCCTGCCGCGCATAGTCCAACACGCGCTTGATGTAAGTCTCGGGGATTGCAACCTTTTTCGCTTCGCGAACGGCGATTTTAAGGGCGTCGTTTTTCTTGGGGTCATACGCATCTTCCTGCGCACCGTCCCATGTGCGGATGGCCTCGAAAATACCGTTCAGCATCTTTTCGTGCATCTTCGATCCGGCAACGATCGAGGCCACCTTCTGCTCTTCGATCACCTTCCATTCGATGAATTTTTCGATATCGGGGTGATCTGCATCGACGATTACCATCTTTGCTGCTCGACGGGTTGTCCCGCCTGATTTGATCGCGCCAGCGGCGCGGTCGCCGATCTTGAGAAAACCCATAAGCCCCGAAGACTTGCCGCCACCTGAAAGCGACTCACCCTCTGCACGCAGGTGGCTAAAGTTGGTCCCGGTACCCGAGCCGTATTTAAACAGGCGCGCCTCGCGCACCCACAGGTCCATGATACCGCCCTCGTTCACCAGATCATCGTCGACGGACTGGATGAAACATGCATGCGGCTGCGGATGCTCGTACGCGGATTTGGATTTGGTCAGTTTGCCGGTCTTATAGTCGACATAGTGGTGCCCCTGTGCCGGGCCATCAATACCATAAGCCCAGTGCAAACCGGTATTGAACCATTGCGGGCTGTTCGGCGCGGCGCGCTGAGTCGCCAGCATATAGCGCATCTCGTCGAAGTAGGCGCGCGCGTCTTCCTCGGTCGAGAAATAGCCGCCCTTCCATCCCCAATAGGCCCAGGCACCGGCCAAACGGTCAAACACCTGCTTGGCCGAGGTTTCGCCATCAAACTCGGCACCTTCCGCAGGGACAGAGCGCCACAGAAACTCAGGGACGTCTTTTTCTTTGACTTTCTTCAGCTTGGTCGGGACGCCTGCCTTGCGGAAATACTTTTGCGCAATGACGTCGCTTGCGACCTGGCTCCAACGGGCAGGAATTTCGATATCATCGAGACGGAAAACAATGGTGCCGTCCGGGTTCCGGATCTCGGACGTGGCCGTCACAAAGTCCAGATCTGCGTATGCATCCTGTCCCGGTTTGGTAAAATTCCTGTCAATCTTCATGTCCGCCGCCCTAGATTCAATCAACTTGTCCGATGGCATTGAGGTCGCGTTAGTGTCCCCGCAGCCGTGCCAGAAAAATTGGGCGTAAAAGACCGGGCGCTGCTGTTAACAGCGCGAAACCGCCCAAACGGCTGCACGGTAAATGATGTGCTTTCCGACCCTCGCCCTATGCCCTACTCTGGTTTGGCTACCAGATTTTGTGGCATTTCTTTCGGCCTATACAACTTGGCGTATTCAACCATATGACGTCAACGGCCTTTTTCAGTCATTTTTGGAATCTTTTGTATTGACCGAGACGTGATCATGAACCTGCTGAGTTTAGGTTCCGATTCCTCCACAGGTTCATCCACTGCGCCCTGCAACTGGTTCCAAAAAGCACGAGAACGATTAACTGTGTTTGTCGGCATAGTTATCGGAATTTGGTAATCCTGCTTTAAGATGGCTAGGCTGGATAAGAATCGACGCGGCATCCATCGGGCGACCAAATTAGGTCAGCGGGTGCGGCGCCATAGATCAAGGGTACCAGGAATAATGTATGCGTTTCGCTTGCTTCCCGTATTGGCCCTTATCGTGGCCTGCACACCACAAGATGTGCCCCCTCCGTCGCGCAGTGCCCAGTTCGAAACCTACCCCAAACGCCTGTTCGAAACGTTTGAGACGGATTGTAACGGCCCTGCGGAACGCTTTGAGAAGACCGGAAATCGGGTTTTCGAATGTTCAGAGTTGTTGCCGCCCAACGCCACCGCGTTTCTGATTCTGACTTATGATGGCTATCCGCAGGACCTTCCCGAAAGTGTCATGAGGCTGACGTCGACAAAGACCAGATCAGGTTACCGAGTAGACGCCGAGTTGTTCTTCAATGTCCCTCAGCGAACCGGCCCGGCGATCCGGGTTCCGGTCGAGAGTAAAACACTCGATAAGGCGCTGAGCGCGCTTTACCGAGATATGGGTGGATCACCTACGTGAGGAGAAAAGTGGTCGGGGCGGCAGGATTCGAACCTACGACCCCCTGTACCCAAAACAGGTGCGCTACCAGACTGCGCCACGCCCCGAACCGTGCGCCTTCCTAACGGGGCTGTTCTGATTTGAAAAGCCCTAACAGGGCCAAATTGCGGGACCTTGTGAAAAAACTTCGTGCCGCATCTGCGTTCCAGGGGTGATCAGATAGCGAGCAGCGAGTCCGGCGTTGATTTCCAGCACTGCATAAACCGAATCGCCGCCTTCAATCGGGGTCAGATCACCGGGAATCGCGTTTTCATGGATGCTGGTCACCGTGCCCGTCCTGTCCACAAAAATGATGTCCAGGGGAATCAGGGTATTCTTCATCCAGAACACCACCGGCTGCGGTGGATCAAAGATGAACAGCATGCCTGCGCGCTTCGGCAGCGATTCTCGGAACATCAGACCACGCGCCCGATCCTGCGGTGCCACGGCCAGTTCGATATCGAAGTTTACCTGCGTTGTTTCGTTGCGAAGCCCGACGCGATCTAACAGGCACGCCGCCTGAACGTGTCCGGTCCACAGCATCGTTGCAAAAACAAGACCTGCAATGAGTCGGATCATGAGGAATCAGTCGTCCAAAGCGGCTTCCCAGGCCATGACCTGAGCTGCCATGCGCCCGCGTTTGCCGTCGATCACGCGCATCGCAAGCGCCTCACCGGGTTGCAGGTCTGCAAGGCCGGAGCGACGCAGAACCTCGATGTGCAAGAACACGTCTTCTCCACGACCAAAAACATTTGCAAAGCCAAAGCCTTTGCCCTTGTCGAACCACTTAACGCGCGCTGCTTCCAGCGGGGCCGCAGCGATCACAACCGGGTCGAGCTCTGCAAAATCTGCCAGCATCATAGCGTCGGCTCGTGCAGGCGGGTCTACACTGATAACCTCGACCGCCTGAACACCTCGGTCCGTGCGATGGGTCATGATCTCGATGCCCGCACCATCCGCCACTGAGCTTTGGCCAAAATTGCGCAACACGTTCACATGCAACAGAATATCTGGGCCGCCTTCGTCAGACACAACGAACCCGTACCCTTTGGCAGGGTCGAACCATTTTACGTGTCCATGGACGCGGTACATGTTGTTCAGATCTTCTGGCACGGTGTTCCCATCACGAAAATTACCAATTCGTTAACGCCCCGATGTGTATGGAAATGGCTCGCAAATTCAAGCTGAAAAAAGCCTTTGTTTTCTTCGTGTTGCATTTCACGATACGTGAGAGTCATGGATTCAGCCTTTGCACTTGCCACTCAGACCCCGCCTGATCCCGCCGCCATCTGAACCTGTCATGAAGCCTGAACGCCCCATCGGCCCAAAACTCGATTTCGGTAGGCTCTAACCTGTACCCTCCCCAAAACGGAGGGCGCGGTGGATTCGGCCCAAGTTTCGCCGTCACTTTCGCAACCTCGGCCATCAATGCGGACCGACTGCTGAGGGGCTGGGATTGCTTTGACGCCCAAGCCCCAAGGCGGCTTTTCAGCGAACGGGACGCATAATATTCATCAGCCTGCGGCCCATTTTCCCGCTTGATTATACCACGAACACGGATTTGTCGCCGCAATGATTTCCAATGCATGACAAATGCCGCTTTTCCAGCTGCATCAAGTTCGCCAGCCTTGGCACTTTCATAGTTTGTATAGAATACGAAAGCTCCGCCTTCGATCTCTTTCAACAGGACCATTCGGGCGTTTGGCATACCGTCCGAGTCTACGGTCGCCAAAGCGATCGCGTTCGGATCATTCGATTCACTTTCCCTGGCCTCGTCCAGCCACCGCCCCGCAATAACGAACGGATCGGTGCCGGCGAAAATGCCGTCACGCTCGCTCATTTCCATCCCCTGGAAACTTTTGTTAACCACACTAAGGCGAGAACCCGCTACGGGCAAGACCGCGCGGCCTTGATGCAGCGCATTCAATGGCATAAACCAACGCAACGTTATGCGAAGACAGGCGGAGAACCAAACATGTCAAATCAGTTGATGGCCGGCAAACGCGGCCTCATCATGGGACTGGCCAATGACAAATCAATCGCATGGGGAATCGCCCGCGCCTTGTCCGAGGCCGGGGCCGAACTTGCCTTTTCTTATCAGGGCGATGCGCTGAAGAAACGGGTTGATCCCCTAGCCGCCCAATTGGGCAGTGAGATTGTTCTGCCCTGCGATGTCAGCGACGAGGCGTCAGTAGACGCACTGTTCACATCGCTGGAAGAAAAATGGGGCACGCTGGATTTTGTCGTTCACGCCATTGGCTTTTCCGACAAGAACGAATTGCGCGGACGCTATGTTGACACCAGCCGTGCCAATTTCAAACTGACCATGGATGTGTCGGTCTATTCCTTCACGGCCGTCATGCAGCGCGCCGAGAAGATGATGTCGGAAGGCGGCAGTGCTGTCACCCTGACCTATTACGGTGCCGAACAGGTCATGCCGCATTACAATGTCATGGGCGTTGCAAAGGCGGCGCTTGAGGCATCGGTCAAATATTTGGCCGAGGATCTGGGCAAGGATGGCATCCGCGTGAACTCGATCTCGGCGGGTCCGATCAAGACGCTGGCCGCCAGCGGCATCGGCGATTTCCGCTATATCATGAAGTGGAACGAGTATAACTCGCCCCTGCGCCGCAACGTGACCATTGATGAAGTGGGCAAGTCAGCGCTTTATCTTCTGTCCGACCTCAGCAGCGGCGTCACGGGTGAGAACCTGCACGTCGATTCGGGGTATCACATCGTCGGCATGAAAGCCGTCGACGCACCAGACGTTGAAAAGGGTTAATCAATGAGCGCCAAAGACCGCCTGCCCCATGAAAAAGGCTTTCACATCAGCTGGGATCAGATCCACCGTGATTCCCGCGCTCTGGCCTGGCGGCTTGACGGTCAGGGCCCGGAGGACGGCGCTTGGCGTGGGGTTGTTGCCATCACACGCGGTGGTATGGCCCCGGCAATGATCGTCAGCCGCGAGTTGGATATTCGCACCGTCGACACGATCAGCGTCCGGTCCTACCACCATCAGGATCAAGGCGAAGCCGAAGTTCTTAAAGCTCCCGATGCGGATCTGATGGGCGATGGCACGGGCATTCTGATCATCGACGATCTGGTAGACAGCGGCAAAACGCTGGAACTGGTGCGCGCGATGTATCCCAAGGCACATTTCGCGACGGTCTATGCGAAACCAAAAGGCCGCCCGATGGTCAACACTTTCATCACAGAGGTCAGTCAAGACACGTGGATTTTCTTCCCGTGGGACATGGCTCTGCAATACGTCGAACCCTATCGCGGCACGGACTGACGCGCCTTTACCTCAAATCAGAGATCACGCATGAGCCAAACACGCACTGCCGCCACCTTCGCCCCTCCGGTGATGGAGGCGCGGCGCTGGTTGGAGGGTGTGGCTTTTCCAACCGACCGGCCTTTGATCAATGTCAGCCAGGCTGCGCCGGTTGATCCGCCGCCACTGGCCTTACGGAAAGCCATTGCAGAGTTTGCTGTGACCGAAGATGCAGCGCATCTTTATGGGCCGGTTCTGGGCAATCCCAACCTGCGGGCAGAGCTGGCAGAACAGATCGGGCAGCACTACGACGCGATCCTTGCACCGGAAAATGTTGCAATCACTTCGGGTTGCAATCAGGCTTTTGCTGCGGCGATTTCTGCGATCACCGACCAAGGGGACGAGGTCATCCTGCCGACGCCGTGGTACTTCAACCATAAAATGTGGCTGGATATGGCGGGCGTTCACGCTGTGGACCTGAAAACCGGTGATGATCTGTTGCCCGATCCCGAAGCGGCCCGGGCACTAATCACCGACAAAACCCGCGCCATTTCCCTGGTCACCCCGAATAATCCGGGCGGTGTCGAGTACCCCGCAGCCCTGGTGCGCGCCTTTTATGAGCTGGCCCGTGAAACCGGCCTTCGCTTGTTGGTTGATGAGACCTATCGCGATTTCGACAGCCGTGGCGGCCCGCCGCATGATCTGTTCAGCCAACCCGGCTGGGAAGATACGCTGGTCCACCTCTATTCCTTCTCAAAGTCCTACCGGCTGACAGGCCACCGGGTTGGCGCCATTGCGACCAGCGCTGCATTGTTGTCCGAGGTCGAAAAGTTCCTGGACACGGTGGCGATCTGCCCGGGTCAGATCGGACAGTTCGCGGCCCTTTGGGGAATGCAAAACCTGTCGCAATGGGTGTCAGGGGAACGCGATGAAATCCTGGACCGCCGCGCCGCAATTTCCGAGCAATTGCCGCGTCTGACAGACAAGGGCTGGCGGTTGTTGGGGTTGGGTGCTTATTTCGCTTATCTCGAACACCCGTTCGATATCCCTTCGGATCAGCTGGCCCGCCGAATGGTGCCCGAGGCCGGTGTTCTGCTGCTGCCCGGAACCATGTTCATGCCGGCGGATGATCCGGCCGGCAAACGTCAGGTTCGGGTCGCATTTGCCAACCTTGACCGTGCCGGTATCGGGCAATTGTTCGATCGCTTGCAGGCGCTACCCTTCTAAGCTTGCCCCCCGGCTGTGTGCATCGTATTCAGGGCCGCAACCGACAGGGCAGTCACCTGCCATAAAATCAAGAGGGCACCATGGCCGCAGGCATGAAAAAGCTATCAAAGACCTTTGTCTGGATTCTCATGGGCCTATTGATGCTCGGCCTTGCCGGGTTCGGCGCCACCAGCCTGTCCGGCACCGTCCGCACGGTCGCGCATGTCGGGAATGAAACGATCTCGATCGACGCCTATGTTCGTGAACTGCAGCGTGAAATCCGGGCGGTCGAAAGCCAGACAGGTCAGCCGCTGCAAATGTCGCAGGCGCATGAGTTCGGACTGGACCAGTTGGCCTTGTCGCGCCTAACTGCTCTGGCCGCGCTGGACAATGAGGTCGGAGAGCTGGGCATTTCGATCGGTGACGAAAACCTGCAACGCGAAATCGTCGCCATCCCGGCGTTTCAGGGTGTAAACGGCACTTTCGACCGTGAGGCCTATCAATTTCAGCTGGAACAGATCGGGATGACGGATTCTCAGTTCGAATCGGATCTGCGTAAGGAATCGTCCCGGACCATCGTGCAAAACGCCGTGGTCAGCGGGGTCGAGATGCCTGATACTCTGGTTCAGGTTCTGACGGATTACGTAGGCGCGCGGCGCAGCTTTACCGTGGCCACGTTGTCCCCTGACGCCCTGCCCGCCCCGGTACCGGCACCGACGGAGGAGCAGATTCAAACCTATTACGACGACAACTCTGACCGGTTCACTCTGCCCCGCACCAAACAGTTGACCTATGCGATCCTGTCACCCGAGATGCTGCTGGACAGTGTTGAGGTTGACGAAGAAGCCGTGCGAAGCCTGTACGACCAGCGTGCGGCTGAGTTCCAACAGCCCGAGCGTCGTCTGGTTGAACGCCTGACCTACCCCAACGAGGAAGAAGCGAAAAGCGCAATGGCGCAGCTTGAAGTTGGCGGCACCACCTTTGAACAGCTGGTGCGAGATCGCGAGCTGGAATTGCGGGATATCGACTTGGGCGATGTGACGCGCGAAGATTTGGGCGAGGCGGCCGATGCTGTCTTTGACGCCGATCTGGACGCTGTGGTTGGGCCGTTGCCTTCGACCTTTGGGCCTGCCCTGTTCCGCATCAATGGCTCGCTGGCTGAAAGCAACACCACGTTTGAAGATGCAGCCCCTGCCCTGCGCGAAGAGCTTGCCGCTGTTCGCGCCCGCCGCCAGATCGAAGCGCAGGCCGAAGATATCAACGACCTGCTTGCTGGCGGTGCCACGCTGGAGGAACTGGTTGGCGAAACCGATATGGAGCTTGGCCAGATCGACTGGTCCCGCCAAAGCCAAGACGGCGTGGCGGCTTATGACGGCTTCCGCACCGCGGCCCAAGCTGTAAACGAAGGGGATTTCCCCGAAGTGGCCTTCCTTGAAGACGGCTCGATCTTTGCCCTGCGCCTGAATGAGGTGCTGCCGCGTCGCCCCGAACCTTTGGACACCGCGCGTGATCGTGTTGCTGCGGCCTGGACGCTGGCTGAAACCAACACCGCGCTGGAAAAACAGGCCAACACCACGTTGGCGCAATTGAAGACAGATGGAGACTTCAGCGCAACAGGACTGCCCTTCCGGGTTGAAAACGCGTTGACCCGCACGGCGTTTCTGGATGACGTGCCTGCGAATTTCATGGCTCAGGTGTTCGAAATGGAACCCGGCGAGTTACGCGTAATTCCCGGCGTTGGCTCGGCCTTTGTTGTCCGAATGGACGAAGAACTGCCCCCAGCCGAGACTGATGAGTTGCGTCAGGCCCAGGCAGCGCTTGAGGTACAGTTGAACCAGGCACTGGCCCAGAACATATTTGACGCCTATGTGCGCGACGCCCAGACCCGCGCCCGCCCCGAGATTGATCAGCGGGCTCTGAACGCTGTGCAGTCGAGCTATTGAACGAGAGCTGAAATGGCCCTGACCCCCGATTTTGACAGTTTCGCTCGCGCGTATGAAGCGGGCGAAAACCAGGTTGTCTATACCCGACTTGCCGCAGACCTGGACACGCCGGTGTCGCTAATGCTCAAGCTGACGGGCGCGCAAAAAGACGCATTCATGCTGGAATCAGTCACCGGCGGCGAAGTCCGGGGGCGTTATTCCATCATCGGAATGAAGCCGGACCTGATTTGGCGCTGCCGGGGTGAAGTGTCCGAGTTGAATCGCTCAGCCCGGTTCGACCCCGAAGCGTTCTCGGCGCAGGACGGCAACCCAATGGTTAATCTGCGGGCACTGCTGGCCGAAAGCCGGATTGAATTGCCCGACGATCTGCCACAGGCGGCGGCGGGTCTTTTTGGCTATTTGGGCTATGACATGGTGCGGCTGGTGGAATACTTGCCCGACGTGAACCCCGACCCTCTGGGCCTGCCGGATGCGATCATGCTGCGGCCTTCGGTCATCGCGGTTCTGGATGGCGTGAAGGGAGAGGTGACGGTCGTTTCCCCCGCTTGGGTCAGTGATGGCCAATCCGCCAAGGCCGCCTATGCGCAGGCTGCCGAACGTGTGATGGACGCGGTCCGCGATCTGGAACGCGCCATGCCCGCTGAAACCCGCGATTTGGGTGACGCCTCCGAGGTTGCGCCTCCGGTGTCGAACTTTACCAAATCCGGCTATATGGAAGCGGTTGAAAAAGCCAAAGACTATATCCGCGCGGGCGACATTTTTCAGGTGGTCCCGGCACAGCGCTGGACGCACGACTTCCCGCTGCCACCCTTTGCACTCTATCGGTCACTGCGGCGTACCAACCCTTCGCCGTTCATGTTCTACTTCAACTTCGGCGGCTTTCAGGTGGTTGGCGCCAGCCCCGAGATTCTGGTGCGCGTCTTTGGCCACGAAGTCACGATCCGACCCATCGCCGGCACCCGCCCGCGTGGAGCAACACCCGAAGAGGATAAGGCCAACGAAGTCGATCTGCTGGCCGACCAAAAAGAACTGGCTGAACATCTGATGCTGCTGGATCTGGGCCGCAACGACACCGGGCGTGTCGCCAAGATCGGCACCGTGCGCCCGACCGAAGAGTTCATCATCGAACGCTACAGCCACGTGATGCATATCGTGTCCAACGTGGTCGGCGAATTGGCCGAAGACAAGGACGCGCTGGATGCGTTCTTTGCCGGAATGCCTGCGGGCACCGTCTCGGGTGCGCCCAAGGTCCGTGCGATGGAAATTATCGACGAGCTAGAGCCGGAAAAGCGCGGCGTCTATGGCGGTGGTGTCGGTTATTTCAGCGCAGGCGGGGACATGGATATGTGTATCGCCCTGCGCACTGCCATTGTGAAGGATCACAAGCTCTATATTCAGGCAGGCGGCGGCGTTGTCTACGACAGCAACCCCGAAGCCGAATACATGGAAACCGTGCATAAATCGAACGCCATCCGGCGGGCCGCAGCAGATGCGGCGCGTTTCACGGGCTCTGGGAATAGCTAGTAAGGGAGCTGCCCACAGCGGGGCTGCCATATTCGTTGTTCAGATTTTACTGAACCTCTTGCATCATGACGGCCGATATCGGCGCCATGGCCACGCGGCCGCCGCGATCCTCAAGCCCCCACAACAGCAGCGCCGAGATCGTATCGGGGCGCAACCGTCCCAACATGACGACAGTGCCTTCCTGACCGGCGCGGAACGCCGCCTGATCCAAAAACCGCCGCATAATCTTGGGATCCTGACGGGCGCCGTCGATATCGCGGAAGATAACACTGGAAGGAACGCCGTTGCGCGCCGCCAATTTTTGCGTCGTGTTCAAGCCGTTATCTTGCGTGATCAACCCACGACCGGTTCCCCCGGCAATTGCGGCGACCTGATCGGCCAGCTTTCGGTTGCCCTGAATTCCCGAATCCACGCCTTCGAGGATACCAACGGTTTCTGGCAGGGTCTCCAACCAAACGGCCAGTGACACCTCGGCATCCTGCGCGCTGGCGGCTTCGGGCAGATCGGCCAGGGCCAGAACCTCAAACCCCGCGTCCCGGTGCCGGGCCATCTTTTCCGAGGCTGCGGGATCAGACGGGCTGACCGCAAAGCTCAGCGGGTACGGGAAATCCTGCAGCGCTTCGGCACCAAATGCGCCTTCGTCGTCGATCAGAATAATCGACATCAGCGGCTTGGCCTCGGGGTTCTCAAACTTGGCCGCGAAGGCTTCGATCGGTTTGCCGGGCACAACGGCAGCGCCAATGACCAGAGCGTCGTCCCGCTCAGTCAGTGGCACGACTCGCTGGCCAACGGTCTGGTTTTCGGCGGGCTCTGCTTCGCCCCCGATCTGTGGCACTGCCGCAATACCGGGTAGGTTGCGCGGAGCTGTATCTTCGTCACCTTCAACCGCAATCGGGCTGTCTTCAAAGGGGTTTTCTTCGGCCACCGACACGTCGGTAGTGTCCGCCTCGGGCGCGGGCTGAGGTTCTGCAACTTCGGCCGTCGGGTCCGCCTCCACCGGCTCGGGCTCTACCTCGGCGGGCTGGGGCACGTTCAAGGCGACCTCCGGCAAGGATTCTGCGTTCGCTTCACCCTGCAACAGCGCGGGGGGCTGCGGCGCGACAGGGGCTTCTGTCGACACAGTCACCTGAGTCTCACTGGCAACGTCCGGGGTATCAACCTGCGCTAAAGCCTCGTTGATTTCCGGCTGCGCATCTGCCTTGATTTCGACGTCCGCGAGTTCAGCCAGCGTATCCGTCTTTTCATCTGAAGGATCCGGAGCCCGCGGCGCCAGTTCGACCAGATCGGCGTCCTTGCCCATATCTTTGGCGTCATTGGCCACTTCCGGCACCTCAAGCGGCGCAGGTTCAGGAGCTGAAACCGCAACCTCTGGCGTGTTGGTCAATGGCGCGCTCAAGGACAGCACAATTCCCACCGCGACCACAACGACCGCCCCCACGATCATTCCACCAAGAAATCCGCCCATCACTTTTGCCTCTCGTCTAAGCCCTGCTTCGATCGCTCGCACGCCGTCTTTCGCGGTATTCCCTTGCTGCAGCACCAAGAATGGGATGTCCTCTTGACGCTGCCGTGCAAGCCTGAGCATGTATGTCCCGACATTATACCGTGGCTCGGGGCTGCATCGCCAGCCCGAAATGCCCAAGCCGAGACAAGTGCCCAAATGCTGCTGCTGATCGACAACTACGACTCGTTTACCTACAACCTGGTGCATTACTTAGGCGAACTTGGCGCCGAAATGGTCATTCGGCGGAATGACGCCTTAGATGTTCAGGAAGCCATGGCCATGAACCCGGCGGGTATCCTGCTCAGCCCCGGCCCCTGTGATCCGGATCAGGCCGGGATTTGCCTCGCCCTAACCGAAGCTGCGGCTGAAACGAAAACGCCTTTGATGGGGGTCTGCCTTGGGCATCAGGCCATCGGGCAGGCGTTTGGTGGTGACGTCATCCGCTGCCACGAGATTGTCCATGGCAAGATGGGAACCATGAACCACACCGGTAAGGGCGTTTTCGCCGGCCTGCCCTCACCGTTCGAGGCGACGCGCTATCACTCTTTGATCGTCAATCGTGACACCCTGCCCGATTGCCTTGAGATCACGGCTGAGCTGGAAGATGGCACGATTATGGGCCTGCAGCATAAAGAGCTTCCGATTCACGGCGTTCAGTTCCATCCAGAATCCATCGCCTCCGAGCATGGTCACGCCCTGCTCAAAAACTTCCTGTCCGAAATGAAAGTCCCCGCATGAGCGACGCTCTGAAACCGCTGATTGGAGCCGCTGCCGACCGGCCGCTGACCCGCGCCGAGGCCGAACAGGCCTTTGGAATTCTCTTTGACGGCGAAGCCACGCCCAGCCAGATCGGCGGGCTGTTGATGGCGATGCGGACCCGGGGTGAAACGGTCGACGAATACGCCGCCGCCGCCGCCGTGATGCGCGCAAAGTGCAATGCTGTTCAGGCCCCGACAGGTGCGATGGACATTGTCGGAACCGGCGGCGACGGCAAGGGTACACTGAACATCTCGACCGCTACGGCCTTTGTTGTCGCAGGCGCAGGCGTTACCGTTGCCAAGCACGGCAACCGCAATCTCAGCTCAAAATCCGGTGCCGCTGACGCGCTGGGACAGTTGGGTATCAACGTAATGGTCGGCCCGCAAACTGTTGAAAAAGCACTGAAAGAAGTGGGGATCGGCTTTATGATGGCTCCGATGCACCACCCGGCCATTGCGCATGTTATGCCCTCCCGACAAGAGCTTGGGACTCGCACGATTTTCAACATCCTCGGCCCGTTGACCAATCCCGCAAGCGTCAAGCGTCAGCTGACCGGTGCATTTAGCCGTGATCTGATCCGCCCCATGGCCGAGACATTGGGCCTGCTTGGAGCCGAACACGCCTGGCTGGTGCACGGATCAGACGGAACAGATGAGCTGACCATTACCGGCGTCAGCTGGATCGCGGCGCTGGAAGACAGCGCGGTGAAAGAAGTTGAGTTGCACCCCGAAGATGCCGGGCTTCCGGTTCACCCGTTCGAAGATATCATCGGCGGCACACCAGAAGAAAACGCCGTGGCCTTTCGCGCCCTGCTGGACGGCCAAGCGTCGGCCTATCGTGACGCGGTGTTGCTGAATGCTGCGGCCGCCCTGGTGGTTGCAGATGTGGCCAGCGACCTCAAAGACGGCGTCGCCAGAGCCGCCGAAAGCATCGACAGCGGCAACGCCAAAGACAAAATCGCCGCACTGGCCCGAATTACGCAGGAGGCCGCATGACCGAGACGGTACTGGACAAGATCAAAGCCTATAAGCTGGAAGAAGTTGCGGCAGATAAGACGCAGAAATCTCTGGAAACGTTGGAGAATGAAGCCCGCAACGCCCCAGAGTTGCGCGGCTTTGCGCAATCTCTGCAGGCAGCGACACGCCGCGGGTACGGCCTGATCGCTGAGGTTAAAAAAGCCAGCCCGTCCAAAGGCTTGATCCGTCCGGATTTCGATCCGCCGATGCTGGCCAAGGCGTATGAAGAAGGCGGAGCCGCCTGCCTTTCTGTGCTAACCGACACTCCCAGCTTTCAGGGGGCCAAGGATTACCTAATTGCAGCCCGCGCCGCCTGTTCGCTACCGGTCTTGCGCAAGGATTTCATGTACGACCCCTATCAGGTGGTCGAAGCGCGCGCGTTGGGCGCGGATTGCATTCTGATCATCATGGCCTCTGTCGAAGACAGCCAGGCGGCAGAGCTGGAACACACGGCGTTTGAATGGGGAATGGATGTTCTGATCGAAGTTCACGACGAGGACGAGCTGCACCGCGCAACACAGCTAAAAAGTCCTTTGATCGGAATAAACAACCGCAATCTGAAAACGTTCGAGACCTCACTTGATACAACGCGCCGGCTGTCCAAACTCGTGCCTGGCGACCGGACGATTGTCTGTGAAAGCGGGTTGAGCGCCCCCGAGGACCTGGCCGACATCGCCCGCTATGGCGCGCGGTGTTTCCTTATTGGCGAAAGCCTGATGCGTCAGGATGATGTGGCAGCAGCCACACGCCAATTGCTGGCCAATCCGCTGATCCCCGGAGTGATGTGATGCCGCTGACCCATTTTGACTCTCAGGGTCAGGCCCATATGGTCGACGTTTCGGGCAAGGCCGTAACGGACCGCGTGGCCGTGGCTACCGGTTACATCAAGATGGCACAGGAAACCCTTGATTTAATTTCAGAAGGTGGTGCCAAAAAGGGCGATGTTCTGGGTGTTGCGCGCCTTGCGGGCATTATGGGGGCCAAGAAGACGCCTGATCTGATCCCGCTCTGCCACCCTCTGCCGGTTACTAAAATTGCGGTGGAATTGTCCTTGGATCCCGATTTGCCCGGTGTTCGGATCGAGGCCACCGTCAAGACCTCGGGGCAGACCGGTGTTGAAATGGAGGCGCTGACTGCGGTCTCTACCGCTGCTCTGACAGTCTATGACATGACCAAGGCTGTAGACAAAGGCATGGAAATCGGTGGCATCCGCGTCCTTCTGAAAGACGGCGGAAAATCAGGGCGTTACGAGGCGAAATGATAACCGTCGAAGACGCCCGTGCTCTGCTGTTTGATCTCGTCTCACCGCTGGAATCCGAGGCGATCAGGCTGGCCGACGCCGCTGGACGAATTCTGGCACAGGATATTGTTGCGACCAGGGATCAACCGCCTTTTGCGGCCTCATCCATGGATGGATATGCCGTCAAATCCTCCGAAGTTGAGCCGCACGCCATGTTCAAGGTCATCGGCGAGGCCGCCGCAGGTCGCCGGTTTGAAGGTTTAGTCGGCCCCGGTCAGGCTGTTCGGATCTTTACTGGCGCGCCAGTGCCAGAAGGTGCAGATTTTGTTGTTATTCAAGAAGATACCGAGCAACGTAGTGATCTGTTGACGATCACCGATACGCCCGGCCCCAAATCCAATATTCGCTCGGCTGGTGTTGACTTTGTCAGCGGTACCAAGATCACCGCCCCCCGCTGCCTGCGACCCGAGGATGTTGCGCTGATAGCAGCAATGAACATTCCCAAAGTGCCGGTGGCGCGGCAGCCGGTGATCGCTCTGATCTCAACCGGGGATGAATTGGTTTTACCGGGTGAAACCCCTGGCCCGGATCAGATCATTGCTTCAAATACCTTTGGCCTCAAGGCTTTGCTTGAAAAAGCTGGTGCCAAGGTTCGCGTCCTTCCCATTGCCCAAGATACTGTCGCGTCGCTGGAAACGGCATTTGGACTGGCCGAGGGCGCCGATCTGGTGGTTACCATCGGGGGGGCGTCGGTCGGAGACTATGATCTGGTCTCGGAGGTGTCGCAGGGACTGGGGATGGAGCGGTCCTTTTACAAAATCAGGATGCGCCCGGGAAAACCCTTGATGGCTGGGCGTTTGGGTAAGACGGCGATGGTCGGCTTACCAGGAAACCCTGTCAGTGCAATGGTTTGCGGCTATCTCTTCCTGGTGCCTATGGTGCGACGGATGCTGGGGATTGCGCAGGCTCTGACGCCTTTACAACGTGCCCGACTGGCCGAGCCCATCGACAAGAACGGGCCGCGTGAACATTACATGCGCGCCATTCTGAATGATACGGGCATTCGTGTATGCGACGATCAGGACAGCTCATTGCTCAGTGTTCTGGCACAGGCCAACGCGCTATTGGTGCGGGAACCCAACGACCCTGCGCGCCTTGCCGGGGATGAAGTGCAGTATTTGCCGATTTAGGTCCGGCGCAAATCCATTGACACAAAACGTGAACATGCGTAGAACAAAAGAAAACGCATAACCGACGAGGTGTGAGCAATGCTGACCAAGAAACAGTTGGATTTGTTGGAATTCATCCACAAACGCGTGCAGGCGGACGGTGTTCCGCCCAGTTTCGACGAAATGAAGGCAGCGTTGGATCTGCGCTCTAAGTCTGGCATCCATCGCCTGATCACCGCGCTGGAAGAGCGCGGCTTTATCCGCCGCCTAGCTCACCGCGCCCGCGCGATTGAGATTGTCAAACTGCCTGAAAGTCTGGGGGGTGAGCCCACGGTTGCGTTCAAACCGCGTGTAATCGACGGCGATAAGCCCGAAGGACCGCGACCTGCCAACTTTGACCCGGTTACAGTGGATGCGCTGGAATTGCCGGTGATGGGCCGCATCGCCGCTGGGGTTCCGATCGAGGCGATCAGCCACGTATCGCACCGCGTTGCAGTGCCGGGTAGCATGGTCTCTGGCCGAGGGGATCACTATGCGCTTGAGGTACGCGGCGATTCGATGATCGATGCGGGCATCAATGACGGCGATGTTGTGGTGATCCGTGAAACCAAGGTCGCAGATAACGGAGACATCGTTGTCGCGCTGGTCGAAGACCAAGAAGCCACGCTCAAGCGATTTTTCCGCCGCGGCAATGCCATCGCGCTTGAGGCCGCCAACCCCGCCTATGAAACCCGAGTACTGCCAGAAGACCAGGTCAAAGTGCAGGGCAAACTGGTTGGTTTGATCCGCAGCTATTGATCCCGTTTGAATTTGTGGTCCGCGGGGGAAACCGGGGACCATAATCTGTTGCCGATAGTCTCCCGACTGGTTGTTACGCGCCCATCGGTCAAAGCCAGACTTCCGGTTTTCATAAGCAGATCAGGGTCGAATACACCGCATTCCCCGCGTAATTCCAACGCAACCGCAGAGACGACGATCTGATCGGCACGGCATTCGTCAAAGCCGTTGGCGGCACGTTTTCCAGTGATGTGAATCAATTCTTTCCCCTGCCAGACATACCGTTGAACAAAGTCCGAACCCTGCGGCCATCGACCTGCCGCCTTGATCTGATCTACCCCGTCACCGTCATTTTCCAGCCAGACGGTGGCAATGAACCCGCTGCCCTTTTTCTTGCTGAGCGCCCGGCCCTTGTCCGTCATGACACCTACCAACCCGCCCGAATCCGCGATCAGAACCTCAGGACGCTGTCCCTGCCCCCACAGCAAGAAAGCTGCCACAACCGGTGCAAGGCCGATCCACTTCGCCCGTCCCCGCCACAGCGCCAACCACAAGGCACCAAGCGCGAATAGGGGCAAGACCATATGCGGCGGGCTGACCACGTAACCCTGAGCACCGTTCAGCCCGGCCACCCATTCCGAAACGCCTAGGATCCATTTCAACCCGAGGCCCATGACGTTCAACGCCAACGCCTCTAAACCGAAGGGTGCCAAAAGCGCGGCCACCACGGCGGATGGCACCACCACAGCGCCCATCACCGGTACTGAAAGCATATTGGCCAGCAACCCGTAATGGGACATCGTGTTGAAATGTGCCGCCCCGATCGGTGCGGTCGCCAGCCCGGCAATGGCCGAGGACATTAGCAATCCGGTCACAGGCTTCAACCATTTCGGCCCGGGCATTGGCCCAAACTCGCGCAGCGCCCCAAACACCGCGACGAGCGCAGTTGTAGCTGCAAATGACATCTGAAATCCGGGGCTTAACAGAGATTCTGGTCGCAAAATCAATACGATCAGCGCGGCAACAGCGACCGCGCGCAGGGATATCGCCCTTCGGTCGATCAGGATAGCGCCCAACATAACGCTGGCCATCACAAAGGCACGTTCTGTCGCGACGTTCCCGCCAGAAAGCAAAAGATAGATGACCGCGGCCCCCAAGGCGCACAGCGCCGCCAGTTTGCGCACCGGCATGCGCAACGCAACCGCGGGAAAGGCGGATAGGACCAGCCTGCAGGTCAGATAGACGAACCCTGTCAGCAGCCCCATATGCAGCCCGGAAATCGCCAGCAAATGTGCAAGGTTGGACGCTCGCAGAGATGTCAGCGTCTCCTGCCCCATGCCGCTGCGGTCACCTGTTGTGACGGAGGCAGCAAAGCCACCGACCTCTCCAGGCAGGATCGCCCGTACCCGGTCCGAGATCGCCATCCGCCAGGCCGTAATCCGAACCCCCTGCGTTTCACCCTGCGCCGATGCAATTGTCACCACCGGGACACGTGTGTACCCGACCGCACCCAAACGCTGAAACCAGGCGTGTCGGCGAAAATCAAACCCTCCGGGTTCAACCGGGCCTTGCGGCGGCGATAGATGTCCAGTTGTCATAATCCGCTGACCAGGCGTCAGAGAGACCGGCCCGCCATGCAAGGAAAGCCGGACGCGCTGCGGTCTGCGGTCCAATGGCACATCCCCAATCCGTACCTGGTCCAGCGTCACCCGCAGCGCGTCCGATGCAGACCGGTCCATGGCTACAACCCGCCCCTCGACCGGGCCGTAATAGCGCCATGACAGAACCGGCTCTGCCACCGTATGGGCCCGCGCCCCTGCCAGGATGAACCCGGCAGCGATCAGCGCACCCCCCGTTGCCAACGACGCCCAGCCAGACGGTGCAGCGCGGCCAACCCAGGCGGTGGCGGCAGCCAGAACACCTAGGCAGGCATAGACCTGCCACTCCGGCTCGAACCGGAGGCTGAAGTATAGGCCGATACCAACTGACAGGCACACCGGAGACCACTGAAACATGTACCCTGTCTGGTTCAGTAACGCGGCCTCGACCCGTGCCAGAACACGCATGGTTGCCCCCGTCCTTCGGGCTCGTTAGACAGGCGCCAAACTATGCCAGACACGGTTACCAAAAGGTTAATCCACACAATGTCCGATCAGGTCGTCACCCGTTTCGCCCCTTCGCCCACCGGTTTTCTGCATATCGGCGGTGCACGCACCGCGCTGTTCAACTGGCTTTACGCTCGGGGTCGTGGTGGCAAGTTCCTGCTGCGGATTGAAGACACGGATCGCGAGCGTTCAACCCCTGAGGCAACAGCCGCCATTCTGCAAGGCATGGCGTGGCTGGGTCTGGATCACGACGGGGAAGTCATCAGTCAATTCGAAAGCGCCCAGCGTCACGCAGAGGTCGCGCACCAGCTGTTGGCCGAGGGCAAGGCTTATAAGTGCTACTCGACCCAGGACGAGATCGCGGCTTTCCGCGAACAGGCCCGGACTGATGGCAAATCAACCCTGTTCCGCAGCCCATGGCGCGAGGCCGATACCGCGACCCATCCAGATTTGCCTTTTGTCATCCGCATCAAGGCCCCGCTGGAGGGTACGACAGTTATTCGGGATCAGGTGCAGGGCGATGTGAGCATCCGCAATGACCAGTTGGATGACATGGTCCTGCTGCGGTCGGACGGGACGCCGGTTTACATGCTGGCCGTCGTCGTCGACGACCACGATATGGGTGTGACCCATGTGATCCGAGGCGACGACCACCTGAACAACGCCGCCCGTCAGATGATGATTTACGAGGCCATGGGCTGGGACGTTCCGGTCTGGGCCCATATCCCGTTGATCCATGGGCCGGACGGCAAAAAGCTGTCCAAGCGTCACGGCGCATTGGGCGCGCAGGAATACCAGGCCATGGGGTACCCCGCTGCCGGTATGCGCAACTATCTGGCGCGACTGGGCTGGAGCCATGGCGATGATGAATTCTTTACAGATGATCAGGCCAAGGAGTGGTTCGATTTGGCTGGAATCGGCAAAAGCCCTGCCCGATTTGATTTGAAAAAGCTCGAGAATCTGTGCGGACAGCACATTGCAGTCTCGGACGATGCCGCATTGCGGCAGGAGATCGAGGAGTATCTGGCTGCGGCCGACCTGCCGGCCCTGACGAACACACAATCTGGTGATCTGGAACGTGCGATGTATTGCCTCAAGGATCGGGCTCGGACTTTTCCGGAACTGCTTGAAAAAGCTCACTTTGCACTGGCATCCCGCCCAATAGATCCCGACGAGAAAGCTGCGAAAGCGCTTAACTCTGTATCCGATGGTATACTGAGTGAATTGACGCCGCACGTGCAAAATGCTAGCTGGACGCGAAGCGAACTGGAGGAAGCTCTGAATTCTTTTGCGGACGCAAAAGGATTGAAGTTCGGCAAGCTTGCAGGGCCATTGCGCGCTGCTTTGGCAGGTCGGGCCGTTACGCCTTCGGTTTTTGACATGATGCTGGTGTTGGGGCGCGACGAATCCCTGGCCCGGCTTTCTGACGCAGCGGTGTAACCAAAGGTTCACAATTGGGTAACGCTGCTCCGCTAACACCGGGACAGTGCGCTTGCGCGCGCCCGCCGCCTGCAGGGTCGCACCGCGATCCGCTTACGTATGAATGAGGAAGGGACACTATGACCGACAGCAACAAAACAGCCACTCTGACAGTCCATGGCGAAACATACGAGTTGCCGGTTCATTCTCCGACCGCCGGGCCAGACGTGATCGACATCCGCAAGCTTTATGGTCAGGCAGGCGTTTTCACTTACGATCCGGGATTTACGTCGACCGCCAGCTGCGACAGCACCATCACCTTTATCGATGGTGACAAGGGTGAGCTGCTGCACCGTGGCTATCCAATCGACCAACTGGCCGGGAAATCGCATTTTCTGGAAGTATGCTATCTGCTTTTGTACGGAGAGCTTCCGACCGCTGCCGTACTGGAAAAGTTCGAAACCACAATCACCCGCCACACAATGCTGCACGAACAGATGCAGTATTTCTACCGCGGGTTCCGCCGCGATGCGCATCCGATGGCCATCATGGTGGGCGTTGTGGGCGCTATGTCGGCGTTCTACCACGACTCGACCGATATTGCCGATCCGCATCAGCGCGAAGTCGCCTCGCACCGCCTGATCGCCAAAATGCCGACCATCGCGGCCTGGGCTTATAAGTACCACATCGGTCAGCCATTCGTGTATCCACGCAACGACCTGGACTATGCGTCGAACTTCCTGCGCATGTGCTTTGCTGTCCCCGCCGAGGATTATGAGGTCAACCCGATCCTCAGCCGTGCGATGGACCGTATCTTTACCCTGCATGCTGATCACGAGCAGAACGCCTCGACTTCGACCGTACGTCTGGCGTCGTCCTCGGGCGCGAACCCGTTTGCATGTATTGCGGCCGGTATTGCCTGTTTGTGGGGCCCGGCCCATGGTGGTGCCAACCAGGCGTGCCTTGAAATGCTTGAGGAAATTGGCTCGGTTGACCGTATTCCCGAGTATATCGACCGCGCCAAGGACAAGGCCGATCCTTTCCGCCTGATGGGCTTTGGCCACCGCGTTTACAAAAACTTTGACCCGCGCGCCAAAGTGATGAAGCAATCCGCGGACGAAGTTCTGGATCTGCTTGGAATCGAAGACAACCCGAAACTGCAGGTCGCCAAGGCGCTGGAAAAGCAAGCTTTGGAAGATCCGTATTTCGCCGAGAAGAAACTGTTCCCGAACGTCGATTTCTATTCGGGCATTATCCTCGAGGCGATGGGCTTTCCAACCTCGATGTTCACACCGATTTTCGCTCTGTCACGTACCGTTGGTTGGGTCAGCCAGTGGAAAGAAATGATTGCCGATCCTCAGAACAAGATCGGCCGTCCGCGCCAGCTGTACCTGGGCGAAACCACGCGCGACTATGTGGATATCGAAAAGCGTTAATCGCTGACGCACACACAAAGCCCCGAACGCAAGTTCGGGGCTTTGTGTCAGAACAGGGCCAGCTGATCGCCGACTTGCGCCGGTATTTGGAACAAATCACACCGCAAGGGCGGCGTGCGTGTGGCAAGACCCAGCCGCTTGACGGCCAGGGCAAAACGTTTGGCGATCAGCGCGGCGTATTCACCTTCACCGCGCATCCGGTGCCCCCAACGGGGGTCGTAATCCCTGCCCTCGTGCATTTCGCGCAGCTTTGACATGATCTTCTCAGCGCGGGCAGGCTCATGATCCCTCAGCCACTCCTGCCACAGCCCAGACACCTCGCGCGGCAGGCGCAGCATGATCCAGCTGGCCGCATCAGCCCCCGCATCCCTGCCCGCCTCAAGCAGGTTTTCCAGCTCATGATCCGTCAGCCCCGGCACCACCGGTGACGTCATGACCCGAACGGGCACGCCTGCTTCGCTCAGGCGCCGTATCATCGCCAGACGTCGTTTGGGTGACGGCGCGCGTGGTTCCATTCGGCGGGACAAATCCGCATCCAGCGTTGTCAGCGATATCCCGACACGTACCAGCCCGTCCCGGGCCATTGGAGCCAGAATATCCAGGTCCCTCTCGATCAGAGCGCCTTTGGTCACGATGCCCACGGGGTGCCGAAACTCGGACAATACCGACAGGCACGACCTTGTAATCCGGTGACTTTTCTCGATCGGTTGATACGGATCGGTATTGGTGCCCAACGCGATGGTAGCCAGCTTATAAGACTTGGACGACAGCTCTTTTCTTAGAACCTCGGCGGCGTTTGGGCGAGCAATCAACCGGGTTTCAAAATCCAGTCCGGCCGACAGCCCTAGATAGGCGTGGGTTGGACGGGCGAAACAATAAACGCATCCGTGCTCGCACCCGCGATAGGGATTGATCGAGCGATCAAACGGCAGGTCTGGTGAGCGGTTATAGCTAATCACACTGCGCGCGATTTCTTCGCTGATTTCGGTGCGCAACGGCGGCAGATCTTCGTCACCTTCCCACCCGTCGTCACAGTCAACGGTTTCGAACTGTTCGAACCGTCCGGCGGCGTTTGTGGCCACGCCCCGGCCCCGAATATTGGACGAAACCATCTATTTGTTCTCTCTTTGTTCTATTTGTGAGGTATAAAGCATCAAACCCGCGCCGACAAGAGGGCAGACACACTCGCGCTGATTCCAGTAATTTCAGAGACTTGTGCACGGTTTAAATCACGCCCAAACGGACCTTGGTGTGAACGAAACGCAGGATGATCTTGCAAAGAATTCTATCGAGAGACGCGAAAATCTGGCCTATAGGTCGGTCTCGAAACCGCCAAGGTCGCAATCGTCACAGTAAAACTGCGACGTTTTGGCCAAAACGAGAAAAATGCCACCACGGGCCTCAGGTCCGCACAGCTCAGGGAAACGCCCCATGTCTGAAGAAGAAGACATCGTCCTGTCCGAACTGAATGACGACGAACTTGTCGAACAGATGTTCGACGATCTTTATGACGGCCTGAAAGAAGAAATCGAAGAAGGTGTGAACATCCTGCTGGAACGCGGATGGACACCTTATGACATTCTGACCAAAGCATTGGTCGGTGGCATGACTATCGTGGGACATGATTTCCGCGACGGCATCCTGTTTGTACCCGAGGTTCTGCTGGCCGCCAACGCGATGAAGGGTGGCATGTTCATCCTCAAACCCTTGCTAGCCGAAACCGGCGCGCCCCGTGTGGGCAAGATGGTCATCGGCACCGTAAAGGGCGACATTCACGACATCGGCAAAAACCTTGTTTCGATGATGATGGAAGGCGCGGGTTTCGAAGTGGTTGACCTTGGCATCAACAACCCGGTCGAAAACTATCTAGAGGCGCTGGAAACCGAAAGCCCTGATATTCTGGGAATGTCGGCCCTTTTGACCACGACCATGCCATACATGAAAGTTGTCATCGATACGCTGACCGAGCAGGGTCTGCGCGAAGACTACATTGTTCTTGTCGGAGGCGCGCCGCTCAACGAAGAGTTCGGCAAGGCCATCGGTGCCGACGCCTATTGCCGCGACGCAGCCGTTGCTGTGGAAACCGCCAAGGATTTCATGTCGCGCAAGCACAACCAACTGGCCGGCTGATCGGACCCGAAAGACTGTTTGAGGGCCGTCCGGTTATGCGGGCGGCCCGATTTGTTTCTTTGGGCCAGAACGGTCAACCGTTCAAATTCCGTCGTACAAATTCCGAGGAGCACCCCAATGCAGCAGGATGAATTGCCAGACGATGCCAGCCTGACAAACAAAGGGTACCAGTCGACGGAACGGGGCCGCATCTTGCTGTTGGCCTGCGGCGCGCTGGCACGCGAAATTCTGGATTTGAAACGCCGCAATGGCTGGGATCACATGGAGCTGACCTGCCTGCCTGCAATCCTGCATATCCATCCCGACAAAATCACCCAGGCCGTGCAGGACGCGGTTGCGAAACACCAGGATGACTATGACCAGATCTTTGTCGTCTACGCCGATTGCGGCACAGGTGGCCTGCTGCAAACCGCCTGCGACGAGCTGGGCGTCGAGATGATCAAGGGCCCTCATTGTTATTCTTTTTTTGAGGGAAATCAGGTCTTTGAAGACCGCGGCGAAGATGAAATCACCTCTTTTTACCTGACCGATTTTCTGGCCCGTCAGTTCGATGCGTTTGTGTGGAAACCACTTGGTCTAGATCGTCACCCCGAGCTGCGGGATATGTATTTCGGCAATTACACTAAGGTGGTCTATCAGGCGCAGACAGACGACCCGAATCTGACGGCCCGCGCCCGTGAGTGTGCCGAGCGCATGGGGCTGGAATTCGAGCGCCGTTTCACCGGCTTTGGTGATCTTGAAACGACGCTGATGGATTGGGCCAACCGGGCACCGCCCGTTTAACCTGGTTAGTCAGACGTTTTCCTGCGCCACGTCGCGGATGCGCTCGATCATCGCCCGCAACCCGTTCGAACGTTGCGCGGAAAGATGATCGTTCAGACCCAGTCGCGCCAGCTCTCCGCCCGCATCCACCTTTGGCACGTCACCAACCGGAAGACCGTTATACAGGGACCGCAGCACTGCAATCAGACCGCGCACAATCAGTGCGTCGCTGTCACCATCAAACCGGAACGCGCCGTTTTCGACGATGGGATGCAGCCAGACCTGACTGGCACAGCCATGCACCTTTGTGGCCGGAACTTTCAGCGCGTCATTCAGCGGCTCCATCGCTTTGCCCTGTTCAATGACATGACGATACCGGTCTTCCCAGTCTTCCAGAAATTCGAAATCCTCGACGATTTCCTCAAAGGCAGGCGTTGCCATTTCGCGACGGTCCTTTTGTTGCGATCACAATTGTGACCTAAGCCGCCGATCTGTGCCTGTCCACCCCCCTGCGTGGCTTTTCAAACAGAGGAAATTGCGGTAACCCATTGCAGGAATTAATGCTCTGGACTTTGAGACCATGCTAAAACCTCTTTCGATTCTGATGGTCACCGCCTTGACCTTGTCTGCCTGCACCAGCTGGCGCGAGTCGCGGGTGAACCCGTCCAACTGGTTTGGCCCCAGCACACCATCGGTGGCCGAGACCTCGCCGGATGACGCCAACGCGCTTGTGCCGCAGGAAAAAGAAGGCTCGGGCCTGTTTGCCCGACCAGATCCAGAAGATACAAGCGTCGCAATCGCCAAAATTGATGAGCTGCGGTTGGATCCGACCCCTGGCGGGGCGATTGTCTATGTCAGTGGTACTGCGGCGCGCCAAGGGGCCTATAACGCCCAACTTGTGCGCGTCAACTCAGAAGAAAACCAGAAAAACGGCGTTCTGGAATACACGTTCAAGGTCAACTACCCGAACTATGCCACCAATCAGGGCACTGAGCGGTCCCGTATGGTGTCTGACGCAGCCAATGTGAGCCAGCAGGATTTGCAAGGCATCCGCCTTGTCCGGGTTGTCGGTCAGCAGAACACATTGGAGTCCCGGCGACGCTGATCTGGATTAGATCGCGACAACCTTGACCGTTTGGCCCTTTGCGGCCAGCGCAATCTTACCCTCACACAGTTTGAGAGCATCTTCGCCAAAGACTTCGAACCGCCAGCCTGACATGGCTGGCACATCCCGTTCACCCGCAGCGATCTGATCCAGTTCAGAGCTGGTTGCAATCAGCTTGGCAGCAACGCCCGAACTTTCGGTCTTGGACTTCAGCAAGACGCGCAGCAAATCCGACAGCGCCGGGTTGACCTTCAACTTGTCCCGGCTGTTGTCGACTTCGGGCATTTGATCCGCTGGGCAATTTACACCAGCCTTCACGGCAGCAAGAATACCTTCGGAAATGGCACCTTTGCGCGCCTCGCGCAGCAACAGCCGCGAGCCGCCTAGATCAGATGGCGATTTTGGCTTGGTCGAGGCGAGCTCGATCAGCGCGTCATCTTTAAAAACCCGACTGCGGGGAACATTGTTGTCCTGTGCGTAGCCTTCACGAAACTTTGCCAGTTCACGAACGACCGCCAGAAACTTGGCAGAGTTTGTCCGTGTCTTGACGCGTTTCCAGGCGTCTTCGGGCCGGATGTCATAGGTTGTGGGTCGGGTCAGAATGCGCAGCTCTTCCGAAACCCAGTGGCTACGCTGCGATTTCTTCAGTTCAGCAGCGAGGTATTCGTAGATCTGTCGCAGATGGGTCACGTCGGCCAACGCATAGGTCTTTTGTGCCTCGGACAGCGGGCGTCGTGACCAGTCGGTGAACCTCGAGGTCTTGTCGACACCCTGTTTGCAAATCTTACGCACCAGCGTTTCATAACCGACCTGCTCACCAAATCCGCAGACCATCGCCGCGACCTGTGTGTCAAACAGAGGGTTGGGAAACACGCCCGCCTCGACCCAGAAGATCTCGAGGTCCTGGCGCGCGGCATGGAATACCTTGACCACATCTTCATTGCCAAACAGCTCGTAAAGCGGGTCCAGCGACATGCCGTCGGCCAGCGGGTCGACCAGGACAGCACTGTCCTCATCGGTAGACGGGACTGCAATTTGCAGCAGACAGAGTTTTGAGTAATAGGTTCGTTCGCGCAGAAACTCGGTGTCTAAAGTGACATAGTCGTATTGCGCAGCGGCCTTGCAGAAGTCGGCCAGCTCTTGCGTCGTCGTGAGGGTTTTCATACGCGGTGCTATTCTTGCTCTTGTTCTTAGTATCTGCCCGTCAGTTCTTTGCCGTACCGAGCCGTAGTGCGAACCATAAGCTGAATGACAGGCATGTGTAAATCACCCTGAGGTGTTCAGGATAGCAACACCGGGTTACGGTCCCCACTGGCGTAACGGCGCAACACTGCCGGATAGAGCTTGTGCTCAAAAACCAGCACCCGCGCGGCCAGAGAAGCGGCCGTGTCACCAGCCTCAATCGCAAGCCGCGCCTGCCCCAAAATTGGGCCGTCATCCAGCTCGGCCGTGACTTCATGAACCGAACACCCATGCTCGGCATCCCCGGCCTCGATCGCCCGGGCATGGGTATTGAGGCCCTTGTATTTCGGCAACAGCGACGGGTGAATGTTCAGCATCCGCCCCTGAAAACGCGAGACAAAGTCGCCGGTCAGCACCCGCATGAACCCAGCCAGACAAACGATATCAGGCTGCGCCTGTTCCAACGGTTTTAGCAGTTCGGCCTCAAACGCGGCCCGGTCCCCGGCAAAGGGGCGATGATCCACGGCGGCTGTCGGAATGCCGCGATCTGCGGCCTTGACCAGCCCGCTCGCCTGCGGGTCGTTGGACAAAACCAGACAAGGGCGCGCCGGGTGGTTACCGGTCATGCTATCGACCAGCGACACCATGTTGGACCCGCCCCCCGAGATCAGGATGGCGACGCGCTTGTGACTCACAACAGCTTGCCTGAATAGGTCATACCGGCTGTGTCAGTGACAGTGCCGATCCGCGACACGGTCTCGCCCGCCTCGGCCAGCAACGTTGTCAGATCTTCAGCCCGGTCTGCTGCGCAAACAACGATCATGCCAAGCCCACAGTTGAACGTCTTCAGCATCTCGGATTCGGCAATACCACCGGTTTCGGCCATCCAACGAAAGACAGGAGGCAAGTCCCAGGCATTCAGGTCAACCTCAGCGCCCTGCCCCTCGGACAAGACGCGCGGCAGGTTTTCGGTCAATCCGCCACCGGTGATATGGGCCAACGCATGCACGCCCCCGGCTCGGATCGCCTGCAATGCCGATTTCACATAAAGCCGCGTGGGCGTCAGCAGCGCCTCACCCAACGAGCCGTCACTGAATGGCGATGCTGCGTCCCAACCCAGGCCCGATATCTCAACCAGTTTGCGCACCAGCGAATAGCCGTTGGAGTGCACCCCGTTCGAGGCCAGACCCAGCAGCACATCCCCCACCTGAACCTCGGCTGGCAAATGTGCGCCCCGTTCCATGGCCCCGACCGAGAACCCGGCCAGATCGAATTCTCCATCCGGGTACATGCCCGGCATTTCGGCGGTTTCTCCACCGATCAGCGCACAACCGGACTGCACGCAGCCCTCGGCAATACCTTCGATGATCCGCGCGGCCGTGTCGGTGTCCAGCTTGCCCGTGGCAAAGTAGTCGAGGAAGAACAGAGGCTCGGCCCCCTGACAGATCAGGTCGTTGACGCACATCGCCACCAGGTCGATGCCAACCCCGTCGACCACGCCGGTATCAATGGCGATCCTCAACTTGGTACCGACACCATCGGTCGCCCCCACAAGTATCGGGTCCTGATATCCAGCAGCTTTGAGGTCAAACAAAGCGCCAAACCCACCCAGACCGCTCATCACACCGGACCGGTTGGTTCGCTTGGCAGCGGGTTTGATCCGGTCGACCAAAGCGTTCCCCGCATCAATATCGACGCCTGCATCGGCATAGGTGATTCCGTTCTTGCCCGCTGTCATGGCCAACCTCTTTTGAATGGTTCCCGCGCGGGTTATTCGATTGTTGGACATGTTGCAACGGTCAGGCTTGACGCGGGCGTTCACCGTGATAGGCAAAGCGCTCAGGCGGGCCTGTAGCTCAATTGGTTAGAGCAGAGCGCTCATAACGCTTTGGTTGGGGGTTCGAGTCCCTCCGGGCCTACCAGAAGTCCACTATTACTGGACAATCCACGCCTTCCCGCGCCAACACAGTGTTCAACCGCAAACTTGTGTGTCAACCCAATTTGACTTTTCTCTGAAACACAGAGGTCTTAGCTAAGGTCAGAAGGCATGGTCAACAAACCCGACACTGTTACCCATCTTGCAATCATCGTAGCGCCCAGTTTCAATATGGCGGCCACGATGGGTTTCATCGATCCGTTTCGCGCGGCCAATTATCTGGACGGAAAATCATATTTCAGCTGGACGTTTATGTCCGAGGTCGGTGGTTTCTGTGTCTCTAGTAACGGTGCTGGAATCAACACCGTGGCACTGGCCGAACTTGAACCAACCAGACCTGACATCGCGGTGGTGTCGACCAGTTGGACACCCGAACGGCACATGACCGAAGGGGTGGGCAACGCCTTGCGGCAATGGGCCCGCGCTGGCGCAACGCTGGGCGCTTTGGACACTGGCGCGTTTGTTCTGGCGCAAGCCGGGCTGCTGACCGGTCGGCACGCAACCGTGCATTACGAGCATATCGACGCATTTCAAGAGCTGTACCCTGATGTGGAGGTGATCGAAAACCTCTACGCGTTGGACGGGAATCGCATCACCTGTTGTGGTGGCGGGGCGTCGGTGGATTTCGCGCTGCAGATCCTGCAGGGCATCCACGGCAGCGCGCTGGCAAATGCGGCCGCGCGCTATATCTTTCACGACCGGCTGCGCGGTCCTGCCGCCATGCAACACCCCGAGGGCAGTGAGCCGTTGGGAGCTGTCGTGCCGGCCACCCTTAAAACGGCCATCCAGGTGATGGAGTTGCATCTGGAAGACCCCCTGCCTATCCCCGATATCTGCAAACAGGCGGGCGTATCGCATCGCCAGCTTGACCGGCTGTTTGCGACATTCATCAAGAAGACACCTGCGCTTTACTATCGGGACATTCGATTGGATCGGGCCCGCGGGCTGGTCACCCAGACCGAGCTGCCCATAGCACAAGTCGCGGTAGCATCAGGGTTTGCCAGTCAGGTCCATTTCAGCCGCTCCTACAAGGAAAGATTCGGCCTTACACCCAGCCGGGACCGGATCGAAGGCCGGGTTCCCTTTGAATACCGGGCGTGGCCCATGCACCGCAAACCAAAAGCATGACTCTGCCACATGGCGCTTTTGGTTTAGCTGATGGCGTAAAAAGTTAAGCGCAGAGCTGCGTTTCGACGCACACTGCTCTAAGCAAGCCAGTCATAGTTGGAGCCCTTCATGAGCGCGCTGCCGTCCAAAGAACAATTCGACCGGATTTCCGACGGGTTCAGCACCGACCCGTTCAACACACACTCGTTAAAAGCCGAGGCCTATGTCGATCCCGCATGGCATCAGGTTGATCTGAACGAAATCCTGGCTAAGACCTGGCAATGGGTGTGCCACGTGGAAAAGCTGCGGTCGCCCGGGTCTTATGTAACGGTCGACATCGCCGGCAGTCCGATCGCCGTGGTGCGCGACCGCGAAGGCAGATTGCGCGCGTTCTATAACGTCTGCAAACACCGTGCCCATCAGCTGCTGACTGGTGCCGGCGAAACAACCCGCATCATGTGCCCCTATCACGCCTGGGTCTACAAGCTGGACGGCCAGTTGGTACGAGCCCCCGAAACGGAAAACCTGGACAACTTCAACACCAAGGAAATCTGCCTCGACCAGGTTCAGGTCGAAGAATTCGCGGGGTTCATTTACGTCAATCTCGATTCCAAGGCACAGCCTTTGCACGCGGTGTCCGGCAACCTGAAGGCCGAGATCCAACACTGGGCCCCGGATATCGAAAACCTGACTTTCGGTCACCGCCTTACCTATGACATCAAGTCAAACTGGAAGAACGTCGTCGACAATTTTCTGGAGTGCTACCACTGCCCGACCGCACATAAGGATTTCTGCGATCTGGTCGACATGGACACCTACAAAGTGACCACATACGGCATCTACTCCAGCCACATGGCCGAGGCGGGCAATGGCGCAAACACTGCTTACGACGTCTCGAACGCCTCGGTGCGCACCCATGCGGTGTGGTGGCTTTGGCCGACGACCTGTCTGATGCGCTATCCGGGCCGGTCTTCGATGATCGTGCTGAACGTGATCCCCATCGGTCCGGACCGGACGTTGGAGACCTATGATTTCTATCTTGAAACTCCCGAGCCTGACGCCGCAGAACTGGAAGCAATCCGCTATCTGGACGAGATACTGCAGCGCGAGGATATCGACATTGTCGAAAGCGTTCAGCGCGGCATGAGCACGCCCGCCTTTACCCAGGGGCGGATTGTGCACGACCCCAACGGCTCGGGCAAATCGGAACACGCAGTGCATCATTTCCACGGGCTGGTGCTGGACGCCTATGCAAAGGCCGCGCCTTGAATCGGCCCAATATTGTTGTGGTTATGGCCGACCAATTGGCACCCCATTTTTGCGGGACATACGGCCATCCAACCGTGAAGACACCCAATATAGATGCGCTGGCGGCGCGCGGAATGCGGTTTGATGCAGCCTATTGCAACTCACCCCTGTGCGCCCCGTCGCGCTTTGCATTCATGTCGGGGCAATTGATCAGTCGCATTGCCGCCTATGACAACGCCAGTGAGTTCCGAGCTTCGGTGCCGACCTTCGCGCATTACCTGAAAGCATTGGGGTATCGCACCTGTCTGTCGGGCAAGATGCACTTTGTCGGCCCTGATCAGAAACACGGCTTTCAGGACCGCGTGACCACCGACATCTACCCCGCCGATTTCGCCTGGACCCCGGATTGGGAGGCCCCGGATGAGCGGATCGACAAGTGGTATCACAACATGCAAACGGTCAAGGAAAGCGGCGAGGCTGTCGCGACTTTTCAGACCGACTATGATGACGAGGTCGAATTTGCCGCCCGCCGCTGGCTGATCGACCGGGGCCGCGACCGGGCTGCGGGGGATGCCGCGCCGTTCTGTCTGGTGGCCAGCTTTATCCATCCGCATGATCCCTATGTGGCCAAGCCCGAATGGTGGAACCTCTACTCCGATGCGGACGTGCCGATGCCGGAATTCCCCCTGAGGCCCGAACAACAAGACCCGTTCTCGCGCCGGGTGATGGACGGGATTGAGGCCAGCTATGTTCCTTTGACCGAACAGGAAATCCGCCGTGCCCGCCGCGCATATCTGGCCAATGTCAGCTATTTCGACAGCAAGCTGGGTGCGATGGTCAAGGCGCTGGTGGAGATCGGAGAGCTGGACAACACACTCGTCATCCTTACCGCCGATCATGGCGATATGCTGGGCGAGCGCGGGCTGTGGTACAAGATGAACTTTTTCGAACACTCTGCCCGTGTGCCCTTGATCATGGCTGGTCCGGGTGTGGTCTCGGGCACTGCCCCCAACGCCTGTTCCCTTGTCGATCTGCTGCCGACCTTCGTGGATGCAGCCGGAGGCACAGACGACCTGTTTGGAGAGCCCGTGGATGGCCGGTCACTGATGCCCCTGGCACGCGGAGAACTCGATCCGGTGGACGAAGCCATCGGTGAATACTGCGCCGAAATGACACCCTACCCCGTTTTCATGATCCGGCGTGGGTCGTTGAAATACATCCACTGCGACCCCGATCCGCCACAGCTGTATGACCTGTCGGATGATCCGCTGGAAAAGGTCAATCTCGCCCTCGACCCGGCCTATGCCGAGCAAGCCGCAGGGTTTGCGGCTGAGGTCGCACAAAGATGGGACAGTGAAACCCTGCGCGCCGATGTCATCGCAACTCAGAAATCCCGGCGCGCTTTACATGCCGCGATGGAGGCCGGGGCTGGCGAGCCCTGGGACTATACACCGCCCCGGGACGCCACGCAGGAATACGTGCGCAACCACATGGACTGGACCGTCGCCGCGACCCGCTATCGCTATCCGCCGCTGAAGAAGGAAACCGAATGATGTTGCAAGGAAAAACCGCGCTGGTCACGGGTGGGCGCGGTGGGATCGGACGGGCAATCGTGGCCCGCTTTTTGCGCGAAGGCGCACGGGTTTATGCCGCTGATCTGACACCGCACGGATCTTTGGCGGCCCATGACGACGACGGCAGTCACTTTGTCAAACTGGATGTCACCCAAGAGGTGGATGCCGTAGCAGCAATGGCGCAGGTCAACGCAGATGCTGGTCAGTTGGATATCCTGGTGAACGCCGCCGGGATCGAGATTGAGAAGACCATCGAAGAGACCTCGCTTGAGGAATGGAACCTTTCGTTTGCCGTAAATGTGACTGGCACGTTCCTGACCTCGAAACATGCATTGCCGCTGATGCGCAAGGCCGCACGTGCGGGAACCACCGCCTCGATCATCAACTTCGGCAGCTATGACGGGTTTATCGCCGATCCCGGCCTTGCGGCCTATTGCGCCACCAAGGGTGCGGTGCATGCGTTGACGCGGGCAATGGCCTGCGACCATGGACCCGAAGGCATCCGCGTCAACGCGATCTGTCCGGGCTATGTCGATACCCCGATGTTGCAGAGCTTTTTCACCGGTGAGGGGTCAGGTGCAGCCGGTAAATCCATCGATCAACTGCAGCAAGCTGTCCGCGATGTTCACCCGATGCGCACCTTTGGCACGCCCGAAGACATCGCCAATCTGGTCAACTGGCTGGCCTCGGATGAGGCACGCTATGCCAGCGGCCAGCTATGGGTTCTGGACGGAGGTCTGAGCGCGCAGGTTCAGCAGATGAAGCTATAAGCAAACCTGCCATTATCACCTATGCGAATTGGATTGGAGGTTCACTGATGCGGCTGGCTGGAAAAAGAGCGTTGGTTACGGGTGGTCGCCAAGGGATCGGCCGCGCAATCGCCGAGTCCTTTGCGAATGAGGGTGCGACTGTCACAATCTGCGGCCGCGGACCCAGGCCAGAGGACCTGCCCGCGCAATTTATCTGGTACACTCTGGACGTGACAAATGCGGACGCGGTCAATGAGCTGGCATCGACCACAGACGGTACGGATATTTTGGTGAACAACGCCGGTGTACAGGTCGAAAAGACTGTCACCGAAAGCGTGGACGCGGATTGGGATGCGGTGATCGGCACCAATTGCCGGGGGGTCTTCAACCTCTGCCGCGCCTTTATTCCGCGAATGCCCGGGGGCGGATCGATCATCAATATCGGGTCGATTTCGGGCACCGCCGCAGACCCGTCGATGGCGCTCTATAATGCGTCCAAAGCCTTTGTGCACGGGCTGACGCGATCAATCGCCGTTGATCACGGCCCCAAAATCCGTTGCAACGCGATTTGTCCGGGCTGGATCGAAACAGGTATGCTGGACGCCGCGTTTGAACTTGCGGACAACCCCACTGCCGCACGGCGGGATGCCCTGAACCGCCACGCCACGCGCCGGTTTGGCAAGCCCGAAGATATCGCCAGCATGGCAGTTTGGCTGGCCTCAGATGAGGCCGGTTTTGCAACCGGGCAGTTGTTCACTGTGGATGGTGGTATGACCGCGGCCTCGCCTCTCAATCCGGGACTGTTCTGATGGAATTTCAGCACACAGCCTGCCTAGGCGGCGGCGTGATTGGGGCCAGCTGGGCGGCGCTGTTTCTGGCCTCGGGACGTTCGGTGGCGCTGTTTGATCCAGACCCGGAAGTGGAACGCAAAGTACGTAGCTACATCGACACCGCCTGGCCCGCGATGACCGAGCTGGGGTTGACCCGCAATGGCGCACCTGACGCGATCACATTCCACACCAGCGCAGCCAGCGCGGTTGAAGGCGCTGCTTTTGTGCAGGAAAACGTCCCCGAGCGGCTGCCCATCAAACACGCAACTTTCGCGCAAATCGAACCTGCCCTTGCACCGGATGCCATCGTCGCCAGTTCAGCCTCTGGCCTGACACTCAGCCAGATGCAGCCCGGATGGACCGATCCGTCCCGCTTTGTACTTGGGCATCCCTTCAACCCTCCGCACTTGATCCCCCTGGTCGAGGTTCTGGGAAATGAACAAACCGAAGATGGGGTGGTCGCAGCCGCGCAACGGTTCTACAAGGCCGTCGGTAAAACCACGATCCGTGTCCAAAAAGAAGTGCCCGGCCATGTCGCCAACCGCCTTCAGGCCGCGATCTGGCGCGAGGCGGTTAGCCTTATCATGTCCGGCGTTGCCTCGGTCGAGGATGTGGACAAGGCCGTATGGGCAGGTCCTGGCCTGCGCTGGGCGGCAATGGGACCGACCATGCTGTTCAACCTCGGTGCCGGAGAAGGCGGGTTGCAGGCGTTCTGCGATCACTTCACCGAGACATTCAATGGCTGGTGGGACGATCTGGGGCAGGTTCACCTGACCGACGAAGTCACGCAGACCCTGGTTCAAGGCGTTAAATCCGAAGCAGGCGGCATGTCCACTGCCGAGTTGGCGCAAACGCGCGACGCGCTGATTGTGGCGATGCAGAAATCGATGTCAGGCCTGCGCTAGCCCTGCCCATTAAAACTCGGGCGGCCTGAGCCCGGCCTGAAACCAGCTGACCAGAGAGACGATGGAATAGACCGGCAGGTCGGTCGCCTTTTGAATGTCGGCAGCATAGGGGCACATATTCGTGCACTCCAACACCAGCGCGCCCAGTTCAGGGTGGTTTTGTTTCATCGCCAGCGCGGCCTCGACATTGTCGGCGCGAGCCTTTTCAATATCCAGCACCAGTTCGTTGCCCAGAATCGCCCGCGTGAATTCCTGTCCGCCTTCGGTCGATCCGATGGGCGTCCCATCTGGTACCAGAGCGCTGCGCAAATGCTCGGTGGTGAGGGTTGAGGCTGAGATCGTCAACACCCCGGCGCGTTTGCCTGTGGGCAACAGCCGATTCACCATCTCGACCTGCATCAGGGATGAGGTGACAACGGGCACCGGAACCGCCTCGGACAGTTCCTTTTGGAAGAGGGACAGAAACCCGCAATTTGTGGTGATACCGTCCACCCCGTCTTCGACCAGACCACGCGCTGCGTCCACAAAGGCATCCAGCAAACCCTCGGCCCTGCGTCGCACGACCAGATCGGGCGAGGCGTTCCGCACGATGCGGTAATGCACCGGGAACGGCCATGTCAGCGCGTTGCCCATGTCACCCGGAATACGGGGAAACCGGGCATCCAGCATCAGTATCCCAACCGACGCGCCGTATATCGATTTTCCACCAGTCGCGATCATTCCTCAGGCCTTTTCAATGATGCGGGCCGAGATGTCTTCAGACCCTTCCATATAGATGTTCGAGATACCATGACGCACAGCGTCCTGGACCTGATCCATCCGTTTGGCAATATGTCGGCTCAGAACCTCTGCCGCGCTGTTCTCGTCGCGCTCCAGCAACGCTTGCATGACTCGTTTATGTTCGTCTTTCGACCGCTGCACCCGGTCCAGGCTCATGGAAATCCAACGGATGTACCGGATACGTTCGTTGATGCGGCACAGCGTTTCAAACAGTTCCGAGTTGCCCGACAGGCGGGCGATGCCCAGGTGGAACGCTTCATCCCGATTCACCGCCTCTTCTACGGTAAGACCGGTGATATCAATTCCGGTGGCGTAAAGCTCATCCTGCATGGCCTGCAATTCGTCATCGGTTGCCGTGGCGCAAGCTGACCGCACAGCGGCAACTTCGATAATCTGGCGCAGCTCGAACAGGTCGAACACACTTTTGGCGTCCAAAGCGCGGCAGAAAAACCCCTGCCCTGGGCGGAAATCAAACATCTTTTCGGCTACCAACCGGTTCAGCGCCTCGCGCAGCGGCGTGCGGCTGACGCCAAGCTCTTTCGACAGCGCAACCTCGTTCAGGCGATCGCCGGGGCGTAGGCGAAACGAAACCGCCATCTCTTTGACGCGCTCATAAATGTCATCAACCCGTGGACCCGCCATAACACCGCCTTTTGTCTTTCCGCACAGCTGCCACAGGTGGGGCTTGAAATCAATATACAAAACTGTATACAGCTCTGAACACAATTTGAAAGCGAGGCAAAAGATGTCGGGAACAAATTATCTGACCGGAGCCGAGGCGATGGTGCACATGCTGAACGCGCATGGTGTGAAACACATGTTTGGCCTGTGCGGGGATACGACACTGCCCTTTTATGACGCGTTGGCGCAGATGGATCATGGGATCGAACATATCCTGACCCGCGACGAACGGCATGCAGCCTATATGGCCGACGGCTATGCCCGTGTGACCGGCAAGCCCGGCGTGTGCGAGGGCCCGTCTGGCGGCGGCGCGACATACATCCTGCCCGGTGTGATCGAGGCCAATGAAAGCTCGGTCCCGATCCTGGCCATCACTTCTGATGTGGCGACCACCAGCCGGGGAAAATACCCGCTGACCGAGCTGGATCAGGAAGCTCTGTTCAGGCCGTTGTCCAAGTGGAACGCCTCATTAGATGATGCAACCCGCCTGCCCGCCATGGTGCGGGCTGCCTTTCGGGCGATGACCACAGGCACCCCTGGCGCGACACATCTGGCCTTGCCGTTTGACACACAGAAAGCACAGGTGGACGAGGCCGAAATTTGGGCCGACGCAAGGCACCAAACCTATCCCGCAGAACGCGCGGCCCCGGATCAAGCCGCAATTGAAACTGCGGCCGACATTCTGGCCGGGGCGAGCTCAGCCGTGGCGATCTGCGGCGGAGGTCCGGTTCTGTCAGGCGCAACGGATGCGTTGCACAATTTGGCCGCGCTGCTGGATATGCCGGTGGCGACAACTGTGTCTGGTCAGGGATCGATTGCGGAAAGAGACGCACTGGCTTTGGGCGTCGTGGGATCGAATGGCGGGGTCCCGGCAACGCGCTCGGTTGTGGACGCGGCAGATGTTGTTCTGTTCATCGGATGCCGCGCCGGATCGGTTACCACCGAACGTTGGCGCAGTCCGACACGCGACGTCACCGTGATCCATATCGACAGCGATCCGATGGTCATCGGCGCCAACTATCAAACCGAGGTGGCTATCTGCGCTGATGCGCGGCTGGCGCTTGAGGCGTTGGTGAACACACTCGGCGAACGGGGTGACCTGCCTGCCCAGGGCGGCGCGGCCAAGGCGAAAACCGCGTGGGACGCCAAACTGGCGGCCTATGCCCCACTGGCCGCCAGCCGTGAAGCGCCGATCCGGCCCGAGGCCGTCATGGCCTCTCTCATGGATATTCTGGACGACGACGCCATTGTGGTAGCTGATCCGGGCACCCCCTGCCCCTATTTCAGCGCGCACTACCGCTGGCAAAAGCCGGGACGGCATTTCATTACCAATCGGGCCCATGGCGCGCTTGGCTATGCGCTGGGTGCTGCGATGGGCGCACATGTCGGTCGCCCTTCGGTCAAGACATTGGCGGTGATGGGTGACGGATCTTTTGGCTTTGCCTGTGGCGAGTTTGAGACCATGGTTCGGCACAACATGCCGATCACGTCAATCGTGTTCTCGAACGCCGTGTTCGGCTGGATCAAGGCCGGTCAGGATGCCGGGTTCGGGCAGCGATATTACAATGTCGATTTCAATCGAACGGACCACGCGGCCGTCGCCTCGGCCTTTGGCGTCAAATCATGGACGGTCAAGGACCCTGACGATTTGCGCCGTGTCCTGAAAGAAGCCATCGAACATGATGGTCCCACCCTGGTGGACATCCACTCGCAACCCCTTCACGAAGCAGCCGCGCCTGTGTCCGAGTGGGTGGCGTAGGACGCGATTGAAGGTGTCAGCTGGGCCAGAAACTCTTGTGCGATTGCAGATAGTGGACGCCCCTTGGCGGTGATGATGGCCAGATCCAGCATAACCGCAGGCCGGAACGGGCGGGTTTGATAGCCGCCTTCCGCGTCAAACGTCACGGTAAATGGGTCGATCACTGCAACGCCCATGCCCTGTTTGACAAAGCTCAGCAAATTTTCGGACAGGTGCGTGTGAATCTTGGTCCGCCACGTGCGACCCTCCGCCTGAAATATATCGCGGGTTCGGCGATGGGTCTGATGTTCCGGGCCCATGACGATAAAGGGCTCATCCTCCAGCAATTCCGCGGTCAGGACATCGTATTGGGTTAAGGGGCTGCCTTCGGGAAATGTGGCCAGCGTTTCGAAATGGAATTCCTGATAGTTGAGCGTGTCGTGCAGGATCGGCATCTCAACAACCCCCACCTCGAACAGGCCCGAAATCACCCATTCCTGAATTTTTGACGAATATTGCGATTGAAAACTAACCGACAGGTTGGGCCGGCTGGCAGCGAACCGGGCGATTTCCTGTGGCATAAAGCCAAAAGACAGCAGATGCGGGGCCGCCACCTGCAACTGACCGGGATGCTTGTTCTGCAAATCGGTCACCGCCTGTGCCACGTGGTCTAGCCCGCGAACAACAGTGTCTACTTCACGAAACAGCAGCTCGGCTTCGGGGGTTGGTAACAGCCTGCCTTTGTTACGCTCAAACAGCGGCAGGCGGGCTTCGCGCTCCAATTGGGCCAGAAGGTTGCTGATCCCCGGCTGCGAAATCCCCAGAACCGAGGCCGCACCCGTCACCGTTCCAGTCTCCATGATCGCATGAAACGCCTGCAATTGCCGAAACCGAAGAGACATTGGCCTAACTCATCATTTTTTCTGATGATCTTGCCATAACATAGTATTTGAAATGATACACTTGCCACGGCACGGTTCTTTTACCAGACCGGAGTAACGATGACCGACCTGCACCAGACCATCACGGGCTTTGACCTGTGGCATCTTGAACTGCCCGTCACCTCGCGGCGCGATCATGGAATCGGATCAGTTGAAGGAAGCTGCGAGGTCGTCATCCTGCGCCTGACATCCGAGGACGGAACTCAAGGGTTTGGCGAGGCCTCGCCCTGGTCGGTTTTCACCGGCACGCCCGAGGCGACATATGCGGCGCTGGATCGGTATCTGCGACCGCTGGTTGTCGGATCACGCGTTGCAGATCGTGCCGCCATCATGGCTAAAACAGCCTTTGCGGTTGCCCATTGCACCGAGGCCAAGGCAGCCCTGGAAACCGCGCTGCTGGACCTTGCCGGTCGCGTCAGCGCCGTGCCCGTTTGGGCGCTGTTAGGTGGCAAGTGCCGCGACACGATCCCGCTCAGTTGCTCAATTGCCAACCCGGACTTCGCGCAGGATGTGGCGCTGTTGGAGCAATTGCAGGTAGACGGCGTGCGGATCGTAAAGCTGAAAACCGGGTTCCGAGATCATGCCTTTGATATTCTGCGGCTAGAGCATTTAGCCCAGAATTGCCCCGAATTCTCGGTCCGCGTGGACTATAATCAGGGGCTGACCGTTGAGGACGCGTCAGAGCAGGTGCGCGATGTCGCGCAGTTCAAACCGGATTTCATCGAACAACCGGTGCGCGCGCATCATTACGGAATGATGGCCACCCTGCGCGGTCAGATCGATGTGCCCCTTCTGGCCGATGAAAGCGTGTTTGGCCCCGAAGAGATGGAACGCGCCGCGCGCGAGGGGATTTGTGACGGTGTCTCGGTCAAGATCATGAAATCCGGCGGGCTGAGCCGCGGGCAGACCGTCGCGCGGATTGCGGCGGCGCATGGGCTCAGCGCTTATGGCGGGGACATGTTCGAGGCTGGCCTGGCCCATCTGGCCGGAACCCATATGATTGCGGCGACCCCCGAAATCACACTCGGGTGCGAGTTCTATCAGGCTTCGTACTTCCTGAAGGAGGACATTCTGGAAGAGCCGTTTCTTGTGCAGAATGGCAAGGTCATCGTACCGGACAGCCCCGGTTTGGGAGGACGCCCTGATCTGGACAAGCTGGACCACTACGCTTTAGCCAAGGCGGTGGCGGCATGAGCGAGAAAAAAACCATCGCCATCATCGGCGCCGGGATTGTCGGCGTGTCCGCAGCTGTATGGCTGCAACGCGACGGGCACGAAGTGATCCTGATCGACAAGGCCGGGCCCGGCGAAGGGACCTCACACGGCAATGGCGGGGTTTTGGCTTCGTGTTCCGTTGTGCCGGTCACAGTGCCGGGGCTGCTGGGCAAGGCGCCTCGAATGCTGTTCGACCGCTCGCAGCCCTTGTTCATGAAATGGGGGTACATCCCCAAGTTACTGCCGTGGCTGCTGCGCTATTTGAAACATGCCAACACTGATGACGTAAACCATATTGCCGCCGCCCTGACCCCTATCGTGGGTGACAGCCTGAACGACCATCAAGCGCTGGCCCAAGGAACCGGGGCTGAGAAATGGATCACCCCGTCGGACTATTTGTTCCTATATGAAAACAGGCAACATTTCGAAGGCGACGCCTTTGGCTGGGATATCCGGCGCAAAAACGGGTTCACTTGGGACGAACTGGAAGGCCAAGCCTTTCACGACTATGACCCGGTGTTCAGCAAGGACATCAGCTTTGCCGCACGCCTGGGCGATCACGGGCATATCCGCGATCCGGGGCGTTATGTCAAAGATCTGGCTGCGCATGTCGAAGCCAACGGCGGCCGGATCATCCAGGCTGCGGTCGATGATGTGGCGCGCGAAAACGGCAAGGTGACCGGCGTGCGCGCTGGCGGCCACACCATTGCCTGCGACACCGCGATCGTCACCGCAGGCGTCTGGTCCGGCCCATTGGCCCGCAAACTGGGTGTTGCTGTTCCACTGGAAAGCGAACGCGGGTATCATCTTGAATTGGTGGAACCTTCCGCAATGCCCAAAAGCCCGGTTATGGTGGCCTCAGGCAAATTTGTTGCCACCCCGATGGAGGGCCGCATCCGGCTCGCGGGGATTGTCGAATTCGGTGGGCTGGACGCGCCGCCATCGCGGGCTCCGTTCGAGTTGTTGCGCAAGAATGCCCAGTCTGTGTTACCGGGGATCACGTGGAAGGACGAAGTGGAATGGATGGGGCACCGGCCCGCCCCGGTGGATTCGATCCCGGTGATCGGAGAAGTCCCCGGAGCGGAAGGTGCCTACATGGGCTTTGGGCACCACCATATCGGCCTGACGGGAGGGCCAAAAACTGGACGCCTTTTGGCGCAGATGATCGCAGGAAGAACACCCAATACGGATATGACCGTCTATGCGCCGTCACGATACAAAACATAACAAAGCCGGTGCTCAAACCGGCCCATCTTATTAAACCAGGGAGACTAAAGATGAAAAAACTGACAAGCCTTTTGGCAGCAACTGCGCTGACCGCAGCTGCGGCTGTTCCGGCAACAGCGGAAAAATGGGATATGCCGATGGCCTATTCGGCGTCGAATTTCCATTCCGCAACTGGTGCCGAGTTCGCCAAATGCGTCACCACCGGCACCGGCGGCGAGATTGAGATTGTGACCCACCCATCAGGCTCGCTGTTCAAAGGCGCCGATATCAAGCGTGCGATCCAGACTGGGCAAGCCCCGATTGGTGAGCGTCTGCTGTCCGGCCACCAGAACGAAAACGCGCTGTTCGGATTTGACTCGATCCCGTTCCTGGCCACCTCATTCGACGACAGCGCCAAGCTGTGGGACGCTGCAAGGCCGTCGATTGAGAACCTGCTGGCCGAACAGAACCTGACGCTGCTGTATGCCGTACCGTGGCCACCGCAGGGCCTGTATTTCAAAGACGAGGTGAACTCGGTCGCAGATATGAAGGGCATCAAGTTCCGGTCGTACAACAACGCCACATCGCGTTTGGCCGAACTGACCGGAATGCTACCGGTGACCATCGAAGCTGCAGAAATCAGTCAGGCATTCGCCACCGGTGTTGCGGATTCCATGGTGTCCTCTGGATCAACGGGGTACGACCGCAAGGTCTGGGAAAGCCTAGATTATTTCTACGAAGTCGATGCCTGGCTGCCGCGCAATTATGTGATGGTCAATTCGGACATCTGGTCCGGCGTGTCTGATGCCAACAAGAACGTGATCAAGGCTTGCGCCGAACTTGCAGAATACGCGGGCAACTGGAGGGCCAAGGAATACACCGGGTTTACCCTGCAAGGTCTACGGGACGGCGGTATGACTGTGGGCCCCGCGTCCGAGCAGATGACGAACGAACTTAAAGAGATCGGCGTCACCATGACCAACGAATGGCTCGAAGCCTCTGGCGATGAAGGTAAAGCCATCGTCGACACCTTCAACTCGGCTCAGTAGTTTTGCTGACAGGGGCGGCAGTGTGAATTGCCGCCCGCTTTCCATCAAATAATAACAAAGCGGGGACAGCATGGCGGCATTGCGAGGGCTTCGGTCCGTACTGGATTTCATCTACCAAGCGGCGGGCGTCCTGGCGGCGCTGAGCCTGATCGCCATTCTGGTGCTGATCGTTGTGCAGATGCTGGCCCGCTGGACGGGAGAGGTTTTTCCCGGCGCGCCCGATTACGCTGGCTATGCGATGGCTGCGGCTTCGTTTCTGGCCTTTGCCAACGCACTGAACCGGGGCAGCCATATCCGTGTGTCGATTCTGTTGAATGCGGTTCCGGACAAGGCCCGCAGAATTCTAGAGATCTGGTGCTTTACCATTGGTGCCGCAGTGATGTGGTATTTCTGCTGGTACGCATATCGCTTTGTTTATTGGAGCTGGAAGTTCAACGATATCAGCCAGGGGCAGGACAGAACGCCCCTGTGGATTCCACAATCGGCAATGCTGATCGGAGCCATCATTCTGGCCATCGCGTTGACTGATCACCTGTTCCACGTGCTCTTCAAAGGTGACCACCGCATCACCCGCGATCTTGCCGATCAAAGCCACGGAGAGTGAGCGCATGGAAAACGCATCAATCATTATCCTCTTTCTCTTTGTTCTGTTCACGCTACTGGGCTCTGGCATCTGGGTCGGCCTTGCCCTGATGGGCGTCGCATGGGTCGGGATGGAGCTGTTTACGACGCGCCCGGTCGGCGACGTCATGATAACCACGATCTGGTCAGCCTCGTCTTCATGGACCCTGACGGCGTTGCCGATGTTCATCTGGATGGGAGAAATCCTGTACCGAACGCGATTATCCGAGGATATGTTCAAGGGCCTCTCACCCTGGATGGTCCCCTTGCCCGGCGGTCTGGTGCACACCAACATCGTGGGCTGCACGGTGTTCGCCGCTGTGTCCGGGTCGTCCGCCGCGACACTTACCACGGTCGGCAAGATGTCGATCCCAGAGCTGCGCAAACGCAACTATCCCGAACGTATGATCATCGGCACTCTGACGGGTGCGGCAACGCTGGGGCTGATGATTCCGCCCTCATTGACGCTGATTGTGTACGGCGTCACCATCAATGAATCGATCACCAAACTGTTCTTTGCCGGTATCATGCCGGGGTTGTTTTTGGCGGCCATGTTCATGGGCTATGTCGCGATCTATTCCAAGATGGGCAAGGATTGGAACCCAAACCAGGAAGCTAAGCTGAGCTTTGCTGAGAAGATCAGGAATTCGCGGTTCCTACTGCCCGTAATTCTGCTGATCCTCGTGGTGATCGGGTCGATGTATCTGGGCTATGCCACTGCCACCGAGGCCGCCGCATTTGGCGTGATCGGAGGGCTGCTGCTGGCTGCGGGCCAAGGATCGCTCAGCTGGAAGACCTTCACTGAAAGCCTGATGGGCGCAACTCGCACCAGTGCGATGATCGCTCTGATCCTTGCGGGTGCTGCGTTCCTGTCCTTGTCGATGGGTTTCACCGGCTTGCCCCGTGGTCTGGCCGACCTGATCGCCGGATGGGATCTGACCCGGTTCGAGCTGCTGATGGTGCTGCTGGTTTTCTACATCATTTTGGGGTGTTTTCTGGACGGCATCTCGTCGGTCGTGCTGACAATGGCGGTGGTCGAGCCGATGATCCGTGACGCAGGGATTGACCTGATCTGGTTTGGCATCTTCATCGTTGTTGTGGTCGAGATGGCGCAGATCACGCCACCCATCGGATTTAACCTGTTTGTCATGCAAGGCATGACCAACCACGAGATGGGCTATATCGCGCGCGCTGCGATCCCGATGTTCCTGATCATGGTTGTGATGGTGTTCGTGTTGATCTGGTTCCCGGAGCTGGCCACGTGGCTACCGGAAAACCTGCGTCAAAGCCCATCCGGGTAGCCCGCCTTTGAACCCGCTGCACATCGCCGCTCGCCACGGACCTTATGTATTGTTGGCGGGCTTGATTGCCGGACTGTTGTTGCCCGGTCTGGCGCAACCCATGCGCCCCCTGCTACCGCCGATGGTGGTACTTTTGCTGTTCGTCACAGTGTTGCGTATGCAGCCCGAGAGCATTCTGGGTTCGATCAGGCACCTGCCCCAGGTCATCGCTATTGTTGTCGCGTTGCAATTGGCTCTGCCGTTGTTGGTTCTGGCTGGCGGCGCGGCAGGCGCGTGGATCGGCAGTCCGGTGTTGTTTGCGTTGCTGGTCATGACGGCTGCTCCATCCATCGCCGGCAGCCCGAACCTGTGCCGGATGATGGGGCATTCGCCAGAATTTGCCCTGCGTCTGCTGGTGGTCGGCACTGCGCTGTTGCCGTTGACCATGGCGCCTGTGTTCTGGCTGGCACCGGAACTTGGCAGTTTCAGTGCCGTACTTTGGGCGGCCGGGAAGCTGCTGATCACTATCTCACTTGCAACGGCAGTTGCGATCACCCTCCGGAAAACCATGCTCCGGACCCCCTCAGAAGACACCGAGCTTAGCCTGGAAGGTCTTGCAAACATCACTCTGGCTGTCTTTGTGGTGGGCCTGATGCCTTCGGTCAGCGAGTCCCTTTTGATGGACACCGGGCAGGCCCTGTTCTGGATCGTCTTTGTCTGCGTTGTGAATTTTGGCGCGCAGGTGGTCTTTTTCAAGCTGACACAATTTCGTTTGCCCCCTGCAAGCGCCACGGCGGTTTCTGTGATCTCTGCAAACCGGAATATCGCGCTGTTTTTCGTGGCGTTGCCGCCGGACGTCACCGCACCGATCATGGTGTTCATCGGCGCGTATCAGATTCCGATGTACCTGACGCCCTTGGTCATGCGGTGGCTATACCAACGCGGGCCAAAGCCTACCGGCCAATGATGATGTCGGCACACAGCCCGCCCAGCCGCTCACTTTTGCCCAAGCGTAACACGCCCCCATGCGCGCGGGCGATATCCGCCACGATGGCTAGCCCCAGCCCCACGCCGCTGCCCTGATTTTGGTTGCGCGCCGGGTCCAGACGGGAAAACGGTTTGACCGCCTCAGTACGCTGCTCGGGGGGAATGCCCGGCCCATCATCCTCAACCCGGATACGGATAGATTTCGGTGTGATCGTCAAACTGACATCGGCATGCGCACCATATCTAACCGCATTTCCGATCAGATTTTCCACCGCCCGACGAATGGCTGTGGGCCGCAGCATGGTGGTGCCTGCCCCCTCGACCAAGACAAGATCCGCCGCGTGACCTGCCCGTTTCGCATCCTTGACGATCTGCTGCAGCAACACCTCCGGGTTCACAGCTTCCGGTGTCCCCTCGGCTGCGCCACGGGAAAACTCCAGGAAAGCATCCAACAGCAACTGCATCTCGTCCACATCCTGCTGCAGCGGGGCGGCGTCATCTTCGGGCAGCATCGACAGGCCCAGTTTCAGCCGGGTCAGCGGTGTCCGCAAATCGTGGCTGACCCCGGACAACATCATCGTGCGCTGCTCCATCTGGCGTTCGATGCGGGCGCGCATGTCCAGAAACGCACTGCCGGCGGCACGCACTTCGATCGCACCACCCGGAGAGTACGGCACCACGCGTCCGCGACCAAAGGCCTGAGCGGCCTCGGCCAGTCGGGTTATCGGGCGCAGCTGATTACGCATGTAAAGAAACGAGATCGTGGTCATGACGACGGCAAAAAACAACATCGTCACGATCAACTGGTGCGGCGCCACCGGCGACAGGCGGCGGCGATCAAAGGTCAGTTGCAACAGGCCAAGCTTTGTATTCAGGTACAACCGCGCCTCATGTGTACTAGGCAAAGCAACCATTTCAAGATCCGGCAACAAGGCGCGCAGCTCGAACTCGACCTGTGGCGCGATGAAATCATACCACCGGCGAGAGCCGATCACGGGCTCTTCGTTGATACCCAGAAACCGAGCCTTCATATCCAGCGCCACCAGATCGGGGCGCACGGCCGCCAAAGCCTGTTGTTGCGTTTCCATCACTGCCACGACATCGGTAATCAACGTCACCTCGCGCGAGGCTGCGCGGGTCATCTGCGCCGTGACATCTTCGAGGTGCTTTTGAAGGAAGGCGATGCCCACCACCAACAGCAGGACAATCACTGGCAGGACCAGTATCAGCGCGGAACGGGCATACAGGCTGCGCGGCATATAGGGTTTGAGCCATTGTGCGGACATGCGCTAAACCTAACGGGCTGTTACGACAAGAGAAAGAGTGCAGAATGCAGGCCCCAGACGATTTCAACCCAATCCCCGGTCAAGCTGTTGAATTGCAGCCCGGTCTGCGACGCATAGTGGCACCGAACCCTTCACCCATGACCTATCGCGGCACCAATACCTATCTATTGGGCATCCGTGACATCGCCGTGATCGACCCCGGCCCCCAAAGCGCGCCGCATCTCGAGGCGATTCTAAACGCGGTGCAGCCGGATCAGCGCATCAACCATATCATTGTGACCCATACCCATCTGGATCATTCGCCCCTCGCCGCCCCTTTGGCCGCGCGCACTCGCGCGCCGGTTCTGGCCTTTGGCGGCCCTCAGGCAGGGCGCAGCGCGATCATGTCTGAGCTGGCGCAACAGGGGCTTGCGGGCGGCGGTGAAGGCATCGACACAGGTTTTCGCCCAGATATTGAAGTGGCGGACGGCGCGCGGATCGCCGGAGATGGTTGGCAGCTTGAGGTCATCCACACGCCGGGCCATCTGGGCAATCACATCGCACTGGGTTGGGGGGATGTGTGTTTCACGGCTGATCACGTCATGGGGTGGGCCAGTTCGCTGGTCTCCCCCCCGGACGGAGATCTGACAGATTTCATGCAGGCCTGTCACCGTCTGCGTGCACGCGACTGGTCAGTGTTCCACGCGGGTCACGGCGCACCAATAACTGACCCTGCGGGTCGGCTGGACTGGCTGATCAATCACCGCCTTGCCCGCGAGGCCCAGATTCTGGCGGCGCTTGAGGATCAGCCGGGCACGGCCCGGGACCTGGCCACGCGCATATACACCGACACGCCAGCCGCACTATTGCCTGCAGCCGAGCGGAACGTATTCGCCCATCTTGTTGATCTGTCGGGGAAATCAAAGGTTGAATTTGACGGAGAACTCTCTGCCAATGCCCGGTTTTTCAGGCAGACCTAAGCGACCCGAAGTTTTTTGCGAATTCGTGTCGTTCCCCTCTGGACGGCGAAAATCCGGGTTGTTATACGCCCCTCAGTTCCGGCGTAGCTCAGCGGTAGAGCAGTTGACTGTTAATCAATTGGTCGTAGGTTCGATCCCTACCGCCGGAGCCAATTTTCCCACAGTATGCATACTATCATCACGTGGGTATTGGCCTGTGTCTCACAGTCAGAGTTTTCGACGAAAAATCACTTCCCCCCTCTGGACGCCGCAGAAACGGGTTGCTATACGGCGCGAACCGTTCCGGCGTAGCTCAGCGGTAGAGCAGTTGACTGTTAATCAATTGGTCGTAGGTTCGATCCCTACCGCCGGAGCCAATTCCTCCAAACCGACCAAATTCTGGGCCACGTTAGTGGATTCACGGGGTCTCAAGCCTGACCCCGACAGGGTCAGTTGATCTTTGCCATGCCCTTTTCAAGGTTGGGCACCTCCAGGAACTCAAGCAAATCTCGTTGTTCAATTGCCCACTTAATCAGCTTGTGGCTGCCAAACTCTGACAAATGATTGTCATCCTGGTACAGCGCAATGCCTGTATCGGGATCTGTAAAGTGACAGGTATTTTCATCACAGAATAAGTCCATCGGCAGAACGGTAAGAACACCTTCCTTCTTTCCGAATTCTGCCAACACGCCATCCGTGTATGCGGCGCGTTTTTGCATTTCTTCCGCAGTCAGGCTGTAACACCGATTCTTCCTGATCGTGGTTGTGTCAGACCCCGGAAACAAGCTTTGGCATTGCGTCAGATCGGACCCCAGTGACGGAACCTGGGAAAAGATTACCACGCGTTTTCCAGCCCGTTTCAGTTTGGAAACGGTTTCGGCCAAAGACGATTCGAACAGGTCGCGAGTGTCCTCAAGGCTCGGGATTTCGTCCTGGGCACGGGTTGTCAGCTTGTCCCTTTCGAACCGGCTTGTAGGGGGCTCTTCCAGCATGGAGTACCAGCGTGCCGATATAACCACAGCGTCATATTCGGGTTGAAGCGCCAAGGCCTCTTTGTTCTGAATGTTGTTCAAACAGTTCTGCTGACGGTCTTTTCTGATCTTCTCGCCCACGTAAAAGCGCGACACCCCAAAAAGCGGGGGGCATGCTGGAAGCTCTGCACTGTCAACTAGTGCGCCACGGCTGACAATTTCCTGTATGAACCCAATGTGCAGATGGTGCGCGTGACTGTCACCCAACAGAAGAATCTTTCGGGAAACAGGCCTGTCCGTTGGTTCGAACCGATAAATCACGTGCTCGGGTTCACCGGGATAAGGCAACTTTGCATAACTGACATTGGTCACCTTTGTGCCTTTGGGTAGCACCGCACTGGGAGGTGTGGACAGAAACAGAGAGTACGTAGAAAAGCCAACCAGTGCGGCAAAACCGGCGGTCGTCGCCAGGAAGGGAATATTGCCAAATCGACTGTCCCCTGGCGCAGGTTTGCGAAATCGTTCCTCGACCAGATAGTAGCTGATCGCCGCCAACGCGATAGAGATCGGGAAGAACGAAAGGCGCAGCCATATAGAAGGCTCAATCGGCATGCGGTAAGCGAAATACACCTGAACCGGCCAGTGAAACAGGTACAGGGAATAGCTGATCAAACCGATCCAAACCACTGGCCGAAGGCTAAGCACTTTCCCAACAACCCCACTTGCGCCAAAGGCAATGACCAGAACCGTGCCCAATACAGGAACCAAACTGAGAAGGCCCGGAAGCCGGCTTTCTTCAGTCATTAGGGCAAAGGACAATCCGATCATCACAATACCCGCAAGAGCGAGATAGCCTCGTGTTTTTTCGGACAATGTGCTAGGCCGGGCATAAGGGGACAAAGGCGCCAGGAAAGCGGCCAACAAAGCACCGGCGAGCAATTCAAACGCGCGGGCGGGAAGCAGGAAATAGGCTGCACTAGGGTCCTTGTTCACCGTGATCTGCGCCACCAGTACCCCGACCACAAACAAAGCAATCAAAACACCCGTTCCAAACCGGCGCACCCACAGGACGGCCAAAAGAACGGTCGGCCAGATCAGGTAAAACTGTTCTTCCACGCTGAGCGACCACATATGAAGGAGCGGTTTGAATTCGGCCGCCGTGTCGAAATAGCCGACCTCCCGATAGAACCCGATATTGGCAAGAGACAGGATAGAAAGAGGTATCGACCTCAAAAAGCTGCTCAGATTCGCAGTTCCAAGCACCGGGTAGAACACTAGAAAACACAATCCGATAAGAAACAGCGCGGCGGGTAGAAGCCTGCGAAATCTGCGGATATAAAAACGGCGATAGCTGAAGGTTCCGGTACGACCTTTTTCCTGAATGATCAATCTTGTGATCAGGTAACCGCTGATGACAAAGAAGACATCTACACCCAAAAATCCGCCCGGCACGCCGGGAATCCCGTAGTGAGCCAGAAGAACACCCAACACGGCGACCGCGCGCAGACCATCGATATGTTTGAAATACTGCCCCTGGCCCTTCACAATAACTCCGCCTTCTTAATCAGCTTTTTCGGCCAGTCCACTTACTTCAGGACGCCAGTATAAATGAATGTCGCCCACAGGCCTTAGGCCAGAATGAGCGTGATCGCTGCATTACGCGAGCATCAGTTTTGGCGCAAGTAGCCTGCCCAAAACTCCAAGGGCCTGAACCTGACGTCAAAAGGGTCGTTAACGGGTCAGGACGCCCTCGAACTCTGCCCGCAAAGTACGCTTGAGGATTTTGCCTGTTGCATTCAACGGCAGAGCATCCACGAAGACAACCTTGTCGGGCACCTGCCACTTGGCGATCTTGTCATCGAAGAAGGCCAACAATTCCTCCTCGGTCGGGTCTTCGCCTTCGGCCTTTACCGCAACCAGGATCGGGCGCTCATCCCACTTTGGATGAGGCACCCCAACAACGGCTGCGGTTGCCAGTTTGGGATGCGCTACGGCAATATTTTCAAGTTCGACCGAACTGATCCACTCACCACCAGATTTGATGATGTCTTTCGAGCGGTCCCGGATCGTCATGTACCCATCCGCATCCAGCGTCGCGACATCACCGGTGGCGAACCAACCATCCTGCAGCAGATCTTGATCCTGCATCTGGAAATAGCTGTCCAGAACCCAATACCCCCGCACCATGAGATCGCCCTGCGCTTCGCCATCGCGCGGTAACTCGTTGCCATCGTCATCCACGATCTTTAGCTCAACACCATAACAGGGGCGACCTTGGCTTTCTCGCACTCTGTGCTGTTCCTCAGTCGGCAGCGCCCGGTGCTTGGCCAAGGGATGGTTGGCAGTTCCCAGCGGGCTCATTTCACTCATGCCCCAGGCATGAACGGTATCGACACCATAAGTTTCTCGGAAGGTTTCGATCATCGATGGGGGGCAAGCCGCCCCGCCAATTACGGTGCGCTCCAGGCTTGCCAGTTTACTGCCGGACTGCTCGGCATGAGCCAACAACCCCTGCCAGATTGTCGGCACCCCCAACGCCAAAGTGACCCCATAATTGTCGATCAGTTTCACCAGGGCCTCGCCATGCAGGTCCGGCCCAGGCATCACCATACGAGACCCCGACATGGCACAGGCGTAAGGTGATCCCCAGGCATTCACATGGAACATCGGCACAACGGGCATCACCACATCCATGGCTGAAAACCCAATGACATCGCGCGTGTTCGATCCAAAACTGTGCAGAACTGTAGAGCGATGGGAATACAGCACGCCTTTGGGATTGCCAGTCGTGCCGGACGTGTAACACAGGCTCGAGGCGGTGTTTTCGTCGAAACTGGGCCATTGGAAATCGGGATCTCCGGCCTCGATCATCTCATCATAAAACTGAACACCAGGAATCTGGGCGGTTGCATCGTCATTGCGTGGCCCCATAAACACGAAATGCTGAACCTCAGTGAGATGCTCCCGCAGTGCTGCGACCAGCGGAATGAAGGTCGCGTCGAAAAACAGAACCCGGTCCTGCGCGTGGTTGATGATGTAAGTCAGCTGTTCGGGAAACAGGCGCGGATTGATCGTGTGGCAAACGAACCCTGCGCCGGAGGCCGCAAAATAGATCTCAAGATGGCGGCGATTGTTCCAGGCCAATGTCCCGATCCGGTCCTGCGGGTCGAGCCCCAGCTTGCTCAAGGCTGATGCCAGTTTTCGCGCGTTCTCTGCCACTTGCGACCAGCTGGTCTCTGTCACTGAGCCATCGGTTTCGACCGAGAATATCTCAGTCTCGCCATGATAGCGATCGGCGTGTTCAATCAGCGACGAGATCAGCAATGGCTGCGTCATCATCTGTCCCAGCATGGGCATCCTCCCTATGTCAGCACGGTTTCTGAGTGACCGTACCATTTTATTGCAGCGTAACGCGGACCGATCTGGCGCGGTTTCGCTGCTTCTCCTCAGGAAGAACCCTGCCAATCATTTAATTGTCTGACAATAAGAGAATGCGGCCTGCCGCCACGGCAGGGCACGGTTTCCGCATGGATTTAGTCCCGGTGGCGCAGCGCATAAGCGACCAGCGCCGCGGTCGAGCCGTCCTTGCCATCAGCGCTGATCTCACCGTCGACGACTGGGCCCAGCGAGGTCGCCAGTTCCTTACCAAGCTCAACCCCCCATTGGTCGAACGAGTTGATCCCCAGTAAAACACCTTCGACAAACACGCGGTGCTCATACAGCGCGATGATCTGGCCCAACACAAACGGTGTAAGCATCGGATAGATCAAGGTCGAAGATGGGCGGTTGCCCGGAAACACCCGGTGACGGGCCTGACGTTCCAGTTCTTCGCCTTGCAAACCCTTGTCAGCCATAAGTTGCCGCGCCTCATCCAACCCACGCCCTCGCATCAGGGCCTCGGATTGGGCAAAGCAATTGGCCAGCAACAGACGGTGATGGTGGACAAGCTCGGGCTCATGACCCTCGGCGGCAACCATGAACTCGCAGGGGATCACGTCGGTGCCTTGATGGATCAGCTGGTAAAAGGCGTGCTGACCATTAGTGCCGGGCTCGCCCCATACAACAGGGCCGGACGGGCCAGTCAACGGGCTGCCATCCATCGCCACGGATTTGCCGTTCGATTCCATTTCCAACTGCTGGAAATAGGCCGGAAGTCGCAGCAATCGCTGATCATAGGGCAAAACGGCCCGGCTGGAATGGCCCAGAACCTGACGGTGCCAGATGCCGACCAACGCCAGCAGCACCGGCATGTTCTCGAACCAAGCGGCGGCCTGGAAATGCACATCCATCGCCTGACCACCCCGCAGAAACGCATCAAAGGCGTTGGAACCGACCGCGATCATGACCGGCAATCCCACCGGCCCCCAGACCGAGTAACGCCCACCGACCCAGTCCGCAAAGCCAAATACGTGCTCTGACGGGATGCCAAAGGCCTGGGTCTTGTCCAGCGCACTGGACACTGCGGCGAATTGTTTGGCCGGATCACCACCACCATCCGCCATCCAGGCCCGGGCCGTGCGGGCATTGGTCATGGTTTCGATAGTAGTAAAGGTCTTAGAGGCCACGATCACCAGCGTCCGCGTCGGATCAAGCTGGCGAAGAGTGTCGGCGATATGTGCACCGTCCACGTTGGACACATAGTGCAACCGTGGGCCGTCATGATACGGAGCCAGCGCGTGGGTGGCCATCACCGGGCCCAGATCAGAGCCGCCGATCCCTATGTTGACCACATCGGTTAAGCTGCCCCCTGCCCCGATCACCGCGCCGCCGCGTACCTCTTCGGCAAAGACGCGCATGCGGTGCAGCGTGTCCAGAACATCGGGCATGACGTCCAGTCCGTCGACTTCAACCGGACCGCCATCCAGATTGCGCAACGCGGTGTGCAACACCGAACGTCCTTCGGTCTCATTGATCTTCGCCCCATCGAACATCGCGGTGCGACGGTCGGCCAACCCGGCCTCGTCACACAAGCGGATCAGGGCGTTCCGAATATCGGCGTCGATCTGAGTTTTGGAGTAATCAAACAGCAGATCGCCGGTCGAGATCGAAAAACCCTGTGCACGGTCCGTGTCTGTATCAAACAACCCAAGAATGGTTTGGTCATTGCGTTCCAGGGCAAGCTTATTGAGCGTTTCCAGGTTCATCGTCATCACTCCGCCCAATGTACTGTCATGCCACCCAGAACCGCCGCAATCGGGGCGTCTTCGGGTGGCAAAGACATGGCCCGTTCCAGCGCGTCGCGCTTTGCTGTGCCAAAGATGATCAGATGTTTCGACAAGGCACCATCCAACACCTGAGCGCTGAGCGTGATCCGCGCCTCAGGTTGAACATCGGTGCGCGCCACCGCCAAGGTAGGCGCGTGACTGTCTAGCGCGGCCTCTAACCCGTCCATCCCGGGAAACAGCGAGGCGGTGTGCATATCCTCGCCCATGCCAAGCACAAGAACCGACAAAGGCAGCACCGGATTGATCAGGCTTTCAACCTCGGGCAGCACGTCCTCGGGCGCTTTGCCCGCGACATACAAAGGAAGGTACTGCGCTACCGCAGCGCGGTTGGTCAGCAGGCGTTCACGGATTAGACGCTCGTTCGAGCGGTCGTGGTCACCCGGCACACAGCGTTCATCCGTTGGCAGAACGTGCACCCGGTCCCATTCCAGATCCGCCGCACACAACCCGTCAAATACCGGCCCCGGCGTGGTGCCGCCCGGAACCGCTAACGAGACCGTATCATGGTGCAGCAAAGCTGCCTCAAGATCTCCGGCCAGTACGTTTGCGACGTCGATGGCCAGCATGTCCCGGTCGGCGTATTCTTGAATGTTCATGGGTTTATTCCTTGCCAACGGCGACCGTCACGTTTCATCAGCAGCTCGGCGTCGCCCGGGCCTGTGCTGCCAATATCATAGGGTTTGGGCACGTCACCGCGCGCGTGCCAGCCTGCAATGATGGGGTCGGTCCATGCCCAGGCGGCCTCAACCTCGTCCCCACGCATGAACAGGGTCTGATTGCCGCGGATCACATCCATCACCAGCCGTTCATAGGCGTCCGGCGGGTCTTGACTTTCGGGCCCCAGCGCCTCGGCAAAACTCATGTCCAGCGGCACATCAACCAGACGCATACCGCCCTGCCCTGGTTCTTTGATTGTTACTTTCAAGGTGATGCCTTCGTTGGGTTGCAGACGGATCGAAAGCGCGTTGGCATGCCGCCCGGCATCGGCGCCAAAGATCGAATGCGGCGCGTCCTTGAACATCACGTTGATCACCGAAGACCGCGCCACCAAACGTTTCCCGGTGCGCAAGTAAAACGGTGTTCCCGCCCATCGCCAGTTGCTGACATGGGCGCGCAGGGCCACATAACTTTCCGTGGTCGAGCGCCGGTTGCCCACTACTTCGCGATAACCGGGATTGCCAGCCCCGCCTTCGAACTGGCCGCGCACGATATGATGCGGCTTTACCGGATCCAGCGCGCGGATAACCTTGAGCTTTTCGTCCCGCACCGCGTCGGGGTCAAACTTGGCTGGCGGCTCCATCGCGATCAGGCACAGTAGCTGCATCAGGTGGTTTTGCATCATGTCGCGCATGGCACCTGCGCGCTCATAATACTCTTCGCGCCCGTCGATACCGACGGATTCAGCCACCGTGATCTGGATGTGATCGACGTATTGGCTGTTCCAAAGCGGCTCGAACAGCATGTTCCCGAACCGAACCGCCATCAGGTTCTGAACCGTTTCTTTCCCCAGATAATGATCAATCCGGTAGATCTGGCTTTCTGAGAAATGCGCAGCCAGCGTGGCGTTCAATGCCCTTGCGCTGTCGAGATCGTGTCCAAAGGGTTTTTCGACAACAATCCGCGTTTCCTGGGTTGCCAGATCGTGGGATTTGATCCGCTCGGCCAGCGGCCCGAACAAGCTGGGCCCAACCGAGAAATAAAACGCGCGTACGCGGTCGGCGGTCAGCTTGCCGGCAAGCTGATCCCAGCCTTCATCCGACAGCCCATCCAGCGCGACATAGTCGACCCGCTGCAAAAACGCACTCAGTGCACTGGCGTCCCGACACTGGTTTTCGGCATAGGTACGCAACGATTCGGTGACCATGCCAAGAAAGCCCTGCCGGTCCAGACCGGCCCGCGCTGCACCAATGATCTGCACCTGTTGGGGCCACTGTCCTGCGCAAAAACGCCGAAACAGCGCCGGAAGGATCTTGCGCTGCGCAAGATCTCCGGTGCCGCCAAAGATGACCAGATCGAACGGATCAACGGGTATAACACGAGAAACCATGCGTTTTCCTTACCTTGCCCCCAGAGACATGTCCAATGTTAGCGCAATCAATCAAGCGGATTTCCCCTCATCAAAACTCTGTCAGGTCGCCGCGGACCCACTTAACTATCCTGTATCGAAGGGCTAAGTCAGTTTGACGACTTCAAAGAACCGGATACCGGAATGAAAGACAACGCCCCTCAGAGCGCCAATATCGGCAAATTTCAGGACAAATCAGTAACAGCTGACGGGCAAACGCGGGCCTCCGTGGCGCTGAGCAACCCCGAGACATTGTGGTTCAATACCGGAACCCTGTGCAATATCGAATGCGTCAATTGCTATATTGCCAGCAGCCCGACCAATGATGCGCTGGTCTATATCTCGGCGGATGAGGTGCGCGATTATCTGGATCAGATTGAAACTCGCAATTGGCCCATTCGCGAAATCGGATTCACCGGCGGCGAGCCGTTCATGAACCCCGAGATGATCGACATGACCCGTGCCGCGCTGGAGCGCGGCTACGAAGTGTTGATTCTGACCAACGCCATGCTGCCGATGATGCGCCGCAAGATGCGTGAGGGGCTGCTGGAGCTGCAGCGCGAGTTTGGCAATAAACTGACCCTGCGGATTTCAGTCGACCACTACCGCCCCGAGCTTCACGATAAGGAACGCGGCAAAGGCAGTTTCGCAAGGACCGTGACCGGAATGGAGTGGCTGCGTGACAACGGTTTCAACATGGCCGTGGCCGGGCGCACTGTCTGGGGTGACAGCGACGCCGAAAGCCGTGCCGGGTATGCAGCGTTCTTTGTGCAGCACGGGTTTGACATCGACGCGCAAAATCCCGGCATGACCGTTCTGTTCCCGGAAATGGACGAAACCGTAGAGGTGCCTGAAATCACCAACGCCTGTTGGGGCATCCTGAACAAGTCACCAGACGCGGTGATGTGCGCCAGCGCCCGTATGGTGGTCAAACGCAAAGGTGCTGAAAAACCAGCTGTTCTGGCCTGCACCCTACTGCCTTATGAACCCGAGTTCGAAATGGGCCACACCCTGGCCGAGGCGGAGGCGGATGTGCACCTCAACCACCCGCACTGCGCCAAGTTCTGTGTTTTGGGCGGGGCCAGTTGTTCGGGCTGATCAGTTCAGTTCGGGCGATTTCCAGAATTTTGTACCGGACGCACCGGCCGACACGCGCCAGCCTGTTTTCGACAGCTGAAAGAATGATCGGCCGTCAGTAAAGCGCACGGTCTCTGCGGTACTTTCGTCTCCGTACATCGCCCCCGTTTCAGCGGTGGCATCGTAACCATCCGCGATAAACTTATCCAAGTCGGTCGGGGTTTCGAACATGATCACGAACTTGGATTCGAACCCGCCAATGCCGATCGCCCCACCGACACCGCCTGTTCCCATGTTCATATATGTGTGCTGACCCGTATCTTTCGAAATCGCCACGCCGCGCCCATAGCCAGCTGAAACTGGGAACACCGTAACCTTACGAGAATCAAAAACTGCGTAACCGGCGCAGATTTCATACAGCGATTGCGCTTTTGGGTTTTCCGCCAATAGTTGATCCAGAATTTCGGTGGCCATCCCATCCAGCTTGGCGCGTGTCTCTTCAGGAGTGGCTTCGTTGCTCAGCAGTTCTGAAGTCGAGTCCACAGTGCCCTCGACAGCGTTCACGCCTTTATCAATGGTATTGCCAACAGCATCAGCCCCTTGCCCGATGGCAGTGGCGGTTTTCTCGGCACCTTTTTTGATTGTGTCCAAAACGCCGTCAGCTGCGGCGGGGCCGCTGAGACAAACGGCAGCGGCAATAAACAACAATCTGGGCATGGGTGATTCCTTATCTGACCGGTCGCGTGGTCAACACCCTAGCCCACGCACCCGCGAATGAAATACGCTGAAGTACTTTTGTGGCACTCAATCTGGCCCAGCTGTCAATTTACCCGAAACTCACCCACGACATTGCGCCATTCCCCCGGTGCGACCATCTTGCGATGCGTGAACCGGACGGAATGCAGCGGGCCTTCCATTTCGCGTTGCCAAAAGTCGATGAAATCGAACAGCTTAGGATGATCCGGCGCCAGGTCGTATTCTTGCCAAATGAACGTGTTCAGAACGTGGATATAGTCGGGCATTCGGTAGAAGAATTCCGCCGTCGTCAGCCCGTATCCCTTGAGCATTAATTCAGTTTCGCTTTGCTCCATGCAGACCTCCAATTTCTTGCAAGGTCTCTTCATCATAACACCAAAACTGCCTAACCCTTAGTTAACAATATGTTACGCAGATGTTACCGGGGTATTTCATGTGCAAAATCGTTGCCTGCTTGCACCTTATGTGCCGGGTCTGATAAGGTATATCCACAAGATATAGACCCAGCACAATAAACGGGCAGTTTACGTGAGCGATACGCCAGAAATCCCCGAAAACATGGATGAAACCCCGCCCGAGCGCCCCGTTTACGACGGCCCGACGGTGTCCATCGAATCCGAGATGCGCACGTCGTATCTCGATTATGCGATGTCCGTCATTGTCAGCCGCGCGATCCCCGATCTGCGCGACGGGTTGAAGCCGGTTCATCGCCGTATTCTTTACGCGATGCATGAAACCGGGAATACGCACGACAAATCGTACCGTAAATCGGCCCGTCCGGTCGGCGACGTGATGGGTAAATACCACCCTCATGGCGACAGCGCGATTTATGACGCACTGGTGCGGATGGCGCAGGATTTCTCGATGTCGCTGCCGTTGCTGGACGGTCAGGGCAACTTTGGTTCGATGGACGGCGATAACCCGGCGGCCATGCGCTATACCGAAGTGCGGATGGACAAACCGGCCGCATCCCTTTTGGCCGATATCGAAAAAGACACGGTTGATTTTCAAGACAACTACGACGGCAAAGACAAAGAACCGACCGTCCTGCCCGCGCGGTTCCCGAACATGCTGGTCAACGGTGCCGGTGGTATCGCCGTCGGTATGGCGACCAACATCCCGCCGCACAATTTGGGTGAGGTGGTCGACGCCACGCTGGCCCTGATTGACGATCCGGACCTGACATCGGAACAGCTGATTGATTACGTCCCCGGCCCCGATTTCCCAACCGGCGGCGTCATGCTGGGCCGGTCCGGCGCGCGTAAGGCCTATCTGGAGGGTCGTGGCAGCGTCATCATCCGGTCAAAGACCCGCGTCGAAGAGATCCGAAAGGATCGCTATGCCATCGTCGTGGATGAGATTCCCTATCAGGTGAACAAAGCCTCGATGATCGAAAAGATCGCCGAAGCCGTGCGAGAAAAGCGGATCGAAGGCGTCGCCCATGTGCAGGACGAATCCGACCGCAATGGTGTGCGGGTTGTCGTCGAACTGAAACGCGACGCGACGCCCGAAGTGGTGCTGAACCAACTTTTCCGTTTCTCGCCCATGCAAACCTATTTCGGCTGTAACATGCTGGCCCTGAACGGTGGTCGGCCCGAGCAACTGACCCTGCGCCGGTTCCTGACCAGCTTCATCGATTTCCGCGAGGACGTGGTCGCCCGCCGCACCGCCTATCTTTTGCGCAAGGCGCGCGAGCGCAGCCATATTCTGTGTGGTCTGGCCGTGGCCGTGACCAATATCGATGAAATCGTCACAACGATCCGTCAATCGGCTGATGCGTCTGAGGCGCGGGAAAAGTTGATGACGCGGCGCTGGCCGGCGCAACCTATTCTGGAATACATCGCACTGATCGATGATCCGACCCACACTGCAAACGAAGATGGCACGTATAACCTGTCGGAAACGCAAGCCCGCGCCATTCTGGAACTGCGGTTGCAACGCCTAACCCAGATCGGCGTCAAAGAAGTCACCGACGAGTTGGAAGAACTTGCAGGCAAGATCAAGGAATACCTTGAGATCCTGTCCTCACGCGAGCGCATCATGTCCATCATCGGTGATGAACTGCGAGAGGTCCGCGAGCAGTTTGCCGTAACCCGCCGCACCGAGATCGTCGACTGGTCTGGCGACATGGATGACGAGGACCTGATCGAACGCGAAGACATGGTCGTGACGGTCACGTCAGGCGGCTATATCAAGCGGACCCCGCTAGCTGACTTCCGGGCGCAAAAGCGTGGCGGCAAAGGACTGTCGGGCATGCAGACCAAAGAAGAGGATGTCGTTACCAACCTCTTCGTGGCGAATACCCACACGCAGTTGCTGTTTTTCACCACGGATGGGATGGTCTACAAGCTCAAGACCTGGCGCCTGCCGCAATCCGGGCGCACCGGCAAAGGCAAGGCCATCGTCAACATCCTGCCGATCCCGACCGGGGTTTCCATTGCGGCGATCATGCCCGTGGACGTGCCGGATGAAGAATGGGAAAACCTGCAGATCGTCTTTGCCACCAGCGCCGGTGACGTCCGCCGCAACGCGCTGAGCGATTTCACCAACGTCAAACGCAACGGCAAGATCGCCATGGACCTGCCCGAGGGCGTGGAACTGGTGAATGCGCGCATCTGTTCGGAAGACGACGATGTAATGCTGGTGACAAACTCCGGCCGGGCAATTCGGTTCCAGACCACTGCCGTGCGGGTCTTCAAAGGTCGTAAATCCACCGGTGTGCGTGGCATCAGGCTGACAAATGGCGACCGTGTCGTTTCCATGTCAGTGATCCGCCATTTCGAGGCCACCTCGGACGAACGCGCCGCTTATCTCAAGATGCGTCGCCTGATGGCCGGTGTCACGGACGAAACCGAAAGTGATGAGGATGAGGGCAACGCCGACAGCGTCCTGCCACAGGAGCGGTATGCCGAAATGTCCGCAGCCGAGAACCTAATCCTGACCATTTCCGCAAGCGGGTCTGGCAAGCTCAGTTCCAGCCACGACTACCCGGTTCGGGGACGTGGCGGCATGGGCGTGGCCGCGATGGACAAGGCGATGCGTGGCGGCGAATTGGTTGCCTCTTTCCCGGTTGAGATGGACGACCAGATCATGCTGGCCACTTCAAAGGGTCAGTCAATCCGCGTTCCGGTCGAAGGGATATCCTTCCGTTCGCGCAGCGCAGGCGGTGTCAAAGTGTTCAACACCGGCAAGGGTGAAGTTGTCGTCAGCGTTGCCTGGATCGCCGATCAGGGCGATGAGGACGAGACGGAAGAATAGCCGCACCCTTGAAATTTTTCGTCGGTGGGCCACAAGAAAACGCCTTGTGGTCCGTTGTCATTCACTCGGTAAGACCGTCAAACCAATCAAGCATTAACCCAACCCATATCTCTGGTATTCCATGTCCCCCCGGATGGGCGATCACCGATATGTTTTTGTCTTCAGCGAATCCATCATAGCTACGTTGGTCATAACCCTTCGCATGGGAAACCTTTACCGTATCGCAGTTTATAGCGACGGCCATGCCTTCAACGGTTTCAACTGCGCCTAGATAACCCGGCCACCCTATAGTCGCACCGGAGCCAGCAAATGGAATGACGGTGTCGGCATACCCGTGGCTGTGCAGCACATCGAACTTGAATCCTGAAGTTTGACATGGGCCTGGCCGACCTCGCACAGGAGTTCCTCCAATCGGTGCAAATGCCCGCAGGCGCGTGTCAATTTCGGAACAGGCCAAATACCACGCAAAACTCCCGCCGCGTGAATGGCCCGCGACGACTATGCGCTCCGGATCAATTGGAAAACGCTTGACCGCATCGTTAACGACGTCGGAGCTAAAACTAAAATCAATCCAATCATAGTTTTCGGCATTCCAGACCCAACCGGTTCCCGGTCCGGTAGCATAGTCTATTTCAAGAGCCGTCGGTGCGACTATGGAATATCCACGTTCCAGAATTGGCCGAACCAAAGCGCTATTCTGAATGGTCAGTTGGCCAGTACCTCCAGATCCGTGGAAAAAGAGAACTACGGGAAACGGGCCATCGCCTTTCGGGATCAATGCACTGTAATGGCGCCCAGCCACATCGCAAGGAGCACCGAGGCTACCACAATCCAATGGTTGATACAGGTACGCCAGTGAATCTTTTGTTTGAGGGCCTTGCGACGCCAAGAACAAGGCGATTGCAGATGTTGAAACGACCGCGAATCTTACCAGAAACTTGCCACTAGGCATCCTCACAACTCATAAAGCGCCCCAAACTTCTGCTCCAGATACTCCAGCAACGGCTCAGGCCCCGGTTCGACACCGCTGGCGCGCTGGATTGTGTCGCGGGGTGCATAAAGCCCGCCGTAACACTGAAGATTATCCCGCAACCATCCTGTCGCACCGGACGTGTCGCCCTGTGCCAATTGCCCGCCCAGCCCCGGAACCGCTGCGCGCAAGGCCTGATTCAGACACCCGGCATAGACATTGCCCAACGCATAGGTCGGGAAATATCCAAACAGGCCCACCGACCAATGCACATCCTGCAAACACCCGTTCGAGGGCCTATCGACCCCATAGCCGAAATCAGCCTTGAATCGGTCATTCCAGGCGGCCTCGAGGTCGCTAACCTGCAGGTCACCGCTCATCAAAGCGCGTTCTAAATCAAAGCGCAGCATGATGTGCAGGTTGTATTGCACCTCGTCGGCCTCGGTGCGGATGTACCCATTATGGACACCGTTTACAGTGGCATAGAACGCATCGGCGTCTGCAATTCCGAAATCGCCGAATGCGTCGGTCATCTGTTCAAACAGCCAGCCAGTGAAGGCACGGGACCGACCCAGTTGGTTTTCGTAAATCCGGCTTTGGCTTTCGTGCACACCCATCGACACGCCCTGCCCCAAAGGTGTCAACAGATAAGCCGGGTCGATGTTTTGTTCATAAGCGGCGTGGCCGACCTCGTGAATGGTCGAATAGAAACAGTTGAACGGGTCGGCCTCATTGGTACGGGTGGTAATCCGCACGTCCAACCCACTGCCAGAGCTGAACGGGTGAACGGCCTTGTCAACCCGACCTGTGGTCAGATCGTACCCGAAGGTTTCAGCCAGCTTTTGAGACAGCCGCAACTGGGTCGGTTCGTCAAAGGTCCCGGTCAAGGCTGCGGGTCTGGCTTTGTCCAGAACAGCCGCGCGCAAGGCCACCAGACGCGGGCGCATCTGGTCAAATATCCGGGCAATCTGAGTGCCGGTCGTATAGGGCTCATAATCTTCGACCATGGCGTCATAAATATCGCCGCCCTGAGCCAGCGCCGCGCCCTCTTCGCGCTTAAGAGCGACAACTTCTTGCAGAACGGGCAGGAACGCCGCCACATCCTCGTGCGCACGCGCTTGCGCCCATGTGCCTTGCGCCGCCGAGGTGACCCGGGCGATGGCTTTCGCCAGGTCAGCGGGCACCTTGATCGTACGCTCGTACGAGCGGCGAATTTCTCGCAGTTGTGCTTTGCCAACGTCGTCCTGTGGGTCGGCTTGCTCCAGCCACTCAGCCACGCGAGGGTCTGATCGACGCGCGTGCAGGACTGCTTCGATTGCGGCCATTTCCTCGGCGCGTTGCGGGGTGGCCCCGCGCGGCATGACGGTTTCCTGATCCCATCCCAACCGCCCGGCGATTTGCCCCAGCGCCGAGGTTTCGCGTTGAAAGGCCATCAGGTCGTCGTAAGCGCTCATCAGGGTCAAGCTCCGCGAATTGAGGTTGCAATTGGATAGGCCGTCAGGAAGCGCGCGCGCAGGATCAGGGTCCAAACGACAACGGCCATGAACTGATGGAAAATGGCAATCTGCCATGGGGCTGCGTAGACAACCGTCACGATGCCTACAACAACCTGCAGTGACAGGGCTGCAAAAGCCGCGTTAAAGGCAAAGCGCGTCTGCGGATGAGCGCTGGTGCTGCCGCGTCGCCAGACCACAAAACCAAATGCAAACAGCAGATAACCGGCGCAGCGATGGATGAACTGCACAAGGCCGGGGCTTTCAAAGAAGTTCCGCCACATCGGTTCCAGCATTGTGGCATCAGGTGGAAAGACCTGCCCGCCGATCAGCGGCCAATCAGTATAGGACCGCCCGGCATCTATACCCGCCACCAGCGCACCGATCAGGATTTGCAGGAAAGCGAAATGCATCAACCCGGTGGACAGCGAGAACAGCCTGGCCTCTTTGGCGCGCCGCGCCTGCATCAGATCGCGCTCTTCACGGCCCAGCTCAAAGATGTACCAGGCCAGAAAGCCCAGGATCACAAAAGCCAGCCCCAGATGCGTGGCAAGACGATAGCTGGCAACGGCGGTCATCCCCTCGCCCTGCGTCACGCCCGAGGCGACCATCCACCAGCCAACAGCACCCTGAACCCCGCCCAATACGCCGGGGATCAGCAGTTTCGTGGTCCATCCGGTGGGAATCTTGCGTGCAATCAGAAATCCAAAGAACCCAATCGCCCAAACCAGACCGATCACACGGCCCAGCTGACGGTGACCCCATTCCCACCAATAGATGGTTTTGAAATCACCCAGCTCCATCCACTGGTTCTGGATTTGCCACTGGTCGATCTGTTTGTATTTGTCGAACTCGGCCTGCCAGTCAGCCTCAGTCGTAGGCGGAATGGCCCCGGTGATCGGTCGCCATTCAGTGATCGACAGCCCGCTGTCGGTCAGGCGCGTCAGCCCGCCCACGGCGATCATCACAACCACAAGTGCAAACAGGATCATCAACCAGGCGCGAATGGCCCAGCGCGCGCCACCCCGGCCGCGATCAATCATACCGGGTTGAACGGCCTGTTGTTTTTCGGTGTCCGAGACGTCTTCGAAGATGCTGCGCTTTCCGCTCATGCTGTCCTCATGTCTTGATTTCGTCGCAAGCTAGGGCTGTCGGGGGCCGAGGTCCAGCCTCAGCCGTGGTTTAACCCCGGTCTTTCCAGCGGACCATCTGCCGCATGACACCGTGCAGCATCTGCACATCCGCCCGTGTCATCCGCATCCGTGACCACAGGTTGCGCAGGTTGGTCTTCATGCCTTCGGCTTTTTCGGGCGGATAAAAGAAGCCGGCCTCCTCCAGCCGGTCCTCATAATGTTCAACTAGTTTCTCAACCTCGACACCTGTGGCCCAATCGCCCTTGCCCAGATCGGTGGCCTCATGCACCACATCGCCGGATTGGCGCATCCACTCATAAGCGGTCAGCAACACGCATTGGCCCAGGTTCAGCGAGGCATATTCCGGGTTCACCGGGACCGAGATGATGGCGTTGGCCTTGGCGATATCCTCGTTCTCAAGCCCGGCCCGTTCGGGGCCGAACAGGACGGCGACCTTCTCGCCCGCCGCCACCTTTTCCGCGGCGATCTGCATGGCGCGTTCGGGGCTGTAGACCGGTTTGGTCAGCCCGCGCTGCCGGGCCGTGGTGGCAAAGACAAAGGTGCTGTCCGCCAGCGCACCAGCCAGATCGTCATACAACTGCGCTTCGTCCAGCAAACGTCCGGCCCCGCTGGACATGGCAACCGCCTTGGGGTTCGGCCAGCCATCGCGGGGTGCCACTATCCGCATACGATCCAGACCGAAATTCCACATCGCCCGCGCAGCGGCACCGATGTTTTCCCCCATCTGGGGGCGCACGAGCACGAAAGAAGGCTGGGATGTATCGCTGGGCATGGCTGTCTCCGAAAACTTGGCTTGCTGTAAGCGGCGCACCCTGTCAGGGCAAGCCATTGAAGCAGCAATTCCCGCACTAATAGGTATAAAAGTTTGCTTCCCCGCCGCAATCGGCTAAACCGCGCAAAAGACTGAAAGCGAAGGACGCGCCAATGGACACCCCCGAGCAGCCGCAGATTTACCTGATCACCCCACCCGCGATCACGTTGAGCACCTTCCCCGACCAATTGGCCCACGTGCTGGACGGTGCAGATATCGCCTGTATCCGAATGGCACTGGCTGGTGGCGATGAAGACACCATCGCCCGTGCTGCCGATGCCTGCCGCGAGGTGGCCCATGCGCGTGACGTTGCACTGGTGATCTCGAACCATGTTCTTCTGGCACAGCGACTGGGGCTGGACGGGGTCCACCTGGACGACGGCGCACGTTCGGTTCGGGCCGCCCGCAAGGAACTGGGCGCCGACGCGATTGTTGGCAGTTTCTGCGGCACTTCTAACCACGATGGCATGAGCGCTGGCGAAGCAGGTGTGGATTATGTGGCGTTTGGCCCCGTCGGGGCATCAACGCTGGGCGATGGCACCACAGCAGAGCACGACTTGTTCAAGTGGTGGTCCGAAGTGATCGAGGTTCCAGTGGTAGCCGAAGGCGGGTTGACCCCGGACCTGATCCGCGACCTGAGCCCGTGCACCGATTTCTTTGGCGTCGGAGACGAGATCTGGTCGCAAGATGACCCGCTGGCCGCGCTGACCACCCTGACTGACGCCATGGGCTGACGCTGTGAGCGTTAACCCTTGCGCCTGCGTCGGGGCTGCGGCATGAAACCGACATGAAAAGTAACAGCGAAATCCTGTGTACCGGCTCGGTCCTGTGGGACGTGATTGGACGCTCGGCCAGTGCCATGCGGCACGGATCGGACGTGCCGGGGCGGATCACCCGCCTGCCCGGTGGTGTGGCCATGAACATCGCCATGACGTTGGTGCGGTTCGGCATGACCCCAACCCTGCTGACCGCCATTGGCCGCGATCCCGAAGGGGATGAGCTGGTTAATTCATGCGCCCGGCTTGGGATGGTCACAGACCACATCTATCGCTCGCAGGATCTGCCCACTGACCGGTATATGGCCGTCGAAGGTGCCAACGGTCTGATTGCCGCAATCGCTGACGCGCATTCGCTGGAGGCGGCAGGTGCCAAAATCCTGCACCCATTGCTGCACGGGCCGCTGGGTGATGAGACCACGCCGTTTAAAGGCCCCATTGCGCTGGACGGCAACTTGACACTGAATCTTCTTGAGGAAATCGCCCAAAGCCCTGCTTTTGCGCGCGCCGATCTGCGCGTGGCCCCAGCCTCGCCCGGTAAGGCCGAACGCCTGCTGCCGTTTCTCAAACATGCCCGCGCCACGCTTTACGTGAACCTGGAAGAGGCCGGCATTCTGTGCCAGCGCGAATTCAAGGATTCCGACAGTGCCGCCAAAGGCCTGCTAGACCGCGGCGCGGTGCGGGTTCTGGTCACCGACGGCGGCAATTCAGCCACCGTCGGTAATGCCGAAGGCATCCTGACCCAAACGCCCCCTTCCGTTCTGGTCACCCGCGTGACTGGCGCGGGCGACACCTTCATGGCAGCCCATATCGCATCCGAGGTCAGCGGCGCGTCCAGCGATACCGCCCTGAACCGCGCCTTGCACGCCGCCGCAACTTACGTTTCCGGAGAGACACCACTGTGATCGACATCCACTATTCCGCCGAAGTCCGCGCCGCCAAGGATGCGGACCAGCCCATCGTTGCACTGGAAAGCACCATCATCACCCACGGCATGCCCTACCCACAGAACATCGAAGTGGCAGCGCAGGTTGAACAGGACATTCGCGATTCTGGTGCCGTTCCGGCCACGATGGCCGTGATCAACGGTACACTGCATGTCGGGTTGGAGGCGGACGACCTGAAAGCTTTGGGTCAGGCCCAGGGCGTCGCCAAACTGTCCCGCGCCGATATGGCGGCTTGCTTGGCGACCGGCGGCACAGGGGCCACCACTGTCGCTGCGACGATGATCGCCGCACAATATGCCGGGATCGAGGTCTTTGCCACCGGCGGTATCGGCGGTGTGCATCAGGGGGCCGAGACCTCGTTCGATATCTCGGCCGATCTGCATGAGCTGGCGCAAACTCCGGTCACTGTTGTGGCAGCAGGGGCCAAAGCCATTCTGGACCTGGCAAAAACGCTGGAAGTGCTTGAAACATTGGGCGTTCCGGTCATTGCCTTCGGTCAGGATGAGTTCCCGGCCTTTTGGTCCGCCAGGTCTCCGCTGGCGGCTCCGCTGCGAATGGACAGCGCCGAAGATATAGCCAAAGCCCATGCCACCCGCCGCGCGCTTGGCCTGCCTGGCGGTCAATTGATCGCCAACCCGATCCCTGCCGAAGATCAGATCCCGTCAGACGAGTTGGCACCAATCATCGCCTCAGCCCAGGCCGACGCGGATGCCCACCGGATTACCGGAAAGGGTGTCACGCCCTATCTGCTGCAGCGAATTTACGAACAGACCAAGGGCCGCTCGCTGACGGCCAATATCGCGCTGGTCCGGAACAACGCCCGGCTGGCTGCAGGTATCGCGCGCGCCCTGTCCGGCCAAAGCGATTGACATAAACCTATTGTACCAAGGCACCGGACTGCTTAACTAAATCCGCAAACCACTCAGGACCGCAATGAACACGCCGTTTGACCAAGAACCCAATCGACGCCCGGGCCTGTTTTCCCGGCTGCGCGCGTCATTTCTGACGGGCATCGTTGTCATTGCGCCTGTCTGGCTGACCATCTGGCTGATCTGGTCCGTGGTCGGTTGGATCGACAGCGCTGTGCTGCCGCTGGTGCCGCAGCAGTTTCAGCCACAGGAATATGTAGGCGTCAATCTGCGTGGCGTTGGGGTGATCATCTTCCTGATCTTCACCATCTTGGTAGGTTGGGTCGCCAAGGGTATCCTGGGCCGGTCGCTGATCCAGCTTGCCGAAGGTCTGGTGAACCGGATGCCAGTGGTCCGGTCGGTTTATTCCGGTATCAAACAAATCTCAGAGACGGTATTCGCGCAAACCGAACGGTCCTTCGACAAAGCCTGCCTGATTCAGTACCCACGCCGGGGCATCTGGGCCATCGGCTTTATCTCGACCACCGCCAAGGGTGAGGTCAGTGAACGTGCCGAAACCAGCGACCAGATGCTGAGCGTTTTTGTCCCCACCACCCCAAACCCGACATCGGGTTTTCTGCTGTTTTTCCCGACCGAAGACGTCATCATGCTGGACATGTCGATCGAGGATGCCGCCAAACTGGTGATCTCTGCCGGTCTGGTTTATCCCAACGACAAAGACCCCACGGAACCGCCTGAATAATCAGCCAAACATCTCGGGCAGATCGACTGTGCTGCGCTGACCCAGGTCCGTTTTATGAGCGGCTAGAAACCCATCTGCCGCCGCGCGCCCAGCCTCTTTCAGTTTGTGCAGTACAATTGGGTTCGGCACGGTTTTTGTCGCCACCGACAGGTCATTCATCAACGCGTCATCAGCGATCATATGCACAAGAACGCGGTTCATCTCGCCCGCGTTCAGCTTGCCCTCGGACAGCAGTCGTTGAACAAAACTGATCGCCCGCAACTCCCGAAACAGCGATGAGTTAAAGCTGATCTCGTTGATCCGGTTCTGGATTTGCTGTGGCGTCTTCGGGACCTCATCCCGCTCCAATGGATTGATATTCACAATCACAACGTCGTCGGGCAAATCATTGTTAAACAAAGGATACAAGGCTGGGTTTCCGGTGTAACCGCCGTCCCAATACGCTTCAGTCCGGTCGGTTTTGGGGTCGTATATCTCAACTGCCTGAAACAAGCTTGGCAAACAGGCCGAGGCCAGAATGGCATCGGTCGAGATTTCTTCGCCGGTAAACACCCGGATCTTGCCGCTGCGCACACAAGTCGCACAGACAAACAACTCCGGCCCTTCGTCGGCGCAAATCTCGCCAAAGTTGAACTGGTCTACCACCGGCTCCAGCGGGTTGCGGTAAAACGGGCCATAGGCATAAGGCGACACCATCCGCGACCAGGCATCGCCAATTGAAAAGGGCAGTGAATACTCCATCGCCTGAGCGATCTGAGACGGTTCAATCGTCTGCATCCAGTTGGCAAGGCGCATATCCCCCACGGCCCCCATAAGCGCCCAGAGCCCATTCAGATTGGCCCGAGCCCCGTCCCGGCCCGCATGTACCATGCCGGATTTGAACGCAGCACCGTTCAGCGCCCCTGCCGAGGTCCCGGTGATCGCTGCGATCTCGATATCGTCTTCGTCCAGAAACCGGTCGAGAACGCCCCAGGTAAAGGCGCCATGCGCCCCGCCGCCTTGCAGTGCCAGATTGATGCGTTTCAACTTGGTCCTCCTAAATCAAAGGGCCGTCCAGCCCCCGTCCACCGAGATTGTGGTGCCGGTGATCTGCGCCGCAGCATCCGAACACAGGAAGATCGTGGTGCCGCCCAATTGTTCGACCGTGGCAAACTCTTTTGACGGCTGTCGCTGCAGCAGGACGTTCTTGACCACGTCCTCGCGGCTCATGTTGTATTCCTTCATCGTGTTCGGAATCTGCGCCTCGACCAGCGGGGTCAGCACATAGCCGGGGCAGATGGCATTGCAGGTGATCGGTTCTTGCGCTGTTTCCAGTGCCACGGTTTTGGTCATACCAACCACACCGTGTTTCGCCGCCACATACGCCGCCTTGAACGGAGACGCCGTTAACCCGTGCGCCGAGGCGATGTTCACAATCCGGCCCCACCCGGCCGCGCGCATCATCGGCAAGGCCGCCGCCATCGTGTGAAAGGTCGAGTTCATGTTGATCGCGATGATCGCATCCCATTTGTCGACCGGGAACTCATCTATGGGTGCCACGTGCTGGATGCCCGCGTTGTTCACCAGAACATCGCATGCACCCGCCTGCCGGATCAGATCACGGCATTCTTCGGCCTTTGTCATGTCCGCCTTGATGTAGCGCGCCTTGGTCCCGGTCTCTTTTGACATCTCGGCAGCGATCGCGTGATCCTCGTCGCGGTCGGTGAATGAGTTCAGAACAACATCAGCCCCGGCCTTTGCCAGCTCCCATGCGACCCCCAGACCGATCCCCGAATTCGACCCTGTGATGATCGCAGTTTTCCCCGACAGGCTCATGAGTTTTCTCCCGCAAAATCCGTTTCAGCTGCACAGTGCCATGCTGCACCTGCAAAGAAAACGGGAAACATCTGGTGACCGCAATCGGGTAGAAACAAGCCCAAAAAAAACGCCCGCACGAAGCGGGCGTTAAGTTATTGAGGCAGGTTTCATACAGGCAAGAAACCTATCGAGCAGTGGAACCTTTATAAGCAATTCCTTGCATTCATCCAAGCTAAAAGTTTGATAATAAGAAAAATCATCGGTACGGTGAATCCCAACAAAATAAGGCCAGAGCAGGATTGTTTCCAAAATGCGCCCCGATTATCTACGCCCCGTTCGCCTTGTGTTCGCGGGAATCGCTTCCGTTTTTATTGCCACAATTGCCCATGCAGAATCGGCTCATGGCATAGCTATGTACGGGGACCCGGCCCTTCCACCGGATTTTGTGTCCCTACCCTATGCAAACGCCAACGCGCCAAAAGGCGGCAAGGTCGTGTTTGGGAATACCGGGGGCTTTAACACACTCAACCCCTTCGTGCAAAAAGGCACCCCGCCGTGGCAGCTAAGATTTTGGACCCATGAAAGCCTGATGGGTCGTTCCTGGGACGAACCTTTCACTCTTTACGGCCTGTTAGCCGAATCAGTTGAGACGGCGCCGGACCGGTCATGGGTCGAATTCACCCTGCGTGACGGCGCCCGATTCTCGGATGGCACACCGGTCACGGTTGACGATGTCATCTGGTCGTACGAGACGTTGGGAACCGAGGGGCATCTGCGCTATCGCGGGTTGTGGGACAAGATCGACAGTATCAAACAAACCGGCCCACGCTCGGTTCGGATCACCTTTAACGAACCAGATCGTGAGCTGGCGCTGCTTGCGGGCCTTCGCCCGATCCTGCAACAGGCACAATGGCAAGGGAAAGACTTTGCCAACGCCCCGCTGCAAGATATCCCAATCGGTTCAGGCCCCTATGTGGTCGAGGATTATGAGGCCGGTCGCTATGTGAACCTGCGCCGCAATCCAGACTATTGGGGCACGGATATTCCCTTTCGCCAGGGCACCATGAACCTGGACGAAATGCGGATCGAGTTTTATGGCGACGGCACCGTTCTGTTCGAGGCCTTCAAGGCCGGAGAACTGACTGCCGTACGCGAATTCAACGCCGATAAATGGGCCAACCAATACAGTTTCCCTGCTGTTCAGCGCGGCGACGTGATCAAGACCGAGATCCCGCACGGCAAGCCGTCGGGCATGACCGGGTTTGTGATGAACACGCGCAAGGCCCCCTTTGACGACTGGCGCGTGCGCGAGGCGCTGCTGCTGGCGTTCAATTTTGAGTTTATAAACGACACCATCACCGGCAGTGCGCAACCGCGCATCACCTCATATTTCGCAGGCTCGGACCTGGCGATGCAGCCTGGCCCGGCAACCGGACGGGTTGCCGAACTGTTACAGCCCTATGCGGATGACCTGCCCCCCGGTGCCCTGGACGGTTATGACCTGCCTCAGGGCGACGGCACAGCCCGCAACCGCTCCAACGTCCGCGCGGCGACAAAACTGCTGAATGAGGCGGGCTGGACCATTCAGGACGGAGCGCTGCGCAATCAGAACGGCGACTTGTTCAAGATCAATGTCCTGTTGCAGCAGGGGGATACTGAAAGCGAAACCGCGATAGAAATGTATACCCGCGCGCTGGAACGACTGGGGATTCAGGTGACCACCGAACGGGTGGACAGTGCGCAGTTTGCTGGCCGCAAGACTGAGCTGGACTTTGACATGACCTTCTTCCGCCGTGCATTGTCCCTGTCGCCCGGAAATGAGCAACGCCTGTACTGGGGCAGCGAAAACGCGGACACACCCGGCACGCGCAACTTGATGGGCGTTGCCTCGCCGGCTGTAGACGGGCTGATCGACGCGATGCTGGCTTCGGATAGCCATGAGGAATTTGTCGCTGCCACCCGCGCGCTGGACCGTGTTCTGACCGCAGGGCGCTATGTCATTCCGATCTGGAATTTTGATGTTGGCCGCATCGCCCACGCCAAAGAACTGAAACACCCTGAAATCCTGCCGATCTATGGCGACGGGCCGGAATACATGCCTCAGATGTGGTGGTATGAAAAGTGATGGCAAAAAGGACCGGCTGGCACTGATTGGTCTACCTGTGCGGGGATCAGTGTCTGAACGGCTGCGATCCGAAAGCCACCGCGCCCGCAAAACCAGCGATCCATGACCATCGGCGGAAATTGGCACACGGGCCTGAGCACACTTGATATTGTGGCGCGTACGCAGGCGGGCCGCCACAAGTAGAATTGACACCTATTTTCAGCCAGTGCCAAATTTTCTTCTACAAGAGGCTTTACGTAAAGCGCCTCTGCGTTATAGCCTGCGGATCAAATGGCACGGCGCCTTGTCGATTTAATTCAGCGAATCTCATGGGATAGCATTTTCGCGGGCGCTTGAAACCCAGGTTTTACGGACCGGCCTCCACTCACTCCAAACCTAGGTCCGTCGGCCCGTTGCGGATTGCCCGCAGCGGGTCACTTGCCCCCAGGTTGGCCTCATCCGGCTGCGACGTTTTGTCATGCACTTGCATTGCTGAACCGTTCGTACCCTCAAACTGAGGACCGGGCAGCCTTGAAACCCAAGACATGGAAAGCTTGCTTATGTTAAAATGGACTGATTTGACGCAAGACTGGGACGCCATGTACACGCGTGCAAAGCGGCGATTTCCAAACCTTCGCGATCAGGACAAGCGGCGGCTAAGCCGAGACCGCAAGGGGTTCGAAGTATACCTCGCCGAACGCCACCACCTGACCGTGAACGAAGCCCACGAAGAGCTGGAGGACTTTTTGTTCACCGAAGGTTTGAACCGCGAGTTTAGCAGCGCCTTAGGTAAGTGATGTCACCCAAAGGATCGTTGCATCTTCGTCGCTGATGGAAATTACGTTGTGGCCCATGCTGCCATCGTAATAGGCACTGTCACCCCGTCGCATTTCGACGGGCTCGTAAAATTCAGTAAACAGCTTCACCACACCGGTCAGAACATACAGAAACTCTTCGCCGTCATGGCGCACCCAGCCGTCAAACTCGTCCATTGACCGGGCCCGCACGCGGGCGCGATAGGGCAGCATCTGCTTTTTTGTCAGCGTCTCAGCCAACAACTCGTGCTCGTAGGTGACCGTTGGGTGGCTGGTCCCCTCGCCCATCCGAGTGACAGCCATCCGGCCAATGACCTGGTCGCGCTGCGGTGGGGTGAACAACTGAGGTACGGATATCTCCAACCCGGTCGCCAGTTTTTTCAGCGCGTCGTAGGTCGGCGACATCTGGCCATTCTCAATCTTGCTGAGCGTTGACCGCGCCAGCCCTGCTTGCGTTGCTGCCTGCTCCAGCGTCCAGTTCCGCGCTTTGCGCAGCTGGCGCACGCGGGCCCCCAGATCTAGCGGCTCAAGTTCTGTGTGGTCCCCTGAATCGCGGGCGATGCGGATCAATGATGTCTGTTCTCGCGTGGTCATGGGCCACTCTATAGGCGTAGCCTGTCATGCTTGCAACGCGCCATGCACCGCGATAGCCAGTTGCCATGCTATCTGTATTCGATCACGGCCCGCCTCTGGCCTGCCCTACGCCGTTTAATCTGGCTGCGCATGTGCTGCGGCAGGCCGATCAAAACGCAAACAAAATCGCGCTTTCCGTCCTGCGACATGACGGGACCGAGGATTGGACCTATCAAGCCCTGCAATCAGCCATTCTGGGAACAGCCACGGGGTTGTTGCGAGCGGGGTTGAAACCAGGTGACATCGCGTTGATGCGGCTGGGCAATACGGTCGATTTCCCTATCGCCTATCTTGCAGCGATCGCGGTCGGGATTGTGCCGGTTCCCACATCGTCGCAGCTGACAGACCCTGAAACGGCCCGCATGGTCGAGGATCTGAGTCCCGCTGCCATTCTCAGGGATCCGTCGGTCGCCTGTGCGCCGCATCCTGTTCAGATCGAGCTGTCCGATCTGTCCCAAATGCGCGACCTGCCGCCCGCCGCGCTCCAAATGGGTGACCCGGACAAAATGGCCTATGTGGTCTACACCTCGGGCACCTCAGGCAAGCCGCGCGCCGTGGCCCATGCCCATCGCGCCATCTGGGCGCGCCAGATGATGGTGGACGGCTGGTACGGGCTGCGTGACACCGACCGTCTGTGCCACGCCGGGGCATTCAACTGGACCTACACTCTGGGAACCGGGTTGATGGATCCCTGGACTATCGGCGCCACCGCCCTGATCCCCCAGCCCGGAACCGCGCCGGAAGATCTGCCTGCACTGCTGCGTCAGCACAGAGCGACAATATTCGCGGCCGCCCCCGGCGTGTTCCGCAAACTATTGAACACGCCTGAGGTCCTGCACTTGCCCGACCTGCGCCACGGCCTATGCGCCGGAGAGAAGCTGTCACGGCATTTGCATGCTAGATGGGCCGAGGCATCCGGGACCGAACTGTACGAGGCTTATGGCATGTCGGAGTGTTCGACCTTCATCTCCTCCAGCCCCGATCATCCGGCCCGCGGAGAATCCCTGGGCCAGCCGCAACCCGGCCGGCGCATTGCGATTCTGGGACCGGACGGACCTGTCCCGCAAGGGCAGGAAGGCACCATCGCCATTCACCGGTCAGACCCTGGCCTGATGCTGACCTATCTGAACGCCCCGCAAGAAGCCAATTCCCGCATGCAGGGCGACTGGTTCCTAACCGGAGATCAGGGCGCAATGGCTGTCGATGGGCAGATCACCTATCTAGGGCGGGATGACGACATGATGAACGCAGGCGGCTATCGTGTCTCCCCGGTCGAGGTCGAGGCCGCGCTGGCCAAATTCCCCGGAATAACTCAGGTCGGCGCCGCTGCGGTTGAAGTCAAACAGGACACATTTGTGATTGCCGCCTTCTATACTGGTCCGGAAAAGCTGGACGACAACGCCTTGCAGACATATGTCAAAGCAAACCTGGCGCGGTACAAACAGCCGCGCGCGTTCATCCATCTGCCTGAATTGCCGACCGGCGGTAACGGCAAACTCCTGCGCCGGGCTTTGCCGGCCTATTTCAAGGCGACCCACCCATGACCCAGACCGTCAAGCTTGATATCATGTCAGACCCGATCTGCCCATGGTGCTATATAGGCAAGACCCAATTGGACAAAGCTCTGGCCGCTGTTCCTGATCATCCTTTTGTCATCGAATGGCATCCCTTTCAGCTGAACCCCGACATGCCGGATGCAGGCATGGATCGGCGCGAGTATCTTGAGCGAAAGTTTGGCGGCAAAAAAGGCGCCATCGAGGCTTATGCCCCAGTGGTTGAACATGCCGAAAAAGCCGGACTGAGTATCGATTTTGAAGGGATGAAGCGCACACCCAATACGCTGGACGCTCATCGCCTGATCCATTGGGCCGGGATCGAGAACAAGCAGAATGCCGTGGTGGATGCCCTTTTCGACGCCTATTTCGTGCAAGCCCGCGACATTGGCGATCACGAGGTATTGGCCGATATCGCAGACCAAGCGGGAATGGACGCCGCGGTGGTACTGAAACTGTTGAAATCCGATGCCGACCGCGAAGATATCAGTACCCGCGACACCCATTCGCGCCAGATGGGCGTCAGTTCTGTTCCGACCTTCATCGTTGCCAACCAGCATGCGGTTCCTGGTGCGCAACCCCCTGAAATGTGGGAAAGAGTGATCGGAGAGATAAAGTCTCAACTTGAGGCTTCCTCTGCAAATTAGCACAGACCTCTGTGCAATTTGGTCCCTAGCGCCGCCTGACTTGCCATGATAGCGCCATCAGGTCAGGAGGGCACAATGGCCAATCGCATGTCTCGGGGGGAATTTGTCGCGCTTGTCGCAATGATGTTTGCGACAATTGCGTTTTCGATCGACTCGATGCTGCCCGCTCTGCCCAAAATCGGGGCACAGTTAAGCCCCGATGATGTCAACAAAGCTCAGCTGATCCTGACCTCCTTTGTTCTGGGCCTGGGGGTTGGTACATTTTTCACTGGCCCCTTGTCTGATGCGTTTGGACGCAAGCCAGTTATCTATGTCGGATCGGCGCTGTACATCTTGTCCGCCGCGGTTGCGTGGGCCAGCTCCTCGCTCGAAGTGCTGCTGATAGCACGTATCTTTCAAGGCGTTGGATGTTCGGCTCCACGGGTGGTCGCCATGGCGATTATCCGCGATCTTTATTCCGGCCGCGAAATGGCACGCATCGTGTCCATCGCCATGATGATCTTTACACTGGTGCCCGCCATCGCGCCGATGTTGGGGGCCGGTCTGATCGCCCTGACCGGATGGCGTGGTATCTTTGCGTCTTTCATGCTGTTTTCGCTGATCACAATCGTCTGGATGGCGCTGCGCCTCCCCGAGCCTCTGGCCGTGGAAAACCGCCGCCCCTTGCGCTTGCCGCTGATGATTGACGCAGCCAAGCAGATGGTGACACATCCGACGGTTCGAATTTCCATCATGGTTCAGACCCTATGTCTTGGGATGCTGTTCACCATGCTGGTCATGGTTCAGCCGATCTATGACGTCGTGCACAACAGTGCCGACAGTTTCCCGTTCTGGTTCGGCTTTGTGGCGTTGATGTCTGGCTCTGCCAGCTTGTTGAACGCCGCTCTGGTCGTGCGGTTGGGAATGCGCCGGATTGTTACCTGGGTCTTGGGCGCGCAGATACTATTCACGGTTGCGGTGATTGCCCTGAACTCGATGGATCTGTCCTCAACCTTGTCTTTCGCATTGTTCGTCAGCTGGCAGACGGCTCTTTTCTTCATGGCCGGCATGACGATGGGCAACCTCAATACCATCGCGATGGAACCGATGGGCCATATCGCCGGTATGGCTGCTTCGGTCATCGGGGCGATTTCGACGGTTCTGGCAGCAGCGATCGCCGCCCCGATTGGTTTGTTGTTTGACGGCTCGATCGCGCCTCTGGCGTTTGGCATTTTGATTATGTGCACCCTTGGCTTCGGCCTGATGCTGCATATGGGCCGGATCGAAGACAGAGTACCCGCCTGATCTGTGCAGAGGTGATGATTCACGTTAATCTCCTTGCGATCCGAGGGGAGATTTTCAATGAGCGATTATTACGATCTGGGTACACATTCCTGCAAGGTCAGCACTTCCTCACCAGACGCGCAGCTGTGGTTCGACCGCGGGCTGGTCTGGACCTACGGGTACAATCACGAAGAAGCTGTGGTCTGTTTCCAGCGCGCGCTGGAGTATGATCCGCATTGCGTCATGGCCCATTGGGGCGTCGCCTATGCCGCCGGTCCAAATTACAACCTGCCGTGGGATCTGCGCGACGATCAGGGGCAGCAAAAGTCGCTGGCGCTGGCCTATGATGCCACGCAACTGGCGCTGGCCCATGCCGACCGCGGCACGCCAGTCGAACAGGCCCTGATCCGCGCCCTGCCCGCCCGGTATCCGCAACGCGATCCAATTCCCGACATACACAAATGGGATCACGATTTCGCCAAGGCGATGCGGGCGGCCTTTGACGCACAACCTGACGACCTGGACGTGCGTACTATCTTTGTCGAGTCCTTGCTGAACCTGACTCCGTGGAAAATGTGGGATCTAAAGACCGGACAACCCGCCGAAGGTGCCGCAACGCTTGAGGCGCAGAAGGCGTTGGAAGACGCTATGACCAATGATCCGGCCGCCATGTCCCACCCAGGCTTGCTGCATCTTTACGTCCACCTGATGGAGATGTCACCAACCCCTGAAAAGGCGCTGAAGGCCGGAGATGTTCTGCGCACGCTGGTGCCCGATGCAGGCCATCTGGTGCATATGCCAACCCATATCGACGTGCTCTGTGGGCATTACCACAACGTTGTCTACTGGAACGAGAAAGCCACTGAGGCCGACCTGAAATATTACGAACGCGAAGGGGCATTCAACATCTATACCGGGTATCGCCAGCACGATTACCATTTTGCCATCTACGGCGCGCTGTTTCTGGGTCAGATGGAACCTGCGCTGCGCGCCAATCAGGGTCTGTGGGACACCACGCCCGAGGATATGCTGCGCGTCGAAAGCCCGCCAATGGCGGATTACTTCGAAAGCTACATGTCGATGGGGCCACATATCCTGATCCGGTTCGGCCGGTGGGAAGAGGCCAAGGCACTAGAATTGCCCGCTGATCCCGACCTCTACCGTACACTGACGGCAACCACGCATTACGCCCGCGCAGTTGCCTATGCCGCAACAGATCAGGTGGCCGAGGCTGAGGCGGAAGAGCAGCTGTTCCTGTCGGCCAAAGCCTGCGTGCCGGAATCCCGATTGCTGCACAATAACCGCGTAATCGATCTGTTGGAGATTGCCCGTGAAATGCTGCGAGGCGAGATCGAATATCGCAAGGGCAACTATGACCTCGCGTTTGCCCATCTGCGCCGCTCGGTCGAACTGGACGATACGCTGCCCTATGACGAACCTTGGGGCTGGATGCAGCCGACCCGTCATGCGTTGGGGGCATTGCTGTTTGAGCAGGGCCACGTCGCCGAGGCCGAAGCGGTTTATCGCGAGGATCTTGGTCTGGGCGGCACCCTAAGCCGAGCCTCGATCCATCCGGATAATGTCTGGAGCCTCAAGGGGTTGCATGACTGTCTGAAAGCACGGGGCGAAAACACTGAGATCACACAGGTCAAACAACGTCTTGATTTGTCCCTGGCGCGCGCGGACCGGGCAGTTGGGGCGTCCTGCTTTTGCGCTCAGGCCGCAATGAAGGCTGCGGAATGAAATACGCTTTGCTGCTGACCGCCCTGATCTGCGGCCCCGCACTGGCGGACCGTCAGTCCTTTCCCCCTGTCGATCAGGCCGAACGGGATCCGTCACTTGTGGCCTTTCGCACCGATCTGTTGGCCAAAGTGGCGGCGCGGGATGTTGATGGTGTTCTCGCTGCGGCCTGCCCGGACATTTACCTCAGCCATGGGGGCAATGGCGGACCGGACGAGTTGCGTGCGACCCTGGTCGCCGACACCCTGACTGACCAAGACCAACAGAACGCAGATCAGATACGTGAAAACCGCTGGTCTGATCTGGAAAACACCCTGTCCCAACCCGGCTATTTCGATGACGAGGGTGAATTCTGGATGCCGCATCAATGGCAGATCACCCTGCCTGCCACTTTGGACCCGTATAAGGCGTTTTTTGTGACCGGCCAGGATGTGACTCTGCGACAGGAGGCGCTGCGCGGGGCTCCAATATTAGGGTTGATCAGCCATGAAATCGTGATCGTCCCCGAATATCAGGATGCGTCCGAGTACCAACGCGTTCTACTGACAGACGGAACAACGGGCTACATGCACAGCGACTTTCTGTGGTCCATGGTCGGGCATCGCGCCGCACTTGTGAAATCAGACGCGGGCACGTGGCAGCTTTGTACCTTTGTCAGCGGTGACTAGGCCTTGGCCTTCTTCTTTTCGGCCACAAGTTTTTCAGCCAGATCGCGGGCGATAGCAAAAGCACCTTTGATCTTGTCGCTATCCTTCTTCCAGTCGCGGCGTACAACGATCTTGTTGTCCTTGACCTTAGCCAGTCCGCGCTGGTTCTGGATGAACTCGACCAGCCCCTGGGGTGAGGCGAACTTGTCGTTGTGAAACTGGATCGTTGCACCCTTTGGCCCACCGTCCAGTTTGGCAATCCCAGCCCGTTTGCACATCGCCTTAATGCGCACGACCAGCATCAAGGTATTCACTTCTTTTGGCAGGCTGCCAAACCGGTCGATCAATTCAGCTGCAAAGCCTTCCAGTTCAACCTTGGTCGACAGCGATGACAGGCGACGATAAAGGCCCAGACGCACATCCAGATCTGGTACGTAATCCTCGGGGATCAGAACCGGCACGCCCAGATTGATCTGTGGTGCCCATTGTTCATCGGCGTCCGACAGCCCCTCCATCTCACCGGCTTTGATCTTGGCAATCGCCTCTTCCAGCATCGACTGGTAAAGCTCATAGCCGACGTCACGCATCTGGCCCGATTGCTCTTCGCCCAGCAAGTTACCTGCGCCGCGAATGTCCAGATCCTGCGAGGCCAGCGTGAATCCTGCCCCAAGCGTATCCAACGAGCCCAGAACCCGCAGGCGTTTTTCGGCCGTAGCGGTCAGTCGCGCACGCGGTTTGGTTGTCAGATAGGCATAGGCGCGGGTTTTTGACCGCCCCACTCGACCCCGGATTTGATAGAGCTGCGCCAGTCCGAACATATCCGCCCGGTGCACAACCATCGTATTTGCTGTCGGGATATCCAGCCCGCTTTCCACAATCGTCGTGGCGAGCAACACATCATACTTGCCATCGTAGAACGCATTCATCCGGTCATCGAGCTCTCCCGCAGCCATTTGCCCATGGGCAACCATATAGGTCAGCTCGGGCAGCTGTTCCTTCAGGAACTCTTCAATCTCGGGCAGGTCCGAGATACGCGGCACCACGTAAAAGCTTTGGCCACCACGGTAATGTTCACGCAGCAGTGCCTCGCGGATGGTGACCGCATCGAACTCGCTGACATAGGTGCGGATCGCCAGACGGTCGATGGGCGGTGTGCCGATGATCGACAGATCGCGCACTCCGGTCAGGGACAGTTGCAGCGTCCGCGGGATCGGCGTCGCGGTCAGGGTGAGGACGTGAATATCGCTGCGAAGCTGTTTAAGGCGTTCCTTGTGGCCGACGCCAAAATGCTGTTCCTCGTCGATGATCAGCAGGCCCAGATTGTTGAACCGGATGCCTTTGGCCAACAGGGCGTGGGTCCCGATCACAATATCTACCGTGCCACGTGCCAGCCCGTCTCGGGTTTGCTGTGCCTCTTTGGCCGAGATGAAACGAGACAGCTGACGGACTTCTAACGGGAAACCACGAAAGCGGTCTTTGAAAGATGCCGCGTGCTGACGGGCCAGCAAAGTAGTCGGCGCGATCACCGCCACCTGCACCCCGGACATTGCCGCAACAAAGGCCGCACGCATGGCAACTTCGGTTTTGCCAAAGCCCACATCGCCGCAAATCAGGCGATCCATCGGCGCGCCGGACTGCAGATCCTCCATCACCTCTGATATGGCCCGCAACTGGTCGTCGGTTTCCTGATAAGGAAAGCGTGCGCTGAATTCTTCCCAAGCGTGTGGCGGCGGGTCCAAAGCCGGAGCCTTGCGGAGCGCCCGCTCGGCGGCGATCCGGATCAGCTTGTCCGCCATCTCGCGAATACGCTCTTTCAGCTTGGCTTTCTTGGCCTGCCACGCCCCACCGCCCAACCGGTCTAAAAGACCTTCGTCATGGCCGTATTTGGACAGCAATTCGATGTTTTCAACCGGCAGATACAGCTTGGACTGTTCCGCATATTCCAGCAGCAGGCATTCATGCGCGGCCCCGGCAGCGGTGACTACCTCCATCCCCATGTAGCGCCCGATGCCGTGGTCCACATGAACCACCAGATCACCGGGGCTGAGGGATTGAGTCTCGGTCAGGAAATTCTCGGCCTTGCGGCGTTTCTTGGGTTGGCGGATCAGGCGATCACCCAACACGTCCTGCTCGGCGATCACAGTCATGCCGGGCGTCTCGAACCCATGTTCCAGCGCCCAGACAGCCAGATGCAGGCCGCGCTTGCCGATACGGGTGCCACCGGACACCGGAACGGCTTCGGCCAGACCTTCGTCTTCGATCAGCCCGGTCAAACGCTCGCGCGCGCCTTCGGAATACGAGGCAATCAGCACCGGCCCCTTAGCCATCTTGTCGGTAATATGGCTGGCCAGCGCGCCAAACAGGCTGATGCTTTCTTGTTGCCTTTCGGGCGCAAAGTTCCGCCCGATCCGCCCGCCTGCGTCGATCACACCGGGGCCACTGGCCTGTGGCAAAGGGTTGAACTGCATCACCCGCCGATCACTCACTGTCCGGTCCCACGCCGCATCATCCAGATACAGCAGCGCAGGCGGCGTGGGTTTATAGACCGTATCCATGCGCGAGCGGTTTTCCAGTGCCAACCGCCGGGTTTCGTATTGGTCGGCAATCGTGTCCCACCGGGCAAGACGCGCAGGCGTGACCTGATCGTCCAGCGAGATCGTGGCCCCCGGCAAGTAATCGAACAAGGTCTCCAGCTTTTCATGGAAAAACGGCAGCCAGTGTTCAAGGCCTTGATGTTTTCGGCCGGCGCTGACGGCCTCATACAATGGGTCGTCCGTACCGGCAGCGCCAAATTCAATGCGGTAATTCTGCCGAAAGCGTGTGATGGCCGCGTCATCCAGAATGACCTCGGATACAGGCGACAGTTCCACCACCTCAAGCTTTTCGGTCGTGCGCTGAGACACCGGGTCGAACCTGCGGGCCCCGTCAAGAACATCGCCAAAAAGATCAAGGCGAACCGGCCCCTGGTCGCCGGGGGGATAGATATCGATGATGCCGCCCCGTACTGCGTAATCTCCGGGCTCCATGACTGTTGGGCTTTGAGTAAACCCCATACGAACAAGGAAGTTGCGCAGCGCGGTTTCGTCCACACGGTGATTGACGCGCGCGGTAAACGCAGCCTCGCGCAGAACCTCGCGCGCGGGCACTCGTTGTGTTGCGGCATTCAGCGTGGTCAGCAACACGAAACGGTCGGGCATCTGATGCACCAAAGCGGCCAGTGTCGCCACACGCGCCGCCGCGATATCAGGGTTGGGTGAGACGCGGTCATATGGCAGACAATCCCAACCGGGGAAGACAAACACCGGTATATCCGCCGCAAAGAAGGCCAGCGCAGACCGCATCGCCTCCATCCGCTTGTCATCACGCGCCACATGACAGACCGGCCCGCCAGAACGTGCGATCTCGTTCAGGACAAGCTGTGCGTCAAACCCCTCGGGGGCACCGCCAACCGTCAAATGGTTCAGCGCCGTCATCGCCTTGCCTTTCTGATTTTATCAGCCCAGAGCGCCGATTGAGAAGTTCTGATACATCCCCCAAAGAGACGTAATCAAGATCGAAATCATGCCAATGATCTGGGTGTAAATCCTGCACCGGTTGAGGGTTTTAGTAACAATCTCCAACCCGGGATCTGTGCGGCGCAGTTTACGGGCGGCTGATATGTTGATCAGCATCACAAAACACACGGGAAACAGTAGTAAGAACACCGCCTGTGCGAACTCGACCCCATAAAAGAACCCAAGCGTTGCAAGCCCGGTGAAGAAAAAACAACTTAGCGCCAGAATGGCCAGACCGGACACATCCACAATGTACAGCAACCGGTTCCCGTTGATCCGAACAATGTCCAAAAGGTCTTGTTCGGCCTGACCGCCGACCCGGCGGGCGCGTGACACCAGATCATAAGGAACCCCCATCGCCCAGTGACTCGCCGAGGACCACAACACTGCCAGACCGATCCAGTACCACAGATTCGAAAAGCTGCGCATGTCGATGATTTCGAAAATCGAAGAGTATAAGTCCAAGCGTCAGCCCTTTGTTCACTGTCCTTTGGGGCTATTTTTGCGCAAGCGCGTCGATCGTTACCCTTGAGACCACCGGGAATTCATGCCACCCAATGCGGAATTATTCAAGGAGAGCGCGACATGAAACCCACCATCGCCCCCTATCCCATGACCCGGTTCCGGCGCGCGCGTCAATCGCAAGCCATACGCGGCCTGGTTCGGGAAAACACGTTGACCACAGATGATCTAATCTGGCCGGTTTTTGTACGTGACGGTGAGGGTGTGGAAGAGCCCGTTCCCTCGATGCCAGGCGTCATGCGCCGTTCGGTCGATCTGATCGCAAAAGCCGCAGTCGAGGCGCAGGCGCTGGGAATTCCCGCGATCTGCATTTTTCCCTATACCGATGCTAGCCTGAAAACCGAAGACTGCGCCGAGGCCTGGAACCCAAATAACCTGTCCAACCGCGCCATTCGCGCCATCAAGGCGGCGGCACCGGACATTGCGGTCATGACCGACGTAGCGCTGGACCCTTACAACATCAATGGCCATGACGGCTTTGTCGTCGATGGCGAGATTGTGAACGACCAGACGGTCGAGGCGCTGGTCAAGATGACGCTGGCGCAGGCCGATGCCGGGGCCGATATCATCGGACCGTCCGACATGATGGACGGTCGGATTGGTGCTATGCGACAGGCGCTTGAGGCCGCGAGCCATCACAATGTGATGATCCTCAGCTATGCGGCGAAATACGCCAGCGCCTTTTATGGGCCTTTCCGGGATGCGGTTGGTGCATCGGGCGCGCTGACCGGTGACAAGAAGACCTATCAGATGGACCCTGGCAACTCGGACGAGGCCCTGCGCCTGATCGAACGAGATCTGTCCGAGGGCGCCGACATGGTAATGATCAAGCCGGGGATGCCCTATCTGGATATCTGCCGCCGCGTGAAAGACACCTTTGGCGCGCCGACCTACGCCTATCAAGTGTCCGGTGAATACGCGATGGTTCAGGCGGCGGCGCAGAATGGCTGGATCGACGGTGAAAAAGTTATGCTGGAAAGCCTGATGGCCTTCAAACGCGCTGGCTGTGACGGCATCCTGACCTATTTCGCGCCCGAAGTCGCACGCATCCTACAGGGCTAAAACCCCAAATCCTCGCGAGTTTTCGCCGATCTTACAGAGCGCTCCCGCAGCTTTCCCGTGACACAGGGGCGCAATCGGCGTATTCTTGCACATAAGATCGGGAAGACCCGACATATCAGGCAGTCATACAGAGAAAAAACACATGAGCAGTTCCACTTTACCCCGACTGAACCGTCGCGGCTTTGCTTTTGGCATGGCCGGGCTGACCCTGACCGCCGCGTGCGGCAACGGCGTCGGCAACTCAAACGCAGCTACCATCGACGCCCGCGTCGACGCCACGCTGACCGAAATGTACGCGAGCTATCCCAACACCGTTGAGATCGCCAACAAAGCCACCGGCATGCTTGTTATGCCGCTGATCACCGAGGCGGGCTTTATCTTTGGCGGGGCCTACGGCACAGGCGCGCTGCGCATTCAGGGCGCAACTGTCGATTACTACTCGGCCGTGTCGGGCAGTGCCGGCTTGCAGATCGGCGCGCAGCAATATGCTCATGTCCTGTTTTTCATGACACAGGATGCGCTGAACGATTTCCGCCGCTCCAGTGGTTGGACCGCCGGGGCCGATATCGGATACGTCGTCGACGCAACCGGTGACAATCTGTCGACCGACACCACCACTCTGCGCTCGCCGGTGCTGGCCGCAGTCTTTGGTCAGGCTGGCCTGAAATTCGGTGCAACGGTCGAAGGTACCAAATACACGCGGATCATTCCCTAATACAGAACGACCCCCCTGTTGCGGCCCCGCCATCAGCCCCTGCTGTGGCGGGGTTTCGCGTTTATAGCGCTGAAAACACGGATATTCCCGGGCTGTTCCTCTTTCGGTCGGCACAGCCATCCTTTACTCTCGCCGCAACCGGAATTTGATCAGGATAGTGGGCTGTAAATGGGATTCGTATTTCGCTGGCTGGTGCGTATCACCTCGGGCCTGATCCTGCTGACGCTGGCCGCCGTCGCACTGGTGTATTTTCTGGCCAGCCAATCCCTGCCCGATTACGATCAGACAGTCGAAGTAAACGGTCTGAGTGCCCCGGTTGAGATCATTCGCGACACTGCAAATGTGCCCCACATTCTTGCCGGCAACGATCCCGATGTATTTTTTGGACTGGGTTATGCTCATGCGCAGGATCGCCTGTGGCAGATGACCATGATGCGCCGCACCGCGCAGGGTCGGCTGTCCGAAGTGTTCGGGGCGCGCACGGTTTCTATCGACAAGCTGCTGCGACGGTTGGATCTGTACGGTCTGGCCCACCGCTCGGTCGAGGAGCAGGACGACTACACCAAGGCAGCACTGCGCGCCTATTCCGCAGGGGTGAACGCCCGCCTGGATGAGATCAACGAAGCCGCTTTGGGTCGTGGCGCCCCCGAGATGTTCCTGTTCAACGCGCCTGTATCCCCCTGGCAGCCCGGTGACAGTATCGCAGTGATCAAGCTTATGAGTCTGCAATTGTCCGGCCACTTGCAGGACGAAGTGCTGCGCGCCCGAACCTCGCTGATGCTGAACAACCCCGCGAGGCTGGTAGACATCCTGCCCGATGTGCCCGGCCCAGGTATTACAGCCTTGCCGGAATATGCGGCGCTGTTTCCCAACGTGCCCCGCTATGCGCGCGGCACACCGATGCCCGACACGCCCTTGTCGCCCGTCTCGAAACGCGGGTTGGCTGGTGCCTCAAACGCGTGGACAGCTGCACCATCGCGTTCGGCCAGCGGGGGGACACTGCTGGCTAATGACCCGCATCTGGGTTTCACCGCGCCCGGCGTCTGGTACCTGGCCCGGCTGGAACTGTCCAAAGGCGGTGTGATCGGCGCAACCATCCCTGGCATTCCCGCCGTCATGACCGGACGCAGCGACCGGTTGGGGTGGGGCCTGACATCCTCATATCTGGATGATCAGGACATCCATATTGAACGGCTGAACCCAGACAATTCCGAAGAGTACCTGACCCCGGACGGGTTCAAACGGTTCCGCACTCGCCCATCAATCATCGAGATCAAGGACGAGGCCCCGATCACCCTGACCCTGCGCTGGACGGAAAATGGTCCCGTCCTGCCCGGCAGCCGCTATGATCTGGATACAATTACCCCGCCCGGCCATGTAGCGTCGCTGTCTTGGACTGCACTCAGCGCACGAGACACCTCGATGACGGCCTCAATGGCGCTGATGAATGCCGACAATGTTGAGCAAGCCATTGATGTGGCAGAACTGTTTACCGCCCCCTCGCAGAACCTGTCTTTGGTCGACAAGACCGCCATCGGCATGAAGCTGATAGGCGCTATGCCTAAGCGAGATCTGCGCAATCAAAGCCGGGGCCGCATCCCGACCCCCGGTTGGCTGGCGGAAAACATGTGGCAAGGACGCCTACCCTATGCCGACAACCCGGAATTCGTGGCTCCTGTTGGTGGTATTCTGGGCAACACAAACAACAAGATCATCGACCGGCCCTTCCCTGAACATGTCTCGTATGAATGGGGCGACACGCAGCGCATCCATCGCTGGGAACGCCTGATGCAATCGCGCGAGGTTCACACCCGCGACAGCTTTATCGAAGCGCAGCTCGACACGGTCAGCTTTACCGCCCGCTCGCTGTTGCCGCTGATCGGTGCGGACCTGTGGTTTACTGGCGCATCCGCCCCCGAAGGCACACCAGATCGCCAGCGCCGGATCGCCTTGTCCCTTCTGGCAGAATGGAACGGGGAAATGAACGAACACCTGCCCGAGCCCCTGATCTATGCCGCGTGGCTACGGGCGCTGCAAGCCCGGCTGATTTCGGACGAGCTGGGCCCGCTGGCCGCCGAATACAATCATGTTGAGCCGCTGTTCATCGAACGGGTTTATCGCGATATCGACGGCGCATCAGTCTGGTGTGATGTCCGTCAAAGCGCCCCGACCGAGACCTGCACGGATATGGCACGACTGGCGCTGGATGACGCGCTGATCTGGATCTCGGAAAACTATGGCGGCGCGCTTCAATCTCTGCGCTGGGGCGATGCACATCAGGCCACTCATGACCACCCGGTTCTTGGCAAGGTCCCGGTGCTGCGGTTTTTTGTGAACATCCGTCAATCGACAAGCGGCGGTGACAATACGCTTTTGCGCGGGCGCACCTCTGGCGAAGGGCCTGACCCATTCCAGAACGTGCACGGCGCAGGCTATCGCGGGGTCTATGACTTTGCCGATCCGGACAGTTCAGTGTTTATCACCGCAACTGGTCAATCCGGCCATTTCCTGTCGCGCTACTATGACGATCAGGCCCAACTGTGGCGGCGGGGCGAATATATCCCAATGTCGCTGGATCTGGACCTCGCCCGGGCCGCCGCTGTAGGCGTGACAAACCTGATACCGCGCTGATTTCCCCAGTTTCGGCAATACCTTGCCCCCGCGAAATGGGCACCGTGGACCTTGGAGGTCGTTTTCGCATACGATCTGTAGGTCGACATATCGCGACCGGGGGCACAAATGGCGAGTTTACGGGATAGGCTGAACAATCTGGCGCGCGACTACGCAATCGCTTGGAGCTCGGGCGACGCAGACGCGGTCGCCAGCTTTTTTGCACCGGACGGACAAATCATTATCAACCGCGGTGAGCCGACGGTTGGGCGCGCTGCGGTGGCCGAAATGGCGCGCGGATACTATGCCGATTTCCCCGATCTTGAAGTTAGGTGCGATATGTTACGTTGGGCCGGGCCCCACGCCATCTTTGTGTGGACCCGGGAAGGCCATCATGCCAAAACCGGCAACCATGTCGTCACCCGGGGTTGGGAAGAATGGGAGATGACAGAAGATCACAAGGTCCAGTCCTCGCTAGGCTGGTTTGATGCCGAGGACTATCAACGGCAGATCGCCGGAATATAGCGGCTAAAGCGCTGAAAACTGCGCCGCTTGCCTATCGGTCCAAAGGACGGTGATCTCAAAGCCGTCTTCGGTCTGCTGTTCTGATCGCACAACATCCTGTCGGAATAACCACGCGCGTTTGTCACCTTCGGCAAAACCCAGAATCAACGTGATCTCGTGCCGAACGCCTTGCATCTTGGTCGCGATCTCGGCCAGCAAAGGTGGGATACCTTCGCCCGTCACCGCAGAGATAGCGAAAATGGACGCATCCCGATCTGCCCGGGCCAGCGTGGCTTCACGATCCTCGGCGCTGAGCAAGTCAATTTTGTTCCAGACTTCAAGCCGCGGACGTTCATCATCCACCCCCAGCGAGGTCAGGATCGTTTCGACGTCCTGCGCCTGCGCTTCGGAATCCTTGTGGCTGATGTCGCGCACATGCACAACGATATCCGCGCCCAGAACCTCTTCGAGCGTGGCACGGAATGCGGCCACCAATTCGGTTGGCAGGTTCGAGATAAAGCCCACCGTATCCGACAAGATCACTTCGGGACCATCCGGTAGCTCGACCCGGCGCATGGTCGGGTCCAGCGTGGCGAACAGCATGTCCTTGGCCATCACTTCGGCCCCGGTCAGGCGGTTGAACAACGTGGACTTGCCCGCGTTGGTATAGCCCACCAGCGCAACAATCGGGTACGGCACCTTGGCTCGCGCGGCGCGGTGCAGCGTCCGGGTCTTGATCACCTTCTGCAACTGACGGCGCAGCCGCACCAACTGGTCATCGATGGCGCGCCGGTCGGCCTCGATCTGGGTTTCACCCGGACCGCCGACAAACCCCAACCCGCCCCGCTGACGCTCCAAGTGCGTCCAGGCTCGGACCAAACGTGTGCGCTGATAGCTGAGCGCGGCCATCTCGACCTGCAACACACCTTCGCGGGTGCGCGCGCGGTCGCTGAAGATTTCGAGGATCAGCCCGGTCCGGTCGAGAATCTTGACCTTCCAGGCCTTTTCAAGATTGCGTTGTTGGACCGGCGTTACGGGGCCATCGATTAGGACCAGTTCAATTTCGCTGTCGTGAAGGCGCTCTCCCAGTTCTTCGATCTTGCCGCTGCCGAACAGCAAACCTGGCTGCGCCCGTGGCAGGCGTACAATTTCAGAGCCGATCACATCCAGATCGGGCAACGCGACGGCCAGTGCCACCGCCTCTTCCAGCGCTGGTTCGGGGACACGGCGCTGTTCATCTGATTTGATTTCCGGATGCAGCACCCAAGCCCGGGTGCGCGTCCTGTCGTGTTCCATCAAGAGGCGTCTTCGCCCTCATACAAGCTGATCGGTTGCGACGGCATGATGGTCGAAATCGCGTGCTTGTAGACCAGCTGCGACTGTCCGTCGCGGCGCAACAATACGCAGAAATTGTCGAACCAGGTAATTACACCTTGCAATTTCACACCGTTGATCAGGAATATCGTGACCGGGACTTTTGCTTTTCTTACATTATTCAGGAACGCGTCCTGCAGATTCTGTCTGTCCGAAGCCATATTTTTATAATCTCGCCATTGTTCTTGCTACGCGCTGCGGACCAACGCGCTCCCTCCGGCGGAGTATGGAGTGGAGTTAACCGAGTTTCCAGATTAAAAATCAGTCATTAACGCCGGTGTTGATTCTTAGTCTCGCCAGAGAGTTGGCGTGATCAGGGCAATGATCGCCAGTGTTTCCAGCCGACCGATCACCATTGCGGCGCACATGGTCAGCTTGGCACCTGCCGACAAATCAACCAGCCGGATCGGAACATCGGTCGCCAATTCGATCAGCGGACCCGTCGTACTGAGCGCGGCCACGCTGAGGACCATGGCCTGTTCGAACCCTGCCCCCATGGCGGCCAATAGCAGGTTGAACATGGCCGCAGTCAGCGCAAACATCATCAAAAAGATCCACGCGATAAAGGCTCCATCGCTTTGGATACGCCGATTGCCGCCGCCCACGCCACTGACAGAGGACGGATAGATCAGGCGATCGATCTCGCGCGCGCCGTTCAGATACAGCGCGAACACACGCAGCAGTTTGACCCCGCCCGCCGTTGTGGCGACACCACCACCGATCAGAGCCAACCCCATCAGGATCAGGCCAGGAGTACCCAGCCCCGACAATTGCTGCGCGTCGTTCCAGTTGGCACTTTCGAACCCGGCCGTTGTCAGGAAGGACAGCACCGTAAAGACCATGCCCCAAACCACGCTCAGGGCCTGAAACGGTTCCAACTGCGCGCCAATTTCTTGCATCCCGGCCATCACCCGAAAGAACAACAGCGCAGCAACCGCGACAACAATCATCAGGCCGATCCGAAACTCCGGGTCCTTGTCTAGCCGGGAATACCCTGTTGTGGCCGTGTCCGTCGAAAACGTCAGGCGGGACAAGGCGAAGAACAGAAACAGAAACAGAATAGCCTCACCTGTGATTCCGGCCTGTGCGCCCTCCAGCCCACCAACCGGAGATATCCCCGAGGTCGCCATGGTCGACATTGCATGGCAAATGGCAGTCAGCCCCTGTTCCCCCGCGATCAGCAGTAACAGCCAGATCACAGCTGTGAGGCCTGCATAAACCGGTGTCAGCGTCCGCGTTACCCGGATCAGACGCCCCCGTGGATCGACCTTTTCACTTTGAGCCACACCCGAGACAGGGCGGCCGGGCTGTCCGCGCGCCGTCACCTCGAACCCGCCCAGCGATAGCGGGGCCAGAATAGCGGCCGCAGATATCCACATCAGCAAACCGCCCATCCACCCCACCAGCGCGCGCCACAAATGCAGCGGCGCTGTCAGGCGGTCGGGGTCAGGGAACAGGTCAGCCCCCGTGGTTGTCAGCGCGCTGACCATGTCGAAATAGGCATTCAGAAAGGTCGTATTCCCAAGCGCATCATGCAGCGGAATCGCTAAAAACAAAGGCAAAACCGTAAAGCAGCCCAGCAAAACCGCCAACTGGCCCAACGTCCCCCGTCGTGGCACCCGGTTTGACGAGGCCAGCGCAACAATCGCCACCACAAACAACCCCAGTAACCCCGAATAGAAGAACGACCGCGAAACGTCGTGATCATCCAGCGCCAAAGCATAGATCGCCGGCACCCACATTGAAAATGCGAACACACCCCAGATCAACAGAAACAGCGGCAATCGCCGCACCAGTCCGATCCGTTGTGTTCTAGCCCGTGCCATCAGAAGAAATCGATCGAAACCTGCATTAACCGTTCGACCTCGGGTACGTCCTTGGCCATGGCAAAGATTGCAACAACGTCCTTTTCTTCGATCCTTAAACTGCCAGTTGGACGCAGCAGCTCATCGCCTTTGCGTACCGCACCGACCAGAACACCTTCGGGAAAATCAATGTCGCGCAGCCTTTGTCCGGCCATGGGTGAGGTAGAGAGCACCTCGGCCTCGATCACCTCGGCTTCGGCATCCCCGATAGAATAAACCTGCCGCACGCGACCGTGCCGAATGTGGCGCAGGATCGAGCTGACCGTGGTGGCGCGCGGGTTGATATAAGCGTCGATACCAAGCGGCCCCATCAGCGCCACCATGCTGGGGTCATTGATCAGTGCAATCGCCAGCGCACAGCCTTCGGCCTTGGCGCGCACGGCAGCCAGCATATTGGCGCGGTCATCGTCGGTCACGGCAAGCATCGCATCCGCACGATCAATCCCGGCTTCGCGTAGCAACGCCGCATCCAGACCGTCGCCGTTCAAAACAATCGTCCGCTCCAGTGCTTCAGCTGCCAGCTCGGCGCAGTGGCGGTCCCGTTCGATGATCTTGGCACGCACCCGGCTTTCGCTTTCTTCCAGCGTGCGCGCAACCTCAAGCCCGACATTGCCGCCGCCCACAATCACCACGCGGTCTTGTTTCTTTTGAGTCTTGCCAAAGACCTCCATCGTACGAGCGACGTCTTTGACATTGGTAAAGACATAGCATTCATCGCCGACAAACAGCTGGTCCTCGGATTCAGGCGCAAACAAGCTGCCCTCACGCCGGACCCCAACGACGATAGAGCTGAGCGTAGAAAACAGGTCCGTCAATTGCCGCAAAGGCGTGTTGACGATGGGGCAGTCCTCATCGATCCGAATGCCCAAAAGCTGTGCTTTGCCATCCATGAAAAGCTCAGTGTCAAAGGCGGATGGCGCGGACAGGCGACGCATTGCGGCGGCGGCCACTTCGCGTTCGGGGCTGATCACCACGTCGATAGGCAAGTGATCGCGGCGATACAGGTCCGAGTGGATCGCCTCGAGGTAAGACTTGGACCGCAACCGCGCGATCTTGCGTTGAATGGAAAACACGGAATGCGCCATCTGACAGGTGACCATATTCACCTCGTCCGAATGGGTCGCGGCGATGATCATATCGGCATCTCGGGCCCCGGCGCGGTTCAGCACATCCGGATAGCTGGCAAAGCCTGCAATCCCCTGCACATCCAGCGTCTCGGTCGCGCGGCGCACCAGATCGGGGTTGTTGTCCACCACGGTGACGTCATTCAGTTCGCCCGAAAGGTGCCGTGCAATCTGCCAGCCAACCTGACCAGCACCGCAAATGATGACCTTCATGTTTTTGGCCCTTCTGCCTGAAATCTTTGAATGACAGATGCCCCTATAGTGGTCAATTGAATTGTCATAGGCGCCCGGCTAAGGCAAGGTAAGCCCATGAAAACAGTGCTTCGTCTGCTTATTCCGATACTTGTCCTGTCTTCGTGCGGACCGCTTTCGCTCTATTATCGCGAGGGTGAGAGCGTTTCGCGTATGCAAACGGAAACCACCAAATGTCAGGTTCAGGCGCTAAAGGATGTGCCGGTGGCCAATCAGGTCCGCCAAAGCCCTCCTACCTATTGGCCCGGTCGCACCTATTGCGACGGCCGAGGTCGGTGCTATCGCAACCCCGGCTGGTGGGAACCCGGGCGGGTCTACACCGTCGATGTCAACAAGGGGCTGCGCAATACGGTCGAGGCGCAATGCATGGCTGCCAAAGGCTTTCGCCCGGTCAGCCTGCCGCCTTGTCGGCAAGGTGTAAAGTCGCGTGTGCCCGCGGTTCGGACAAGTGTGTTTCCGCCGCTCAGCACGGAATCATGTTTTGTGAAATTTGACGACGGCTCGTTTCAGATCATCACCCCCGGACAGGCCGGATAACGACCGGCGGATCACTCCGCCGGTTCTGGCTCATCTAGTTGCGCCACGCGGGCACCGGATTTATTCGAGGTCACAACCCCCAGCGATTTCAGCTTGCGGTGCAGCGCACTGCGCTCCATCCCGACAAAGCTGGCCGTGCGGCTGATATTGCCCCCGAACCGGTTGATCTGGGTTAGAAGGTACTCACGCTCGAACGCCTCGCGCGCTTCGCGCAGGGGCAAGGTTGCAAGGGCGCCAGACAAAACCACACGACCCGACTCGTCTGTCTTTTCTTCCTCAGTTGGAAGTTCCTTGGCCTCAATCGGCCCGCTTCCGTCACCCAGGATCAGCACACGCTCAATCAAGTTCTTCAGCTGACGTACGTTCCCAGGCCAAGTCATTGTCTGCAACAAGGCGACAGATTCCTCCGAGATTTCACGCATGTTCAGGCCCTGGGTTTCATGACACATCTCAATGAAATGTTGTGCCAGAACTGGGATGTCTTCGCGCCGCTCTTCCAGCGAAGGCACTGCGATCGGCACCACGTTCAGCCGGTGATACAATTCTTCACGAAACCGGTCGGCGGCGATTTCCTCTTCCAGATCGCGATTGGTCGACGAGATGACCCGCAGATCAACGCGCACCTTGTCCGAACCTCCTACGCGCTGAAACTGCTGATCAACCAGCACACGCAGGATCTTGGATTGGGTACCCAGCGGCATATCGGCCACTTCGTCGAAATAGATCAGACCGCCATGGGCCTCTTCCAGCAGACCCGATTCAATACCGCGTTCTGTGGATTCACGCCCAAACAGCACCTCTTCGACCCGCTCGGGTTCAATCCCGGCACAGTTCACGGTCACAAAAGGCGCGTTCGCCCGGTTTGAATGCGCATGAATATAGCGGGCCGCAATTTCCTTGCCCGAGCCCGCCGGGCCGCTCAGCATCACGCGGCCGTTTGACTTGGTGACCTTGTCCAGTTGGCTTTGCATCGCCCGGAACGAAGCCGACTTGCCAATCATATCCGAATTGGTGACCTCTTTGCGCTTCAGCGAGGCATTCTCGCGGCGCAGGCGAGAGGTCTCCATCGCACGTCGAATGACCACCATCAACTGGTCTATATTAAAGGGCTTTTCGATAAAATCGTAGGCCCCCTGTTTGATTGCCGCCACCGCAATTTCGATGTTGCCGTGACCGGAAATGATTACCACCGGCACATCGGGGTTGTCGCGCTTGACCGATTTCAGGATGTCGATTCCGTCCATGCGGCTGTCTTTCAGCCAGATATCCAGGATCAGCAGTCCCGGCGGCTCGGCGTTGATCGACGACATACACTCGTCCGAGTTTGCCGCCAGCCGGGTTGAATAGCCTTCGTCCTCCAGAATGTCGGACACCAGTTCGCGAATATCGCGTTCGTCATCTACGATCAGAATGTCGCTCATCTTTAGCCTGCTTTCAGTTTGTTTGATTGAATTGCCTGCTTCTGTGGCGCTGCGGTCGGGGACAAGCTTCCCCCATGTAAACGGATCACGGCCATTGCGCCAAAATGGTCCTGTCCGTCAAAGACGGGCGCATCCTCAAGTGTCAGCGCACCGCCATGTTCTTCGATTATCTTTTTGACAATGGGCAGACCCAGACCGGTGCCCTCGTCCCGTGTCGTCACGTATGGTTCAAACAGCCGCGCTCTATCTTCAGGCAGGCCTATGCCGTTATCCGCGATGGTAATAACTGTCCCCGCCTCGTCGCTGGACACATCCACCTTGATCTGCGGCTTAAGGTTCTTTGGCGGGCCTTTTCTTTTCAAGGTCTCTATGGCCTCACCCGCGTTCTTGATCAGGTTGGTCAGCGCCTGGTTCAGCATCGTTGCATCCAGATCCGCCAGAACGGGCTGATCCGGCAGCTTCGCGTCAATCTGAACGTCCGGCTGCCCGGCCTGTTGCAGCAGAACTGCCTCGCGCACCAGCGCAACAATGTCTTCTTCGCGCCGAACCGGTTCAGGCATACGCGCGAATTTTGAGAATTCATCAACAATCCGTCGCAGGTCGTTGGTCTGCCGCACGATCACGTCGGTCATGGATTCGAGGCTGGAACAATCCTCTTCGTCCAGCTTGCGTGAGAACTTGCGCTTGATCCGCTCTGCGCTCAGTTGGATCGGGGTCAGCGGGTTCTTGATCTCATGCGCGATCCGCCGCGCGACATCGCCCCAGGCGGCCATTCGTTGGGCGCTGACCAAATCGGTCACATCATCAAAGGCGACCACATAGCCTTCCAGGCCACCATCCTCACCCCGGCGGGTCGCCATTCGGACCAGCAGGTTTTCCAGCCGCCCCTTGCGGGACACTTTGATCTCTCCTTGAACGGCCTCTTGGGTCCCTGCCTTGAGACCTTCGAAAAGGGGCAGGAATTCCGGAACAGCAATACCGATGGCAAGCTGTTCATCTACCTGCGCCCAATCCAAAAGACGTTCAGCCGAACGGTTCACAAAGGTCACGCAACCATCAGGATCAACACCGACAACACCAGACGTGACCGAACTGAGCACGGAGTCAAACAGGCGTCGGCGGCGTTCGATCTGACGGGTGTTTTCCAAAAGCGTGTCGCGCTGACCTTTAAGTTGACGCGTCATCTGATTGAAATAACGGCCTAACATGGCAATCTCGTCATCGTTGGCCTCTTCGATCACCTGCACGCCCAGGTCCCCGGCACCTACGCGCTGCGCCGCCGTGGTCAGACGACCTACAGGGCGCGACAGGCGTTCGGCAAACCACATACCCAGCGACATCGCCGCCAGGATAAGGATCACCGCAAAACCCAGATACAACAGCCCGAACTCGAACAGCACCCTGCCCCGTTCGCTTTCCAACTGTTGGTAGAACTGCACTGTTTCCTTGGTGTCATCCAGCAACGTCAACAGCTGCCCGTCGACCTCGCGACTGACATACAGATAGCGGTCCAGATAGGCCTGCAACGGCACCAGCGCGCGGAATTCACTGTTCTGCCAGTCGGCAATGATCAGCAATCCGTCATCTGTGGCCGCAATAACCTGCTCAGGTGTGGGCGGTTCAAAGTTGAACAGGTAAGAACGGTCCCCGCGGGACTTAATCTCACCACTGCCATCAATCACATAAGCCTCACGCAAGCCACGCTGGATTTGCCCCTGCCCTTGCGCCAGCACCTCGCGCAGTTCCGCGTCCGAGATGTAAAAATCCACTGCCCGGGCATTGTCCAAGAACCGCGCGAGCACAATTGCATCCTGCGTCAGGCCTTCACGGTGTTCCTGCTCATAGGCCTCGGCCGCTGTCAGAGAAGAGCCAACGACCTGCCGCACCCGGTCCGAAAACCACCCTTCAAGGCCGATATTCACCGTCAGACCAGCAAAAACCGCAACGGTCACAGTCGGCACCAGCGCCAACAGCGTAAAGGCACCAATCAACCTCAGGTGCAGACGCGATCCGGCTGATTTTGCCCGACGGGCCGCAATCAATGTCCCAACCTGGCCCAGAACAAGGCCCGCGACGACCAGCACGTACACAAGGTCTGCCAGAAGAATCAGCCGCAGCGTTGGCGCCGTCGCACCCAGATCAAACGGGCCAATGACCAGATAGGTTGCAAACGCCAAAATGGGACCCAGGAGAACCAGCCCCAAGGTACCAAAATTGCGCAGTCTTCGGGATTTCCGCCACCGATTGATCGCTGGAATCGGCCCGCTCTGTGCCCGGGTTGCCACCGTCTGCCCTCATTCTGATGTGCCGCTTGCGCGGCTTACCGCCATATATCGTGGTCGTTGCCGGGAACGGACCCGGATGCCACGGTTTGTGTGGCGATATTACATCAGTTTGCGACGGCGTGTCACCTGAATATCTAAATCTGTAATCTTTTTTCTCAGCGTATTTCTGTTGATCCCCAGCAGATCGGCACATTTCGCCTGATTTCCGCCGGTTGCGTCCAACGCAAGTTCGATCAGAGGGGCTTCAACCTCGCGCAGGATCCGCTGATACAGGCCTGGTGGGGGCAGTAAATTCCCGTGCAGGTCGAAATACCGGCGCAAATGTCGCTCGACCGAGGCCGAAAGTTTCTCGCGTTCGCCATCACCCAGAATCGGTTCCGCCTCGGGCTGGCTGCCGAGAACCATTTCCACCTCTGCCTTTGAAATCTCATCCGCGCGGCTGGTCAGACTGAGGCGGCGAATAGCGTTTTCCAACTGCCGTACATTGCCAGGCCAGGAATACCGGCGCACCAGTTCAACCGCGTCGGGGCTGAGCCAACGTTTTGCGCCATGCTCACGCTCTTCCCTTGCCAGGAAATGATCAGCAAGCAAGGTGATATCGTCCACCCTCTCGCGCAGGGCCGGCACATGCACAGTCGCACCGCACAGCCGGTAATACAGGTCCTGACGAACACGCCCGTTTTCCATAGCCTCGGTCATGTCCGATTGACTGGTGGCCATGAAACGCGGCACGTGATCGCCGGGGGTGTCCATCATCCGCACGATACGGGCCTGAAGCTCATCCTCGATATCTGCGATCTCATCGATCAACAGCGTTCCGCCCCGCACCCGCGCCATTACCCGCGCCGGGCCTTCCAGATCGCGCAGTTCTGCTGCCGTAGCGGTCACGAACGGTAATGTGCGGCGGTCTGAAAAATCGTGAATAGCACGTGAAATCAAAGACTTGCCCGTGCCACTTTCACCGGAAATCATCACCGACAGATCAGTGTTCATCACCCGCGCCACAAGCCGGTACAACGCCTGCATAACGGGCGTTCGACCCACCAGAGGTAGCTCTTCGGGGCGATCCCCGGTTGTTTCCGCCACTTCCGCCTGCACGCGTTGCTTTTGGTCCAACGCCCGCGCTGTGCGTTTCATCAAATCAGGCAAATCGAACGGCTTGGGCAGATAGTCATACGCATCCGCCTCGGCCGCCTGAATCGCCGTCATAATAGTGTTCTGGGCCGAGATCACGATGACAGGCAGTCCGGGCCGGTCCTGAGCAATCTTTGGCAGCATCTCCAACCCGTTCCCGTCCGGCATGACCACATCCGAGATCACCACATCGCCTTTGCCTTCACCCACCCATCGCATCAGTGTTGTCAGCGAAGAGGTCGCGTGCACCTTGCACCCGGCGCGTGTCAGGGCCTGGGTCAGAACGGTGCGGATCGTGCGGTCGTCATCTGCGACCAGTACTGTGCCATCCATCGGGTGCTCTCCTTGTTCCTGCTCTTGTCGGCGTGTGTCTTCTCATGTTGTTTCACTCGGTGCCCGCCTGAGAGACAAGCGAAACACGGTACGCCCCGGAACCGAGTCAGCCGAAATCCAGCCTTTGTGGTCCGAGATAATTTTACTGACCAGCGCCAGCCCCAGGCCGGTGCCGTTTTCCTTGCCCGATACAAACGGATCAAAGATATCACCGCGGATTTTTTCTGGCAGACCCGGACCGTCATCGATGATCTCGATCTGCAAAGGCAGGGAATGGCCCGATCCGTCACTGCGGCGCAGGCGGAAGGAATGTTCGAAATATGTTCGCAGCCGAATTTTCCCCCCCTTGGGATCGGCCGCCTCGGAGGCGTTTTTCAGCAGGTTCAGCACCACCTGCAGGAACTGATCCGGGTCCCCATAAGCCAACGGCAAGGACGGGTCATAATCCTCAATAATGGTCATATGAGCACCAAAGCCCAGCAGCGCCGACCGCCGCGCACGGTCCAGAACGTCGTGGATATTGACTGGCTTGAAATCGGGCTCTGAGAGATTTCCGAACTGCTCGACCTGTTCCAGAAGTTTCACGATTCGGCGGCTTTCTTCCACGATAAGATCTGTAAGTTCAAGGTCTTGCTGCGAGATATTCATGCTGAGCAATTGTGCAGCACCAGTGATTCCAGCCAGCGGGTTTTTGATCTCATGCGCCAACATCTCGGCCATGCCGATGGCCGACTGGGCTGCGGATTTTACCGTATTACCCCCGGTCATCCGCCCTGCCAATTCACGCGGCGAGATGATCATAATCATCGATCCAGGATGCCCGGCCAATGGTGCGATCTGTAGCGCGCATTGCAGCGGTGCCCGATTGCCCGAGCCCACGTCCACGTCGTTGACAAACAGCGGTGTTCCCTGCTGTCGGGCCCTCAAAAAAGACTCTTCCAACGGTGCATCAACCGCAATCTGATCCCAGACTGGGTGCCCGATCACCGCCTTGCGGGATGCGTTCAGGAATCCTTCACCTGCCGAGTTCACATCTGTAATCCGGTCTTCGGTATCAATGATGAAGGCCGGAACCGGCAACGAGGTCCAAATGTTCTGGTCCGAGGTCATGCGGCCACCTCGGCACCGGCATTCAAGGCGTCCCCGAGTATTCCCAGCACCTCGTCCGTATCGCGTGAGGTCAGAACAGCCCGACGCAGAGCAGCGGGTGTGGCAGTTTCATCCATGTACCACCCCAGATGTTTGCGCGCGACACGCAGGCCCAGATCAGTACCGTAGAATCCAAGCATCGCCTGATAGTGCGCACGCACCATGTCGATCAAATCGGGTCCCGTTGGAACAACCGGCGCGCCTGTCCCAAACAGGTCGTGACAAACCTGAGCCAGCAGCCAGGGCTTGCCCTGTGCCCCCCGCCCGATCATCACGCCATCTGAACCCGAATGCGCCAATGCGATGCGCGCTGCGGCGGTATCCACGATGTCACCATTGGCAATGACCGGAATCGACACTGCCTCTTTCACTGCCCGGATCGCGTGCCAATCCGCGTGACCCTTGTAGAATTGGCAGCGGGTGCGCCCGTGGATCGTGACCATACTGATGCCAGCCTCTTGTGCGCGCCGCGCCACGTCCGGCGCATTCAACAGCTTGTCGTCCCAACCCAAACGCGTCTTCAGCGTCACCGGCACGTCGACGGCCTCGACCACCGCCTCGATCAGCGTCAGCGCATGATCAGGGGTCTTCAGCAGAGCGGAACCGGAATACCCGTTTGTGACCTTTTTGGCCGGGCATCCCATGTTGATATCAATCACCCGCGCACCACGGTCTGCAACCTGCCGGGCGGCCTCGGCCATCCAATGCGCCTCGCGCCCGGCAAGTTGCACGGCTGTGTTTTCGACGTCCGCGGACAGCTCGGCCCGTTCGCGCACGCCCGGCTTGGCCTGCACCATTTCCTGGCTGGCAACCATTTCGCTGACGACCATCCCTGCGCCAAAGCGCATCACCAGATCGCGAAAGGGTCGGTCGGTGATTCCGGCCATCGGGGCCAGCATCACCGGCGGGTTCAGATCTTTGTTAGAGAGCAGCAGAGTCAACGTGCTTAATCCTTGGGCAGTTGCGGCTTTGATATCGAATTCCGCGCATATGAACAACAAATCGGCGGCCAGCAAGCCCGCAAAATCATCACTTGCCTATTTTTTAGGCAGCTTAACGCAGGTGATTGCCTCTGTATTCACCGCACCCTAAACATTGCCCTTAGATCACCGGAGAAACCGCCCCATGACTACCGCCGCCATTATCGTTGCCGCAGGACGTGGATTGCGCGCCGGGGGAGGTGTTCCGAAACAGTGGCGACCGCTTGCGGGCCGCCGTGTCGCGGATTGGACGATTAAGCGTTTCTGCGGGCAAGTCGACCACGTCGTTCTGGTCCTGTCCGAAGATGACGACGACGCGTGGGCGGAATTCCAGGACAGCCCATTGATCTTGACCAAAGGTGGCCGTGACCGGGCCGGGTCCGTGCGCAACGGGTTGCAGGTGCTGGACGGGATGTCAGTCACCAACGTCCTGATCCACGATGTTGCCCGGCCCTGCGTGTCCTCTGAGACCATTCAACAGGTCCTGACCGCGCTACAAGAGCATCCCGCCGCCGCGCCCGGGCTAGCTGTCACCGATGCGCTGTGGACTGTGGATGGGTCCGTTGTAACCGGAACACAGGATCGGGCGGGTCTTTTTGCGGCGCAAACCCCGCAGGGTTTTCACTATGACTCGATTGTTGCGGCACATAAGACGCATCCAGGCGGTGCTGCGGACGATGTCGAAGTTGCTCGCGCGGCGGGCATGGATGTAGCCATCGTGCAAGGCGATGCGGATAACATCAAAATCACACGGCCCGAGGATTTTGCCCGGGCGGAACGCATATTGGGAACGGATATGGATGTAAGGTTGGGCAACGGGTACGACGTACACCGATTTGGTGATGGGGATCATGTGATCTTGTGCGGAGTGAAAGTACCGCATGACCGTAGCCTTCAAGGCCATTCGGACGCGGATGTTGGTATGCACGCAGTCACCGACGCAATTTACGGCGCGTTGGCGCAGGGTGATATAGGTCAGCACTTCCCGCCCTCAGACCCGCAATGGAAAGGCGCCGCCAGCGAGATTTTCCTGCGCCACGCGGTCGAATTGGCTGGGCAAATGGGATATTGCATCTCGAATATCGACTGCACATTGGTCTGCGAATTCCCAAAGATTGGCCCGCATGCGCCCGCAATGCGCGCGGAGATGGCGCGTATTATGGGGCTGCACGGTGATCAGGTCTCGGTCAAGGCGACAACGTCGGAACGGTTGGGCTTTACCGGCCGCAGCGAAGGTATTGCGTCGCTGGCCACGGCCTGTCTGGTGAAATCATGACCGCAGCTCAGTGGATCGGAACCGTTTGCGGCGTCGGATACCTGCGCCCCGCGCCGGGCACATGGGGATCACTGGCCGCCCTGCCCCTAGCCTGGGGTCTGCACATGTTGGGCGGCTTTCCCCTGCTGGCTCTCGCCACTGTTGCGGTTTTCTTTGGCGGGCTTTGGGCCACGCGGGCGATGACAGCAGGCAAAGAAAACCACGACCCGTCCGAGATTGTCATCGATGAGGTCGCAGGACAGTTCATCGCTTTATGGGCTATTTCATACCCGTCCTGGGCCCATGGGATTGAGATCACCGCTCTGTGGCCCGGCTGGGTGGCCGGTTTCCTGCTGTTCCGACTGTTCGATATCACCAAACCCGGCCCGGTCGGCTGGGCCGATCGGCGCAATGACGCGATGGGCGTTATGCTGGACGACGTGATTGCCGGTGTGTTTGCAGCGATTGGCGTACTGATCCTGGCTGGCATTACACATGGGATACTGGGCCTGTGACCGTTGCTCAACTTCTTGACCGCGCCAAGGCGCAGCAGGTGATGATCGCCACCGCCGAAAGCTGCACTGGCGGTATGGTCGCCGCCGCGTTGACGGACATTCCCGGCAGCTCTGCCGTGGTCGAGCGGGGCTTTGTCACCTACACCAACACCGCCAAACAGCAGATGCTGGGCGTACTGGCCGAAACTCTGGACACCCACGGCGCTGTGTCCGAAGAGGTTGCCCGCGAAATGGCCCTAGGAGCTTTGCGGAACTCTGGCGCGCAATTGGCCGTGTCCGTAACCGGGATCGCAGGCCCTGGCGGGTCCGAGTACAAGCCCGAAGGGCGTGTCTGTTTTGGGCTGGCCGTCAGCGGGGAACCAACCGTGACGGAAACCGTCGAATTCGGAGCACTTGGCCGCGACAATGTTCGCCGTGCGGCACGGGACCACGCGCTGGATCTGTTGTCTCAGGGCCTTTCCTACGATGCCTAATATTAAGGCAAATCACACAACATGACGCTCATTTAATCACCGGTTAGCAAAAAGCCCTATAAACAGGCGTGCTTTTTGGGGTTTGCCTCTTTTTTCCCCGCCCGCTCTGCGCTTCAACCCGCGCCAAGCAAGTTGAAGACGCAAAGAGGAGACCGGCAGATGAATGGAGCCGATACCGCCTGGATCATAGTTGCAACCGCACTGGTCCTGTTCATGACATTGCCTGGACTGGCACTGTTTTACGGCGGCCTCGTGCGCGCCCGCAACGTGCTGAGTGTTTTCATGCACTGTTTCAGCATCGCCTGTTTGATGAGCATCCTGTGGCTGGTTGCGGGTTATTCTATCGCCTTTGGCGACGGCAGCTCGGGCCTGTGGGGCGGGCTGGGCAAAGCTTTTCTGAACGGTGTCGATGCCGACAGCCTGTCAGGCAACCTGCCCGAGGTGCTGTTCTTTGCCTTCCAGATGACTTTTGCCATCATTACCCCAGCCCTGATCGTCGGAGCCTATGTAGAGCGGGTGGGCTTTGGCTTTGTTCTGACCTTCTCGGGCCTGTGGATGCTGTTGTGCTATGCACCGGTCGTTCACTGGATTTGGGGTGGCGGCATTCTGACAGACGGCGGAATTCTGGGTGAGGTCGGCGTTCGGGACTTTGCGGGCGGCATAGTGGTACATGAAACAGCGGGTCTGGCCGCGCTGATCATCGCCGTTGCACTTGGCCCACGCCGCAATAGGACAACCCCACCGCACAATCCCGGTTTCGTTATGATCGGGGCCGCGATGTTGTGGGTCGGCTGGTTCGGCTTTAACGGCGGCTCGCAACTGGCCGCTGACGGTGGCGCTGCGATGGCGATGACGGTGACGCATATTTCGGCCGCCACGGCATCACTCAGCTGGGCACTGTGGGAGCGTATCAAGTATGGCAAAGCCTCGATGGTTGGTCTGGTGACCGGTACGATTGCGGGTCTGGCCTCGATCACCCCGGCCTCGGGCTATGTTGATCCGGTGCAGGCACTGATCATTGGCGCGGTGGCGGGCATTCTGTGTCAGGAAGCCGTTACTGCGGTTCGTAACGTTTTCAATATCGACGACACGCTGGACGTCTTTGCAGTGCACGGCGTCGGTGGCATCTTTGGAACAATCATGATCGCCGCTTTTGGTCTGGGCACCTGGACTGCACAACTGGGCGGGCTGGTTATCGTAGGTGCCTTTACGGCAGTTGTGACATTTATCCTGATCAAGCTAGTTGCACTGATTACGCCACTTCGCGTAGACGCAGAGACTGAAACAAACGGGCTCGACCTGTCGGTACACGGCGAACGGGCCTATGATATGAGCAGCTGAGCCCACCTTGGCTGCCACCTGCCCGCAAGGGCCAAAGCGGACCTCCCCCCGAGGTCCGCTTTTCTTTTGCTTGCAACCCTCTCGACTCCGGGTCCGGGGACAGGCTATCAGCCCGCAACGTCATTTTGCCCCGAGGTTCCGCCATGATCCCCAGTTCCTTTCCCGATAGCACCGAAATCGCCCGCCTGACCGCGCGGATGCTGCTGGAGATCAAGGCCGTTCATTTCAATGCGCGCGAACCATTCACGCTGGCCTCGGGCCTGCCCAGCCCGACCTATATCGACTGTCGCAAGCTGATCTCATATCCGCGTATCCGCTCGACCCTGATGGATTTTCTGACGGTCACCGTGATGCGCGATGCAGGGTTTGAGGCATTTGACAACATCGCGGGTGGCGAAACCGCAGGTATCCCCTTTGCCGCCTTCGTCGCCGAGCGGATGGCTCTGCCGATGACCTATGTGCGCAAAAAGCCCAAAGGGTACGGGCGCAACGCACGGATCGAAGGTGCGATGGGTGAAGGCGAGCGCGTTCTGTTGGTAGAAGACCTGACCACTGATGGCGGCTCAAAGCTGTCGTTTGTTGATGCGATCCGCGACACCGGTGCGACCTGCGGGCACACTGCGGTCATTTTCTACTATGGCATCTTCCCCGAGACCGAGAAGACGCTGGGCGATCACGGCGTGCAATTGCATCACCTATGCACATGGTGGGACGTTCTGGCCGAGGCCAAAGCCCAGAAAGCCTTTGATCCCGAAACACTTGACGGGGTCGAGGCCTTTCTGGACGACCCGCGCGCCTGGCAGGAAACCAATAAATCCACGTAAACTTGTTGTGGATCGATTGGGGATAAGCCCAGTAGAATCAATGCAGACGGAACAATATCTAGTGACTTTGTTCCAGTTTGCTACATAATGCGGCACACCCATTATAAACTTCTGGCCGTCCCGAAAGTTATCCCAAGGCTTTACCCTAACTTAGCCACAGGTATTTCCAGATAGCCTAAGGGCAACAAAAGCGCCTAAAACCACCGTGGGCAGCGGGGACAATATGAACGAGATCAGCAGTATCGAGCAGGCAGCGGCGCAAATTCAGAACGCCGACACCATGCCGCATTCCATTGAGGCTGAACAACAGCTTCTGGGGGCAATCCTTACCAACAACGATCTGTATGATCGGGTCGCCTCGATCATCGGGGCCGAGCACTTTTATGATCCGGTCCATGCACGCATCTATGAGGTCGCCGCGACCCGGATCGCCAAGAACGCGCTGGCATCTCCGGTGACCCTGAAATCCTTCATGGCCGAAGATGAGGGCCTGAAGGAATTGGGTGGACCCGCTTATCTGGTCAAACTGGCCGGAGCCTCGATCAGCGCCTTTGCGGTGCATGATTACGCCCAGATGATCTATGATCTGGCGATCCGACGCGAGTTGATCCGGCTGGGCCGCGACATCTCAGACAAGGCGGCGCGTGTTGATGTGGCGAGCGAGCCGAAAGAACAGATCGTAGAGGCCGAACAACAGCTTTATCAGTTATCCGAGCAGGGCCAGACCGAACAAGGTTTTCAATCCTTCCTCAAGGCGGTCACAGAAGCCGTCAACGTCACCAACGAAGCCTACCAGCGCGGTGGCGGCATGGCAGGGATTTCCACCGGTCTGGCCGACTTGGATAAACAGCTGGGCGGATTGCATCCCTCTGACCTGATCATTCTGGCTGGGCGTCCTTCGATGGGAAAAACCTCGTTGGCGACCAACGTCGCATTCAACGTGGCCAAAGCCTATAAGCGCGGGTTGAAACCCGACGGCACTGAAGGCGCGATTGATGGCGGCGTGGTCGGGTTCTTTTCCTTGGAAATGAGCGCCGAGCAGTTGGCAGGCCGGGTTCTGGCCGAAGCGTCCGAGATTTCGTCGCACAAGATCCGTCAGGGTGACATGACCGAGGCCGAGTTCCGCCGTTTCGTGGACGCCGCCAAGGAACTGGAAGCCTGCCCGTTGTTCATCGACGACACGCCTGCCCTGCCGATTTCACAACTGGCAGCGCGTGCGCGGCGGTTGAAGCGGACCCATGGGCTGGACCTGCTGGTGATCGACTATTTGCAGCTGTGCCGTGGCATGGCCGAGAACCGAGTCAACGAAATCGCCGAGATTTCGATGGGCATGAAGGCCATCGCCAAGGAACTGCAGATTCCGGTGGTCGCCTTGTCCCAGCTCTCGCGTCAGGTTGAAAACCGCGACGACAAGCGCCCGCAATTGTCAGACCTGCGGGAATCGGGCTCGATCGAACAGGATGCTGATGTGGTGATGTTCGTGTTCCGCGAGGAATACTACAAGGAACGTGAAAAGCCTGGCGATCACGAGCTGGAAAAGATGGAAGAGTGGAAGCAGGCCATGGAGCGCCTGCATGCCAAAGCCGAGGTCATCGTTGGCAAACAGCGCCACGGCCCCATCGGTACGGTCGAACTGTCGTTCGAGGCGCAATTCACCCGTTTTGGCAATCTGGTCAAACCCTGGCAACAAGACGGTCAGATCGAAGGCTACTGACCCCTACCACAGTCCTGGGTTATCAAAGGCGCTGACGCAGCGGGACGGGCCTTTGATTGGCTTCATCGCCTCACCATTCAGCGGCTGACCCAACCACCCGTGCGGCATGCTCAACGGCTTTGGCGCGCGGGCAGTCTCTTCGGTGATCGGCTGGAACCCGGATTTAGTGTAGTAAACCGGATCGCCATAGGTCACCGCCCAATCCACCTGGCGCCGGCGCAGTTCCTCCAACCCAAACCCGATCAGCTTTTGGCCAATACCGGTCTTTTGACGATCCGTCCTGATCGCCACCGGCGCCATCAGAAACACCTGACGCGGATCCTGATCATAGCGCAGGCGCGAAAACAGAATGCAACCCACCAGCAAGTCACCGTCCAGAGCCAGAGACACCATCAGATCATCTCTCTCCGTCGTCGCCAAAAGATCGCTGACCAGCGCGCCGATCAAAGTGCCCTCTTCTTCGCCCTCGGACGCCGCAAACACATCGCGGAACAGGTCAGGCAGATCGGTCGCCCGGCTGTGGTAGTTGGTGGTCAGTTTCAGCATGCGTTTCCACTCACCTCATGGTCCCGAACAGAGTAAACGATTTACTTACATAACATCCGTTGAATACGTGACGGATACAATGCCGCGGCATCCCTAAAGCCCTCCAAAGTCAGGAATTCCACCATTGCCCCAGCAATAGCGGCCAGAAGCTGCTCAGCACGCGCAAAATCTCCTCAAGAATTGCGACCTACCCCCTTGACCTGCCGCAATCCAATGTCATGAACGGCGCCATGAGTATCGCACACTTAACGATCAATCTTCATGCGCTTGCCAGCAATTGGCGGGCGCTGGATGCAAAAACAGAAGTCGAGACCGGGGCAGTTGTCAAAGCTGACGCCTACGGTTTGGGCGTTGGGCCTGTGTCCGCGACCTTGGCCGAAGAAGGTGTCCGCAAGTTCTTTGTCGCCGCCGCCGAAGAAGGCGTTGCAGTGCGCGAAGCCGTAGGGCCCGAGCCCCAGATTTTTGTCTTCTCCGGTTTTATGGAGGGGGACAATGGCCTACTTTATGCGGACAATCTGATCCCTTTGATTAATTCGCCAGAACAATTTAAGAGACTCCAACAGGCAATGCCGGATCGCCCCTTCGGAGTTCAATTGGACAGTGGTATGAATCGCCTTGGGCTTGAGCCCGCCGACTGGGCCGAATTGCGGCCAGAGATGGAGGCCATGAACCCAGTGGTGGTCATGTCCCATCTGGCCTGCGCGGATGAGCCCGATCACCCGATGAACCGACAACAGCTGAAAACCTTCCGCGATATGACCGACGGTGTGACAGCCGCCCGGTCGCTGGCGGCCACGGGCGGCACGCTGCTGGGGTCTGATTTTCATTTTGATTTCTGTCGCCCCGGCATTGGCCTCTATGGCGGCATGCCCTTTGTCGATGCCAAACCCGTCGTCACTGTGGACCTGCCCGTTATTCAGGTGCGCGCGGTCGAGGTTGGAGAGACCGTGGGCTATGGCAACAGCTGGGTGGCCCGGCGGCCGTCCCGTATTGCAACCGTTGCAGCAGGCTATGCGGATGGTTTGCACCGGGCTATTGGCGGCGGCATCGACACCTTTGCCGGTGACCAGCCCTGCCCGTTGGTCGGTCGCATCTCGATGGATCTGATCACCGTCGACGTCACCGACCTGCCGGAAGACCCCGATCGACTGCGCATTCTGAACGGCCATCAGACCGTTGATGATCTGGCCGAGGCCGCAGGCACCATCGGGTATGAAATCCTAACATCGCTTGGCGCGCGCTTTTCCCGGGGCTACGTGGAATGAACCCTTTGTATCTGCTGGGTGGTCTGGGCCGCGCCGTTCTGACGCTGTTGGCCACGTTTGGCCAAGTTGCGCTGTTCTCGATGGATGCGATCTCACATGTCTTTCGCCCGCCATATTACCCGCGCGAGTTTGGTGTTGCGCTGATGAATATCGGCTGGCTGTCCCTGCCCGTGGTGGGCCTGACCGCCATTTTCACCGGCGGCGCGCTGGCCCTGCAGATCTACGCAGGAGGCGCGCGCTTCAACGCCGAGGCGGTGGTGCCCCAGATTGTCGCCATCGGCATGGTGCGCGAGCTTGGCCCGGTGCTCGTCGGTCTGATGATCGCCGCGCGCGTGACTTCCTCGATCGCGGCCGAGATCGCCACGATGAAAGTGACCGAGCAGATCGACGCGCTGGTCACCCTATCCACCCACCCGATGAAATACCTGACCGCCCCTCGCGTTCTGGCGGCGCTGATCACCGTGCCTCTGTTGGTTGGGATCGGCGATATCATCGGCATTGCGGGCGGCTATGTTGTGGCGACCCAGAACCTGGGCTTCAACGCCGCGACCTATCTGCAAAACACCGTCAATTTCCTTGAGCTGCGCGACATCGTCTCATCCCTCGTCAAAGGTGCAGTCTTCGGTCTGATCGCAGCGCTAATGGGCTGTTATTACGGCATGAATTCCGGTCGCGGCGCGCAGGGCGTTGGCCGGGCCACAAAGTCTTCGGTCGAATCCGCTGCAATCATGATTCTGGCCGCCAACTTCATTCTGACAGGGGTGTTCTTCTCGCTATGATCCGGATGGAGAACGTACAAAAAACCTTTGGCGACAATCGGGTTCTGCAAGGCATGAACCTTGAGATTCCCAAAGGCACGTCGATGGTCATCATCGGAGGCTCTGGCACCGGGAAGTCCGTGGCCCTAAAATGCATCCTTGGCCTGATCAAGCCCGACAGCGGCATGATTTATGTTGACGGCAAGGACGCGAAAAAAGGCGACCGAGACGCGTTTCTGGCCCGGTTCGGGATGCTGTTTCAAGGGGCGGCGCTGTTTGATTCACTGCCCGTCTGGCAGAATGTCAGCTTTCGCTTGCTGCGCGGCCCGCTCAAGCGCCCGCCGGAATATGCCCGCGAAATCGCAATTGAGAAACTGCGCCGCGTGGGTCTCAAATCGGACGTGGCCGACCGCTTTCCCTCTGAGCTATCTGGTGGCATGCAAAAACGCGTGGGCCTTGCCCGTGCTATCGCTGCCGAGCCCGAGATCATTTTCTTTGACGAACCCACCACAGGCCTGGACCCGATCATGTCGGGTGTCATCAACGACCTGATCCGCGAGATCGTGACCGAGATGGGCGCCACCGCGATGACCATCACCCACGACATGAGCTCGGTTCGCGCAATCGCCGACAACGTAGCGATGCTGCATGACGGGGTGATCCAGTGGACCGGCCCTGTTGCCCAGATGGATGCCTCGGGCGATCCCTACGTCGCGCAGTTCATCAGTGGGAGTGCTGAGGGGCCGATTGAGGCGGTGAGGTAGTGGATTCCATTGCGCTCATTCTGCACCTACTACCCTTCACCTATTTCGTGTCGGTGGTAGCAACTTGGTTCATCATTCATCTTTTTGGCGAAAAATCAGGAGTTCCGCGCTTTCTTAAAGCCGAGGTGATATTCCTTCCGGTATTGCTCGCTGCATTAAAAGGCGTCTTCCCAGCAGTTCTGTTATCTTTATTTTTGTTGGAGGCGCTAAGCTTGGAAGGTCCAATCGTGAACTGGGCTACAGAAGCCGGTTATGTTGTTTCAGGCTTCATTCTGCACCGGAAACTTCACTCCGAAGTATCAAATAAGGTGGCTGCTGAGTGCACTGTCAGCGCCATCGCTCTCATCTACATTATTGGCTGGGCCGTATCTTTTGACAAAATGATCGCCTAGCGCCGACAAATGATCCTCCGCCTCGCAACCCTCTCGCTCCTGATCCTCTACCCCATCGCATGGTTCGCCCCATTGATGCGCGCAGGGCTCCTCCCGATCTTCGGTCTGAGTGAGATCAGCGTTATCACCGGGCTCCAGTCCCTCTGGAAATCCGACATCTTTCTGGCGCTGGTCGTCACGGTCTTCGCCCTAGTCGCGCCTTACATCAAAACCATCGGCACCGCGCTGATCCAATGGAACCTTCTGGACCCGCGTGTTCAACCCGCACTGAACATCATGGGCAAGCTCGCGATGGCTGATATCTTCCTGATCGCGCTCTATATTACACTGGCAAAGGGCATCTCGTACGCGACCATTGAAACCGCTTGGGGCCTTTATTTGTTCACCGGCTGTATTCTGGCCTCTCTCGCACTGGGTCACATTACGGAAATGACATCCAGATCACGAAATCCTCAGACGTAATTGATTGAAAACATTTATCTGAGTATCATCTTAATATTTCGAGCAGTAAGTTTTTAGTTTTCGGATCCGTAGCGGATCAATCTGTGTGTTTTGGATGACCTCCGCTTGGGTCCGGTGTGTACCGGTTCCAGAAGGAGATCGTCGATCATGACCGCCCTCCACAACATAACATTGCAATTTCAGAATGCCTTTTTACGACTTACTTTTTTCCTGATCAGCGCGGCGACATTTTTCGCCGTCACAGCCACCCTCTTATCCGCCCTTGGTGTCTTGCCGTGGCTGTCCATGCAGGCCGGCTTCGGCGCCGGCCCGGTCAGCGATGCAGGGATGTTCATTCAGATTGGCCTGACCGCCCTGATTCTCATGCTGGCATTCTACTTGCCAGCCAATGCGCGGATGATGGCGCTGGAAAGCAACCATCGCAAGTTTGCCCTGAACATGCACGACATCGCTGATGCCTATCAGATGGCCCATGCCGAGGATCGTGGCGGATTGTTCGTGATGTCGTCCGAATTTGACGCGGTCAAAGAGCGGATGGCCTTTCTGCGCCACCACCCCAACCTGCAAGCGCTTGAGCCCGAGATCCTGGAGCTGGCCGCACAGATGAGCCAGATTAGCCACGAACTGGCCGAGACCTACAGCGATACCAAGGTTTCGCGCGCCCGTATGTTCCTGCAACAGCGCCAGGAAGAGATTGAACAATTCCAGCAGCGGATCGAAGAAGCGCAGGTGATCCAGAACGAATTACGGCAATGGACACGCGATGTCGAGATGGAGGAAACCATTGCCAAGTCACAACTAACTCGCCTGCGCGATGAATTGTTCGAGTTGTTGCCGGAACTGTCAACCCAGTTACAAACACCGTCCAAGGACCGCGCGCCCAAGCCCTCCAGCGTCATTGCGATGTCGCCGCCTCGCGCGGCGGAATAGGCGCGCCAGCGCCCGCTGCGGACGATGGTCCAAAGGGCCTGAGGACACGGCGCCCAACCGGCGGCGATGAAAGCCCTGCAAGGGCTTGAAGAACCGCCCATCCTCGGGCACCAAGGGCCGCATGGCAAAGACGACTTTCTCCTGCTCGGCCTGTGGCGCGTCGCATTCGCGCTGGTCCGGGCGTTGTGACGCCTGTGGTGAATGGAATTCGATCACGCAGGACGTCCCCCTTTCGGCTGGCCCCGCCAAAAAATCCCTCGGTGGCAAGCGCGGCCAGTCCATTACACTCACGGACTTGTCCACCGAGGAAACGCCCCCACCTCGCACCCTCTGCGGGGTCGAGGAGTTGGACCGCGTGCTGGGCGGCGGCCTCGTCCCCGCCTCGGCCTTGCTGGTGGGGGGAGATCCCGGCATCGGCAAATCCACGTTGTTGTTGCAGGCCGCAGCGCGGTTCTCGCGTGCAGGTGTCAAAACCATCTATGTCTCGGGCGAGGAAGCCAGCGCGCAGGTCCGCATGCGCGCGCGTCGTCTGGGACTGGAAGACGCTCCGGTGCAACTGGCGGCCGAGACAAACCTACGCAACATCCTGACGACGCTTGAGGCCGAGAAGCCCGGCCTTGCCATCATTGATTCGATCCAGACTATGTGGGCCGACAATGTGGACAGTGCCCCCGGCTCAGTTTCACAAGTCCGGGCCGCAGCACATGAATTGACCACGTTTGCGAAACGACATGGCGTTTCAATCATCATGGTCGGCCACGTCACCAAAGAAGGCCAGATTGCGGGCCCTCGTGTCGTTGAACATATGGTCGATACCGTTCTGTATTTTGAAGGCGAGCGCGGCCACCAGTTCCGCATCCTGCGCGCGGTTAAGAACCGTTTTGGTCCCGCTGATGAGATCGGCGTGTTCGAGATGACTGGCAAGGGGCTGGCGCAGGTCACCAACCCTTCGGCGCTGTTTCTGTCGGAACGCGGCACGCCCAGCCCTGGATCAGCCGTGTTTGCAGGTATCGAGGGCACCCGACCGGTGCTGGTCGAGTTGCAGGCGCTGGTCGCCCCCTCACCCCATTCTCAGCCCCGCCGCACCGTCGTGGGATGGGACAGTGGGCGCCTGGCGATGATCCTCGCGGTGCTCGAAGCGCGCTGCGGCATCCCGTTTGCGGGGCTCGACGTCTATCTGAACGTCGCCGGAGGGCTGAAAATCAGTGAACCCGCTGCCGACCTCGCCGTCGCCGCTGCCTTGCTGAGTGCGCGTGAAGACACCGCCTTGCCCGCCGACACGGTTGTTTTCGGAGAAATCTCGTTATCCGGGGCACTTAGACCCGCCCCGCAGACCGAAAACAGGTTGAAAGAAGCGCAAAAACTTGGTTTCACGTCGGCCATAGCTCCGGCAGGTGGCAAAACCGGTACTGTGGCAGGTCTGACACTCACCCGACCCTCTGATTTGGTAGGGTTTGTTGGCGAAACCTTCGGAGCAGGTTAAGGTAACGCCTTGAGGGGCTGAAAAAAAGTACAGGCGAGGGCCATGGAAGGTTTTACAATTATTGACGGGGTTGTCGCCCTGATCATCGTCGTGTCGGGCTTGTTGGCCTATTCACGCGGGCTATTACGAGAGGTTTTGGCCATTGCCGGCTGGGTTGCAGCCGCTGTTCTGGCATTCATTTTTGCGCCTCAGGCCGTGCCTTTGGTAAAAGAAATTCCGGTGGTCGGTGATTTCCTGCGCGACAGCTGCGAATTGTCGGTCATCACCGGCTTTGCCGCCGTCTTTGCCATCGCTTTGATCGTGGTCAGCATATTTACGCCGCTGTTTTCCTCGATCGTTCAGCGCTCGGCGCTTGGCGGGCTGGATCAGGCGCTGGGGTTCTTCTTTGGAATCGCGCGCGGCATCCTGTTGGTCGCCATCGCCTTCTTTGTCTATGATACAGTGATGACCGGTCAGTCTTACACCATCGTTGACGAAAGCCGCTCGGCCAAGGTGTTCGAACAATTCAGCGACCGGATAGAAGAGCAAAATCCCGAGGCCGCGCTGGGTTGGGTCACGCAACAATATGAAGAACTGGTGGGCAGCTGCACCGCAAGCGCCGAGACCTCCGAAGAGCCATCGGCCCCCGCGACTACCGAATAACGAAGATGCCCGGCTTTGACCGGGCATTTTTGTCGGGCCAGCTTCCTTCAGCTTTGTGTGATAAACCCTTCGCCTGCACATATGGTGCATCTGATATTTTTCAGGCCCACACACCCGTCACAACGGCTGAAAATAGGCTTGCCAAAGACATCCCGGCTTTTGACAACTTCGCCTGCACCATTACAGATTTGACAAGGCGCGCGCCCCATTCCGCGGCAACGATGGCACCGACGCTTGACCGGTTCTTCCTTCTTTTGACCTTGCTTGTGTTGCCACATAGCTGACTTCCCATCGAAACGCTAACATTCGCCGCGCTATGACAGCACAAGCTTTTCGCCATGTCACCATTTCATGCGTTTTGACCCAAAATCCACATGCGGCAAAATGCAAATGTGATCCTTTGATGACACAGGCCTCGTTAGGCCTTATGTGAAACCCGAACCGACATGGAATCGGAGCTGCCGATCTTGCTGTATCTGTTTTCTTTCGCGCTGGCCCTGGGGGCGATGGTGCGTATGTGCCACCAGCTGGATGGCCTTATTTGCGTACAGGTACACCCGGCGGACCTTCCGAACCGAAACGCTATTCACCGTTAGAACGTCATAGAAATTGGAGCCCGTGTATGTGTGGGATTTTGGGGATCGCAAGTAGGACACATGATGTCTTTGCGGAAATCTATGACGGGCTGCTGATGCTGCAGCACCGGGGTCAGGACGCCTCGGGGATCGTCACCTATAACGGCGAATTCTTCCGCGAGAAGAAAGCCAACGGTCTGGTCAAGGACGTGTTCAATGCCCAGGACGCCGAAACATTGCTGGGCAAGGTTGGTATGGGGCATGTGCGGTACCCGACCGCAGGGTCGCTCAGCGCGTCTGAGGCGCAGCCGTTTTTTGTAAACGCGCCCTATGGAATCTATCTGGTTCATAACGGCAACATCACCAACACGGCTGAACAGCGTGAGAAAGTTACCGCCAAATACAGTCGCCACCTTCGCACCACCTCGGATTCCGAGATTCTGCTGAACGTACTGGCAGACAAAGTCGCCGATGCGATCAAGGTCAACGGCAATGCTGAACCCATTCGCAACATCTTTGCTGGTGTGAAGATGACGATGGAGCGGGTTCAGGGCGCCTATTCTGTCATCTGTCTGGTCGCCGGTGTCGGCATGCTGGCCTTCCGCGATCCTTATGGTATCCGCCCTCTGTCGGTAGCCAAACGTGAGGTCGACGGAGAGGGTGACGATTATGCCTTTGCCTCGGAAGACGTGGCCTTTGGCATCAACGGCTTTGACAAGCTTCGTGATGTCAAACCCGGCGAGGCGATCCTGATCGATCTGGAAGGCAACATGCACACGTTCCAGGCGGTGGAAGGACAGCTGACGCCTTGTATCTTTGAATATGTCTACCTGGCGCGTCCGGACTCGCTGTTGGATGGTGTGTCCGTCTATAAAACCCAGATGCGTATGGGTCAGACGCTGGCCCGCCAGATCGAAGCCGCTGACCTTGAGATCGACCGCATCATTCCGGTGCCCGACAGCGCCCGCCCCGTCGCGCTTGAGGTTGCCAAGGCCATTGGTATTTCCTACCGCGAAGGTCTTGTGAAAAACCGCTATGTTGGCCGCACATTCATCATGCCCGGTCAGGAAGAGCGTCAGAAATCTGTGCGCCGCAAACTGAACGCAGTCCCGCTGGAGTTCAAGGATCACAACGTTCTGCTGATCGACGATTCCATTGTGCGCGGCAATACCATCAAGAAGATCGTACAGATGTGCCGCGAGGCTGGTGCCAAGAAAGTTTACATTGCAAGCGCCTCACCACCGGTGAAATTCCCGAATGTCTATGGCATCGATATGCCGACCAAACATGAGCTGATCGCCCATGGCAAGGAAATCGAGGAAATCAGGCAAGAGTTGGGGGCCGACGCGCTGTTCTACCAGAACCTCGACGATCTGATTTGGTCCGCCAAGGAAGGCAACCCCGAGATCGAGGCCTTCGATTGCTCGTGTTTTGACGGAAATTACATCACTGGCAGCGTCAGTGACGATTATCTGGACCATCTTGAAAATAGCAATCGCGTCAGCAAGAAGAAGCAGGACATGCAGGTTCCCGGTGGATCCTGGAACGGCGCAAAACTGGTGTCGGGATAACCCTCTGACCGAATCAAGTTTGACTTGGGCCCGTTTCGCTGCCACGTTGCGGGCCCATTTTTGCTCAATTGCCGCATCTTGGCGGTGGAATTTCGCGCACAACCCTTTGGCGAAGAAACTGCAATCGCAAAGGCTTCGCATTGCTGCGAAAACGGCGGCAGAATGGTGACCCTCGGTCGCGCTTTTACTTATCCCTTTGGTTTGATACGCGACTGGCAACCACCCACTCGCAACAAGGGGTCAGGCCGCTGCGGCCGGGCCACGTTTTATGTCAAACTCAACCGTCAAAAGCGCGGCCACACAAAAGGGCGCGCTAAAGAAGAACTCTGTGTCTGTCCTTGGCGTTTTTGGGCCCAAGGCGGATATGCGCGCGCTTGTGCGCCTGTCCTCGGGGCGGGTTAAAGAGGTCAAGCCGGGCAGCCGCGTGTCCTCGGGCACTGTCGTCGCCATCGATGCCGAGGGCGTGATGCTGCGACAAAGCGGCCAGACCAAGCGGATAGCCATCCCCGGCAGTTAATCCTGTCTTGACGCCCTGCGCGCTGGGGTTCAAACCGTTTTCATGACTGATCAGACCAAAATCGCCCTCGTTACTGGCGCGTCTCGCGGATTGGGCGCAGCCCTGGCCGAAGCGTTGGCCCCCGAGTACCACATCGTCGCCGTCGCCCGCACCACTGGCGGACTGGAAGAACTGGATGACCGCATTCAGGCCAAAGGCGGCGCGGCCACGCTGGCACCAATGGACATCGCTGATCCCAATGCCATGGCAACGCTGTGCAGGGGTATCCACGACCGTTGGGGAAAAGTGGACCTTTGGCTGCACACGGCCGTCCACACCTCGGCCCTGACACCAGCCCATTTCGTTGATCCGAAAGAGTGGACAAAGGCAGTCAACACCAACGCCACTGCCACATCGGTTCTGATCCCCTATATCGCCCCTCTTTTGGGTGAAACGGGTCATGCGGTGTTTTTTGACGACCCCAAGGCGGGTGAGAAATTCTATGGCATCTATGGCGCGACCAAGGCCGCTCAGATGGCACTGGCCCGCAGCTGGGCCCACGAGGCCGAGCGTACCGGGCCGCGCGTATCTATTGTCGAACCCGCGCCAATGCCCACCGCTGTCCGCGCCCGGTTCCATCCAGGTGAGGATCGCGATGCGTTGACCAGCACGACGGAAGAGGCTGCGCGGTTGTTGGCACAGTTGTAGGAATGGTCCTGTGGACCATGCCTCAGGCGGGGATATTTTTGGGCCAGATGAAGCGGGCGGGTTACGCGATGTGCACGCCGGTGCGCCCGGCCAGATCGACAAAGAACTGCCAGGCCACGCGGCCCGAGCGCGCGCCTCGGGTAGCCTGCCATTCGATCGCCTCGGCGCGCAGGGTCGCTGCGTCGACAGAGACCCCGTAGGCTGCGCAATAGCGATCGATCATCGCCAGATATTCGTCCTGGTCACAGGGATGGAACCCCAGCCAGAGGCCGAACCGGTCGGACAGTGAGACTTTCTCTTCGACGGCCTCAGATGGGTTGATGGCGCTGGAGCGTTCGTTTTCGATCATGTCCCGTGGCATCAGGTGGCGGCGGTTTGAGGTGGCGTAGAACACCACATTCTCGGGGCGGCCTTCGATGCCGCCGTCCAGCACCGCCTTGAGCGATTTATAGTGCTGGTCATCATGGCTGAACGACAAGTCGTCGCAAAACAGGATAAACCGGTGTGGTGCTGCGCGCAGATGGTTCAGCAAGCGCGCGACCGAGCCCATGTCTTCGCGCTGCAGTTCTACAAGCTTCAGGTTCGGGTGATCCGCCTGCAAGGTGCCGTGCACAGCTTTGACCAAGCTGGATTTGCCCATGCCACGCGCCCCCCAAAGCAAGGCATTGTTGGCCTTATACCCGTTGGCAAACCGCCTTGTGTTGCCCAGCAAAGTATCGCGCGAGCGGTCAATCCCGACCAAAAGATCCAGGTCAACCCGGTTGACCATATCCACTGGCATCAGGCGGTCAGGTTCTACATGCCAGACAAAAGCATGCGCCGCCCCAAAATCGGGCGCGGCCAACGGCGCGGGCGCCATGCGGTCCAGCGCGTCGGCAATTCGGTTCAGGGCCTGGTTGTCCATGCGCTCTCCTCCGGTCTGTCTGGCGGGGTTCAAACCATGTTCCGCCCGCCGCAACAAGGGTGGGACACGAAAAAGGCGCGCCAGCAGGTGGCGCGCCCTTCGGATCTGTTTACAGGTTATTTATCGTTTTCGAATTCCTGAACGATTTCGTCATCTGCTTCTTCTTCGTCGTCATAGTAGCCATCAGCGCGCAGCTCTTCCTCGCGCTTTTTCTCGACCCGGGCAACCAACAGGATCGAGACTTCGTACAGCCCATAGACCACAACAAACAAAATGACCTGCGTGATCACATCCGGCGGGGTCACCAGCGCTGCTAAGACGAGGATACCAACCATCGCGTATTTGCGAACGCTGCCCAAACCTTCGGCGCTGACCAATCCGGCTTTGCCCATTAGCGTCAACAACACCGGCAGCTGGAAACACAAGCCAAAGGCGATGATGAATTTCAATGTGATGTCCAGCGACTCGTTGACCTTGCCGAAGAACGTAATTTTCACGCCTTCAGTTGTTTCAGGGACAACCACGATTTCCTCTGGCACATCCCCAGTAGTCGCCGACAACAGATTGGCAAAAATCGAACTGACATCCGCAAAACCCAAAAAGAACTGCATCGCCAGTGGTGTAACGACGAATTGAGCAAACGCCGCCCCCAGCAAAAACATGAACGGCGAGGCAATCAGGAACGGTAGAAAAGCGCCCTTCTCGGACCGATACAGGCCCGGCGCCACAAATCGCCACAGCTGATAGGAAATCACCGGGAAGGCCAGCGCAAACCCAAACACCATCGAAATCCGGAACAGCGTAAACAGATATTCCTGTGGCGAGGTGTATTGCAAAGTCGGAGAAGGATCCCCCAACTCGCGCAGCGTTGCCTCAATCGGCTGGACCAGAAACTGCAGGATCGGTTCAGCCACGGTGAAGGCCACGACAATGCCTATCACGAAGGCAATAACCGACCGGATCAACCGCGTGCGCAGTTCTGCCAGATGCTCGATCAATGGGGCCGAGCTGTCTTCGATCTCGTCGGTGTTGGTCATGTCTTGCTTTCAGTGTTCAGCGCGGCTTCGGCCTCTTCGGCCTTGGCCAGCGCGTCGGCCGCCTCTTTCGCCTTGCGTTCAGCCGCAGCGCGTGCGGTCGACGCTTGGATTTTTTTGGCCTGTTCTGCCCGTTCAGCCGCCAGTTTTCCTGTTTCGCTGTCAGGGTCAAACTTGGTTGGGTCGATACTTTTGGCCATATCTTGCGCCGCTTCCTTCACCCCGTCCATGGCACTGCCAACGGGGTTGGTCGCAGCGTTGAGACCCTTCTTGATCTCGTTCACGCCCGCCTGATCCGCCGCGTCGTTCATGGCGCTGCTGAACTCGCGCGCCATACCACGGGCCTTGCCGACCCAGCGACCGACATTGCGGAACAGCACCGGCAGGTCTTTTGGCCCCACAACGATCAGGGCGACAACGCCGATGACCAGAAGCTCGGTCATGCCCAGATCAAACATGGCGGATCAGACCTTGTCTTTGTCGGTCTCGGGCGTGACGTCTTTGGCCAGTTCGGACGCGTCTTCACTCAGTTCCTCTGCGCCTTCTTTGACTCCCTTCTTGAATGACGTAATGCCTTTGCCCACTTCGCCCATCAACGAGCTGATTTTGCCACGGCCGAATAGCACCAGAACCACAACTGCGATCAGCAGAATGCCGGGAAGGCCAATATTGTTGAGCATCTCTCTTCTCCTATAACGTCGGCGCCGTACGCCGGAAATGTGATCTGGGTCCGTGTCTACGCCCGCTGGCCCGCCTGCAAAAGTGAGTTGGTTCAAATCTGCGTTCAAATTTGATCCGATCCGATGTTTTTTACGGCCTCGGATTGATCAACTGACAGGTTTATGTCAGTTGATAGGGGCTAGGTAGACGGTATCGAAACCTGGTCAACGGAGATTCACATGACCCATGTTGCAGAAATCGTCACCTTTGAACTCGCCAACGGGACAACCCCGGAAGAGTTCGTAAAACTCAGCCAAGCGTCCGAAGCCTTTGTACGCGCAGCTCCGGGGTTTGCCCATCGTCAACTCAGTCAAGGCGAAGACGGGCGCTGGACTGACTACGTGATCTGGACCGATATTAAGGCCGCACAGGACGCAGCTGCGCAGTTCCCGCAGCAGGGTTTTGCGCCCGCACTGATCGCAGCGATCAACCCCGAAGGCATGCAGATGCGCCACGAGAACGTGCTATGGAACATGACCGCATAACCCCGGTCAGAACGGCGTGTCATGCGCCGTACTGATCGTCTGTTCGACATTATCCAGATCCTGCGCGACGGTGGCTTGCACCGCGCGCAGGACATCGCGGACCGGCTCGAAGTTTCGGTTCGCACGATCTATCGCGACATGGATACATTGGTGGCCTCGGGTGTTCCCGTCGAAGGTGAGCGCGGCGTCGGCTATATGGTGCGCGAACAGATCACCCTGCCCCCTGTGAACCTGACCCCCGCTGAACTAGAGGCCCTGAACCTCGGCATGGCCATCGTGGCCGAGGCTGCCGACCCCGATCTGAAAGCCGCGGCCGAAACGCTGTCCGAAAAAATCGACGCCGTTCTGCCAACGCAAGTGGTGGCCGAGGCGGACACATGGAAATTCGCCGTCTACCCCTTTGCTGATGCGGCCCGCGGGCTGGCCCACATGGCCCCTATCCGCGCCGCCATCAAGTCCCGACAGAAACTGCACCTGTCCTATCGCCGGATCGACGGCGTACTGACCGATCGCACGATCCGCCCCCTGCACATGGAATATTGGGGCCGCGTCTGGACATTGACCGCCTGGTGCGAGCTCCGCCAAGGCTTCCGCGTCTTCCGGATCGACCTGATCGATACGGTCTCGCCCCTGCCTGAAATATTTGCAGATGAGCCCGGCAAACGGCTGAGCGACTACGACCCCACAGCCTAGCCCGCCCGCTTCATCTGGCTAAAAATATTCCCGCCGGAGGCATGGCCCGAAACGGGCCATCCCCCTCACTTCAGATAAGGTTCCGGGTCAACGGATTCGAACCCCTTTCGGACCTCGAAATGAACATAGGCGTTGTCCCCGCCGCGCAGCGAAGCAATCTTTTGCCCACGACGCACTTTGTCACCCTTTTTGACCGTGATCTTGTCGACATTGGCATAGACCGTCAGCAGATCGCTGTTGTGCTTGACCACGATGATCGGCACCTGATCGGCATCCGCCGTGATCGCTGCAACGGTTCCGGCCTCGGCCGCGATTACAGCAGTGCCGGGGCTTGCGGCGATGTCGATACCTTCGTTCTTGCCCTTATCATAGGTTCGAATGATCGTCCCGGTGACCGGCAGGCCCAGGGCAGAATTGCTTTGGGTTGTCGGTGCCTCGGCAGTTACATCCGGCGCTGGCGTGGCTACCACGACCTCTTCTTCCGGCAAAGGTTGCGTCGCACTTGGCGGTGTCGGCGTCGGAGAGCCCTGCCCCGGCTCTGTCACGTTGGTGGCAGGCACCGCGGCCTGTTGCGGCGCAGGCTGGTTCTTGATCGGGATCAACAGGAACTGGCCTTCACGAACAGTAAATTCCGACCCCAATCCATTCCATTCAGCCAAAGCACTGACCGGTACGTCATAGAGGCGTGAAATTGTATAAGCCGTCTCGCCACGTTTAACCTTGTGCCGGACCGGCTCGGGACCCGTTGTCGGCACCGGAGCCGGTGTCGCGGCAGGCTGCGCAGGTTCCAGCGTTGCCGTACGCACCGATCCATCGGCCGGCGCTTCATCAATCGCGGTCCCAGCGATGGTGGCGATGTCGACATTGCTGCCCCCGCCGACCGAGCGTGGCAAGGCAATCACTTCGCCATCTCGCAGCGGATCATCGGGTTGCAGGCCATTGAACCGGGCCAATTCTACCGCTGGCAAGCCAACACGTGTGGCCACGTCAATCACCTTGTCGCCCGGTCGGGCCACAGCCACCTGGTAATTCGGGTAAGTAATAACCCCTCGCGCATCCGGCGCTGGCCGGTTGGTCGTTGCGGTTTTCACGGCGTCGGCGGTCGAAAATCCGCCGACCTCTCCGCGAAGGTCATAATCCCCGCACCCAGCGACAAGCGCCAAAGCCGCCACTGTCGTGCAGCGAAGTATCACTGAATTGGAAACTGCTCTCATTTTTACTGTCCTCAACACCTGCCCCTGTTTTCCGGGGTTCCGGCGCATATTGCAGAATATTCCTTTACGACCCGTCCTTGCCAAGTCCTTCTAACAAGGGCACGAAACGGACGGGCAACAATTCGTCATAGTCCAAACCGGTTTCGGTGCGCCTGACCCGGATCAGGGTCTGAACCGCATCCGACTGTCCCACCGGCAATACCATGATACCGCCGATTTTCAGCTGCGCCAAGAGCGGCCCGGGGGGGTCTTCTGCCGCAGCTGTCACAATGATACGATCAAACGGGGCCTGCTCGGGCAAACCATAGGACCCATCCGTCAACATTGCGGTCACATTTGTCAGCCCCATGTCACGGAACAGCTGGCCGGTTTCGCGCACCAGACGCTTGTGACGTTCAACCGTATAGACCCGGCGCGCCAGCTTGGACAGGATCGCCGCCTGATAACCCGACCCGGTCCCAATTTCGAGAACTGTGTCGCGTGGGCTAACCTCAAGCGCCTGCGTCATAAGCCCCACAACCGAGGGCTGGCTGATCGTCTGACCACAGGCAATCGGCAGTGGCGTGTCCTCATAGGCGCGTTCGGCAAACAAGCCTTTGACAAAGCGCCCTCGGTCGATCTGCTCCATCGCGGCCAGCACACGCGCATCGGTTACCCCGCGCGAGCGCAGGGCAAACAGGAATTGCATTGTTGTTTCGGGGTCCAATCCGCTCATTCGATCGACTTCAATGCCTCAAGCGTGTCATAGGCCGTCAGATCCGCCCGCATCGGTGTGACCGAGATATAGCCAGCCAGATTGACCGCCGCATCGGTGCCCGGTGCAGTTGGGTTATGTTGATAGCCGCCCTTGATCCACAAGAACCGCCGCCCCGAGGGCGAACTGTGCGGCTCGACCGAGAAATGCGTGTCCCGGCGATACCCTTGCGGTGCCACGCGTGTACCCAGCACCTCATCTGCGGGAACAGGCGGGAAATTCACGTTGTAGAACAGGCGGTAATCGCCTTGTTCCGCCGGGGTCGCGCCCAGAATACGTCGTACCAGATCAGCGCCGAAACGGGTCGCGGCCTCGAAGGGATCTTCCAGCCCCAGATTGCGGGGGCCGAAATACTGCGACAAGGCAATGGCCGGGATATTCTGTAGGGCAGCCTCCATCGCGCCACCTATGGTGCCGGAATACAGCGTGTTTTCTGCCGAATTATTGCCCCTGTTCACCCCCGACAGAACCAGATCGGGCGGAGTATCTTTCATCACGTCATGCAAACCGGCCAACACGCAATCTGCGGGTGAGCCTTCCGCGGCAAAGCGACGTTCGCCCAACTTGGCAACCATCATGGGATGGGTGTAGCTGATGCAATGGCCAACACCTGATTGTTCGAACGCAGGAGCCACGACCCAGACCTCGCCATCTGGTCCGGCCACGTCGGCGGCAATAGCCTCCAGCGCGATCAGACCCGGCGCGTTGATGCCGTCATCATTGGTTAAAAGTATACGCATATGCCCATCCACCGCAGCGTTTTGACCTTGATAGACGCGCCCCCGCGTGGCGGCAAGCAATGGGCGCACCCAATCTGAGGCTTTCGCGCACCACTTGGCGCTAAACTGAAACTTCAGACCCTAAATCGGGAAAACAAAGCATTTGTCACGGCGAATGGTCAGCCACATGACCCGGCCAGGGTTAGGCACAAAGACATTCGGCACCGTCGCCTTCAGGATCGAGCCATCATAGTCCATCCGGAACTCGACCAGGCTCTCATTGCCCAAAAACCGTGCCCGTTCGACCACGCCGCGCGCGGCGACGCCATCCGTGGCTGTGGGCAGTGGTCCCTTGCCGTTGCGGTCGAAATCCAACCGCACGTGCTGCGGCCGGAATACGATCTCAACATCTGTGCCATCCGGCACACCGGGTGACAAGAATTGGCCAAAGGGAGTTTCGGCCAGCGCCCCATTCACTTGCGACTGCAACACATTGACATCGCTAAAAAATGCCACTGCGGCCTTATCTGCCGGACGGGTGTAGACGTTGTACGGCGCGCCCTGCTGGACGATTTTTCCGCGGCGCATCAGGGCGATCTCATCGGCCATGCGCATCGCCTCTTCCGGCTCATGCGTGACCAGCAACACGGCCGCGTCCTCTTCCTTGAGGATTGCAAGCGTTTCGTCGCGGATACCGTCGCGCAGACGGTTGTCCAGCCCCGAGAACGGCTCATCCATCAGCATGATCCGCGGGCGCGGTGCCAGGGCACGGGCTAACGCCACACGTTGTTGTTCACCTCCCGACAAGTGATGCGGAAAGTTGTCGACGAACCGCATCAGATCAACCTTGCGCAGCAGTTCTTCGACGCGCGCGCGCTTTTCGTCCTTGTGACCCTTCAGGCCAAAGGCAACGTTGTCGGCAACACTGAGATGCGGGAACAATGCAAAATCCTGAAACATCAGGCCAATCTCGCGCCGCTCGGGCGGTACGCGAAACACCGTGTCGCAGATCAGTTTACCGTCGACATAGATCTGGCCGGTTTCCTGCATCTCGACCCCGGCGATCATCCGCAACGTGGTCGACTTGCCGCAACCCGACGGCCCCAGCAGGCAAGTCACCTGCCCCGCCTGCACCGTCAACGAGACGTCATCCACAACCACCCGCCCCTCGTATCGGGCGATCAGGTTGCGAATTTCCAAACGAGGAGGAGTTGCGTCTACTGTCACCGATGGATCCCGTTGCCTTTCCCGATCAAAACCATCGGGCTTGGGCGGGGATAGCAACCCCGCCCTTCAGGCGCAAGAGATCAGCAGCAGCCGCCGGATGCGGCCTCGGTCGTGGCTTCAAACGGGCTTTCCCCGCCGCAGCCTTCAAAAATACCAAAATGGGTCGCGAAATCGCCGATAAACTCGAAATGTCGTGCGAACCGGGTATCTTTCAGCATCATCCAGGTGTTGCCACAGACCGGGAAAACCTTACCGGTTTCAATTGCGTGGTGGTCGTCCAGCTCGAACAGATGCGGCGCGTTTGGGATGGTGCCCTTGTAGATCACGGCCTGCCCGTAATCCTCGCAGGCTGGCTCCAGTTCGGGCAGCTTGAACAACCGATAGGTCGCCGACAGGAAACTCAGGGGCGCGACACGCGCTTCCAGCACCGGGTTTTCAATGGCCAGCGGACGGTGGGTCACCCGACGCGGGTCGCCGAACCCTGATTTGCGCGAGATCGACAGAAAATCGTTCCAATAGAGCGCGCCGGACAGGCATTCGCCATACAGCACCTCATCCTCAGCCATGTCTTGTGGAATGCGACGGTCTGCGTAGACGTCCGAGAAATACATCTCTCCGCCGTCTTTCAGCAGCCGATGGGCACCGCGCAGAACGGCCTCTTTGTCGGTGGCAAGGTTGATGACGCAGTTCGAGACGATGATGTCGAAAGAACCGGGTTCCAGATCCAGTTCGTCCAGCTTTTCGATGAAACCGTGGTGGAACTCCACATTGCTTTTACCGTGACCAAAAGCCTTGGCGTGATAGTCCTGATGCGCGCGCGCAACATCCAGCTGCTCGGGCGTCATGTCTACTCCAACGACGCGGCCCGTTTCGCCGACCATTGCTGACAGGGCGTACACGTCCCGCCCCGCACCGCAGCCCAGATCCAGGATGCTCATCCCCTCAAGGTCCAATGGTGCGATCAGACCGCAACCATAGTACCGGGTCAGCACATCATCATGAATTTTCGACAGAATCTTTTTGACATGATCGGGCATGTCATCAGGGGTGCAACAAGCATTGGTCTGCAAATCCGCGCTGCCCTGCAGGACCTCACCATAATAATTTTGAACAGATTCATGCTTCATCGCTGCATTCCTTCTTTATGTGGTTGAACCGCAGGTAATGCAGCGCGGGGTTTGGCGCAATCCAGACGCGCTGGTTTTGACGAAAGCGTGAGGATGCGCCTAGCCCAGCAGGTCAAAATCCACACCCGCACGAATGCGACCGTTCACCTGAATCTCCAGCCGATGCGGGCCGGGAACCAGCTTGAACGTAGTAGCGTTGCCTTTCAGCTTATGCGTCTTGTTCAGGTTCAAGGTGCCACCCTGCAATGCAGCCTGTTTCAACTTATGCACCTTGGGTGAAGCTTTCCCGTTAGGCCTTTGAAAGTGAATAATATAATCAACCAGAACTGGTTGCCCATCGGCCCCTTCCAATTCAACCTCAAATTCCAGCGCAGCCCCTATCCGCGCGTCACCGTTGACTTGCAACGTTGCCTTGATGTCTGCGTCCGGGTCATATCCCAGCATCTTCATGGCGCGCGGATGGCCCGACTTCACCAATCCCCGCAGGGTATGTGACGTGATCCAGCGCAGCTCGCCCTCATCTTGGGCACCTTTGTCATTCCATACCTGCAGCCGATCCAGAACAAGCTCTGGGTCTTTTTTCGTGATGTCGTTCAGGTGGTTCGCCACCGATCTGGTGACATAGCGTGTGCTGTCGGCATGCAACCTGTCCAGAAACGGCATCGGATCGGACAGTTCCAGCCCTACCGCCTGCCCCCAGGGTAATCGCGGCCGGGTGCCTTCACTGACCAGACGGCGCACGTGATAGCTGTCATGTGTGCACCAGTGCTCTAACCGGGCCAGAACCAGTTCAGGATAGGTGTTCAGAAACGGGCGGATGGCCCATTCCATCGAAAACCTCTGTGTCAGCTCTTCCAGCACATCCAGTGCCAGATCGGGATGATCCAGCCCAACGGCCACCACCCAATCGCCCAGAGGTGCGAAAATGAAGTCGCCAAAATCATCGTCCGTTTTGTTTGGGTCCAACGGTGGCGGCAGTGCCTTTAGCAGTACAGGCGCAACTGCTGGTAACGCCCCCGGAACCGCCTGCTGCAAACATTCGGCAATCCAGGCCATCCGCTCTTTCAGCTCCAAATCCAGCAAGCGCGACATGACTTGTTGCTGAAACATGTCTGCATCAAACGAGGGATCGGCAGCGGCAAAAAGCCCCGCCAGATAGCGGGTCTTTTCCGCGTTAAACAGCTGATCTTTAAGTGAAAAATTCTGTGTCATTGCTACATCGTCAAATTTGTTGCGCCGCCGTCCAGCAGGATGTTCTGCCCGACGATAAAACCCGCGTGCTGCGAGCACAAAAACGCACAGGCTGCACCGAATTCGTCCCGCGTTCCATATCGACGCGCCGGGATCGTGGCGGCGCGCTCGGCACGGGCCTCATCGATCGAGACACCCTTTTGCGCCGCAACACCGCCGTCCAGCGCGTCGGCCCGATCCGTGGCGTGAATGCCGGGCAGCAGATTGTTGATCGTCACCCCACTGGGTGCCACCTGACGAGCTGTGCCTGCAACATAGCCAGTCAAACCGGTGCGCGCCGCGTTTGACAGCCCCAGCACCGCAATCGGCGCACGCACGGATTGCGAGGTGATGTTGACCACCCGGCCCCAGCCCTTGTCCATCATGCCAGGCAGCAGCGCCTTCATGAAGGCAATGGGTGTCAGCATATTGCCATCCAGCGCCTTGATGAAATCCTCACGATCCCAATCCGACCACAGACCCGGTGGTGGGCCACCGGCATTTGTCACCAAAATATCAACCCCTTGCGCCGCATCGATCACCTGCGCCTGCCCCCCTGGGCTGGTTACATCGCAAGCCACGATCTGCACGCCCACACCATGCTCGGATCGCAACCGCATGGCCTCGGCTTCCAGCGCCTCAGCCCCGCGCGCATTCATCACCAGATCGACACCAGCCGCGGCCAAAGCCTCGGCGCAGCCCAGACCAAGCCCCTTGCTGCTGGCGCAGATCAGCGCGCGTTTTCCTCGAATTCCCAGATCCATCTTCTTACCTCGTGGTCTCTGTTACTCTTTCATCTGACATCAAATCAGGACCCGTGAATTTCACGGTACTGTTCGACAATGTAATCTAGATCCCCCACCGCTTGCTCAATGACCCACAAGATCGTGGTCTGGCTGGGATCGCCCTCACGATGCCGCCGAATAAGCGGTTTGTCTTTCTTGCCAATATAGTACCGAACCCCAATTGCAGCCGAGGTATCGTTGTTGTCGCTATAAGAAATTCTGGTGTAGCCACTCGTGTTTTGGCAAACCCGTTGACCAAAAGCCCATTCTGTTCCGATCGTCGCAGAGTGGTCTTTGACGAAGTATCGATGCCCTATGCTCAACCCATTATTATCAAACGGGTAATAAATCAAAAACGCTGACGAGAAAACGTTTGTGCCAAAATCAAATTCATCAACGTCCGAGTTTACAAGCCGACTGTCTTCTGCACCGACCAATGCAGTCAACGTGAAACGGTCCAAATACACCTCAGCTTCAAAGCCAACCGCACGAAAATTTGCATTCTCCGTCAGGTCTGTCGATCCATAGTGCCCGTATAGTCCCAGCAAACCTTTGTTAGGGTGGCGCCAGAAAACGTGGGCCCCGACCCCATAAGCCGCTGCAGCTCCCATTCGATCGGTTTCCAATTGCGGCACAAGCCCGTCCAATTGATCACCAAAACCATGCCCGAGCGGCAGGGACACACTGCCATCAACGCCGTAAAGGCTGCGGAAACTGTTCGTATTTCCAAAACCCGAAATTTTGCCATTCACACCGTCCACTGCGGGGCGCTGATGGCTTGGTTGGTCTCCGGGCGAGGCTGCGGCAAAGCTTGGAACTATCGACACCGCGACAAAGAACAAGACAGAAAACTGACCCAATCCCACTCCGATCCTCCTCAACCCTGCCAAACATCTAGCACTGGCCGGGCAAGGAAGACCAGAAATGGGGCAAGAGTTTAGTAAAAGAACTCTTCCCGCACAATTTTGCCATCCGCGACGTGATAGACACCCACTTCGCGCATATCAAAGCTCTCACCGCTTTCTTTTACTTTGCCCTGAACTTCAAAAATTACGGCAAAGCGGTCATCGCCATGAGGGAACGGACCATTGACCTTTGCGCCCGACACTTCATGCGCACTTTCCCACCACTCGTGTTTTCCACGAATGGCGTCGCGGCCGCGGGTCTCACGACCCATATCCATAAAGTCCTGTGCTTCGACCGAGACGGCATCTACCGCGTATAGCTTCTCCAAATTCTCTTTCGATCGGTTTTCCCGGCATCCAGCGACCAGTTCATCAGCGATTTCTCTTAAATTCATTGATCTTCTCCATTATTTGTTCACTATTTGTTCTTATTGCCACGGGATCATGATTCGAACCAGCCCCTTTGTCTTGCTTCGGCAAGATTCCCCGCCTATACGCGCCTTCATGCTAGATACCGCCACCAACCAACCCGTATTGCCGCCCGAGATCGCCCGGCGCAGAACTTTCGCCATTATCTCGCACCCGGATGCGGGTAAGACGACGTTGACCGAAAAGTTCCTGCTGTATGGTGGCGCCATTCAGATGGCTGGTCAGGTTCGTGCCAAGGGTGAAGCACGGCGCACTCGGTCGGACTTTATGCAGATGGAAAAGGACCGGGGCATTTCGGTCTCGGCCTCGGCCATGTCGTTCGACTATGACCAGTTCCGGTTCAATCTCGTGGACACGCCCGGCCACAGCGATTTTTCCGAAGACACCTATCGCACGCTGACGGCCGTGGACGCGGCAGTAATGGTGATCGACGGCGCAAAGGGTGTGGAAAGCCAGACCCAGAAACTGTTCGAAGTCTGCCGCCTGCGCGATTTGCCGATCCTGACCTTCTGTAACAAGATGGACCGCGAAAGCCGCGACACGTTCGAGATCATCGACGAAATTCAAGAGATGCTGGCCATCGATGTGACGCCCGCTGCCTGGCCAATTGGTGTCGGTCGCGACTTTATCGGCTGTTACGACATGCTGCGCGACCGGTTGGAGCTGATGGACCGCGCCGACCGCAACAAAGTGGCGGAAAGCATCGAAATCAACGGGCTGGACGACCCGAAGCTGGCCGAACACGTGCCAGAGCACTTGTTGGACAAGCTGCTGGAAGAGGTTGAGATGGCGCGCGAATTGCTGCCGAAGCTTGACCCGCAGGCGGTGCTTGAGGGGCATATGACTCCGATCTGGTTCGGCTCAGCCATCAATTCCTTCGGCGTGAAAGAACTGATGGAAGGCATAGGTGCCTACGGCCCGCAACCGCAGGTACAATCGGCAGAACCACGCCAGATTGCACCCGAAGAGAAGAAAGTCGCCGGTTTTGTCTTCAAGGTTCAGGCAAATATGGACCCAAAGCACCGCGACCGCGTGGCCTTTGTCCGCATGGCGTCGGGCCATTTCAAGCGCGGTATGAAACTGACCCATGTACGGTCGAAAAAACCGATGGCCATTTCAAACCCAGTGCTGTTTCTGGCCTCGGACCGGGAACTGGCCGAAGAGGCATGGGCCGGCGACATCATCGGCATTCCCAACCACGGGCAGCTGCGCATTGGTGACACCCTGACCGAAGGCGAAGCGATCCGCGTGACTGGCATCCCCTCGTTCGCTCCGGAACTGCTGCAGACCGTGCGCGCGGGCGATCCGATGAAGGCCAAACACCTGGAAAAGGCCTTGATGCAATTTGCCGAAGAAGGCGCCGCCAAAGTGTTCAAGCCGTCGATCGGATCAGGATTTATCGTCGGCGTCGTCGGCCAGTTGCAATTCGAAGTGCTCGCCAGTCGGATTGAGATGGAATACGGCCTGCCCGTGCGGTTTGAGGCGTCGCAATTCACCTCAGCCCGCTGGGTCAGCGGCGACAAGGCCGAGATCGACAAATTCGTCAACGCCAACAAACAGCACATCGCAAACGACCATGATGGCGACATCGTATACCTGACCCGCCTTCAGTGGGACATCGACCGGGTTGTGCGCGACTATCCGGATCTAAAACTGACGGCGACCAAGGAAATGATGTCGTGACACGGTGGCTTGACCACGCATATGAGTGACGACCTCACTTACCCGGGCGGTCTGGCCGCCTTGACTGAGCGTTTCGAGCTGAGGCGTGACCCGGTCGAATTCGGGACTGAGGCTTTAGCAGGGGTGGATGTGGATCTGTTGCCGCTCTCGGAGCAGATTGTTTCTGCTAGCGCTACGCAGACCATTGAGGGTGCGTCAAACACCTCATGGACCCGTAAACGAAGCCAAATCGCACGCGAATTTGTCGGCCTTTCCCACCTGAGCTTCCTGAACGCCCAGCTGATCGCAAACCTGCGCGCAACACGGCGAAAGGCGCGGAAATGACGCGCTGGGGCATCGTCTCGACCGTCAGGGGGGCGGCCTCGGACATCCTGCGGTTTGCGGCCTATCACCTCGATCTTGGGGTCGACCAGATGTACCTTTATCTGGACGAGCCCAACCCAAAGGCGTTCAACGCGCTCAACCGTCACCCCAAGATCGAAGTGCGCAATTGCGACGCTGGGTTTTGGGCCTACCGTCAGCGCGAACGCCCCGACAAACACCAGATCCGTCAGACGGCCAATGCCAGTTTCACGTACCGCAAGGCGGATACCGACTGGCTGGCTCATATCGACGTGGACGAGTTCTTGTGGTCAGAACGTCCGATTGCCGAGGTGTTGTCCGACGTCTCCGAAGACATCCCAGGCGTGCGTATCCGACCAATCGAAGCGATTGCCAATGTCGATGATCTTTACAAGGCCTACATCCCCAAAAGCCCGGATCGCGAAGACATTGTGCAGTCGCTATACCCCAATTACGGCGCTTTTGTTCTGGGCGGGTTCTTCAGCCACGTGCAAGGCAAGTTATTTGCGCGTACAGGGCTGCCCCAGATCAACTTTCGCATTCATAACCTGTTCCAAAACGGAGAGATTCTGCCCACCAGAACCGAGTTGACTGAGGTTGATCTCTGCCATCGGCATGCGCCTGATTGGGACCACTTTCTGGCGCATTACCGTTTCCGGATGGAGTGCGGCTCTTACCAGCCCGGCATGTCCCCCAACGTGCCCCGCGACCAGGGTGGGATGAACAAGAACGAACTTCTCAGCTGGATTGAGGCCGAAGAAGGCATGTCCGGCCTACGCGTCTTTTTCGACGAAATCAGTGGCGCAGACCCAGCGGTACGCGCACGACTTGAACAGCGTGGCCTGATCCAGCACCGCCCCCTGAGTCTGGATCAAAAGCTCGGGAAACACTTCCCCGGAAGTGTATGAATTGTTGCGTAAAATCTGCACCGTGAATTCGGCGGGTAGTATTAAAGGCTCTTCATTTGACCCTGCCCTACGATTTTGTTATGTCCCGCTCCAAGCTGAAAATGCGCAATTCTGCGTATGGCCATCCGGGCCCGGCACACCTCTGACGCGCGGGCCAGGTCTAGTGTCCGCATGAACCGGACATACATGACAAAATTTACTGAACTGAACCTGAACCCGAAGGTCCTCAAAGCCATTGAGGAAGCCGGATACGAAACTCCGACCCCGATCCAGGAAGGCGCGATTCCACCTGCGCTGGAAGGTCGTGATGTACTGGGAATCGCCCAGACAGGCACTGGCAAGACCGCCAGCTTCACGCTGCCCATGATCACCATGCTGGCCCGTGGCCGCGCTCGTGCGCGGATGCCGCGCTCTTTGGTGCTGTGCCCGACGCGAGAGCTGGCCGCACAGGTGGCCGAAAACTTCGACACCTATTCCAAGCACTTGAAACTGACCAAAGCACTGCTGATTGGTGGCGTCAGTTTCAAGGAACAGGATGCACTGATCGACCGGGGCGTCGACGTGCTGATCGCTACTCCGGGCCGTTTGCTGGACCATTTCGAGCGGGGCAAGCTGCTGCTGACCGGTGTACAGATCATGGTGGTGGACGAAGCCGACCGGATGTTGGATATGGGATTCATCCCTGATATCGAGCGCATCTTTTCGCTGACGCCCTTTACCCGCCAGACCCTGTTTTTCTCGGCCACCATGGCGTCCGAGATTGAACGGATCACCGACACGTTCCTATCTGCCCCTGCCCGGGTTGAAGTTGCCCGGCAGGCAACGGCGTCCGAGACCATCGAACAAGGCGTCATCATGTTCAAAGGTGGCCGTCGCGACCGCGAGGCGAGCCAGAAACGTAATGTACTTCGCGCGCTGATAGATTCTGAGGGTGAAAAATGCACCAACGCAATCATCTTCTGCAACCGAAAGACGGATGTAGATATTTGCGCGAAATCACTTAAGAAATATGGCTATGATGCCGCTGCCATCCATGGCGATCTGGATCAATCGCAGCGCACGAAGACGCTGGATGGATTCCGCGACGGGTCGCTGCGCCTGCTGGTGGCCTCGGATGTGGCCGCGCGCGGATTGGATGTGCCGTCGGTCAGCCATGTGATTAATTTCGACGTCCCCGGACACCCCGAAGATTACGTCCATCGTATCGGCCGCACCGGTCGCGCAGGACGCGAGGGTAAGGCCATTACGATCTGTTCGGGTCGCGATGAAAAGGCACTGGATGCGATTGAAAAGCTGATCCAGAAGGAAATTCCGCGTCTGGAGAATCCACTAAAGGATGAACCCAAGGCCGAAGCGCCGAAGCCCGAGAAAAAGCCTAAACCTGTGGAAGCGAAGACGACTGAAGGCAAGAAGACCGACAGTAAAAGAAGCGACCGCACCAAAGACAAAGAGCCCAGAGGCCGAGGACGCAGAGAAGACCGTGGCCCTGCGGTTGTGGGCATGGGTGATCACCTGCCCAGCTTTATTGCACTCAGCTTTGATGAACGCCGCACCGGCTAAATCGACAGCACCAACGCCAGTATCGAAGTGCCAAGCAATGCCATCCCGGCGATCTCTCGCCGGGTGATGGTTTCGCGGAAAAACAAGATTGAGGCGAACAGGCTGAAGATCAGCTCGACCTGCCCCAACGCCTTGACATAAGCCGCGTTCTGTAAAGTGAAGGCCAAGAACCAGCAGAATGATCCGCACAGGCTGGTCAGCCCTACAAAGATGCCGGTTTTGCGTGTGTCCCACACCGCGCGCAGCTCGACCCGGTCGCGCCACAGCAACCAAATCCCCATGCTCAGAAATTGGAACGACACCACCACGGCCAGTGTGACCAAGGCGCGGAACCAGGCGTCGATATCACCCAGCTCCAACGTGGCGCCACGATAGCTGACCGAGGAAAACGCGAACAGCACCCCCGAGCCCAGCCCAAGACGCGAGGCAGGATTGGTCAGGTGTTGCCACCAGACACCGTCGCCTCCGGGGGATTTGGACAGCAGCAGCACGGCAGTCAACCCCAGAAAGATCGCCACCAACGCGCCAGACGACACCTGATCCCCCAGAACCAGAAAGCCTACGATGGCGGTCTGAATCACTTCGGTTTTCTTAAAGGTGATCCCGACGGCAAAGTTGCGCTGTTTAAACAGGGCGACCACGCAGATCGTCGCCAAAATCTGGGAACTGCCGCCAATGATTGCATAAAGCCAAAACAACCCTGTCAGAGGCGGCAGGCTGAACCCGTTCATCTGCACCGCGACCCCAAGCCCAAGAACCGCCAGTGGCATCGAATAGGCAAAGCGCGCAAAAGTAGCACCTGCCGCGCTCAGCTTTACCGAGCTGAGCGATTTTTGCAGCATGAACCGCACGGTTTGAAATGCGGCGGCAGCTAGGGTGACGGGAATCCATAAACTCATGCCGCCCTTTGTGTGGCTAAATCAACCCTTTGGCCAGAGTGGATGCACCACCGGGTCCTTGGCGCGCCAGAAATAGGCGCGGAAAATCTGACCGTAAGAGCGATAGACATAGGCCTCATTGCTGGCCAGATACCGATCCTTGCCCTGCCGGTACAGCGCTGGCAGCCTGTACCACGGTGCGCTGGGGTTCATATGGTGAACGACGTGCAGGTTGTTGTTTAAAAACAAAAAAGCCAGCGGACCGCGATCTTCGACAATCACCGTCCGAGCACGGGATTTATCATGCGCCCGGTGCTCTAGAAAGGTGCGGATTTTGACCAACCCCAATCCGAGATAAGCAGCCAATACATAGGCCCATATTGGCATCGCGGACATGGAAACGATCCAACACACAGCAGCGACGCCCGGCACGTGCAAAGCCCAGGCCCGCAGGATTGCACGATCTCCGCGTCGGGCACCGCGCAACTCGTCCCGCAGGAACAGAAACTGTCCAATGGCCGGGCCCAGTACAATCCGCCCCAGCAACGTGTTGTTAAGACCCAACATCCACTTTTGCCACGCGCCTAGCCTGCCCCAGACCTGTGGGTCCAGATAGTTCGATTCCGGGTCGTCATAGGGATCGGTCAAGGTGGCATCCCGGTGATGAGCCAGATGCAGGTCCCGGAACCGTTCATAGGGGATAAACAAGGTCAGAGGCAGCGCCATTAGCGCCTCGTTCAGCCATGTCGCACGGAACGGATGCCCGTGCAGGGCTTCATGCGTAAGCGACGAATGCATTGCCGCAACGACCCCCATCGCCGGAATAGCCAGCCAGAGCGGCAGAAAGAAGATAACCGCCAACCACACACCATAGCAGGCTAGGATCAGAGCGAAGGTGCCCCATTCTGGTGTCGCACGCTCAGACATTGCGACCCCATGTGATACCGGCCCAAATGCGTTCGTAAATCACGTAGAGGGTCAGTCCGATGGCCGCGTTCACAACAGCCAGTGTTCCACCAATCGCAGCCGATCCGGTGGCCAGCACCCCAATCAGGGTCATGACCATCAGGCCCATGACATTCCACACCACAGCTTTCACGACTGATCTGCGCCGTGTTTCCATTCCGTCACCCATATTATTGTTATGTCTTTCAAATTACGGGCCGCAGCATCTGTTGAAAATTCTGAATATGATTAACAAAACTCATCATCTGTGATATTTCAAAACACATGGAGAATAAAATCGACAAACGGGACCGCGCGGCCCAGTTTCGCCTGCGCCTTGCACGGGCCATGGAGGACCAGCACATCAGCCAAAGCGCGCTGGCCCGTCGTATCGGCGTGGACCGTTCGACCGTGTCGCAACTGCTGACCGATGCAGGCGCGCGCTTGCCGAATGCGCATGTGGTTGGCAGCTGCGCTGCGGCGCTCGGCGTGTCTGCCGATTGGTTGCTCAGCCTCTCGGACCGGCCAGAAAGCGCCGCCGAATTGCTGGCAGGGTCTCTGACTGTGACAGAGGCCCCTCGTGCGTTGGTGGATGAGCGCATTTTCGAATGGCACCAAGAGGCCGCGGGCTATAAAATCCGTTACGTTCCGGCGACTTTACCGGACATGCTGAAAACCCGCGCCGTGCTGGAATGGGAATACGCCCCGCATCTTGGGCGGACAGCGGATCAGGCTATCGGTGCCTCGGCCGACCGCCTGACATGGATGCGCAGCGCGCAATCCGATTATGAAATCGCCATGCCGCTATATGAGATTTACAGCTTTGCTTACGGCACCGGGTATTATGAGGGGCTAAAGCTGCAGACCCGGCTGGACCAGATCGACCACCTGCTGTCGCTGTCCGATCAGTTGTATCCTCGCATGCGCGTCTATCTGTTTGACGCAAAACGGCTGTATTCTGCGCCTGTTACGATCTTTGGCCCCTTACTTTGTGTTTTCTATGCTGGCAGCCACTACATGGCCTTTCGTGACCGCGATCGCATAGAAACTTTTACCCGTCATTTTGACACGTTAGTGCGCGAAGCTGATGTAACTGCCCGCGACTTTCCCAACCACCTCGAACGTTTGCGGGCGGCGATTTCCCGCACCGGGTGATGCGCCGAGACAAATCCTGTGCTATCGTCATCCAGCGCGAACCTTCGGGTATTCCGATCACAGACGGAGGACGACTGGAATGGACGCAATACAAACCGCTCAATATGCACGGGCCCTTTATTCCGCTCATGGTGACCGGGCCGAGGCGGAAGCCGCTCAGAAAATGCGCGAATGCGAGGCCGCAGGAAACACGCGGCAGGCAAAAGACTGGCAGTCTGTTCGCCAAACTATCCGCCAAATCCGTGGGCCAAACCAGGGCTGAGGCCGCTTAAATTTTTGGGTCGGGGTTCACCGTGTGCCCGTCAACAGCAATCACCTGCCCCGACACCAGCCTTGCCGCATCCGAGGCAAGGAACACAGCCATGTTTGCGATGTCATGGCCTTCGACAAACCGCCCCATCGAGGTACCCGCGGCATAGCCCGCATAGACCTGATCGCGGGTCATGCCCTTGGCCGACGCCTCGCGTTCCAAAACACCTTCCATCCGAGGGCCTTCGACCGCACCGGGGCAGATGACATTGCAGCGCACGCCGTGTGGACCCAGTTCCATCGCGAGGGTCTTGCCCAGCCCGACCATGCCCCATTTAGCCGCCGCATACGGCGCGCGGTTCGGGTAGCCGTATTGCCCGGCTGTTGACGATGTGATCACCACCGCGCCGCTGCGTTGGCGTTTCAGGATCGGCGCGGCATGTTTTGCGCATAAAAATGCTCCTTCCAGATTGACCGACAGACACGCACGCCAATCCCCCAGCGCCACGTCTTCGATCAGAGCCGTTGGCCCCGCAACGCCTGCATTTGCGCAGAGCGTGTCCAAGCCGCCCCACGCGGCTTCGATGTCGGCAAACAAGCCTGCTACGGCTGCTTCGTCCGCCACGTTGACCTGGGATCGGTTCCAATGCGCCGGACAATTGGCCAGCGCGGCGTGGTCGACATCCGCCACCCAAACCTGCGCCCCGGCCGCGTCGAACGCCTCGGCCATCGCACGACCAACACCCGACGCGCCTGCCGTGATCAGAACGCGGGCGCTCATGCTGGTTTCCGAATGGCCGCACCGGCACCTTGGGGATAGGGCAAGTTTGCTTGCGCCTCTGCAATTCGAGCCATCGCGGCCTCGATGTCTGCCGAAGGTGCGCTGGGGCGTCGCGTCTCAAGACTGACATGCAGCAAAAAGCTCTCACCGGTGGCCAGTAGCTTGTCCCCCTCGTACATGCTGTGGAACACGTGCAATTTCTTGCCCTGCCCCAACAGCATCTGTGTGCGGATTTCGATCTTCGCGCCTGCTTTCACCTCGTCGATGTAACGGATGTGATTTTCCGCGGTGAAATAGCTGCCGCCCGAAGCGATATAGTCTGCGTCACAGCCCATGATTTCCATGAACCTGTCAGTCGCAGCGGCGAAGGCCTCAAGATATCGTGCCTCGTTCATGTGGCCGTTATAGTCGGTCCAATCGAGCGGCACCGCACGTGCAACGGTCAGAATAGGCTGGCTCAGATCGGCCTGCTCCATTGTCGGCAAAGCCCCGGGTTTCAGCGCCGCGTCATGCTGGTTCAGCACGGCGCCTGCGCCCCAGTCCCGCGCCTTGAGCGCGCGCATCATGCCCACAAGGTTGTTGTCTCGGATGCGTTCCAGATCCCGGATCGAATGCATGCCCGATTGCGCGTCCGACTGATCCGCAATCATGTCCACCAACTCATCGGTGAACTCTGGCACATCCATCAGCTTGGTCCATGGCCATTTCAAAGCCGGGCCAAACTGCGCCATGAAATGCCGCATCCCGGCCTCGCCCCCTGCCACGCGGTAGGTCTCAAAAAGACCCATCTGCGCCCAGCGGATGCCAAAGCCCATGCGGATGGCCTCGTCGATCTCTTCGGTTGTGGCGACGCCGTCCTTGACCAGCCACAGCGCCTCGCGCCAGACGGCCTCCAGAAACCGGTCGGCAATATGCGCGTCGATCTCTTTCTTCACATGCAACGGGAAGAACCCGACCGAGGTCAACAGGGCCTTGGCCCGCTCGACCAGCTGGGGCGGGTTGGCTGGAGTTGGCACCAGTTCGATCAACGGCAGCAGGTAGACCGGGTTGAACGGGTGCGTCACCACGATCTGTTCCGGGCGCAGCGCGCCCTCTTGCAACTCAGAGGGCTTGAACCCGCTGGTCGAAGACCCGATGATCGCATCCGGCGAACAGGCCTCTTGCAAGCCTTTGTAAACCTTAATCTTCAGGTCCCGCCGTTCCGGCACGCTTTCTTGAATCCAGGTCGCGCCGTGCACAGCGTCCGAGATGTCATCGTGAAAACTCAAGCCCCCCTCGGGCGGCAAAGGCATATCACTCAGCCCTGGCAGCGACCGGCGCGCATTGTCCAGAACCTCACCAATCTTACGCGCGGCCTCGGGGTCCGGGTCGAACACCCGAACATCCCACCCGTTCAGCAGGAATCGCGCGGCCCATCCGCCGCCGATTACGCCACCGCCGATGATTGCAGCTGTTTTTAACATGTCGTTTTTCCATTCGTTTTGATCCTCAGGTCAGGAACCAAAGGAATGTCAGAATCCAACCGCCCAGAAAGACGATTCCAGCAACCTGACCCGCGCTTCGGAAACGGCGCAAAACAAGCGCCGAGGCGCTCCCGAGTCCGATAATCCCCGCACACCACCAAACACCGATCACTAAGAAAACAACCGGAGAGGTATATCCGGTCACCTCAATTTCAGGCACCAGAAAAACGCCTAGAAAACCCAAAACGATCAATACCAAAGCCCCGGTCAACCCTGTCCACCAAGAGGAATCGGATTGCAGATACGCGGTCGCGGCAAGCATCGATGCGACAAAAAACGATAGGAAGAACAATACAGTCATGGCCGCGTCGTTAAACCTCAGCGATTGTTTTGTCACCTCGATTTCCTCGATGCACTACTTCGCCATTGGCGCCCGCTTCACCAGCCCCAGCTTCTCACGCACTTCTGCCGGTCCAATCACCCGTGCGCCCATATTCTCAATAATGCTTCCTGCCCGTTCGACCAGTTGCCAGTTCTCGGCCAGCACGCCTTTATCCAGCCAGAGGTTGTCTTCAAGACCAACCCGCACGTTGCCGCCCGCCAAAACCGACGCTGCCACATAAGCCATCTCGTTCCGGCCCAGCGAGAACGCGCTGAATGTCCAATCGTCGGGTACGTTGTTCACCATCGCCATGAAGGTATTCAGATCGTCCGGCGCGCCCCACGGCACACCCATGCAAAGCTGGACCAAGGCGTTGGGTTCCAGAATCCCCTCTTTCACCAATTGCTTGGCGAACCACAGATGGCCGGTGTCAAAGGCCTCAATTTCGGGCTTCACGCCCAGATCGGTCATCATTTGCCCCATCGCCCGCAGCGCGCCGGGGGTGTTGGTCATGACATAGTCCGCCTCGGCAAAATTCATCGTGCCACAGTCCAGCGTGCATATCTCAGGCAGGCATTCGGCGATATGCGCGACCCGCTCGCTTGCGCCCACCAAATCGGTCCCCGCCTGAGCCAGGGGAAGCGGGTTTTCAATGCTGCCAAACACCATGTCGCCGCCCATCCCGGCTGTCAGGTTCAGCACAGCATCGACTTCGGCGTCGCGAATACGGTCGGTCACTTCGCGATACAGCGCCAGATCGCGCGATGGCGCACCTGTCTCGGGGTCGCGCACGTGGCAGTGCACCACCGCTGCCCCGGCCTTGGCCGCAGCGATCGCACTGTCGGCAATTTGCTGCGGTGAGCGCGGCACATGCGGGCTGCGATCCTGCGTTCCGCCCGAGCCTGTGACGGCGCAGGTGATAAAGACCTCACGGTTCATTTCCAGCGGCATGATGTTCTCCCCAAGATATACCCGGTTACGCCCAAGTTTTCCCCAGGCTTCTCCACGGATTCCGATTTGCTTTCACTCCCGAGTCTGACGCAGCTTTGGGGAAACTCTTGTCAGAATGCGAATCGAACTTGATGAAATCCGCAAAAAACATACTGCAACCCGAACATCGCGCCCTGAAAACGGCCGTTCTTGTGCTGGACGAATGCAACACGCTTAGCTTTGCGTCCGCCGTTGATCCAATGCGCGCAGCCAATCGGTTGGCGGATCGGCCGGCCTTTGATTGGGATTACGTCACCGCCACCGCAAATCCAGCATCGCTGACCAGCGCTCTGACTGTACCGGGCATCCCGCTGGCCCGCCTACAGAGCTGCGATTTGATGATTGTAGTGGCCGGGTTTCAACTGGCCCGCCATGCCACGCCCAGCCTTCTGGCGGGCTTGCGCCGCATTGCCGGTACCGGTGCAACAATGGCTGGCATTGATGGTGGTCCCTGGCTGCTGGCCGAGGCCGGGCTTCTGAACGGTCACGCCGCAACTACCCATTGGGAAGACCTCGACAATTTCGCCACCCGCTTTCCCGATGTCGATGTGCGCCCCGACCGATTCACCGTCTCAGAAAACCGCCTGACATCCGGAGGCGCGATCCCAGCGGTTGAGATGATGCTACACATCATTGCCGCGCGCCACGGCGCAGGGTTCGCTGCCCGTGTTTCGGGCTTGTTCCTGTACGACGGCGCCCCGGAACCCACAAAACCACAAAGCCGCACGGGCGTCCCGCATCGTCACACCGCCTTGACTGCCAAGGCAAACACGCTGATGCAATCCTCACTGGATGACCCGCTGCCGCTTGCCGATATCGCCGACACATTGGGCACCAGCCCGCGCACCCTACAGCAGCAATTCCGCCTTCGCCTGAATACCACGCCGCAGGATCACTATTTGCAACTGCGTCTGGCCGAGGCCCGACGGCTGGTCACCGACACCGACATTTCTCTGATGGATGTGGCCCTGGCCACAGGGTTCGGATCACAATCCAGCTTTGCACGCGCCTTCCGCACAGCACATGGACTTTCTGCCCGCGACCTGCGCCAGGACCGCACGCTACCTACCCATCACTGACCGGATCCGCTTCATCTGGCCAAAAATATCCCGGGGGAGACTCCGCGAGCGGAGACGGGGGCAGAGCCCCCTAAAACGGCATCGGATGCGCGCGGTGCGCTTCACTGATCGCGCTGAAAACCTCATCGGACAGCTGCAAGTCCTTACCCTCAAGAATATGGGCAAGCTGCGCCACGGTTGTGGCACCAAAAATAGCCGACATCATGAACGGTCGGGCCCGGCACCAGGCCAGCGCCATATGAACAGGGTCCAGCCCGTGCTTGTCAGCAACCTCCAGATAGGCCGCCACTGCCTCAAAAGCCCTGCTGCGATGTCTGCCGCCCATCTCGGGCACCAGTGACATCCGCGATCCCTCGGGCACTGCACCTCCCTGATACTTGCCGGTCAACAACCCGGAGGCCAGAGGCGAAAAAGCCATCAGCCCAACATCCTCATGCACACTCAATTCGGCCATATCCGTATCGAAATGGCGACACATCAGTGAATATTCGTTCTGCACCGAGGCCACCCGCGCCGCGCCCATCTGCTCGGCTATCCGTAGCCATTGCGCAGTGCCCCAGGCGCTCTCGTTGGACAGACCAAAGGTGCGAATGTTGCCTTTGTCGACCTGTTGCTGCAGCGCGCTCAGGCACTCTTGCATATTGTCCAGCACGTCACTCGTGTTGTGGCCGGACGGCGCATAGTTCCAGTTCTGCCGGAACATGTAACTGCCCCGGTTTGGCCAGTGGAATTGATACAGGTCGATGCAGTCCGTCTGCAGTCGCCGCAACGATCCCTCGATGGCCACAGGGATCGTCTGCGCCGAAATCGGCGCGCCGTCACGAGCATGGGCAAATCCCGCGCCCGAATGCTTGGTGGCCAGAATGTAATCGCCCCGGCGCGCTGGGTTGGCAGCATTCCAGTTGCCTAAAATTTCTTCGGTCCGCCCGACAGTTTCCTTAGAGATCGGGTTCACCGGATACATCTCGGCAGCGTCGACAAAGTTGATCCCGGCCTCCAGCGCCATATCCATCTGCTGGTGCGCGTCCATCTCTGATGTCTGGGTGCCAAAGGTCATCGTGCCAAGGCACAGATCCGTCACCATGATGCCCGTGCGGCCCAAAGGCTTCATCTCCATCTGTCGCTCTCCCGGTAGTGTCTTTGAAGGTCCTGGGCCTATGCCTCGGCCTTCTTTTCCCAACGGCCCGATTCCTCGGACCAATATTGCGCTGTGCATCCTGCGTCGGTCAGCGTTTTCCACTGCCCTCGCGCATATTGAACAGCCTCGCTGTCATTGCCGTCAAACAAGATACACACCCGTTCCAGCGCTGCCACCTCGTCAGGGTCGATCGCAGCACCATCCACACCCATGACACAGGCCGGATCATTGGCGGAATGCGCCTCGGTCGTCAGCAGGATCGGCTGGGCCGCATCATGCGGCCCGCCTGCTCGGCCATGCGGCAGGAACCCGTCCTCGGGGCTCAGCCACAGTTTTTCGTCCAGCCAGTCCATCCGTGCGGGATCTGTGCCTCGCACGGCGATCTCCCACCCGGCCTTCCGCGCCTTGTCCAGCAAAACCGGCAGGGTCTGCTCTAACGGCTGACGGGTCAGGTGATAGAAATAGACGGCCCCCATCTGCTTACTCGAAATTGTCCTGCACCAGACGGTTCAACGCGCGTACGCCCCAGCCGGTGGCCCCTTTGGGCGCATATGAAGTTTCCGAAGACACCGAAGCGACACCCGCGATATCCAGATGAATCCACGGCGTTTCCTCTTTAACGAATCGTTGCAGGAACTGCGCGGCGGTGATCGAGCCCGCTGGCCGTCCGCCCACGTTCTTCATATCAGCAATGCGCGATTTCAGCTGTTTGTCGTAAGCTTCGCCCAGCGGCAGCCGCCACGCGCCTTCATCCTCGGCCTTGGCGGATTTCAGGAACGCATCGCAAAAGGTGTCATTGTTCGAAAACACACCGGCATTTTCATGGCCCAGCCCGATAATGACCGCTCCGGTCAGGGTCGCCAGATCGATCATGCCTACTGGTTTGAACCGCTCTTGCGTGTACCACATCACGTCGCACAGAACCAATCGACCTTCGGCATCGGTGTTTATGATCTCGACCGTGTCTCCCTTCATTGAGGTCACCACATCGCCCGGTCGGGTCGCGTTGCCCGAGGGCATGTTCTCGACCAGACCAACCAGGCCAACGACGTTGGCCTTAGCCTTGCGTTTGGCCAGGGCGCGCATCGTGCCCGCGACCACGCCTGCGCCGCCCATATCCATGGTCATGTCTTCCATGCCGCCAGCAGGCTTGAGCGAGATACCCCCAGTATCAAACACAACCCCCTTACCAACCAGAGCCAGCGGCGCGTCATCCTTGTCGCCGCCGTTCCATTGCATCACCACCACCTTGGAAGGGCTGACCGAGCCCTGCCCGACGCTCAGCAGCGTGCGCATGCCCAGTTCGGCCAGCTTGCCCTCTTCCAATACTTCAACCTCGAGCCCCAATTCTTGCATCTCGGCCAGACGGTCAGCAAATTCCGTAGTGGTCAAGACGTTGGCAGGTTCGTTGGTCAGATCGCGGGTCATTCTCACGCCATCGGCGACGGCATATTTCGGCGCGAAATCAGCTGCAACCTCGTCAGCTTTCTGGTGGCTGATAGTGATTGTTCCGGCCGCATCCGATTCTTTGGTCTTGTGCGCAACAAAATCATAGCTGCGCAACGCGATGCCCAGGGCCAGTTCATCAGAGCGGACCTGATTGCCAGCCATCACCAGCATAGGCTTGCCCCCGGCCAGCTTGGCCAGCGCAGCCCCGGCTTTGCGTGCCTCATCGTGATCGGGACGGCGTGGCAGGATCAGGATATCCAGCGCTTCAGCCGCCATACCGGCAGGCCACGCCAGCGAGATCACGTTACCCGATTTCACTTTTGCAAAGCGTTCGCTTTCCACCAGCCGCGCCACGGCACCGCGGGTCAGACGATTTGCGCGACGCACGGCGGGGCTCATCTTACCTTCGGACGTAAGGATGATGACCACGCGCCCTTCGGCCAGCGCCATGGCGTCCATGTCAAAGGCCTGAAATTCGATCGGTACAAGACTGCTCATTGCAAACTCCTCAAAAACTGTTCCCCAAGACCTAGCCCGCGCTGCGCGGGTTGACCAGATAGCAGTTTTCCCCGCCCGCTAATTGCAGTAGAGTGCCGAAAAAATTCCGGCAGGATCGGGGGAGAACGAGTTGGCGAGACAGGGCAGGCATACGCCGTTGCGCATGCGCGCAGGCCACAGTGATTCTGGCCAAACCCCAATCTGTTTTCGCCGATGTGTTATTGCGAGGACGCATCCGTGATCCTCGACCGATACTTTGCCCGCCGGTTCCTCCAGAGCTTTCTGGTCATCGGCGGCATCTTTTTGACCCTGCTGATTCTGATTGATCTGATCGAACAGTCGCGCCGCTTTGACTCGGTCGGGCTATCCTTTGGTCGGGTTGTTCATCTGACCCTGCTCAACACCCCAGCGGCCATCAGCGAGATGTTGCCCCTATTGGTGATCCTGTCCACGATTGCTCTGTTCGTCGGTCTGGCGCGCAGTTCAGAACTGGTGGTCACGCGATCCATCGGGCGCTCTGGCATCCGGTCGCTGCTGGCACCTGTGACGCTGGCAGTGATGATTGGAACGCTGGCAGTTGTCTTGCTGAACCCCATCGCTGCCGCGACGTCCGAAGAATACAAACGCCTATCGGACAGTTACAAAAACAACGGCAGTTCGACCCTGTCGATCACCAGAGAAGGTCTTTGGCTACGGCAAGGTTCAGCCAACGGGCAATCGGTTATCCATGCGCGTGGCACGTCAAATGACGAGATGTTGGAATTGTATGGCGTAACAATCATTACGTTTGCTCAGGATGGGACCCCGACGCAGCAAATCCTGGCCAGTCGCGCAGCGCTTACAGATGGGAACTGGATTCTGTACAACGCAAAGATCTGGCCGCTGGAAGAGAACGTGAACCCCGAGGCCAACGCCTCGGAGCACCAGCAATTGGAAGTTCCGACAACCCTGACGCGTCAACGTATTATCGACACGCTGGGTCAGCAGGACTCGGTATCTGTGTATGACCTGCCGCAGTTGATCCGCGATCTGCGCGAGGCCGGGTTTTCAACCAAACAGTATGAGGTCTGGTTGCAGGTGCAGCTGGCACGGCCCTTCTTTCTTGTGGCCATGGTCATGATCGGTGCCGCCTTCACCATGCGCCATGTCCGGTTCGGGGGTACAGGTATCGCCGTCCTGACGGCCGTACTTTTGGGATTTCTCATCTATTTCGTGCGTAACTTTGCCCAAATTCTGGGAGAAAACGGTCAATTGCCAATCTTAGTCGCGGCCTGGGCCCCACCCTTCGCAGCCATACTTCTATCTCTTGGCCTGTTGCTGCATGCGGAGGACGGCTGATGCGGAAACTCGCCTTCCTGCTGTTATCCAGCTCAGTGGCACTGGCCATGCCAGTCGGTGTCGTGGCCCAGAATCAGCCTGCAGCGGCCCCCGCACAGACCGCCGATCAAGAGGATCTGCCTGCGTTGCTGGTGGCGGATCAGGTGTTTATCACACCCGAACGTGTCCTTGTCGCCGAGGGCAATGTCGAGGCATTTCAGGGCGATATAAAGATAACAGCTGACCGGATAACCTATGACAGGGATACCGGTGCTTTGACGCTGGAAGGGCCAATCCGGATTGATCAGGGCGGCGCGACAACGATTCTGGCAGATTCGGCTGAACTGGATGACGGCATCCAGAACGGGCTGCTGATCGGCGCGCGTATGGTCTTTGACCAACAGCTCCAGATCGGATCAGTACAGGCCACCCGCGCGGCGGGCCGGTACACACAGTTCAGCAAGGTATCGGCGACGTCGTGTCATGTCTGCGCCAATGGCAAGCCACCTATCTGGCAGATTCGCGCCCGCAAGGTCACGCATGATCAACTGGAGCGTCAGCTTTACTTCGAAGGGGCGCAGTTTCGTGTTCTGGACGTGCCTGTCTTTTACTTTCCATACCTGCGCCTGCCGGATCCGACCTTGGATCGGGCAACCGGGTTTCTGGTGCCATCCGTTCGCACCACGTCGCAGCTTGGGACCGGTGTAAGGGTGCCCTATTTCATAAAGCTGGGTGATCACAAGGACCTGACGCTTACCCCTTATCTATCGGCGAAAACGAGGACCCTGGGCGCACGGTACCGGCAGGCGTTCAAACGCGGCCGCATTCAGCTGCAGGGCGCGTACACCAGGGATGATTTGGAAGAAGGCGAGGATCGCGGGTATTTCTTTGCCGATGGTTTTTTCAACCTCAACGACGGCTACCGGTTCACCTTTGACATCAAGACGACCTCCGACGACGCCTATCTGGCCGATTACGGCTTGCCCGATTTTGACCGACTGCGCAGCGAGGCCGCGCTGGAACGGATCAAACGTGACACGGCCTTTCGCACCAGCTTTATTCACTACAAAACCTTGCGTGACAGCGAAAATCAGGATGAAATACCGTCGCGTGTATTCGACCTCTACTACCAGAAGCGTCTGTTCCCACAGGCCGTGGGAGGAGAGGTGCGGTTGGGTTTTATTGCCCATGCACATGAACGTACCAGCGACGCTGATGTCGTCGGCAGGGATATTGCGCGGGCAACATTCGATGCGGAATGGCTGCGCAGCTGGACCTTTGCGTCCGGCCTGAGGGCCGACGCCCGCGTAGGCGCATCTATCGACACGTTCAACATCCGCCATGACAGCGCATTCCCGGATCAAGTTACCCGATCCACGCCGCGCGCGGCGCTGACGCTGCGATATCCCGTGCGGCGACGCGAAGCATCCGGGGCAACGCAGATACTTGAGCCGATTGCGCAGGTCGGTTGGACCCATGTGACGGACACGGATGTCCCAAATGACGAAAGCACCTTTCAGGAATTCGACCAAGGCAACCTTTTGGCCCTATCGCGCTTTCCCGCGCCGGATCGTCGCGAAGACGGTGTGACGGGTGTGGTTGGCGTCAACTGGTCGCGCTTTGGGCCAAAGGGATGGCGGGCGCTGGCGACAATTGGCCAGGTGTTCCGTGCAGACGCCGATTCCGATTTCAACCTGACATCCGGCTTGCAGGGTACAGCCTCGGATTTGTTGATTGCGGGTCAGCTTCAAACGGACAATGGATGGTCGCTGGCCGGGCGTGGTTTGCTGAACGGCGATTTCAGTTTTGCCAAGGCCGAGCTACGTGCGGCCTGGCAGAAACCGATCGTGGGAATTTCAGGCAGCTATGTTTGGCAAGAACCGGATCCAGCTGAAAACGTGGATGACGAGATTTCCGAAACCCGCCTGGTCGGACGCTATACTGTGGATCAAAATTGGTTTACATGGGCCACCGCACGGTATGATCTCAGTGAGTCCGAGCCGATCCGCTACGGGTTGGGCGTCACGTATCAGAATGAATGCGTGCAAGTTAACATGAACGTCAGCAGGCGCTTTACATCATCATCAAGTATTGAGCCTTCGACAGAATTCGGGTTTACCGTTGCCTTGACAGGATACTCTGTCGAAAGTGGCGGCAAACAGTACAAGAGAAGATGCAGTTGATTTCAGGTTTCTCCAGTTTCGTTCGTGCCAGTTGGCTTAATCCCGTCGCCCCGGCCCTGGCTGCAGTAATACTGGCTGTGGCAAGTCCACAGGTCAGCGCGCAAAGCCTGTTTTCGCCAGCGATCAAGGTCAATCAGGACATCATCACCTGGTATGAGCTGGACCAACGGCAACAATTTCTGACCGTATTGGGGGCGCCCGGTGCCACCGAATCTGAGGTGCGCGATGCGCTGATCGAAGACCGCCTGCGCAAACAGGCCATGCGCGAAGCCGGAATCGAGGCAGCTCCCGAAGACATTCAGGTGGGCATCGACGAATTCGCCGCCCGCGGTCAATTGTCGACCGACCAGTTCTTTCAATTGCTTGCTGAACAAGGCGTGGATCGGGAAACCGTGCGGGATTTCGTGTCCAACCAAATGTCTTGGCGCGACTACGTCAGCGCCCGTTTTCTGTCACAGGCCCGCCCGTCCGACGACGAGATCAACCGCGCCCTTGGCCAGAGCGGCGGCGGAGGTCTTCAGGTGCTTTTGTCCGAGATCATCATCCCAGTGAACCAGCAAACCGTTGCTCAGGCCGATCTTCTGGCACAGGAGATTGCCCAGGTTCAGGGGCTCGACGCGTTTTCTGCAGCCGCTACTCAATACTCGGCTGCGGGCACCCGCGACAATGGCGGCCGACTGGACTGGCTGAACCTCACCAACCTGCCTCCGGCACTGCAGCCGGTAATTCTGGGCCTCAAGAACGGGGACATAACGCAACCGATCTCGCTGCCCAACGCAATCGCCCTGTTTCAGATGCGAGGTCTGCGCGAAGTTTCCACCGGCGCGCCCCGCTACTCCAAGATTGACTACGCCGCATATTACATGGCGGGCGGACGTAGCGCCGACACACTGGCCCGGGCCGCCAAGCTGAAAGAAGAGGTCGACACCTGTGACGATCTCTACGGGATCGCCAAGGATCAACCACCCGAAGTTCTGGATCGTGTCGATGCCAGCCCATCCGAGATTCCCCGCGATATCGCGCTGGAGCTTGCCAAGCTTGACCTGAACGAGGTCTCCACATCGCTGACGCGCAACAATGGTCAGACACTTGTGTTCCTGATGCTGTGCACACGCACCGTGGATCGGGGAGAAGAGACATCGCGCGCAGATGTGGCCAACGCGCTGACACAACAGCGTTTGCAAGCCTTTGCCGAAAGCCTCGTTGAACAGCTTCGGGCCGACGCCACCATCGTCGAACAATGACCCCGCCCATCGCGCTAAGCTGCGGAGACCCAGCCGGAATAGGCCCGGAAATCGCCGCCAAAGCGTGGTCTAACCTGCGCGACAGCTGTCCGTTCCTCTATATCGGGGATGCAAGCCACCTGCCGCAGGGCACGCCCGTCGCACATGTCACTTCACCGGCCCAGGCGCAGGAGATCTGCGCCACCGCCCTGCCCGTGCTGCAGATGGGGTTTCCGGCCCCTAATGTCCCAGGGCAACCGGAACCTGCCAACGCACCTTCTGTCATAGCCTCCATTGAGCGAGGCGTCTCGCTGGTTCAATCCGGCGCGGCCTCAGCTCTGTGTACGGCACCGATCCATAAAAAGGCTCTGATCGACGGGGCTGGATTTGCTTATCCCGGCCATACCGAGTTTCTGGCCGCCCTGGCCGGTCGTGACCGCGTGGTGATGATGCTGGCCAGCGACCAACTGCGCGTGGTCCCGGCCACGATCCACATCGCCTTGTCCGACGTGCCAGCGGCCCTGACACCAGAGTTGCTGCGCGAAACCATCACCATCACCGCCGATGGTCTGCGCCAACAGTTCGGAGTCACAACCCCTCGCATCGCAGTAGCAGGTCTGAACCCCCACGCCGGCGAAGGCGGGAAAATGGGTCAAGAAGAGCTGGACTGGATCGCGCCCTTGATCGCCGCGATTTCCGACGATACGTACACTGTGACCGGCCCGCACCCCGCAGATACCATGTTTCACGCCGCCGCGCGCGCCCGCTATGACGCGGCAATTGCCATGTACCACGATCAGGCGCTGATCCCGATTAAGACACTGGATTTCGACCGTGGCGTGAACGTTACGCTGGGCCTGCCCTTCATCCGAACCTCACCCGACCACGGCACTGCCTTGGATATCGCGGGCAAAGGCATCGCCACCCCCACAAGCCTGATCGAGGCCCTGAAACTTGCGCAAAAGATGGCACAGAGCTCGTGAACCTTCACCTGGCTGAAAAAATCCCCGCCGGAGGCAATAAATCTCTGGCGCACTGCCCTCTTTCCGCGCCACGGTAATCGGATCATGAGCGCAATCGACACCCTCCCTCCTCTGCGTGAGGTCATCGCGGCACACCAGCTTTCAGCGCGCAAGTCGCTGGGCCAGAACTTTTTGCTGGATCTGAACCTGACCGCCAAGATCGCGCGACAGGCCGGAGATCTAACCACCTGCGATGTTTTGGAAATCGGCCCCGGCCCCGGTGGTCTGACGCGTGGGTTGTTATCCGAAGGCGCGCGCAAGGTTGTGGCGGTCGAAAAAGACACGCGCTGTATCGCTGCCTTGAACGAGATCGCCGCCGCCTATCCTGACCGGCTGCAGGTGATCAATGGCGACGCGCTTGAAATCGATCCGCTGGCATATCTGACACCCCCGATCCGTATCGCGGCGAACCTGCCCTATAATGTCGGGACTGAACTTTTGGTGCGCTGGTTGACCCCACCCGAATGGCCACCGTTCTGGCAAAGCCTGACCCTGATGTTTCAGCGCGAAGTGGCCGAGCGCATCGTGGCGCAACCCGGTGGCAAGGCCTATGGCCGCCTTGCCATCCTTGCCCAATGGCGGGCCGAGGTACGCATCGCCATGTCCTTGCCACCCGGGGCGTTTACTCCGCCGCCCAAGGTTTCCAGCGCTGTGGTTCACCTGACGGCCCTGACCAAGCCGCGCTACCCGGCGGATGCCGCAACCCTGTCGCGTGTCGTTGCCGCTGCCTTCAACCAACGCCGCAAAATGCTGCGCGCCTCACTGAAAGGCGTGGCACCTGATATCGAAGATCGCCTGCTGGCTGCAGGCATCAAACCCACCGACCGCGCTGAACAAATCCCGCTTGAGGCGTTCTGCGCGCTGGCAAGAAACATTCAAAAAGGCTGAACAGAAAAAGCCCCGGGTCAGAAACCACGGGGCTTTTCATATCTATTATCGTTTCGCCGCGACTGTTGCTACTCAGCCGCTTCCGGCGCATCACCGTCACCACCAGGTGTCTCTTCGGCAGATGCGGGTGCAGCCTTGGGTTTACGTGCACGCGGACGGCGCGCAGGCTTTTCCTTTTTCTCGGGCGTTTCGGCCTCGGCCCCTTTGCTTTCGGGTGTCTCGACCAAGCCAGATTCAGGGGTCGCGGTTCCGGGCGGGAAATCCATCACATCGGGTTGAGGGACCTCGGCCGGATCAGCCTGGCGTGCGGCATCGCGTTCCTGACGCTCGGCCCGTTCACGGTCACGCTCGGCCTGGCGTTCGCGGTTCTGGCGCTCCTGCTCTTCGCGGCGCGCGTCCATTTCACGCTGCGCATCACTGAGCAAGCGAAGGTAATGTTCGGCATGCTGCTGAAAGTTTTCGGCGGCCACACGGTCATTCGACAGCTGGGCATCGCGCGCCAGCTGATTGTATTTGTCAATGATCTGCTGTGGCGTGCCACGCACTTTGCCTTCGGGACCCGAGCTGTCAAAAACCCGGTTTACGACGTTGCCGCCGGAGGGACGATTGCGGTTGTTCTTGGCCCGCGAGCGGGATTTGGAAGATCTCATCTACTTTAGTCAGCCTTGTCGTTCGCTGCCGATCACCTCGCGTCCTGCACTGCTCAAAAGCTTTTGCTGTGACGCGATGTCGACTTTTTTGGGCTTGGCGTCAGGGGCCCGCTGTAGCAGCGTCAACCTCTCCGACTAATCCTGAGTAAACATGTCCTGCGCGTGCAGACAAGGGGTTTGTCCAAAATATCGCAGCTTTTTTACATCAATCGGCGCATTTCAGCCTCAGAACAGGCCATCACTGCGGCATTCTGGCAAACACAACACGATCCCGGCCATCCAAATCCGGGATAATCCGCGTATGTGCCAAACCGGCTGCCTGAAAAAGTGCCGCTACATCCGGTCCCTGCGTTGGCCCGATTTCGACCAGTAAACGACCACCGGGCATCAGGAAATCAGGAACCCCGGCGGCAATACGACGATACGCGCCCAGCCCGTCGCCTTCATCCGTCAGCGCCATGCGCGGTTCGTGTTCGCGCACTTCGGGGGACAATTCCTCCATCTCGGACAAAGAAATATAGGGCGGGTTTGAAACAATTAGGTCATATTGCCCATCAATGTTTCCAAACCAGTCAGATTGCAGAATCTCTGCACGACTTTGCACCTGATGCTGAACCGCGTTGGCACTGGCTTGCAGACAGGCCGCTTCGCTGAGGTCCGTACCCACACCCGAGGCGCTGGTCCGCTCGGCCAACAGGGTGATCAGAATGCAGCCGGACCCGACGCCCAGATCCAGCAGATGATCGAACGGCTCGCTCAGCGCGGCTTCGATCAATATTTCGGTTTCGGGGCGAGGGTCCAGCACATCGCGGCTGACACGGAACCGGCGGCCATAGAATTCGCGTTCACCCAGCAAGTGCGAGACCGGTATACGTATGGCGCGCAAGGCAATCAGCTGATCATATCGTTCGGCAATCTCGGGCGACAACTCTTCGGGCGCGATCAGCGTGACACGGCTGGCCTCGATCCGCGCGGCATGAGCCAGCAATACACGCGCGTCACGCGCCGGATCAGGCACACCTGCGGCCCGCAGACGCGCAGTTGCAGCGACCATGGCCTGCGCTGCTGTGAGGGCCCCGATCATTGCGCCATCTCCGCCAAAAGCCGCGCCTGATCATCGGCGGTCAGCGCGTCGATCACCTCGTCCAGATCGCCCTGCATGACCTGATCCAGCTTGTAAAGTGTCATGTTAATGCGGTGATCCGTCATCCGACCCTGCGGAAAATTATAGGTCCGGATGCGTTCAGATCGATCACCCGAGCCCACCTGACTGGCACGATCAGCCGAGCGTTCGCTGTCAATCCGCTGCCGCTCCAGATCATATAGCCGCGTTTTCAGCACCTGCATCGCAATCTCACGGTTACGGTGCTGAGATTTCTCTGAGCTTGTCACCACAAGACCCGTCGGCAGGTGGGTGATCCGCACTGCCGAATCGGTGGTGTTCACATGCTGCCCGCCTGCGCCCGAGCTACGCATCGTGTCGATGCGGATGTCATTGGCATCAACCTGAATGTCCACATCTACGGCCTCGGGCAAGACCGCCACGGTGGCAGCCGACGTGTGAATGCGCCCGCCGCTTTCGGTTTCGGGCACGCGCTGCACCCGGTGCACACCGGATTCGTATTTCATCCGGGCAAACACGTTGTCACCTTTGATATGGGCCACGACCTCTTTGATGCCGCCCAGGTCTGAGGCTTGTTCTTCGATAATCTCAAACTGCCAGCCGCGCGCCTCGGAATAGCGTTGATACATGCGCAACAGATCACCGGCAAACAACGCGGCCTCGTCCCCGCCGGTGCCCGGCCGGATTTCCAGCATCGCCGGGCGCGCATCAGCGGCATCCCGGGGCAACAGCGCCAGTTGCAGCGCATGTTCGGCCTGTGGGATGCGGGATTGTAGGTCAGGAATTTCCTCTTCGGCCAGTTCCTTCATGTCCGGATCGGTCAGCATTGCCTGCGCCTCGGCCAGATCGCCCACCAGTTGACGCCACGCCATGATCTGATCGACCACCGGCTTGAGGTCGGAATACTCTTTCGCCAAAGCCGCAATTTCCCCACCCGAGGCGCCATCCGCCATGGCTGCTTCGAGGTACTGGAATCGCTGAGTTATCTGTTCAAGGCGTTCTTCGGGGATCATCCCGGCGGTGTCTCTCATCCGAGGGCTATGGTCAAGGGCCAGCCCTGTGCTATGCTAAAATCCATGAAGGGGTTGGTACTTGTATTTTCGCTGCTTGCCGCACCTGTCATGGCTGACTACGTCGGCCCTGATGGAAAGGTGCGCGATTGTTATTGCACAGACAAATCCGGCAGCCGGGTCGAATTGGGCGAAATGACCTGCCTGCAAGTTGACGGCCGTATGTTCATGGCTCAGTGCCAGATGTCTTTGAACGTGCCGATGTGGCGCGAGGTTCAGGAAGGATGCTTGTCGTCAGGGCTGCAGTCCGACTGGCCAGATCTCGAAATTTCTCCCAGTTTACACAGCACGATGTGAACCGCCATAAGTCAGCCCATATTCTGAGTTTGTGTTTCTTTCACTGATACGCTTTCGTCACGAAAAAACAACGTTCTCGCGCTTACTGCGGATATAGCAGTCGACCCGACAAGGTCTGGCACAAATTTTTTACCGCCCGGAAAAAACGTAACCGCAGCGTTTAGGGGCGCAAAAACAGCGAACAAAAAAGAGAGATGTAATAAAAAGAGTCAAAGCCGTTTCCCAGTCGAAAAACAGCCTTGATTTGAAACCAAACGCTTTTGGTAGTGCAAGTTAGAATCTAAAAGGATGTGCTGGGTTAGACCGGCATTGTCCATCTCGGCGCACGCTCGATGCAACCTTCGTTCGTACTCGCTGATGTCGCTGTTCTTGGGTTAGTCAGACATTCACTGTCTGGCGCTTACATTTGTCCAAGCCAGGCATCAATCTGCGCCTTGTTCACCCCAAAATCTGACCCGCCAAAGCGCAAGCGGCCATAGATACGCAGCGTGTCTCCGTCCTGTTGTGCCGTCGTGTAGTCCGGAAAGCCAATCACCTTGGTGCGGGTGACATAGGTGATCATCCCGTCATCCACCGACCCTGCCAGAACACTGGTGCGCGGCGTAACCTGAGCAAGGGCATCAAGCCTCGCCAGACCGTCAGGACCGGTTTCAACCACGCGCATCACGCCGCCTTTCAGATCCTTGTCCGCCTCAACTTGCGGTGCGATATGCCAGCGCGCGGGGTCAGACGGGGCCAACCGGATGTAAGCCCCGATCGCAAAAACCAGACCAAGTACCAGCCAGAGAGCAATTTTCATGACGCCAATCCCGATGTTTTCAAGCACCCTAGCCGGAAGCGCCGGTGGAGCAAGGCCGTACCCGAAATCCTACCGTGACGTCACACCCGGCAGGATGCAAAGCAGCTCGAACAACAGGTTTGCGGCGGTCAACGCCGTGTTGCCGGTTGGATCGTAGGGCGGCGACACCTCAACCAGATCGCAGCCAACCACATTCACCCCACCCAGAGCATGGATCAACTGCAGTGCCTGCGGGGGGGTAAGCCCACCGATCTCGGGCGTACCGGTTCCGGGCGCATAGGCCGGGTCCAGGCTGTCGATATCATAGGTGATGTAAACCGGGTGATCCCCGATCGTTTTGCGAATTTGTGAGCCGATCTCTGTCAGGTTCTGCTGCCACAACTCCCACGCAGGGAACTGGCGAAAGCCCCAGCCCGCAGCCTCGGTGAAATCTGACGCCGCATAGCCCGAGCCGCGGATGCCAATCTGAAACGTTTTATCGGGTACAATCAGCCCCTCTTCGTAGGCCCGGCGAAAGACAGTGCCGTGGGTTTCTTTTTCGCCGAACATCTCATCATTCACATCCGCATGGGCATCGACATGGACCAAAGCCACAGGCCCGTGTTTCGCAGCCACCGCGCGCAGGATCGGCAAGGTAATCGAGTGATCACCCCCCATCGCAACCGGTGTCACGCCTTGCGCCAGAATAGCGTCATAGCTTTCCTTGATGATCCTCAAACTGTCGGCCAGAGAAAACGTATTGATCGCAAGATCGCCAATATCGGCGATCTGCAGGCTGTCGAACGGTGCCGCTTTCGTGGCCATGTTATAGGGCCGGATCATTGCGCTTTCGCTACGGATCTGCTTGGGCCCGAACCGTGTGCCCGAGCGCCACGAAGTGCCGATATCCATCGGAATCCCCAGAACCGCCACATCCAGTCCGGCCAGCGTGTCCACCGGCGGCAGCCGCATGAACGTGTTCGGCCCTGAAAACCGTGCCAGATCATTGCCGCTGATGGGTTGGTTCAAGTCTGTCATGCCCGTGTTTCTCCCGTCCAGCCTGTTGGTTAACCTGATAGCGGAAAGATGGCTAACCAAAGGTTAAGCCGGAGCCAGCTTGTTCCACCCCAACAGACAAATGATTTGCGTTGCCACATGCGCCCCCGCGATGGCCGTTGCGCCTGACGTGTCATAGGGCGGAGACACCTCGACCACGTCGCCACCCTTGATATTGATCCCGGCGATGTCGCGCAAAATGATCTGCGCCTGGATCGAGCTTAACCCGCCCCAGACCGGTGTCCCGGTGCCGGGGGCAAAAGCCGGGTCCAGACCGTCGATGTCAAAACTCAGGTAAACCGGGGTGTCGCCCAGGATACCTTTGATCTTATGCGCCACGGCGGCAGGGCCAGATTCGTAAACCTCGCGCGCGTCGATAATGTTGACACCCAGCGTGTCTTCGTTGGTGGTTCGTATCCCCACCTGGACCGAGCGCTTGGGGTCCACGATCCCCGATTTCACCGCCTTGTAAAACATCGTCCCGTGATCCACCCGCGACATGTCATCATCTGCCCAGGTGTCCGTATGCGCATCAAATTGCAGCAGAGAGATCGGCCCGTATTTCTCGGCATAGGCCTTGAGGATCGGGAAGCTGATATAGTGATCCCCGCCCAGCGTGACCGAGGCCACATCTGCCGCCAGAATGGTACGGATATGGTCGGTCAGCGTGTCGGGAAAGGCCGGGATGTTGGCATAATCAAACGCCATATCTCCATAGTCGACGATGGCCAGTTCCGTCAGCGCTTTGAACGGCCAGCCGTACGGCTCGTCAGGCGATTGCAGGGTGCTGGCCTCGCGGATCGCGCGCGGGCCTAGCCGTGTGCCGGGGCGGTTGGTGACCGCTTGGTCAAAGGGCACACCAGTCACCGCGATATCGACGCCTTTCAGGTCCTTGGTATAGAGCCGCCGCAGAAACGACGTCGCACCTCCGAAAGTGTTCTCATGCGACAGGCCTTTGAGGTCGGGATTGGTGAACGCCTCATCCACCTGGTTCTTTGCGTCTTCCAGTGCCATGTCTGTCCCCCATCAGCCCAGTGGCTGTGCTTTTTCAACGATCCGCGCAAAGAAGGACGCGCCGATCGGTGCGATATCGTCGTTGAAGTTGTATTTTGGATGGTGCAGCCCGGCGCTGTCGCCCTGCCCCAGAAACAGATAGGCGCCGGGGCGCGACTGCAGCATATACGAGAAATCCTCGGCCCCCATCTCGCGCCCCATATCACCGACCACACGCTCGGCCCCCGACACGTCGCGGGCGACATCCGCCGCGAAACCGGCCTTTTCGGCGTCATTTATCGTGGCGGGATAGTTCTTTTCGTAGTCCAGCCGCGCCTCAACCCCGTACGAGGTCGCCTGCCCTTGCACAATCTGTTCCATCCGGTCGATGACCATTTGCTGTACAGTCGGATCAAAGGTGCGCACCGTGCCATTGATATAGGCGGTGTCTGGGATCACGTTGTTGACCGTTCCGGTATGGATCTGCGTCACTGAAACCACCAGATCGTCCAGCGCATAGTGGTTGCGGCTGACGATGGTCTGAATGGCTTGAGCGATGCCGCACGCCGCCATCACCGGATCTTTGGTCTCGTGCGGCATGGCGCCATGACCGCCAACACCCTGAATATGGACTTCGAACGTATCCACTGCGGCCATAATCGGTCCGGGCGTTGTAAAGAACGCGCCCTCGGCAAAGCCCGGTGCGTTGTGCAGCGCAAAGACCTGAGAGATATCGAACCGGTCCATAATCCCCTCTTCGACCATCACGCCAGCGCCACCGCCCTCTTCCTCGGCCGGCTGAAAAATCAACGCCACGCGACCACGGAAATTGCGCGTCTCGGCCAGATACCGTGCCGCGCCCAACAGCATGGTCGTATGCCCGTCATGTCCACAGGCGTGCATTATACCCGGGTTTTTCGAGACGTAATCCACACCCGTCGCCTCGGGGATCGGCAGCGCATCCATGTCGGCACGCAGGCCAATGGTCGGCCCGTCGCCCTGCCCTTTGATGATCGCCACAATTCCTGTCTTTGCGATGCCTTCGTGCAGTTCATCAACGCCGAACTCTCGCAACCGGTCTGCAACAAATGCTGCAGTTTCAAAGCATTCAAACTCCAGCTCAGGGATCGAATGCAGATGCTGGCGCCATACGGCCATGTCGGCAGAGAAGTCGGCGATACGGTTCACGACGGGCATATGGGGTGGACTCCTGATCCTGACTGCGGAATGGATGCATCTGACACCGGAACGAAAGGGTTCGCAATGGCTGAAAATCCACTGATCAATGACCCGGATGCAGGCATTGAGCGTTTGCTTGAAATCATGCGCCGCTTGCGTGATCCGCAATCGGGGTGCCCGTGGGACATCGAGCAGGATTTCAGCACCATCGCCCCCTACACTATAGAAGAGGCTTACGAGGTCGCAGACGCCATCGAACGGCAGGCCTGGGACGAGTTGAAGGGTGAATTGGGCGATCTGCTGTTCCAATCCGTCTTTCACGCGCAAATGGCGCAAGAGGCCGGGCATTTCACCTTTCAGGACGTTGTGCGCACCATGTCCAACAAGATGGTCGACCGGCACCCGCATGTGTTTGGCGACGAATCCCGCGATAAATCCGCTGATCAACAAACCCGCGACTGGGAGACCATCAAGGCGGCTGAACGCGCGGGCAAGGAACAGAAAGGCGCGCTGGACGGGGTGGCCGCCAACCTGCCGGCCTTGCTGCGCGCGCATAAGCTGCAGAAACGCGCCGCCCGCGTGGGCTTTGACTGGCCCGATGCCAGCCACGTGCTGGCCAAGATCACCGAAGAGGCCGCCGAGTTGGAAGAGGCCCGCGATGCCAAGGACGCAGACGCGCTTGAGGATGAATTTGGCGATCTGCTGTTTGTGATGGTCAACCTAGGTCGCCATCTTGGCATCGAACCCGAAGCCGCCCTGCGCCGCACCAATGCCAAGTTCACCCGACGCTTTGCTCAGGTCGAGGCACGGCTGGCACAGCGGGGCAAAACCCCATCCGACAGTACGCTGGACGAGATGGATGCACTCTGGGATGAGGTCAAAACCGAAGAGCATCGCGCCAACGGCAAACTCCCGCCTGTGGATGCTTCGACCGATCTCTAAAACAGGTGGACAAGCGCCGCGACAGTTGCGAGTGTCCGCGCTTCAATACCCCGGAGGCACAGCATGACCCCCCGCAAAATCATCATCGACACCGATCCCGGACAGGACGACGCCGTCGCCATCCTGCTTGCGCTGGCCAGCCCCGAAGAGATCGACGTGCTGGGCATCACTGCGGTCGCCGGGAATGTACCGTTGGAGCTAACGGCCAAAAACGCCCGCATCGTCTGTGAACTGGCGGTCCACACGGATGTGCCTGTTTTTGCAGGGTGTGACCGCCCGCTGAAACGACCGCTGATCACGGCTGAACATGTGCATGGCAAAACCGGTCTGGACGGCCCGGTTCTGCCGGACCCCCAAATGCCATTGGCCGAAGGTCACGCCGTCGATTTCATCATCGACACGCTGCGCATGCAGGACCCCGGCACCGTAACACTGTGCCCGCTGGGGCCGTTGACCAACATCGCCACCGCCTTTCTGAAAGCGCCCGACATCATCGACAGGGTTCAGGAAATCGTGCTGATGGGTGGGGCGTATTTCGAGGTGGGGAACATCACCCCCACGGCCGAGTTCAACATTTACGTCGACCCAGAAGCTGCTGAAATCGTGTTTGAATCCGGAGTTCATATCGTGGTCATGCCGCTGGATGTAACCCATGATGCGCTGGTCACGAAACACCGGAACGACGCGTTCCGCGCGTTGGATTCCAGGGTCGGCCATGCGGTCGCCGAGATGACGGATTTCTTTGAACGGTACGACAAGGAGAAATACGGTTCCGAAGGGGCGCCGCTGCATGACCCCTGCGTGACCGCTTATTTGATCCGGCCTCAGCTGTTCTCGGGTCGTCATATCAACGTTCAGATCGAAACTGGATCCGAACTGACACTGGGCATGACCGTCGCCGATTGGTGGCGCGTCACGGACCACCCCCCCAATGCAATGTTCATGGGCGACGTGGATGCAGACGGCTTTTTCGATCTGCTCACCGAACGGCTGGCTCGGCTATGAGTGCTGCACTGAGATTGGCCCGCCCTGAAGACCTGGACCGCCTGATGGGCCTTGTGACAGCCTTCCACACAGAAGCCGGTATCCCTCAGGACGCGGACCAAACCCGCAACGCGCTGGCCCCCCTGCTGGATGGCATTCCCCACGGCTGCATCTACTTGATCGGTCCCGGTCGCGCGCCGCTGGGTTATATCATTCTGACCTTCGGATGGTCGGTCGAATTTGGTGGGATGGATGGTTTTGTAGACGAGATTTACATCCGCCCCGCTGTACGCGGACGCGGCATTGCAACCGAAGTGCTGATGGACTTGCCCAAAGCCCTGGCCGGGGCAGGTCTGACCGCCTTGCATCTGGAAGTTGATCGCACCAACGAAGCGGCGCAGAAGCTGTACTTGCGCACCGGCTTCAAACCACGTGATCGCTATATGCTGATGAGCAAAACGCTCTGAGCAGAACTCCGGTCACAGGCCCAATGGCCCATGACCAGAGCGACAGAGTTACCGGGACTCACCGCGGAAAATCACGCTCGGATTATACTGTTCGATAACCGGATCATCAGGTGACGCTTTCTGACCCGAAATGGGGTAGGTTCCGGGCCCTGCACAGGCTGCCAGAAATAAAACGCTGATCACCGATGCGACGAGAAGGGATTTGGAACCAGTCATGGTATGCTCCTTTTTTGTAATGGGGATAGGTTACGAGAGAACCACGAGTCTCATATAGGGATTTCTTCACACATAAGAATATATAACGTGGAGTAAACTAGTGAGTTTTCATTTTTCCATTTGAAAACAACAGGAAACACTCTAACCCCTGGGAAACCCGGCGCAATTCGCGGCCCCTGATGCAGGTGTACTATCACCCTGAGCGGATGGTCTGAATGATCCAGATCAACCTCTGACATACTTTCAACGCGCGCGTTCTTCAGCCAAAATCAAACGCCGAATCCCACCAAAGGGACTCGGCGTTTGTTTTGATCAAATGGCCGATCTGAGATTGATTCTCGGCAAAAAGCCAAGGACCGGACTGGCGCTTTAACGATCAGCGGCGCAGGATCGACGCTCCGGCATATTCGGCAACCTCACCCAGCGCTTCTTCGATACGGATCAGCTGGTTGTACTTGGCCAACCGATCCGACCGTGCCAATGAGCCGGTTTTGATCTGCCCGCAATTGGTCGCCACTGCCAGATCGGCAATCGTGGCATCCTCGGTCTCACCGGAACGGTGCGACATCACATTGGTGTACCCTGCACGGTGCGCCATATCGACGGCCTTGAGGGTCTCGGTCAGAGACCCGATCTGGTTCACCTTGACCAGCATTGAGTTCGCGCACCCCCGTTCGATCCCTTCGGCCAGACGTTCGGGATTGGTCACGAACAGGTCGTCGCCCACAAGCTGCACTTTTTCGCCGATGGCGTCGGTCAGGGCTTTCCAGCCATCCCAGTCATCCTCGGACATGCCGTCTTCGATTGAGATGATTGGATAGTCGTTGACCAGCGCCGCCAGGTAGGCCGCGTTTTCATCCGAGGTCAGGCTTTTGCCCTCACCCGACAAGACGTATTTGCCGTCTTTGTAATATTCCGTCGCCGCGCAATCCAAGGCCAGATGAATTTCATCACCCGGCTTGTAGCCTGCTTTTTCAATGGACTTCAGAATGAAATCCAGCGCTTCGCGGGTAGATGCGATGTTGGGGGCAAAGCCGCCCTCATCCCCGATGCCGGTGCTCAGACCTGCTGCTGACAGCTCTTTTTTCAGGGTGTGAAACACCTCAGACCCCATGCGCACCGCCTCGCGGATGTTGCTGGCCGAGGTCGGCATGATCATGAATTCCTGAATGTCGATGGGGTTATCCGCATGCTCGCCACCATTGATGATGTTCATCATTGGCACCGGAAGAACACGTGCCGACGTGCCACCGACATAACGGAACAAAGGTTGCGTGGTGAAATCGGCCGCCGCTTTGGCCGTAGCCAGCGAAACACCAAGGATGGCGTTCGCCCCCAGACGGCCTTTGTTTTCTGTGCCGTCCAGCTCGATCATGGCCCCGTCGATGGCCACCTGCTCGGTCGCGTCAAAGCCCACCAGTTCCTCGGCGATCTCACCGTTGACGGCGGCGACGGCTTCGAGCACGCCCTTGCCCATATACCGCGATGTGTCACCGTCGCGCTTTTCTACCGCCTCATAAGCGCCGGTCGATGCGCCCGAAGGTACAGCGGCGCGGCCCATGGTGCCGTCTTCCAGGATCACGTCCACTTCGACCGTCGGATTACCCCGGCTGTCCAGAATTTCGCGTGCGTGGATGTCGATGATGGTGCTCATAAGGCCCGTCCCTGTGGCTGCATTTGGTTGCATGCCTCATAGCAGCACGGGACAAAAAGTAAACCATCCCCGTTATCGCTAACACGACTCAAGTGGGTTGTTTGCGCCAACCTGCGACGATCCGTCAGGTCGCGGCGACCACCACCTGCTGGGCCAGACGCCGTTCGCGCAGGAAGGTATACAAGCCCGATCCGATGATCAGCGTTGCCCCGGCCAGTGTCATCTGATCAGGGCGTTCGCCAAACATCAGCATGCCCGCCGCGATGGAAAACACCAGCCGGGTATAGCGAAATGGCGTAAGCGCCGAGGCATCCCCCACCCGCATCGCCGTAACGATGCCGTAATATCCCAGAACGCCAAACGTGATCGCGCCCAGGAACGGACCAAACTGCCCGGCCCCCAAGGCCACAACCGGCTGACCGTTCAAGACAATCAACGCAACGCCGGCAATGGCCACGGCCAGATAGGCCTGCATCGCAACAACGGCCGAGGCTACACGCACATCCAGACGCCGGGTGATCAGATCCCGGGCGGCGATGGCAATGACGCTAGCAACCACAAACAGGGTCTCCGGCTGGAACCCGTCCAATCCGGGGCGAATGATCATCAGAACACCAACAAAGCCGACGCCAATCGCGCTCCAACGGCGCCAGCCGACCTGTTCGCCCAGAAACAGGGCCGCGCCCATTGTCACAACCAGCGGCATGGCCTGAAATACCGCCGCCACCGTGGACAGATCAACCAGAGACAGGGCGGTGACAAAAGCAACGGCTCCGACACCTTCGGTCACGGCGCGGATCAGCGGCAGACCCCGCCACGCCGCGGCCTCAAATATCCGTTTGCGCGTGGTCACGGCCATCAGGGCAAACACCAGCCCGCACATGATACCCAAGACCACCATGATCTGTCCGGTCGGCACACTGACCGACAGGTGTTTGATAAACATGTCCTCAAGCGCAAAAGCAGCCATCGCGCCGACGACCAGCAAAATGCCGTTTACGTTGTTCATTGTCTTGTCCGTAGGGATAGGCGGCTCAACTCGGCCGCTGCTACGTTCACCAAAAACGCAAGTATCCGTTTCTGGCAAGCATTTTAAGCACAGGAATCATGAATTCCCGTGGAGCGACCGTTCGCGTTTCGTGATGGGTCAGTCCTGCTTTAGCGGAACGCCATACAATTCCAGCCGGTGGCCTTTGAGTTTATACCCCAGCTTTGCTGCAATTTTTTCCTGTAGCGCCTCGATTTCGGGATCGACGAATTCGATCACCTCACCCGAGTGCATGTCGATCAGATGATCGTGGTGATCTCGCTCGGCATCTTCATAGCGGGCGCGCCCGTCGCCGAACTCCAGCCGTTCAAGTATCCCCGCCTCTTCGAACAATTTCACCGTGCGATAGACGGTCGCGATCGAGATCCCCGAATCCACCTTTGAGGCGCGGGCATACAGCTCTTCCACATCCGGATGATCCGCGCTTTGCTGCAACACCTGCGCGATGGTGCGACGCTGGCCCGTCATGCGCAGACCTTTGGCTTCGCAACGAGAGATGATCGTGTCGGACATTGTGACCCTCAGAGTAGTTCGGGTTTCTGTCTTAAACCGTCTGCGCGGCTGGCGCCACAGCGGATTTGACCTTCACGCAACCCGCTGAAGATCAGCCCAGATCGGCAGATGGTCCGACGCAATATGCGCCGGCCGCGCGTCGTGTACGCCATGGGTGATCGCCTCAAGCCCATCGCCCAGCGCGATCCGGTCGAGTGCCCCAAGTGGCTGAGCCGCCGGAAAGCTGGGAACCGGCGGCAGGAACCGCATATCCGGAGCTAGGTGATCCAGCACAGGCTGACGCGACCATTCGTTGAAATCCCCGGCCCACACAGTCGGCATCAGATCCAAACCCGCGTCGCATCGTCGAATATGTGTGATCTGCCTGCGGCGCGAGGCTGGCAGAAGCCCCAGATGCATCCCCAAAACCCGCAGAGGACCAATCTGCGTGTCAAACTCGACCCGCACAGCCCCCCGAGGTTCTAACCCAGGCAGTTCATGATGCCCGGTCTGTCGAACCCGGATGTCATCACCCCGCCAAATGATCGCGTTGCCATGCCAGCCCAGACTGCCTGCACCCCCCAGATCGACAATCTGCCAGCCCGCTTCATCCAGCATAAAATGCGGCAAGGCGGCGGGTCGTGGAGGCAGGCGCTTGTCGGCCTCTTGCAGCACGACGATATCAGCCTTCATGCTGTCGATGACCTGCATGATACGCTGCGGCTGCCGCCGAAAATCCAAGCCCACGCATTTCTGAATGTTATAGCTCGCTATGCGCAGGGTTGAGAGTTGGGTCATGGATATTCCGTGTTTGGCATCAAACCTTTTTCGACAGTCAGGCCACTATTGAAACTGCGCAATCATCAAATTGACGGGCTCACCGCCTTCGGCTGACGAAGCATGACCCGATCCCGAGACATCTTCGGCCCAAAACAAGTCACCCGTTTTGAAATCACGTATTTCGCCCGAGCCCGCTTGAACACGAAACGTACCGAACAGAACTGTCGCAAGCTGGGGTTTCGGGGATCGGTGCTGAACCCCTTTCCAGCCCGCGGGCAATGACAGAAACGCAATTCGCGCGGCCTCGACCTCTTTGGAGACCAGAAACGGTGACGCTGGTGGGGCAAAGGTCTTGAGTTCGAAATCAACCTCGCGATCTTCGAAATAAGAAATGCCGTCCGCGTCTTCCAACAAAATGGAGTAGCGCATTTTATGCTCCCTAAAACAAAACCGATTTTTGTCTGCAGTTTCCCCCGATGCGCCTATTATGCAGCATTCTGTGTTGATGGTAAGTCGCAGAGTCGGAGTTGTAGTCATCGTGAAAACAGTTTCATCTTCCTAAGTTTCTGCCCCAACGAGTGAAACATATCGCAACTAACTCTCTTCGAAGGTCAAACCGCGTTACTCTAACCAAAAGGAAACATCTGAACAGTTGTCACATTTTGCGAGCAACTGCCTAGGGTACCCGATGACGTCGCTACGATTATGTCTTTGTGCACCATCGGTCAGGGTCAAAACGGTCCATCCGGCTTGCGTGACACCAATGCTTTCAACTTGTCCAGAATTCAACAAATCAATCGCCTCCACTCGAGTTAGGTCGGGAACAGGTCCAACACAGCACGCACATGCCAATAGAGAAATCAGCGACACCCTTGATGTTTTCATGGGGCGACCTTTCATGCAGCACCTCGGCTAGGGCAGTTAAAGTTGCAATTTCTTTAAGTCCCGCAGAAGGTCGCGTGCACAACCTCGCCTTCGGTCGGTGGGCGCGTCAGGTCCAGCGCATCCAGCTGATCCTCAAAAGGACGAGCCAGCACCGTGTTCAGCCGGTGGAAGGGTGTATAGTCGCCCTGCACTGCCGACTGAATCATCTGCTCGATGCGGTGATTGCGCGGGATGAAGGCCGGGTTTGCCTTGGCCATGACCGCCGAGGGGTCTTCTTCCCGTGCCAACCGCGCCTGCCAACCCTCAGCCCATTGGTCAAAAGCCTGCGGGTCGGTGAACTGATCGCGCGCCGCGCTATCGCCCAGCGCGCGGAAGGTGTTGGTGAAATCGGCCTGGTTTTGCGCCATGCGGGTCAGCAGGTCCGAGATCAATTGCTGATCACCGTCTTCCTTGGTCGTCAGACCTATCTTTGCCCGGAACCGTGCCTGCCATTCCGTCTGCAACAGATCGGGCATGGCGTGAACAATCTCGGTTGCCTCTTCCACGGCGGCGTCTTTATCTTCGGCTTGCTGGATCAGCGATGTGGCCAGCTGAGCCGCATTCCACACCGCAATGTCAGGCTGGTTGGAATAGGCATAACGCCCTGCTCGGTCAATCGAGCTGAAGACCGTGTTTGGATGATAGCGGTCCATGAAGGCGCAGGGGCCGTAATCAATCGTCTCACCAGCAATAGAGCTGTTATCCGTGTTCATCACCCCATGGATAAAACCAACGTTCATCCATCCGGCAATCAGCCGTGCCTGCGCCGCGACCACGGCTCGCAACAGGCCCATTGGCCCTTCGGCGCCAGGGTAATGGCGGTCGATGGCATAGTCTGTCAGCCTGCGCAGACTGTCCAACTGACCGCGCGCGGCAAACACCTGAAACGTCCCCACGCGCAGATGGCTTTGCGCCACGCGTGTCAGAACGGCACCGGGCATTGGGCCCTCGCGCCGCACGGTCTCGCCGGTTTCCACGGCAGCAAGCGCCCGGGTGGTTGGGATGCCCAGCGCGTGCATCGCCTCTGACACGACATATTCGCGCAGCACTGGCCCCAGCCAGGCACGCCCGTCGCCCTGCCGTGAAAACGGCGTCGGGCCAGAGCCCTTCAACTGAATGTCGCGGCGAATACCATCGGTGCCGACCGTCTCGCCCAACAAAACCGCGCGCCCATCCCCCAGCTGAGGGTTATAGTTGCCGAACTGATGGCCTGAATACAGCTGCGCAATCGGCTCGGCCCCCTCGGGCACCTTGTTCCCTGCAAAGGCCTCGGTCATCTCATGCACATCCCCCGGCGTGACCCGCAGTATCTGCGCCAGAGAGTTGTTGAACGCGATCAGCTGCGGCGCGCGCACAGGCACAGGGCCCTGGCGGGCGTAAAAGCTGTCCGGCAGTCGGACGTAACTGTTGTCAAACGGGATGTTCAGGGTCATGCGCCAAACATATTCCTCATGCGCGCGAATACCATAGCGGATCACGCCCTCGCGTGCATAATCGTCCCGAAATCGCGAGAGGCCCCATGACCGCACAACAGATCATCGCCCACCTGCGCCTGCAAAGTCACCCCGAGGGCGGCTGGTTCCGTGAAACATGGCGGGCCGATAACGCAGGCCGCGCCACCGGAACCTGTATCTATTTCCTGCTGCAATCGGGGGAAAACAGCCATTGGCACCGCGTCGACGCAACCGAGATCTGGCTGTATCACGCCGGTGCCCCTCTGATCCTGTCGCTGAGCGATACCGATCAGGGTCCTGCAATCGATCACCTGCTGACCCCCGATTTGTCACAGGGCTCTCCACAGGTGATCGTGCCGAAAAACCACTGGCAAGCTGCGCGCTCAACCGGTGATTACACTCTGGTCAGCTGTACGGTCTCACCCGGGTTCGAATTCGGTGGCTTCACGCTGGCCGATCCCGGGTTCGATATTCCGCGCGGCTGAAGTCAGCTGTCTGACAGGTAGCTGAACGGCCACAACCTGCCTTTCAGGCTCCAGCTCAGGCCAAAGGCAACCAGTGCCAGGGCTTCGAACCAGAAGGTTAGGTTATTCATGTCCCACCATTTGATGATAGCGGGCTTGTCACTCAGGAAAATAGCCTTGATGGCAAGTGCCGCAATCGCAAGCAGGATCAGTCCTCCAAAAAGGTAATACCCAGCGTTGCGCCACCACTTGAGGGTCGAGACCTCATAGCCGATATCCGTCTTGGACCCGCGTGCACGTTTCGATTGCGGCCGGGTGAAGACAAAGATCGAGAAATAGGCCAGCACCAGAAACATCCCCGCCGCCGAAATGAAATGCAGATTGAGAAGGATCTTGTTTGTCACTCCGGTCTGTGCCCAGAAATCAAACGAGATTTTTCCGGTCACTGCGGCAGAGCTCAGCCCATGGCCACCCTGTGCATCCAGCAGGAAGACCCGCGCGGTAGCGTCATTGAACATCTCGCAACCGGTACCGCTTGTGGGGAAGAAGGCCACGCCAAGTGCGCAAAGTCCGGCAATCCGCAACAGCCACATATCCACCGGTTTGTGCCCCAGATAGCCGTCAACATCACCCGTCGTGCCGCTCCAGTTGCCCGGCAACCTGTAGAAGAACAGCAGCAGCACTCCGATAAAGCTGAGCGCTCCGACCAGTACGTCGCCGCCCACACGGGTGTAATAATAATGACTTATCGAATCGATAGAGGCACAGGCATGGCCCAGTTTCCCTGCCAGAAGAAGCGCAAATGGCAATCCCAGCGCAACGGCCCCAACCCCTTTGTTTACAGATCTCAGGCTGATGCGAAAAGGCAGACCACTGTTTGAATGTGCTTCCAGCGCACGGGCGTTCTGTTCAGAAATCATGTCACAACTCCAATCAAAATAATCAAATACTGAAATTATCCGGCAGAACGGCATTTGAAACAAGGCTTGCCAACTGTCATTTGGCTTGTCAGGCTAGGCCCGTACCATGGATCACCACGCCGTCACCGCATCCCTCTCGCCGGAGGTCAAACACCGACTCCAGCGACGCTCGAACCGGGCCGGGCTATGGCATCTCGGGCTTTATCTATTGACGCTGATCGCTCTTAGCATTGCCATCGCGATGCGGGTCCCGCTCTGGCCGCTGCTGATCCTGCCACAAGGTATCCTGCTGGTGTTCCTGTTCACCCTAAGCCACGAATGCACCCACAAGACGCCGTTCCGATCTGCCTGGTTGAATGACGCCATCGGGCATCTGGTGTCGGTTCCGATTGCCCTGCCCTTTACGTGGTTTCGCTATTTTCACCTGGCCCACCACAAATGGACCAACCACCCTGACAAGGACCCTGAACTGGATGGAAAACCCAGGCCCAACAGCTGGCCCAGCCTGTTGATCCATCTCAGCGGCTGGCCCTATTGGCGCAGCATGGCCGACGTTCTGGTGCGAAATGCGTTTGGCCGGATCGGTGCCCCCTACCTACCCGCGCGCCGGCACCGCGCAATGCGGATCGAGGCGCGGGTCTTGCTGGTGCTCTATGCCCTGGCCGCAGCAAGCCTGTTGTACACGCCCGTCCTGTTCTGGCTCTGGCTGCTGCCGGTGTTGATCGGCCAGCCTGTTCTGCGGCTCTATTTGCTGGCCGAGCATGGCCTGTGCCCCCCGGTCGCCAACATGCTGGAAAACTCGCGCACCACCTTCACCAACCGGATCGTCCGGTTTCTGGCCTGGAACATGCCCTACCACGCCGAGCACCACTCATTTCCCAATGTCCCCTTCCACCAGCTACCGGCGCTGCATCACTGGACACAGGCGCATTTGAAGTCGACCTCTGAGGGGTATTCTGCGTTTACTAGTGACTATGTGCGGACGTTAGGGCGCTGAAACGCAGTTTAGTTATCTTCTGGCAACACTTTGATCCGCAACCAAGTCAGCCCCAAGTGTACCCAATCCCCTTCCCGTTTCGCATCGGCCAGAAAAGTTGGTTCCCAATCAAACGCAAGCGTAAAGAACCCGATTGGCTGAATGCTCTCAGACGACCCGGCTGCTTCGGCGTCGCGGGCCGATGGCTCCGCTGGCGGGTTGGCAATGTAGGCCCTGTAAGCAGCTGACAGAGTATTGTCGTCTTGATCATCTGCATACAAGAATCGGACGTTTTCCATTCGCCCAACACCCAAATCGCCATTGGCGGCGACGTAGCCTTTTCGTACCAATAGATGCTGTTTGTAGGCACATCCCAAGACAGAGACTTTGAGTGACAACGTCAGGTTTTCTTCCGCAATTGCCTGGTCAACGACGTTCGAATGAAAAAACTCTGACCCAATTGCTTTGACGGTCATTTTTTTAAACTCGTCAATTTCGACGGAAAGCTGCACTGGGTGGAAATGCTCGGGACAGCTATACCCAGCTTTGGTTGGGTCCAATCTGTTCAATACCGCCGTAATATTGTCGAAAGCCCGCACATCAACGTCCCATCCTTTGGCCGATGCGACTTGCGCCAGGGTTAGGAACATCAGGCTAAGCATTGCAACCCGGACAACTGCCAGAGTGGTTTTCAAGCGCCACTTCATGGCGTCGGGCGCTCTTCGGTAACAGCGACTTCGCCATGTACAATCAGATTTACAAGCAACTGCTGATCGCCACGCTCAGGGATGAGCGGAACAGCGACATCGTTCAATTCGAAAGACAAAAAACCGACTTTGTTAGCTTTTTGGCCAGAGGGTTTCCTGACCTTGGGAATCACAATCTGCTTTCCGTCATGTGAAACCTGTTTCCAGCTTCGGTAACTAACTGTCCAACTCAGTTGTGTTGCAAACGCCTGGTGATGCAGCAGTGTGAACGCACCAATCGTGCCCGAGACAGTATATTCCGCTCCAACAAAAGTGGGAAAACCTTCGTAATCGCAAAAGAACAATGACCCCTGAAATGTCAGGTCGGTCAATTCTTCTTGCTGCGATCTACTGACAAAACCTTTGGTAAACCGTGCTGTCGAAACTGTCTTTTGCCAGGATTCCTTAGGTCTGTCATTTTCCAAAGTTCCATCGCGCCGCACCACGACCGAGTTTGGGGTCAGTTCAGTCTGGCGAAAAGGCGCGGAATCGTAACTGTTTGGGGTCAGATCAACAGACAATTCGACGACAACTGGGCTCTCTGGATGAGCGCAAGAAAATCGTGTTTCCGATTTCAAAGCTTCAAAAGAGGCGGACGCTAAACGCACTCTCAGTATCAAGTCGCTTGGTTGGCTTTGCGCAATGGCTTCGGTCGCACCGAACGCCATGCACGCGGCGAAAATTGACCTTAGATCATCGAATAAATACTTGACTATCATGCCAAAATTATTGCTCTCAAATTCGGTTCTTCGTCATCGCATCACACCACTTACCACACCACCGCCCACAAGTGCCTTAACCCCAGTCGTACCCGGGCAGGACGTCGGCAAGCCGCGCGCGACGCGGACGGCGAGATAGGCGAAGGCCTGCGCCTCAAGCATGTCTCCGTTCAGGCCGACGGTCTCGACCGGCTCGACCGGGCAGTCGAGCGCGACCCGCAGCATTTCCATCAGCACCGGGTTGTGCCGGCCGCCGCCGGTGACCAGAACGCGGGCTGGGGGTTTGGGGCAATACTCCATCCCCTGTACGACGCCTGCGGCGCACATGCCGGTCAGGGTGGCAACAGCATCCGCATCCGAAAGCTCCTGCACCAGCCTGATCATCTCGGCAAAGTCGTTGCGGTCCAGCGATTTCGGCGGCATGCGGTTAAAGAACGGCTCGGCCAGAAACAGCTCCAGCGCGCCGGTCTCGACCGTGCCACCGCGCGCAATTGCGCCATCGCGGTCCATGGGCAGACCAAGGCGGGCCTGCATGAGGTCATCCACCGGCGCATTGGCGGGGCCGGTGTCAAACGCCAATAACGCACCGGGTTCCTCGGGGCCATCAAAGCTGGGGTCCACGTAGGTCAGGTTCCCCACCCCGCCGAGGTTGAGGAAGCACAGAGGCTCGTCTGCTTTGATCCATTTGGCACAGGCAAAATGAAAAAATGGGGCCAGCGGCGCGCCTTCGCCGCCCATGGCCACATCGTCGCTGCGGAAATCCCAGACAACCGGTACGCCCAGTGCCTGTGCCAGCCCCTTGCCATCGCCCACCTGCAACGTCCCGAGCCCGCGCGGGTCATGTGCAAGAGTCTGACCGTGAAAACCGATCAGGTCGATCTCTTCAAACTCGGACATGATCTCGGCATGGGCAAAGGTGACCAGTTCAGCCGCCTTATCCACCGCAGGCCCGTGCCACTGGCCAAGACTGTTCCGCAAATCGGAGCGTTCAGAATCTGAATAGGGGCGATAGTCGCTTGGACCGAAGCCAAGAATCAGGTGCCCATCCGTTTCAACAATGGCCGCGTCGACACCGTCCAGCGACGTGCCAGACATCGCCCCAAGGGCCCTGATGGCCCCGACTTTCCTGATGGCCCGGTTCACGTTCACCTCATTGTTCTTATGTTCAACCGCACCGATTGACGGCGGCGACGCGCTCAACCTGCCTTTTTACCGCCCCCCAAAGCAAGCGACATCCTGCGCCAAATGTGCAATTTGGGATCACATGCGCGCCTTAAACCACAGATGGCCAGCTGAACAGTTGCAGACAATCTCTGCCTGAGTAACGATTGCGGAACATCTTTTCCGCAGCGAACAGCCATGGTTGACACACAAAGCCCAAAACCACCCTCGGACGGTCGGAATTATCAGCTGATTTTTTGGTCAGGATCTCTGGCTACCATTGGCGGACAACTGGTTAATCCCAATCTGGTTCTGCCGTTCCTGTATCTGGCTTTAGGAGCGCCCACGTTTTTCGCAGGGATGTTGCTGCCTTTCGTCACCGGATCTCGCCTGATCGCCGAGATATTCGTGTCGCCCTTCATCAACAAGGTCACCCGCGCGAAGCTGGCGGTGTATGTCCCCAATATCATGACGGCGGTCATTCTGTCAGTTGTTGCTCTGCTCGCAACGGGCTTACCAAAAGTACTGATTGTGCTGTTGTTCCTGACCACAGCGACCGTCATGGGATTATGTCAGGGAATCGCCAGCCTTGGCACCAGCCAGATTTACGGCATTTCCATTCCCGATACGAAACGCAACCGCATGGTGTTCGCGCAGGCCACCGTCTCGGGCATTCTGGCTATTCTGGTGGTTTGGTTGACACGCGACTTACTGGCCTCGGACCAGCCCATGCAACGCCATATCGTGGTTCTGTGGTGCGGTGTCTTTGCCATGTTTGCCGCCGGCATCAGTTTTGCCGGGGTGCGCCTGCTTGAGGATGAAGCAGCCCCTGCACCCGCGCCCAAAAAGAAACCCCACCCGCTGGCCGAATTGGCAACCGGGTTCAAGACCGGCATGGCTTATCCGTGGTATCGAAAGTTCCTGACCGCGCGACTGATTTTTGTCTCAGTTGAACTGGCCATGCCGTTCTATACGATCCACGCCGCGACACTTCATGTCGGCACCAAACACTCGCTCAGCTATTTTGTAATCGCCGCCAGCCTAGGGATGGTGATCGGATCGATCCTATGGGGGTGGCTCAGCGGGCGGATCTCTGTCAAGCCGGTGATGTGGCTGGGTTGCCTGATCTCGACCCTGTCCGCCGTTATGGCGCTGATCTTCACCTATTTGGGCTATGCGCAGGATGTGTGGCTATACGCGCTGATTATTTTGCTGCTTTCGCTTGGCGGCAATGGGGTGATCTATGGGCGCTATCTTTACATCATCGACATGACTTCTGAGAAAGAGCGCCCCTATCTGGTCGCACTTGGTGATGTCAGCGCCGGGTTGGTCGGTATGGTGTTTGCTGCGATCCTTGGGGCCGTGGCCCATCTGCATGATCCGGTTACACCAATCATCGTGCTGGCCGCATTGAACCTGCTCGCGATGCTCTACGCCTTTCGCCTGCCCTCGACCAAAAGCTGAAACATGCAGGTTTAAATTGGCAAAGGTGCCTTTTACTTAGCAATGCACGGTCCTATACAAAGCCCCGCAACATCAATCCCGAGGCACGATATGACCTACCACCCCAAATCGGATTTCATCGCCACGATGATCGAGCGCGGCTTTCTCGCCGACTGCACCGATTATCAGGGCCTTGACGAAGCGCTGATCAGCGGGTGTCAGTCGGCTTATATCGGGTTTGATGCCACGGCGCAGTCACTGCATGTGGGCAGCCTGATCCAGATCATGATGCTGCGCTGGTTTCAGAAAACCGGTCACAAACCGATCACCCTGATGGGCGGCGGCACCACCAAGGTGGGCGATCCGTCTTTCCGCTCGGATGAGCGCCCACTGTTGGGGCCCGAACAGATCGACGCCAATATTGCGGGCATCAAAAAGGTATTCTCGGCCTATATCGACTATGACACCGACGCTGAAAACGCAGCGCTGATGCTGAACAACGAAGAATGGCTGGACGGTCTGAACTACCTCGATTTCCTACGCGACATCGGGCGGCATTTTTCGGTCAACCGGATGCTGTCCTTTGAATCGGTGAAATCGCGCCTGGACCGCGAGCAATCGCTGAGCTTCCTCGAATTCAACTACATGATCCTGCAGGCCTATGACTTTCTGGAACTGAACCGCCGCTATGGCTGTGTTCTGCAGATGGGCGGCAGCGATCAGTGGGGCAATATCGTCAACGGTATCGACTTGACCCGCCGCGTGCTGGATCACGAGATTTATGGTCTGACCTCGCCCCTGCTGACCACCAGCGACGGCAAGAAGATGGGCAAATCGCAGGACGGCGCGGTCTGGCTGAACCCCGAGATGCGCTCGCCCTATGAGTTCTGGCAGTTCTGGCGCAATACCACTGACGCCGATGTGGGCCGGTTCTTGAAGCTGTATACCGAACTGCCGGTGGATGAATGCGACCGCATGGGCGCATTGCAAGGCTCCGAGATCAACGAGGCCAAGATCCGCTTGGCCAATGAGGTCACCACCCTGTTGCACGGGACTGAGGCCGCGGCAAACGCCGAAGCGACCGCTCGTGAGGTGTTCGAAAAGGGCGGTGTTGGGGACGATCTGCCGACCCTGACCCTGAGTGCCGAGGACATGCCGATCTCGATCGTGCAACTGATCGTGAAATCCGGGCTCGCCAAGTCCGGCAAAGAGGCCAAGCGCCTGATTGCTGAGAATGGTGCCAAGTTGGACGACGCGCCGTTGACCGATGCGGGGCTGGTGATTGACGCTGGCGCCTTGTCCTCACCGCTCAAGCTGAGCGCAGGCAAGAAGCGCCATGCTCTGGTTCAGATGGGCTAAGGAAAACACTATGAAGAACGGTTAACGGCCACCCCTTTGGGTGGCCGTTTACTATTTCAGACTGTGCAGCCGTTTAGGGTAGGCCAGCTAGTGCTTTCCACCTTTGCCTCCCTTACCGCCACCTTTGCCGTCGCCACCTTTACCGCCGCCGTGGCCCCCTTTGCCATCACCGCCTTTGCCGCCGCCGTGGCCCCCTTTGCCATCGCCGCCTTTGCCGCCGCCGTGGCCACCTTTACCACCGCCTTTTCCGTCGCCGCCGTTGTGACCACCGTTGCCATGACCGCCGCCGCCATTGCCGTTCCCGTTATTGCCACCGCCGTTACCGGTGCCCGGTCCCGATCCGCCATTATTGCCGCCGCCGTTTCCGGAGTTTCCGTTGTTCCCGTTCCCATTCCCGGGACCACCGTGGCCGCCGCCGTGGCCGCCACCACCATTGTTGCCGCCGTTTCCGCCGCCATTGTTGCCGCCGGGATCGCCACCTCCGTCACCGGGGTCACCTCCGCCATCGCCGGGATCGCCACCTCCGTCACCGGGATCGCCGCCGCCGTCACCGGGATCGCCGCCACCGTCACCGGACCCGGTGCCACCACCGCCGTTGTCAGGGTCGGCCTGGGCAAACTGCTCATTGCTACGGGCCTCACCGGGAATCTCTGCTGTACCAATCGACCCCGTTGGCTGATCGGTCAAAAGCGAAGCCAGTCCCGGGCATTGTGCTGTGGTATTGCGCAACGTCGTTGCGAAATCTGACCGGGTCTGCAGACGCTGCAAAAAGCTGGGCGTAACATGTGTACAATCACACATTGCCTGATAGTCCCCACGATTTGCCGCATCACGCGCCGTCTTCGCATTGCATACTTCCGGTGCAGCTGCGGCGCTGGTCGCGCCGATCACGGCCAGGAAGGGCGCGGCCACCAATGCAGACATACCCAGTTTCATACTCTTACCCATAACGTTCATCTCCTTACACAGCGCCCCCTCGACGCTTTACATCTCTGCTCTCGATGTGAGACTCGCGCATTAAGCTAAGCTAAAGGCCATCTGAGAAAACCTTGAGAAACCGACTCAAACCCAGAAAACCAACGCAAATCTTGTGGACAGCGGCTAAATCTGCGGATTAAATGAACATACGTTCAAATCCCGATTGAAGGAACCTGCCATGCAATTGTCCACTACAGCCGCGATCATCACCGGCGGCGCCTCGGGGTTGGGCGAAGCCACCGCCCGCCATTTCGCCGCACAGGGCGCGCAGGTCACTATTTTAGACCGAGATGCCGAGCGCGGAGCGCAGGTTGCAGACGAAATCGGCGGGCATTTCGCGGAAACGGATGTAACGGATGAAACCTCGGTCGCTGCAGCAATTGTGCATGCCAGAAACAAAATGGATCGGATCACCGCCACGGTGAATTGCGCGGGCATCGCTTATGGCATCAAAACCGTTGGCAAGGACGGCCCCCACCCTCTGGACGCGTTCCAGCGCACCATCGATATCAATCTGGTCGGCACATTCAACGTCTCGCGCCTGGCGGCCGCTGAAATGGCCAGGAATGAGCCCGAGCCCGACGGTGCACGCGGTGTGATCATCAACACCGCCTCGATCGCTGCTTTTGATGGCCAAAAGGGACAGGCGGCTTATGCGGCCTCAAAAGGTGGCGTGGTGGGGCTGACCCTGCCCATGGCGCGCGATCTGGCCTCGACCGGTATCCGGGTGATGACCATTGCACCGGGCATCTTCATGACGCCGATGCTGGCGGGTCTGCCCGAAGAGGTACAGCAGCAACTGGCCGCCGACGTTCCCAACCCTGCCCGTCTGGGCGATCCGCATGAATATGGACGGCTGGCCGGATTCATCGTTGAAATGGGCTACCTGAACGGTGAGGTCATCCGCATCGACGGCGCGCTTCGGATGCGCTAGGTCTGGCCGATGTCCGAGCGGGAAAAAATGCAGGCCGGGCAGTGGTATTGCTGTCTGGACCCCGAACTGGATGCGTTGCGCGCGCAGGCCCGGCGCGCGGTCCATGCGCACAACACCTGCGCGCCGGATACACGTGGCGCGATGGTGCCCGAATTGCGGGCCCTGTTCAAATCAGTTGGGCAAGACTGCTTTGTCGAAGCACCGTTTCACTGTGCCTATGGATTGAACCTGCAATTGGGAGACCGGGTGTATTTCAACGCCGGCTGCGTGGTACTGGACACCGCCCCGGTTCGGGTTGGAGATGACACGATGTTTGGCCCCAATGTGCAGATTTACTGCGCGCGGCACGCCAAAAACCCGACCGAGCGCGCGCAGGGGTTGGAGATTGGTCTGCCGGTCACCCTCGGCCAAAACGTCTGGGTTGGTGGCGGAGCCATTTTGCTGCCCGGGGTTACGATCGGTGACAACGCCACAATCGGGGCTGGCAGTGTTGTGACCAAAGATGTCGCTGCCGGGGATACGGTTGTCGGCAATCCGGCGCGGCCGGTGAGACGTTCCTGAGCCGCGATTACGCGCCTTCGGATTTTTCTTCCAGAACCAACCACTCTTCTTCCGCAACAGATAGTTTGGCCTGCCGTTCAACAAGGGCCTCAGTGGCCTTCTGGAACTTGACCGGCTCACGGGTGAACAATTCGGGATCGGACATCAGTTGTTCGAGCTTGCCAATCTCGGCTTCAAGCCGCGCGATTTCGGCGGGCAGCTTTTCAAGCCGGTGTTTTTCCGAGAAGGACAGGCCAGATTTTGGCTGCTCCTCTAGCTTGACCTTCGGCTTGGAAGATTTTGTTTTTTCTTCCTTCTTCTGAGTTTCATCGCCTCGCTGGGCAATGTAATCCGACCACCCGCCCGCATAAACCGTGGCGCGGCCATTGCCCTCCATCGCGATTGTCGTGGTTGCCACGCGGTCCAGAAAATCTCGGTCATGGCTAACCAGCAGGACCGTGCCGTCATAATCGTCCAGCAGTTCTTGCAACAGGTCCAGGGTTTCGACGTCCAGATCGTTGGTTGGTTCGTCCAACGCCAAAAGGTTCGAAGGCTTCGCCATCAGCTTGGCCAGTAGCAACCGCGCTTTTTCCCCACCTGACAGGGACTTAACGGCCGCTCTTGCCTGTCTTTCGTCAAACAGAAACTCTTTGAGGTAGCCCACCACGTGCTTGGGCTGGCCACCGACCATCACCTGATCGGCCTTGCCCGACACCCGCATCTCGGGATCACCGGTCAGGCTGTCCCACAGGCTCATCTCTGGGTCCAGCTGTGCACGGGTCTGGTCGAACACGGCAATATCAAGATTGGTGCCCAATTTTACCAAACCCTCATCCGGCTCCTCTTGGCCCAGCAACATTTTCAACAGCGTTGTCTTGCCCACGCCGTTGGGCCCAACAAACGCTACGCGGTCACCGCGTTGCGCCAAAAGATCAAAGTTCCGGACGATCTGTTGCGCACCATACGATTTGGTCAAACCTTTGGCATCAATCACTTTTCGGCCAGATTTCGGTCCGGATTCCAACGCCATAGCGGCCGAACCCTGACGTTTGATCTGGGCCGCTTTCTCGCTCCGCAAGTCTTGCAAGGCGCGGACCCGGCCCTGATTGCGTTTGCGCCGCGCGCTGATACCTTCGACGGCCCATCGGGCCTCGGATTTGATCAGGCGGTTCAGCTTGTGCCGTTGCTGATCTTCTTCTTCCCAAACTTTGTCGCGCCAAGTCTCGAACGCCTCAAACCCCTGCTCTTGCCGTCGCACGGCACCGCGATCAATCCACAATGTCGCGCGGGTCAAGGCGCGCAGAAAGGCCCGGTCATGCGAGATCAGCACAAACGCGGCTCGTGTTGATCCAAGCTCACGCTCCAGCCATGCGATGGCCTCAATATCCAGATGGTTGGTCGGTTCATCCAGCAACATCAGATCCGGAGCTTCGGCCATAAGCTTGGCCAAGGCCGCCCGTCGTCTCTCACCGCCCGAGGCGGTTTCGATCGGGCGTGAAGGATCGAATTTCAGCCCCTCACCGGCACGCTCGACCTTATACAACTCACCCGGTTCCAACCCGCTGGAGGCATAATCGCCCAAGGTGGCGAACCCTTCCATGCTGGGGTCCTGCTCCATGTAACCTACGGATTTCCCCGGGGGAATCACGATGTCACCTCGGTCGGGTTCGACCAGACCTGCCATCACCTTCATCAGGGTCGACTTGCCGGACCCGTTCCGCCCGACCAGTGCAACACGGTCGCCCGGTTGAATCACCAGATCCAGCCCCGAAAAAACCGGATCGCCCCCGAAGGTCAGGGAAATGCCGGACATCTGCAATAAAGGAATTCTCGCCATGCCCGCCAGCTAAACCGGCAAGGCCAAGGCGTCAACGGCGATTACTGGGCCACCGACCTCAGCAGGCGTTTGCGGGCGGGTGGAATCGCTCCGATCTCGAGCCCGGTGAAGACGTGCAGAGTGTTCATATTCCGGTCGACCACCGCGTGATCACTGACCCAGCCGCCCATCATCAGATAAGTGCGCAGCAAGGGTGGCATCCGCAGCATCGCCTTTTTCGCATCCGGCCTGCGCCGCAGACGAGCCGCAAAACGGAACACATCCGGTGCCTTAACCCGCGGCAACCAGCGCTTGGGGCCCAGATGCCGGTGTTTCAGCATCGCAAAGGCATCCAGATACTCCGCAGTTTCAACCCCGGCAAAAGACGAACAGCCAAACAGCATCGCAACATTGTTCTGGTCGACATAAGCGGTCATCGCCCCCCAGGCGACGCGCAGGATATCCGGATCGTTCCAGTCTGGATGAATGCAGAACCGACCCATTTCGACCAGCCGACCTTGAAAACCTTCCAGTGCGGACAGATCGTAGAACTGCGCCGAATAGCTGCGGTCAATCTCTGACCCGTTCTCCATTGTCAGCATGCGAAAGCAGCAGACCAATCGCCCGTTGTCGCGCGTATCTTCAACAAGGATATGTGCGCAGAGCAGGTCGAAATCGTCCTGATCTGTGTGGTCGGTCCCAAAGGCCAACGTGCGCAATTGCTGCGCCGCCCCTATGTCCTGCGCAGTTTGCGCAAGACAGGCGCGATACCGGCCTTTGCCAAGCAGTAGTGCCATGGTCGCATCCTCCAAGGTTGCCGACCTGAATCATCTTGCTGTGTCCTTATCACAAGACGTGTGACCGTCCTGTGACCAAGGCAAGACCGGACGTCGAATTAATTCGAAGCGCCCGGGATATTGGCTGGGTTAAAGTTACCGATGTTACCCAACAGTTGACGCAAGAAGCCTCGATTCTCGATCGTGGATTCGGTTATGCGACGGTCCAGCGGCACGACAATGCCGTCTTCCAGACCGAACCGTTCGATATTGCGTACCACACCCCGGTCATCAAAGCTGATCGCGAGCAACTCGCGCGAGACCACCTCGGGGCGCTTTGGCCCATAGTGGCGCACACGCGATCGGACGTAGTAAAAGCCTGAATCGCGCACCACACCCGAAGAACTTGGGGCGCCAACCGCCTCTTCGACGCTTTCGCGGGTGTCCACGCCGACCTTGATTTCGGCCAGATCCTCAGGGGGCGGTATGTATCCGTGATTCTTAAAGATGGGCGTACACGCCCCGGCCACTGCCAGGCAGGCCGCAAATACAAGCGTTTTCGACGCTGGTTTCAACCTGTTCACAACCTTCAACATTCACACCCTCTTGCCTTGGACCCTTGCGGCCCCTATCCGATACAGAAACCGCAGCCCCGGTTCAACACAGGAAAGGGTCACGAATGAGCAAGCTTACATCTCTGCGGGTGGCCGACCTGCCCCAAAACGCGCCAACCGCGTTCGAATTGCGCCCCGACGCACCGCGTTTGGACGCGATCAAAGAGGAGCTGGGCCTGTTAGGTCTGCGCAAGCTCAGCTTTGTCGGCAACGTACAAGCGCAGGGCAAACACGACTGGGTATTGCAGGGCAAACTGGGTGCGACGGTGATCCAGCCCTGCGTTGTAACGCTGGAACCGGTCACTACGCGGATCGAGACGCCCGTGTCGCGGGCGTTTCTGGCTGAATTGGATGATCCCGACGAACCTGAGTTCGAAATCCCTGAGGGTGACGATTCTGAGCCTCTTGGCCCCGTGATCGATCCCGCCCAAGTCATGATCGAGGCCCTGTCGCTGGCCCTGCCCCAATACCCGCGCAAAGATGGTGCTGAACTGGCGCAGGCCGATTTCACAGAGCCGGGCAAACAAGCTATGACTGACGAAGATGTAAAGCCCTTTGCCGGGTTGGCAGGATTGCGCGATGCGCTGAAAAAAGACGAGTGACATAGGTCTGTTTTCCTGTCATAGCAGGCCCTCAGAAAAATCGCTTGAACATGTCGAGAATCGCAGTATTTTCGCGCGCTCATCGGAATTTGGGTTGGACATTGCGGGGCCCGTCCCCTAAACGCGCGTCAAACCACGAGATAAACAAAGAATGAAACCCGGCCGACAGCAAATCTGTTGGCCCTTAGTATACAAAGGTTGAGACCATGGCCGTCCAACAGAACAAAGTTTCCAAGTCGCGTCGCAACAACCGCCGCGCACACGACGCTCTGGTTGCTGCAAACCCGAACGAATGCGCAAACTGCGGCGAGCTGAAGCGCCCGCACCACGTCTGCGCGTCCTGCGGCCACTATGATGATCGCGAAGTCGTCGCTCAGGCCGACGAAATCGACCTGGACGAAGACGCGGCCTAAGCCTTTAAAGCGCAGGCCAGGCATGACAGAACAGCCCACGCACACCGGACGGATTACCATATCCGTTGACGCTATGGGTGGTGACTCGGGGCCCGCTGCTGTTGTGGCGGGCATTGCCCAATCGGCAAGCAAGAACCCCGACATCGCGTTCGTCTTGCATGGACCTGAACAAGTGCTGAGCAAACTTGTCGCCAAACGGCGTGTCCTGCAGGGGCGCGTCGTTTTTCGTGATTGCCCCGATGTGGTCACGATGGAGGACAAGCCCAGCCAGGTTGTACGCAACGGCAAACAGACCTCGATGTGGTCAACGCTGGAATCAGTGCGTCAGGGCGAGGCCCATGGCGCAGTTTCCTGCGGCAATACTGGCGCGCTGATGGCGCTGTCGATGATGCGATTGCGCAAATTGCCAGGCGTGAACCGTCCGGCGATTGCGATTCTGTGGCCCTCGCGCAACCCGCAGGGGTTCAACGTGATGCTGGATGTGGGTGCGGATGTGCGCGCCGACGCCAAGGATTTGCTGCAATATGCACTGATGGGTGCCTCTTATGCCCGCAACGGCATGGCGCTGGAACGCCCGCGTATCGGCCTGCTGAACGTGGGCACCGAAGAACATAAAGGCCGGGCTGAGCTGAAAGAAGCGCATGCCATGATCTCGGATTTCGCGGATCGGGCCAGCTTTGACTTTGTCGGATTTGTCGAGGGCAGCGACATTCCCGGTGACAAGGCGGATGTCATTGTAACCGATGGGTTTACCGGCAACGTCGCCATCAAGACCGGTGAAGGCACCGCCAGCCTGATCGGAGACCTGCTGCGTCAGGCGTTCAAATACTCTCCCCTGTCGCGTTTGGCTTCGGTTCTGGCGATCACCTCGCTGCAACGTCTGAAAAAGCGCATCGACCCGCGCCGGGTGAACGGCGGGGTCTTTCTGGGCCTCAATGGGACTGTGATCAAATCCCATGGCGGCGCGGATGCAACCGGGGTCTCTGCGGCGGTTAAGCTGGCCTTTACCTTGGCGCAATCCGGCTTTGCCGAAAAATTGGCCGCACGGGTTGCATCGACCGCCGAGCTTGCACAAGATGCCGCACACGCTCCGCCAAAGGCGGGCGAATAACAAAAAGGCAGTACCCCAGCATGGCAGGCCGTTCAGTTGTCGTAGGCGTCGGACACTATTTGCCGGAACGTGTGGTTCCGAATTCTGAATTCGAAAAGACGCTTGATACAACGGATGAATGGATCCGGACCCGCTCGGGAATCGAACGCCGCCACTTTGCTGCCGAAGGTGAAACCACGTCGGATATGGCCACCAACGCGGCTGAGGCTGCACTGACGGATGCAGGGCTGACAGCAAACGACGTTGACGCCATCATTCTGGCTACATCAACTGCTGACCTGACCTTTCCTTCCGCCGCCACAATGGTGCAATCGCGCCTGGGCATGACCAAAGGCTTTGCCTTCGATGTTCAGGCCGTGTGCGCCGGGTTCGTTTATGCGCTTACCAATGCAAACGCACTGATGCTGTCCGGTCAGGCAAAACGTGTGATGGTGATCGGAGCCGAGACGTTCTCTCGAATCATGGATTGGACGGATCGGTCGACCTGCGTGTTGTTCGGAGACGGGGCTGGTGCCCTGATTCTTGAACTGCAAGAGGGCGAAGGCACTCCGGATGACCGGGGGATTCTGGCGACAGACCTGAATTCCGACGGGCGTTACAAAGACCTTCTTTACGTTGATGGCGGCGTTTCGACCCAATCCACCGGGCATCTGCGGATGAAGGGCAATCAACTGTTCCGTCAGGCCGTCGAGCGCCTGACCTCGACCGCAGAAACCTGTCTGGAGAAGGTCGGACTGGGTCACGAAGATGTGGACTGGATCGTGCCGCATCAGGCGAATATCCGTATTATTCAGGGAACGGCCAAGAAATTGGGCGTCCCGATGGACCACGTTGTGGTCACCCTTCAGGACCACGGCAACACGTCGGCCGCATCGATTCCCCTGGCGATGTCGGTTGCCAAGCAACGGGGCCAGTTCAAGCAAGGCGATCTGCTGGTGACCGAGGCCATCGGGGGCGGTCTGGCTTGGGGTTCAGTCCTCTTGCGGTGGTAACAGGCACAAAACGGCTTACACACCCGCGCGCAATTCATTGATATTGACAGCGAATTTGCCCTGGCCCTATGCTCTGCTATCAACAGGGGAATTGGCATGAGCGATAAAACACTGACCCGAATGGATCTGAGCGAAGCCGTCTTTCGCGAAGTGGGCCTGTCCCGCAACGAAAGCGCGCAACTGGTTGAAAGCGTTCTGAACCATATGTCTGACGCCCTGGTGCGCGGCGAACAGGTCAAGATATCGTCTTTTGGCACCTTCAGCGTTCGGGACAAGACCGCCCGTATCGGTCGCAACCCCAAGACCGGCGAAGAGGTTCCTATTCAGCCCCGCCGGGTTCTGACCTTCCGCCCGTCGCACCTGATGAAGGATCGCGTCGCCGCAGGGAACCGTAAGTAAGATCAGGACGGCAAAATCATGAGCAAGTCTCCCGACGCTTTTCGCACGATCAGTGAAGTTGCGGACTGGCTGGGCGTTCAGGCTCATGTGTTGCGCTTTTGGGAAAGCCGTTTCAGTCAGGTCAAACCAGTCAAACGCGCAGGCGGTCGCCGGTATTACCGGCCCAACGACATGCGCCTGCTTGGCGGGATCAAGAAATTGCTGCACGAGGATGGGATCACCATCAAGGGCGTCCAACGCATCCTGCGTGAACAGGGCGTAGCCCATGTTGCCTCTCTGTCGCCCGGCCTGGATGACGCCGCCGATCTGGACACCAATGCAGACGACACTGTTGTTGTGCCCTTTGCAGCCAAACCACCGGCCCCACAGGGACAGATCGATCTGGATCTGGGCGAAGCCAAACCTTCGGCGCAACCCCCAGCGCCAGAGCCCGAGTTCCTAGACGAGGCCCCGCTGCTGGGCGGGATCGCCACGCAGGCATGGAAACGCACCGAGTTTGACGATACGCTCTTGCGGCAAATCGCACCTGTCGCAAAAGACCTGCGCGCGGTTCTAAACCGGATCGAGAACCGATCAGCGGGATAAGAAAAAAGGCGATGATTTCCTCTTGCCCCCGCCGGGAAAGTCTTTATGAACACCTCAACGTCGGGCTATGGCGCAGCCTGGTAGCGCGTCCGTCTGGGGGACGGAAGGTCGCAGGTTCGAGTCCTGCTAGCCCGACCAAATCACACCGACGTTTATGGCACACAGGCCAGATCCCGCTCTGGCACCAGGGGGGATTGCAATGACAGGCGTATGCCCAAACCAGCAGATCGAGGCGATGATTGCCCGCGGTGAGATCACCGCCAGCCCCGATGTCCTGCCTGCGCAAATCCAACCCGCCAGCCTTGATTTACGCCTGGGAACAGTGGCTTACCGCGTTCGCGCGTCCTTCCTTGCCGGCGAAGGCCGGTCCGTCGCGGACCGTCTGGCCGAGTTTGAGATGCACCGTATCGACATCTCGGACGGGGCAGTTCTGGAAAAGGGCTGCGTCTATCTGGTGCCGCTGATGGAATCGCTGGCCCTGCCGCAAGACACCACCGCGGTGGCCAACGCCAAAAGTTCGACCGGACGGCTGGATCTACTGACCCGCACCATCACCGATGGCGGCGCAGAGTTCGACCGGGTCCCGGCGGCTTACACCGGACCTTTGTATGCCGAGATTTGCCCCCGCTCCTTTTCGGTGCTTGTTCGCCCGGGGATGCGGTTGAACCAGATCCGCTTCCGGCAGGGTCAGGCAGTTCTAAGCGATACGGAACTGGCAGCACTGCACGCAGAATCTCCTCTGGTTGACGGACCGGCAGTGATTCAGGACGGGCTGGGCTTTTCGGTCGATCTGCAGCTGCCGGAAACCGATTTGGTGGGTTACCGTGCCAAGCCCCATACCGGTGTGATCGATCTGGACCGTATCGGCGAGTACGACCCGCAGGAATACTGGGAAGAGGTGCGCACAAATGACGGGCGTATAATCCTCGACCCTGGCGCGTTTTACATTCTGGTCAGCCGCGAGGCGGTACATATACCGCCACACTTTGCAGCGGAAATGGCCCCATATCTGGCCATGGTGGGTGAGTTCAGGGTGCACTACGCGGGCTTTTTCGACCCCGGTTTCGGCCATGTCGCCGCCGGAGGCGCAGGCTCGCGCGGGGTGTTGGAAGTGCGCTGCCACGAGGCTCCGTTCGTGCTGGAACACGGGCAGGTCGTGGGGCGGCTGGTGTATGAGAAGATGTCCGAGATGCCCACCCAGCTATATGGCGCGGGGATCGCATCGAACTATCAGGGACAGGGATTGAAGCTGTCCAAACATTTCAAAGCGGTCGGTTGATCAGAACTTCATGAACCTGCGCATCTGGCGGGTCACTTTTTGCGCTTGCCGCAGGTTCTGGGACGGGCGTGGCGCATTGCGCGGGGCGGGCTGGCCAGCGTCTGGGTTCGTAGTCCCATCGGACTTACCACCCATTCGGCTGGCGACGTCAAAGCCTTTGTCTACGCCTTTCGTCACCAGGCGTCGCATGACCTGACGTACGATCATGTCTATGATCCGATTGGCATTCATTGCTCAACTCCGTTTCCTGAACCTCAACATAGGTGATTCCTGCGGCAACAAAAGGGCCGTGTGATCACTCTTCCTCGAACAGTTCGGTCTGATCCTCGTCTTCTCCGTCTTCCTGCCCTTCGCCCAACGGCATCGCGCCTGGGGGGGGCCTGTTCTCAAGCAACCCGGCCGCGCGCAGTTCCTTGAGTCCCGGCAAGTCGCGGGCGTTTTCCAGCCCGAAATGATCTAGAAATTGCGGCGTGACGACAAATGTCACCGGACGGCCCGGCGTCATGCGGCGACGGCCCAACCTGATCCATTCCATCTCAAGCAATTGATCAATAGTCCCGCGTGAAACCGAGACACCTCGGATTTCTTCGATTTCGGCACGGGTACAGGGCTGATGATAGGCAACGATGGCCAGGGTTTCGATAGCAGCACGGCTGAGCTTGCGCGTCTCGACCGTTTCCTTCTGCATCAGAAAACCCAGGTCGGGGGCGGTACGAATGGCCCAGGCCTCACCGATTTTGAGCACACGTATGCCGCGACCCTCATACCGTTTGCAAAGCATTTCAACAGCTTGTGCTGCGTCGCTGCCATGGGGCATTCGCACTTCAAGATCGGCAATCGTCACAGGCTCGGCGCTGGCAAACAACACGGCCTCGACCATGCGTTCTTGTTCGGCCATTGGTGGCGCTTCGAACAGAGTGCCGGTGCCATCGTCCTGGGGGGCGTCAGTCACGTTTTTCAGTCCTCTTTCGCAGATGGATCGGGGCAAAGGTCTCGCTTTGCTGGATCTCCATATGTCCTTCCTTCACCAACTCAAGTGAGGCCGCAAAGGTGGCCGCCGTGGCCGACCGCCGCCGAACAGGATCGGCGTCCCACCCTTCGGGCAGATAGGTCTCCATATCGGTCCAGGTTCCCGCGAATCCGATCAGGGGGCGCATCCGCTCCAACGCCTGTTCCATGGTGAACACGGCATCGCGGTCCATCACAAAGGGGCGAAACTCGTCCCGGGTGCGAATGCGCGCATAGCCCTGCATCAGGTCCAGCAGCGTGGCGGAATAGGTCACCGTGCGGATACGGGTGATATCCTCACCCTGCCCGCGTTTGAAAAAGTCACGACCCAGTTGATCGCGGCCCATCAAACGCGCAGCGGCGTCACGCATGGCCTGCAAACGCTCAAGCTGGAAGGCCAGATGCGCGGCCAGTTCCTCACCCGAGGGACCCTCGTCATTGGGGTCGGGTGGCAACAGCAGCCGGGATTTCAGAAACGCCAGCCAGGCGGCCATCACCAGATAGTCGGCCGCCAGTTCGATCCGCAGCGCGCGGGCTTTTTCGACAAAGGTCAGATATTGCTGCGCCAGCGCCAGAACCGAGATTTTACGCAAATCAACCTTTTGCGTGCGCGACAAGGTCAGCAACACGTCCAACGGGCCTTCAAACCCGTCGACATCCACAATTAACGCCTCGGCCGCCAGTCTATCCGCGACCGAGACCGGGTCTTCGCTGAAAAGGTTATCCGACATACACCTGCCCGCCCATTAGGCGAGATAGTTCCGCCTCGGCAGCTTGGATGTCAAGTTCCGCAGGCTTTTGCCGCATCGCCAATGCCCGTTCTGCGCGGGACTGTGCTTGGTCGGTCATCTCTCCGGCAGCGTCCAGAACCTTTGCGCGGGCCTCAAACGTGCCGTTGCAATGCAATACAACGTCACATCCGGCCGCCAGCGCCTGACGGCCAATTTCTTCGGGCGTGCCACTGAGGGCCTTCATCGAGATATCGTCGGTCATGATCAGCCCGTCAAAGCCGATGGTTTTGCGGATCAAGCCGATCATCATGGGCGAAATCGTGGCTGGTTGCGGGTCGATCCGGTCATACACCAGATGGGCAGTCATCCCCATCGGCAGATCGTTCAACGCGCGAAACGGGGCAAAATCCGCCTGTTCCAGCGCCTCTTGCGTCAGACCGACGTGCGGCAGATCATGGTGGCTGTCGAGAGTAGACAAGCCATGCCCCGGCATATGCTTGATTACCGGCAGGACACCGCCGTCCAGATGGCCCTTAGCCACTGCCTTGCCGATCTTTGAAACTCTTTTAGGATCAGTGCCATAGCAGCGGTTCCTTAGGAACGCATGCGTGTCATCCCGCGCCAAATCGACCATGGGGGCACAATTGCTGTCTATTCCCATCTCGAACAGCTCGTTTGCGATCAAGCGATAGCGTAGGTACATGGCGCGTTCCGCCTGATCTCCGGCCCGGCCTGTATGCTCCATCGGCGGCATCCATTCGCGCGCCAGTGGGGCGCGCAAGCGCTGAACGCGCCCGCCCTCCTGATCGATCGTGATGGGACAGTTGCGGCCCACCGCCTCGCGGAAGTCATCGCACAGGGCGCGGACCTGATCCGCAGTGTCGATGTTGCGGGCAAACAGAATGAACCCAAACGGGTTCATCTGGCGGAACAGGTTCTTTTCCTCAGACGTCAGGCGCAAGCCTTCGGCATCGGTGATGACAGCGCCAAATGTCACCGAACGGCAACCGGGATACAATCAGCACCCTGCGCCTGCAATGCAGCACAGAACTGACGCGAGTCGCTTACGTTATCAAACCCCAGAACGCGCAACCGATAGAAGGTGCGGCCACCGCTTGAGGTTTTCTGGATAACACGCTGTTTTCCATCCATATATTCACCAAATCGGCCATTCAGACGGCTCCATTCAGCGCGCGCCACATCAGAACTTTCATAAGCCCCAAGCTGCGCCATGCGTGTGCCTTTTGCCAACGTGTTTGGATCGATATCGACCCCAACGGCCGCTTTGACGGCAGCGTTAATGGCGTCTTCGGTGCTGCTGTTGGTGCCAGCACTGCTGCGCGTGACCCGGGCCGGACGCGTGGCAGGGCGCAGAGAGCGCCGGACACCTGGCAGTGCAGCCAATTCCGGGTCGGGCAACTGCGCCGCCAGATCAGCGGGATCAATGGCAGGCTCTTCCTCGGGCGTGGACAAGGCGGCCAATTGCACGCCCTGCGCGGTGGGGTCATCCAGCGTTGCCGTATCACCCGCAAGTTCAGCGACCAGTGCGTCAACAGTGCCCTGACGCAGCTGCGCAGCCTCCTGCTCCGAGATCTGTTCTTCAACCAAATGTACGGCCGGAGTGGGTTTCAAAGGTTCAACCGGCGTGTCCTCATCCGTCAGCGATACCGGGCGCGGCGCCAGGATCAGGCGATCCGCTGGCGGTGCGGCCGTACCAACAGCAGCCACGGCGTTGACAGCCAGCCCCTGATGATCTGCGGGTGTTCCGCCGGGATTTTCAGGTTGAATGCGCATCGGCCCTTCGATGGCACGCACAACTGGCACACCGCTGACATCGCGCATCACCAGCTGGTAACCCCAGACGCCAATCCCTGCGACCAGCGCCAGAGAAGCAACGGCACCCAGCGCGTTGACAATACGACCCAGGCCCGCAGCCTGCGCGCCCTGATCATATTCCTGCATGTCGTCGGAATAATCATACCCATCCTGAGAATGGGGTTGATTCGTGTAATGCATCTGCTCGGGGCGCATCTGCCCCGAGTAATCGTAACTTGCCATGTCCGCCTCACCGCCCGTTTCGCGCCGTAAAACAAGGCGCGCGGGTCATTTCTTGCCTACCTCGTACCGGCGGTTCGGACGGTGTTGTTCACCGCATCTCCTGCGCCGGAGTGACGCCAAGAATACCCAAGCCCGCTGAAATCACAACAGAAACGGACCGGGCCAGTGCGATTTTTGACTGGCTTGTGGCAACATCGCCATCCTGAATGAACCGCAATTGAGTTTCCTCGTTGCCCTTGTTCCACAGCGCGTGGAAATCCCCGGCAAGTTCATACAGATAGAAGGCAACCCGGTGCGGTTCATTGGTGCGTGCAGCGATTTCCACCAGCCGCGGCCATTCGGCCAGTTTCTTGGCAACACTCAGCTCAGAGGCGTGGTCGATCTTGCCCAGATCTGCGCTTTTCAGTGTCGCGTCCTGCGCGTCGATCCCGGCTTCGGCCGCACGGCGCAGCACGCTCATGATCCGGGCATGGGCATATTGCACGTAGAACACAGGGTTCTCACGGCTTTGTTCCAGCACCTTGTCGAAATCGAAATCCAACGAGGCGTCGTTTTTGCGGGTCAGCATCACAAAACGGGTCACATCGGGGCCAACCTGATCAACCACATCGCGCAGAGTGACAAAGTTCCCTGCCCGCTTGGACATTTTAAACGGCTCACCGTTCTTCCACAGCTTCACCAGCTGGGTCAGCTTGATATCCAGCGAGACCTGGCCGTCAGACAGGGCCGACACAGCCGCTTTCATCCGTTTGACATAGCCGCCGTGATCGGCGCCGAACACGTCGATCAGCGCGTCAAAACCACGGCTCACCTTGTCATAGTGATAGGCGATATCGGGCGCGAAGTAAGTCCAGCTGCCATCCGACTTCTTGACCGGACGGTCAACGTCATCACCATGTTCAGTCGACTTGAACAGGGTCTGTTCGCGCGGCTCCCAATCCTCGGGTTTTTTACCCTTGGGCGGCTCAAGCACACCTTCGTAGATCAGGCCTTTGCTTGTCAGCGAGTCCAGCGCAGCCTCGATCCGGCCCGTACCATAGAGCGACTTTTCCGAGAAGAACACGTCCATCTCGACGCCCAGCGCCTTTAAGTCGGCCCGGATCAGATTCATCATCGCATCGGTAGAAAACTCGCGCAGTTCGTCCAGCCAGTCGCTTTCGGGCTTGTCGATCAGGCTGCCGCCGTATTTTTCTTTTAGTGCCTCACCGATCGGGATCAGATAGTCACCGGGATAGAGCCCTTCGGCAATCTCGGGGCTTAGACCGTTGGCTTCGCGATAGCGTTCATAGGCCGACCGCGCCAGCACATCGACCTGTGCGCCACCGTCGTTGATGTAGTATTCGCGGGTTACCTCATGGCCCGAATAGGCCAACAGACTTGCCAGAGCATCGCCGAACACTGCCCCCCGCGTATGACCCACATGCAGCGGGCCGGTTGGGTTGGCCGAGACATACTCAACGTTGACCTTCTGCCCCTGCCCCATGGATGAGCGGCCAAAGTTGGTGCCCTGTTTCAGCACCGCTGCCAGAACACCCTGCCAGACAGAGGGTGCCAACCGCAGGTTCAGAAATCCAGGACCCGCGACCTCGGCACTGGTGATACGGTCATCTTCTGCCAGCTTTCCGGCCAGCACGTCGGCAATATCGCGCGGCTTCATCTTTGCCGGTTTCGCCAGCACCATCGCCGCGTTGGTCGCCATGTCGCCATGCGCCGCATCGCGAGGAGGCTCAACCGCCACGTTGTCAAAACTCAGCCCCTCGGGCAGAGCACCTTCGGACTGCATCTGTGCCAGCGCGTCCAGTACAAGGCCGCGGATCTCGGAAAACAGGTTCATTTCGGATGTCCTTTTGCTTGCCCGGCGGTTTACCACGCAAAGCGGCAAGGTCAATGGAAGCAAGCAGTTTTGGCTTGGATTAGCCGTAAACCGGGTTAGTGTCGGGGAAAATTTTCAACCGGAGACCAGCCCATGCGCTATGCCCTGCCCCTTGCCCTTGCTCTGATGTCCTCTGCGCCGGTCTGGGCCGAGATGCCCGCCCTGCAGGGCCATGTTCTTGTGACGCTGGGCGGGGCGGTTACGGAAACCAACCTTCCGGCGCGGGGCGAGAATGACGGCGGACTGCTGGGGTATCTGGAAGTGCAGCACAATGGGGCAGCCGGGTTCGATGCCGCGACGTTGGATGGCTTGGAACAGGTTGCAATCACCATCTCTTACGGGCCTGAGGACAACAAACGCGACATCGCCTTTTCCGGCCCACGCTTGTCGGACGTGATGGCCATGGTCGGGGCCGAAGGAAAGATCGCGAAACCGATGGCGATGGATGGCTACCAGTCTGAAATCCCATGGACCAGTATTGAGGCGCACCAACCGATTGTGGCCACCCATGCGGATGGCAGCCCTATGGGGATTGGGGGTTACGGCCCGACGATGATCGTGTTTCCCCCAACCGATGATACTGATCTGGCACAGGAACAATCCGGGCAGCAGGTCTGGGCACTGGCCTATATTGGGATCGAATGATTAACCGCCCGCAAGTCGTTTGTGATCTTGCAAGGCAAACCGGTCCGTCATTCCGGCAATATAGTCCGACACGATCCGCGCCAGTGCCGTTTCAGTGTTGGCCGCCTCGATATCGCTGTGCCAATGTGCGGGCATCTGCTTGGGATCATTCAGATAAATCGGAAACAAGTCCCGCACCACCGCTGAGACTTCGGCACGCACCTGCATCACACTGGGCGCACGGTACATTTGCGTAAACAGGAAAGAACGGATTTCCTTGAGCTGCGCCCAAAGCTGGTCGGAAAACTGGATCACTGGATGGCCAAGATGCCGGATATCCTCAACCGATTGCGCATCTGACGCGGCAATTCTTGCATGCGAGGTGTCGATCACATCCGACACCATGACACCAAAAACACGCCGCAATGCCTCATGCCTGCGGCGGTACGGATCCAAATCCGGGTACTTTTTGTCCACATCCGCATAGCAGGTGCCAACAATGGGCAACTGCCGGATTTCCTCATCCGTGAACAGATTGGCCCGGAGCCCGTCGAGAAGATCGTGGTTGTTATAGGCGATATCGTCAGACAAAGCCGCCACCTGCGCCTCGGCGCTGGCATGGGTGTGCAGTTCCAGATCGAACGCACCGTTGCACTCGGCCAATGCCCACGGCAAGTTGCCCACAACCGGACCATTGTGTTTGGCAATCCCCTCAAGGCATTCCCATGTCAGGTTGCAGCCATCAAACTCGGCATAGTGCCGTTCAAGCTTGGTCACGATCCGAATGGCCTGCGCGTTGTGATCAAAGCCACCGTATGGCCCCATCAACGCATGCAGCGCATCCTCACCCGTATGCCCAAACGGCGTGTGTCCCAGATCATGCGCCAAGGCCACGGCCTCGGTCAGTTCGGGGTTCAGGCCCAAAGCTCCGGCAATGGTTCGCGCCACCTGTGCCACTTCGATGGAATGGGTCAACCGGGTGCGATAGCTGTCACCCTCATGTTCGACAAACACCTGCGTCTTGTGTTTAAGCCGCCGAAACGCGCTGGCGTGAATAATCCGGTCCCGGTCGCGCTGAAAGCATGACCGGAAACTGCTTTCTTCCTCAGGTACAAGCCGCCCTCTGGCGCGGCCCGGGTCCGAGGCAAAACCTGCTCTGTCCAAAGGTCATGTCCTTGTCGCCTGTGCTTGCACTTTCTATATTGTAAGGCGTAAAGGAAATAAACCTTTGGAGACCGGCATGAATCTGCCCCCCACAGTTACAGAACGCGCCTTTGATCGCCTGGCCGAGATTGGCGCCGCAAATCAGGGCCAGGCCCTGCGCGTTGCGGTTGAAGGTGGCGGATGTTCCGGTTTTCAATACGAAATCGAGCTGGATGAACCAAAAGAGGACGATCTTGTCCTGGAAGGCAAAGGCCAGAAGGTCATTGTCGATTCAATCTCGTTGCCGTTTCTGGAAAACGCCGTGATTGATTTTACGCAGGAACTCATCGGGGCGCGGTTTGTGATCGAAAACCCCAATGCCACCTCTTCCTGCGGCTGTGGCACATCTTTCTCGATGTAATTACCGGCGGGGGCGTTGCCCCCACACCCCCAGGATATTTTTTCGCCAGATGAAGCCGGGATCCGCTCTCTGACGTCACAGCCAGAGAGCTTCACCTGGCGCGGTCATCGGCGTCCCCGCCTGTACCGCAAATAGATGCTCCCAGAGTTGGGTTAAAAATCCGTTTCTTCATCTGGCCAAAAATATCCCGGAGCGCGAGGCAGAGCCTCGCAATCCAGCCGACCATCTTGCCGCTGGGGCGTTTCTGAGCGATAGGTTGCCAGAAGCTTCAGAGGATCGCGCATGAAAATCGCCACGTTTAACATCAACGGCATCAAGGCGCGGGCAGAGGCCCTGCCCCGATGGCTGGACGAAGCACAGCCTGATGTTGTTCTTTTGCAGGAAATCAAATCGGTTGATGAAAACTTCCCCCGCGAGCTGTTCGAAGAACGCGGATACAACGTCGAAACCCATGGACAAAAGAGCTTCAACGGTGTCGCGATCCTGTCGAAACTACCTCTTGAGGATGTCACACTCGGCCTTCCGGGCGATGATGAGGATGAACAGGCCCGCTGGATCGAGGCCACGGTGATCGGTAAGCAGGCTCTGCGGATTTGCGGGCTGTACCTGCCTAATGGAAACCCGGTGCCCGGACCGAAATACGACTATAAGCTGGCCTGGATGGAGCGGCTTTATCACCGCGCGCGCGACCTGATGGCCCGAGAGGAACCAGCGCTTATGGCCGGGGATTACAACATCATCCCACAAGCCGAGGACGCGGCCCGACCCGATGCTTGGCGCGAGGACGCTCTTTTTCGCCCAGAAAGCCGGACAGCGTTTCGCAAGATTCTGAATCTGGGCTTTACCGAAGCGTTTCGCGCTTGCGCCCAAGGTCCAGGGCATTACTCATTCTGGGATTACCAGGCCGGTGCGTGGAACCGAAACGACGGCATTCGCATCGACCATTTCCTGCTGACCCCGCAAGCTGCCGACCTCATGAAGGATTGCCGGATAGACGCTGAAATACGCGGGCATGAGAAACCCTCGGACCACGTACCGGTCTGGGTCGATTTGGATCTGTGACGGATCAAGCGGTTACGTCGTAGCTATAAATCCAGTCGTATTTTTTTGACAACCTTGGCCCGACTGCCATCAGGGCCAATTGCGCGGCAAGGCGCTTGGGGCCTTGCAAATGGAAGTTGCGGGCGTTTGACCCAGCCGCCGCGACGACCTTTTCTGCCCGCGGACGACGGCGCGCTTCATATTCGACCAAGGCTTGTGAAAGACCGGATTGCTCTTCTAACGACCGGATCAGAGCCCAAGTATCTTCCAGCGCCAGGCAAGCCCCTTGCGCCATGAAGGGCAAAGTTGGATGGGCGGCGTCCCCCAACAGGGCCATGCGCCCATTTTGCCAGGTTGCCGCCACCGGACGCAGGAACAAAGCCCAGAGATGCGGCTCTTGCACCTGATTGAGGATCCCTCCGACCACGCCGCCGAAATCGGCGAAGCGCCGCTGCAAGTCTTCGGGGTCACCTCGACGTCGCCATCCTTCTTCATGCCAATCGGATCGTTCTTCGACGGCGACGATGTTCATCAACGCGTGGTCACGCAGAGGATAAGTGACCACGTGCCGTCCCGGCCCCATGGTCAAAACCGCACGTGGAAAATCATCGCGGCGCTGCCACGGTATCGTTGCCCGCCAGGCGACCTGATGCGTGAACTCCGGGGCCTCGACCCCGTTTAACAAGGGTCGGATCGCGCTGCGGCCGCCATCGGCGGCAATCGCGCAATCGACACAGATCCGCGCGCCGTCTGTCAGGACAATCTCGGCCTCGGATGGATGCTTGCGCATTTCTGCCACCTCTGCGCCCAGCCGCAATTCGACCCCGTCACGGATGGCAGCTTTGTGAAGCAACCCCAACAGATCCGCACGGTGATAGTAATAGGTTGGCCCCGCAGCGGGGGGCGGTATCTGGCTGATCAAACGGCCCGCGCGGTAATCCCTCAGCTCGGTTCCGTGGGACTGAAGCCCAGCCACGGGCGTGTCGCCGGCAACTCCCAAGGCCCGCAATACAACCATGCCATTGGCGCTGATTTGCAGCCCTGCGCCGACCTCTGCAAGTTCCGCCGCCTGTTCGAACACCGTCACCTGCGCACCGCGTTGACGCAAAGCCACCGCCGCCGCCAGACCGCCGATGCCGCCGCCGATGACGCCGAATTTCAGACCGCTGATGTTCATAACACCCGATTAACGCAAAAACGCCGGAGCAACAGGCCCCGGCGTCAAATTTTTTCCAGTTTTTCCTGCGATTACTCGTCGCGGTGGACCTTCTCGCGACGCTCGTGGCGTTCCTGCGCCTCAAGCGTCATAGTCGCGATCGGGCGCGCATCCAGACGTTTCAGCGAGATCGGGTCGCCAGTCATTTCGCAATATCCGTACTCACCCTCGTCAATCCGGCGCATGGCCGAGTCGATCTTGGCCACCAGCTTGCGCTGACGGTCACGGGTGCGCAGTTCCAGCGCGCGATCAGTCTCTTCGCTGGCACGGTCTGCAACGTCCGGAATGTTACGGGTGTTGTCTTGCAGCCCTTCGATCGTATCGCGGCTGCCTGCCAAAAGTTCGGTTTTCCAATCCTGCAGCTTGCGACGAAAATACTCTAGCTGCTTGTCGTTCATAAAAGGTTCGTCTTCGGCTGGACGATAGTCTTCTGGCAGAAAAACTTCCTGCTTCATTTTTGCTCCCTCGGTGTGGCCTGCAACGCCGGTCACTCTCTCATTACCTGACATGCGGCAATCCCCTTCTGCGGAGCGTTTATCTGACGGCGCGTAGAATGTCACTATGCAAACGTCGCTCCGGCATCGAGTCAGCGTGCCGCGTTTAACTATGAGACTTCAAACAAAAAATCCTTGTTTTTCTGTGAAATTCAGCGGGCCTTTTCAGGGCAAAACCTTAAGCAACGCGCTCAGTGTTAGCGCCCGAATCAACCAAGAGCATTGTAGTTGCTCGGCAAATTCGCGCCGCAGCGACGCAGCGACCCGGCTTGTCAAATTTTCTGCCCCGCGCTAACCCCGTGGGAACATGCCGCGCGACACTTCATGAGGGGCTTATGACCGCACGTTTCCAAGGTACTGCAGAATACGTTGCCACAGACGATCTGACCATTGCGGTGAATGCCGCGGTGACGCTGGAACGTCCCCTGCTGGTAAAGGGTGAACCCGGCACTGGTAAGACCGAACTGGCCAAACAGGTGGCCGGGGCGCTGGGTCTGAGGATGATCGAGTGGAACGTCAAATCCACCACGCGCGCGCAGCAGGGTCTGTACGAATATGATGCCGTCAGCCGCCTGCGCGACAGCCAGCTGGGCGAAGAGCGCGTGCATGACGTGTCGAATTACATTCGCAAGGGCAAATTGTGGCAGGCCTTTGAAGCTGATGAAAAGGTTGTTTTGCTGATCGACGAGATCGACAAGGCCGATATCGAGTTTCCCAACGACCTGCTGCAGGAACTCGATAAGATGGAATTCCACGTCTACGAGACCAACGAAACCATCCGGGCCACGAACCGGCCTATCGTGATCATTACCTCGAACAACGAAAAGGAACTGCCGGACGCGTTTCTGCGGCGTTGCTTTTTCCACTATATCCGCTTTCCGGATGAGGCGACCATGCGCCGGATCGTCGAGGTCCACCACCCCGGGATCAAAGACGCACTGCTGACCACCGCGCTGACTCAGTTCTACGAAATCCGCGAAACTCAGGGGCTAAAGAAAAAGCCCTCTACCTCGGAAGTGCTGGACTGGCTCAAGCTGTTGCTGGCCGAGGATCTGACGGCCGAGGACCTCAAGCGCGACGGTGCCAATGCCTTGCCCAAGCTGCACGGTGCGCTGTTGAAGAACGAGCAGGATGTGCACCTGTTCGAACGTCTGGCCTTTATGGCGCGCAGCAAACGCTGAGAATACTCAGCTCGCGGCGATCCCCGCTTGCCTTGATGGGGGCCGGATGTCAGCATTGACAGACGGTCGCCCCGCTCATGCGGGTCCTTTCCGGCGTGAAAAGAAGAGGCATCTTGTTTGACTGATACTTTGACGATCCGCATCTTGCGGCCCGACGACCGCCCGGAATGGGCTGAGATGTGGCGCGACTATCTGGCCTTCTATGAAACAACGGTTGCGGACGACATCTATGACAGCACGTTTGCGCGTTTGTTGGGGGATGACCCACATGATTTCTCGTGTTTTGTCGCCGAAAGCGGTGGGCAACTGGTGGGCCTGACCCATTACCTGTTTCACCGCCACGCATGGAAGGTTGAGCCCGTGTGCTACTTGCAGGACCTGTATGCCCGGCCACAGACGCGCGGAACCGGCATAGGGCGGGCGCTTATTCAGGCCGTCTATAACGAGGCCGACCGGCAGGGCGCGGCCAGTGTGTACTGGCTGACGCAGGATTTCAACGAAACAGCGCGCAAGCTTTATGACCGCATCGGCAAAAAGACGCCCTTTATCCGATATCAGCGCCCATGATGCGATGGGCCGTAATCTGTGCCAGCTTGGCCTTGACCGGATGCGCAACTGTCAAGCCGCCTGAAGTGCCCACCAAGGTTCAGGCCATCCAAAAGGCACTGCCACCACCCAAAGCGTTTACACGCGCAACTCCGACCCGTCCGGCACGTTCGAATGTGAATATCGAAGAGGATTTTGTCTCGCTGCATTTCGCGTTGGAAAGTGGCGCGCAATTGCCCCTGTTTACCCGGTTCGAAACCCCGATCACGGTGCGGCTGACCGGGTCACCGACGCCGTCAATGCAACGGGACCTGACCCAGTTGCTGACCCGGTTGCGCAACGAGGCCGGGATCGACATCCGCCAAATTCCGGACGGATCGGCCAACATCACCATCGAAGCCGTCACGCAGGAACAGATTCAGGACATCCTGCCTCAGGCGGCGTGTTTCGTAGTTCCGAACGCGTCGAGCTTTGAGGAATACAGCCGCGACCGGCGCAAACAGAAAAGCAGCTGGACCCGGCTGCGCAGCCGCGAACGTCTGGGTATCTTCATCCCCTACGACACCAGTCCGCAGGAAAAACGCGACTGTCTGCACGAAGAGATCGCGCAGGCGCTGGGGCCACTGAACGACCTTTATCACCTGCCAGATTCCGTGTTCAACGACGACAATATTCACACGGTCCTTACCGGGTTCGACATGCTGATCCTACGCGCCGCATATTCCGCCGAACTGCACAGCGGCATGACCCGCGAACAGGTGCAGGAAGTCATCCCCGGTGTGCTCAGCCGCTTGAACCCGCGCGGAAACACCCTGCCCTCGCAACCGGTTTCTGAAACACCGCGCGACTGGATCAAGGCAGTACAGAAATCCCTGCGTCCCCAGTGGAATACAAAGCGGCGCCTGAGTGCTGCGAAGCAAGCCGCCCGAATTGGGCAGGAACAGGGCTGGACCGATCAGCGCCGCGCCTATCCCTATTACATCATGGGGCGGATGGAGCAGTTCGACAATCCACAGGACGCACTAAGCAACTATCAGCTCGCACTTAAGTATCTGCAGGCGACACCGGGCACCGAGGTGCATCAGGCCTATGTGACGACCCAGACCGCAGCCTATGCGCTGGCACAGGGGCAAGGACCGCAGATTCTGCCGGAACTGGACGCTGCAATCGGCGTCATGACCCGGGCGCAGAACGCCTCGCAGCTGGCCACGTTATTGCTGCTGAAATCCGAAGCGCTCAATCAAGCGGGCCGGCATGAACAGGCACGTTCCGTCAGGCTGGACAGTCTGGGGTGGGCGCGATACGGCTTTGGCTCGGATATGGTGGTCCGCTCGCTGATGCAGGATGTCGCAGAGGGTCCGTCCACCAAAAACAGAGGCGGTTAACCTATGGTAGTGGTTTGGGGAATGGCGATACTGGGGGCAATCCTTGGGGCGCTGACAGCACGCAAACGCAATGGCAGCGCGGCTGATATGGCCCAATACGCGGCAGGCTACGGCATCGCCTTTGCTCTGGCCGGGTTGATCCTGTCCCTGATCCTTGTACGTCTGGTGGTGTAAGCGTATGTTCCTGCCCTTTTTTGACAACCTCCGCAAAGCTGGAATTCCCGTATCCTTGCGCGAATATCTTACTTTTCTGGAAGGGATGAAAAAGGGCCTGGCCACCTATGATGTCGAGGCGTTCTATTTCCTCGCACGCGTGTCGATGGTGAAGGACGAGCGCAACATCGACAAATTTGACCGCGCCTTTGCTGCCAGTTTTGAAGGGCTGGGCGAGATCAGCTTTGCTCAAGTTCTGGACGCCGTGGACATCCCTGCCGAATGGCTGGCCAAGATGGCCGAAAAACACTTGTCCGCCGAAGAAAAGGCCGAGATCGAGGCGCTCGGCGGGTTCGACAAGCTGATGGACACCCTGCGCGAACGTCTGAAAGACCAGCAAGGCCGCCACCAAGGTGGTAACAAATGGATCGGCACTGCCGGGACTTCTCCGTTCGGGGCTTATGGCTATAACCCCGAAGGCGTGCGTATCGGCCAGAAAGAAAGCCGCCATCAGCGTGCGGTCAAGGTCTGGGACAAGCGTGAATTCAGGAACCTGGACGACACCGTTGAGCTGGGCACACGCAACGTCAAGGTGGCGTTAAAGCGCCTGCGCCGCTGGGCGCGCGAGGGGGCCGCCGAAGAGCTGGATCTGGATGGAACCATCCGAGCCACGGCCGAGCACGGCTATCTGGACGTCAAAACTCGCCCCGAGCGTCATAATGCGGTCAAAGTGCTGCTGTTCCTGGACGTCGGCGGTTCGATGGACCCCCATATCAAAGTGGTCGAAGAGTTGTTTTCAGCCGCGCGAAGCGAATTCAAACATCTGGAATATTACTACTTCCACAACTGCCTGTATGAAGGCGTGTGGCGCGACAACCACCGCCGCTGGGATCAGCAAACCCCCACCCATGAGGTGCTGCGTACCTATGGCCCGGATTACAAGTGTATCTTCGTCGGTGACGCCTCGATGAGCCCTTATGAAATCGCCTATCCCGGCGGTGCGAACGAGCATTGGAACAAAGAATCCGGCCAGGTCTGGCTGCAACGCGCACGCGACCAATGGGCATCCAACCTTTGGATCAACCCGGTGCCCGAGAAATACTGGGAATACACCCACTCCATCAGCATGATCCGCGAGGTTTTCGAGGACCGTATGGTGCCCATGACACTGGCCGGGTTGGAACAGGGGATGAAGGAACTGACGCGGTAAACCCCAACCGCGTCACCCGCAACGCTAAAGCCTAGTCCGTGACTGCCAGTTTTGCACCCAAGACCCCAAACACACCAGCAAACGTCCTTTTGATCCAGCGCATTGTCACAGGACGCCTGATGACATAGTCACGCGCCGCTGCAGCAAAGGCCCCATACGCAACGAACACTCCAAATGTCATGCCCATGAAAATCAGGGCAAGTTGGATCAGTTCTGCGGTAGCATTTGCCAATCCTGTCGACACAAATTGCGGAAGAAAAGCAAGAAAGAATAGCGATAACTTGGGGTTAAGAACATTAATCAATGTTCCCGTCACAGCAATCTTTCCAAGGCTTTTTGCGCTCTTTTCTTCTCGCACTTCCATAGCGCCGCGGTCTTTGAGAATACTCCACGCCATGTAGAACAGGTAGAGCACGCCCAAAAACTTAATAACCTGAAACGCCACTGCACTGGTGTGCAAAAGCGCCGCAAGACCAACGATACTGGCGACGGCCGCCGGGACGATTCCAAGCGTGCAACCTAACGCGGCTGCGATACTGGCCCTGAACCCACGTCCAAGTCCGACCGCAAGCGTATAAATCACACCTGTCCCCGGCAATATCACAACGACCAGAGATGTGAGCAAAAACTCTAGTGTCATCAACAGGCCCTTTCGTTTTGGGAAACCTTTCTGACTATTGGCGTGGTGTCAATGTGAACTGCTCGAGTTATGGCGATCAGGTTTTAGGTTGTCCCGGTTGTCCGCCGGTCCCATATCTAAGACATGCTTCGTTTTACCCCAATCCTTCTGGCCATTTCCTATGCCATCGTGATGTACCGGATTTCCGTCTGGCGCACGCATCGTGAATTGGACGCGAAATCAACCGAACTGGCGGATCCTGCTCTTAAGCGCATGACCGATCGGCTGGCGGCTGCGCTTGGGATCGAACGAGTGCCGGTTTACATCTATGAGATTGATCCAGTGAATGGGTTGGCCGCTGCGGACGGGCGGATTTTCATCACCCGCGGATTCTATCGCAAATTCCGCAATGGCGAGGTTTCGGCTGAGGAAATGACCAGTGTCATCGCCCATGAGCTGGGGCACGTGGCGCTGGGACATGCGCGGCGGCGGATGATCGATTTCTCAGGCCAGAACGCGCTGCGGGCTGCGTTGATGATACTGCTGAACCGGTTCATTCCCTTTATAGGAGCGTGGATTGCAAATATGTTGACCCACCTTCTGGCCTCGCGTCTGTCGCGAGGGGATGAGTATGAGGCGGACGAGTATGCTGCCGCGCTGCTGACAAAAGCGGGGATCGGGATCGGGCCGCAGAAGTCGCTGTTTCACAAGCTTGAAGACCTGACCCAGCAACGCGCGGGCGTGACCCCGGCCTGGCTGATGAGCCATCCCAAGACCGACGAACGGATTGCGGCGCTAGAGGCGCTGGAACAGCGGTGGGGCGCGGGAGGTTAGGTTTGGGCAGCGAGAGGCCAGCCTCTCGCGCTCTCCGGGATATTTTTAGCCAGATGAAGAGGGATCCAGGACTAAGCGGCGAGCGCTTTGCCCAGCCGTGGCAGGCGGGCTTTTTTCATCAGCGCACGCAGCGTCCATTGGGTGCCGGACAGGCGGTTGGCCTCGGCCAGAACGCGGGTAGCCGTCTGGGTTATCCCGTCCGGGTCTGCTTGCCAGAAGCTGTGTAACAGCCCATCGGGGTCGCGGCGTTCCAGCCCCTCTTCGGACAGGATGTTTCTGGGGAAATCCTTGGCGTTGACAGTGACGATCACATCCGCCGAAGCCGTTACGGCGGTGGCCAGTACATGGATATCGGCGCTGTCGGGCAGCCATAGGCGTCGTTCCTCACCTGGTGCCGCCGGGCGTTCAGCCATGGGCCAGTTGGCTTGCGCCAACGCGATTTCTGCGCGGGCTTGTACTTCGCCTTCGGGGCCTAGTTTGCGGGCGGCGCGGGCCCATTCTTCGAGGATGCGGGCCGACCAGAGCGGGGTGAAGTGGCCGAGCCTGGCGGCGCTCAGCAGCATCTCGCGCATTACCGTTGGATAGATGACGCAGGTATCCAGAACTGCCTTCACAACCGGTAGAACACAGCTTTGAGGTAGCCGCTTTCTGCCAATTGAGGCAGTTGCGGGTGATCGGGTCCGGCAAAGCCTGTGTGGATCAGTTGCGCCTGCCGTCCGGCCCGGCCAATCCCGCGCGAGGACGCATCGCGGAACCGTCCGAGATCAACGGCGTGCGAACAGGAGCACAAGCCGAGATAACCGTCCGGTTTCACCAGTGACGCAGATAGACGGGCCACGCGTTCATAGGCGCGCAGGCCTGCGTCCAGCGCCTGTTTAGACGGCGCAAAAGCAGGAGGGTCGCAGATGACCACGTCGAATTTCGCGCCCTCGTCGGCCAGTTGGGTCAGGACGTCAAAGGCATCACCCTGTCGGGTTTGGAATCTGTCCGCGCTACCAGATGTCTGCGCCCCTTGTGCGGCCAGCTCCAGCGCAGCGGCAGAGCCATCGACGGCAAGTGCCTGACCCGCGCCACCAGCCAGCATGGCCAGCCCGAACCCGCCCACATGGCTGAACACATCCAGCACCTGCGCGCCGGGCTGAACCAATTGGGCGGCAAAGGCGTGGTTGGGTCGTTGGTCGTAAAACAGGCCGGTTTTCTGACCGCCGGTCAGGTCTGCCATATAGGTCGCGCCATTCATCGGCACCGGCAGCGGCGCGTCAGGTGCTGTGCCACGCAGGGTGAAGTTCACGTCGTCCAGCCCCTCCAACCCGCGCGTCCGGCCAGATGCGTTTTTCAGCACTGTCGTGACACCTGTGACCGAGACCAGAGCCTCGGTCAGGGTCTCCAGATGCGCTTCGGCCCAGGCGGCGTTGGGTTGAATCACGCAGGCATCGCCAAAACGGTCAATGACGACGCCAGGAAAGCCGTCAGCCTCGGCATGGATCAACCGGTAATACGGTGTGTTAAACAGGCGTTCTCGCAGCGCAAGCGCGCGGCGAATGCGGGATTCGAACCACGCGGCATCCAGCCGTGCGTCAAGGTCGCGATCCAATACCCGGCACATGATTTTGGACTCGGGGTTGACTGCAACCAGCGCGATGGGCGCGCGGTTTTCATCCTCGAGCACAGCCAGCGCGCCCGCCTCGATCTTACGGGTGCGGCGGTCAGCGACGATGTCATTGGCGTAGACCCACGGGAACCCATGGCGCATACCGCGCGCATTGGCTTTGGGCTTTAGTCGGATGCGGGGGCGGGTATTGGTTTGGGTCATGCCGCCCTCATAAAGGCGATCACGCCGGGGGGAAAGCCCTAGCGCGGCCGGGATCGCCAACCACCGCGCCGTTTCGGGGCCTGCGCCGATTGCAACCCTTCGGCCAGCACCTGTGTCATAGGGTGGTCCGCGTCTGCCGCTGCGTAAGCGCGATGCAGATCGGTCAGGGCTTGCGCCTGATCTCGGTCCGCTGGCAGGCTGAGCGCCCAATCCAGAAAGATGCTACGGCATTCGGGCAAAGTGATGCCGTCGATGCGATAAGCTTCGCGGATAAGGCCTTTGTGATCGTTTGGATCGTCACTGCGCGCCATTTTCCCCCTCCTTTATCACGCAACCGATGATATCGGCGGCAGTGCCATAACTCTCTTGCAGGGCAGCCTGTAGCTGGTCGACCTGCTCGAACCCGGTGGCACGGCACAGGAATGCCGCCCCCCCCTCGCCGATTTTGTCGGCCTCAATCACTTTGCCGGACAGCAACCGCGCTGCACATTGCACGGACCAACATAGATCGTAGCAGTCCTTGAGGGTCTGCGCCTGAGCGACGTCCAGTAATCCAGCTGCGACAGCGCCGTCCAGCCCGGCATGAACATCGCGCTGCGCCACACCGGATAGCAGCGCGCCGGTTTCGGCGACCAGTTCAATATCCATCATCCGGCCAGGGCCGTTCTTGGCATCCCAGATACCCGCCGGAATTTTAACCGCCGCCAGACGGGCGCGCATCTCTGCAACTTCGCCCAGCACTTTACCAATGTCCTTTTGTTGCCCAAGAAAATCCGCGCGAAAAGTCTCAATATCTCTCGCAAGCTTTTCCTCTCCAGCAACCACACGGGCGCGGGTCAGGGCCAGATGCTCCCACACCCAGGCATCGTTTTGCTGATAGCTTTTAAAACTGGCCCAACTGGTTGCAACCGGCCCCTGATTGCCCGACGGGCGCAGACGCATGTCGACCTCGTACAACCGGCCCTGCGACATCGGCACCGACAGTGCCGTGATCAATGCCTGTGTGAACCGCGCGTAATAGGTACGCGTGGCCAAAGGGCGCGGGCCATCGGACATATCCTGATCCAACGGGTCATAGATGACGATCATGTCGAGATCGGATTGTGAGTTTATCCGACCCGCCCCCAGCGATCCCATGCCTAGCACCGCCGCGCCGCGCCCAGGCGCAGGGCCGTGCTTTTGCGCAAACTGATCGGCCACGCGGGGCAGGATCGCTGCAATCACTGCGCTGGCCAGCTCGGCATATTGCTGACCGGCCTCCGCCCCGTCGATCAGCCCGCGCAAATGGTGTACGCCAATGCGGAAATGCCATTCCTTGCACCAGCGGCGGGCGAAATCGAGCTGCGTCTCGTAGTCGCCTTCCTCAGACAAGGCATCCGAAAGCTCCGCTTGTAAAACTGCCTGCCCTGGCCAGTCGTTGAAAAAGCTTCCGCCGATCACCGCATCAAACACAACGGCGTTGCGCGACAAATGCGCCGCCAATGCGTGCGAGGTGCCCACAATGTCAACCAGCAGGTCGATCAGATGCGGGTTCGCTTCGAACAACGAAAACAGTTGAACACCCGCAGGCAGACCTAACAAGAACCCGTCCAGCGCGCGCAACGCCTCCTCGGGTTGCGCGGTCTTGGCAAGACGCGACAGCAGCTCGGGTTTGAGCCGTTCGAAAATGCGCGCGCCCCGCTGAGAACGCAGTGCCGGATAGGTCATCCATCGGGCCAGAACGCTCTGGTCGAATTGCGCCACTTGGGTCGGAGCTGGGGTTGAGGAGCCTGGGGCAAAGAACCCTTCGGTCAGCTCGTGCACTTCGGTCAGTCGGCGGGTCAGATCCGCGGTCAGCTCGGCGCTGTCGATCCCCATCAGGCAAGCGATCCGTTCAATCCCGTCAGGCGATTGGGGCACCTTATGAGTTTGCGCGTCGTGGACCATTTGAATGCGGTGCTCAACCTCGCGGTGGGCCCGGTAATGGTCGGCCAGCTTGTCGGTCACATCCTGAGGGACCCATCCTTTTTCAGCCAGTGCTGCCAGCCCCGGCACCGTACCGCGCACCCGTAAATCAGGATCGCGCCCCCCGGCGATCAACTGGCGGGTCTGGGTGAAAAACTCAATCTCACGAATGCCGCCCTGCCCCAGCTTCATGTCGTGGCCCGGAATGGTCAGCGCACCGCCGGTGCCTTTGTTCTCACGAATACGCAGACGCATGTCATGGGCGTCCTGTATGGCTGCAAAATCCAGATGCCTGCGCCAGACAAAGGGGCGCAACGCGTCCAGAAATCCTTGCCCAGCCGTGATGTCCCCAGCGCAGGCACGCGCCTTGATAAAAGCCGCGCGTTCCCATGTGCGGCCAAGGCTTTCATAATAGCGTTCCGCCGCTTCTGCCGCCATGCAAACCGGGGTGACGGCAGGATCGGGGCGCAACCGCAAGTCAGTACGGAACACATACCCATCGGCCGTCTTTTCACTGAGCGTGGCACAGAAATTGCGCGTAGCCCGCACCATCCCCTGACGCGCGTCGTAAAAATCATCAGGATCGAAACGGGTCTCGTCGAATAACACGATCAGGTCGATATCCGAGCTGTAATTCAGCTCATGCGCACCCATTTTGCCCATGGCCAGAATGATCATCCCGGCAGCGGAGTCCACGTCATCCGGCCCCATCCCCGGCAGCTTGCCCCGTCGGATCAGCGCCGCGATCTCGGTCTTGGCAGCGACATCCGCTGCCAATGCACCGAAATCCGTCAGTGCCCCGGTGACCTTTTCCAGTGGCCATGCCCCGGCCAGATCAGCCAGAGCCGTCAGTAACGCCATTCTCCGCTTGGCCTGCCGCAACCCCGGTTTCAACTGATCCGGCGGCAAACCCCGTGCAGCGGTCATCACCTCGGCCAGCGCCTGATCCGGGTCGTTCAAAGCCTGCGGCAACCAGTCCTTTTCCCGTTCAACCAAGCTCTTTAGATATGGGCTGGAACCTGCAGCACCGGCGATCAACTCGCCCAACTCGGCTTGGATATCCGGAACCATCTCCCGCGCATCCTCACCCAGTGAAGGATCAAAAGCCCGTGGCATTCGGTTTATGGTGAGAGGCCCGGTCATGTACCCTCCAGCGGCGTGTGTCCTGATTGAAACAACTGAGCGGCCCATTGCGGCGGGTATTTTAGCCATGTTTCAAAGTCGGAAAGTGCGCCCGTTCCGAGATAAGGTCAACCATTGCCAAATGAGAAATGTAAATCAATTTCACATTGACCTCTTGCAACCGGGCAAAACCACCCCATCTAGACAATGTGAACGCAATTTACATCAACCCGGAGAACCCAAATGACCGCACTATCCGACCACGCCGTCCCCGCAAATCCGGGATGGCTTTACCGCGCCGAATCCTGGCTTGACGACAAGGGCAAAGGGGCCTGGATTGCCGCAATGGTTCTTGGTTTCATCTTCTTCTGGCCCGTCGGCCTGGCCCTTCTGGCTTATATGATCTGGAGCAAACGTATGTTCAGCAAATCCTGCAGCCGCCGCAAATCCTGGCAAAGCCACATGAGTGCGATGAAGCCTTCGGGCAACAGTGCCTTTGACGCCTATAAATCCGACACGCTGGCCCGGCTTGAGCGCGAGCAGCAGGATTTCGAATCCTTCCTGCGCCGCCTGCGCGACGCTAAGGACAAGGCCGAATTTGATCAGTTCATGGACGAACGCGCCAGCGAGAACCGCGACGAAGCTGAAAACAGCGACCGCGCCTGATCCAGCCTTGCCCTGTCCCGCCTGTCGGGACAGGGTGCCCCTGCACAATACCCGGATTTCACCACATGACCCATCTGCCCGATCCAGAAAACCAGCCTGAATTCTATCAATCCGTATCGATGAAACGGTTCTTTGCCTGGCTTTTTGACATCGCCTTTGTCTCACTGCTGTGTACCGTGGCGATCCTGCTGACCTTCGGCATGGGCTTTTTCATCCTGGCCTTGATTTACGCGGTGATCAGCTTTGTCTACCGCGTGGTTACGATCTCAAACGGGTCGGCCACGCTGGGCATGCGGTTCATGGGGATCGAGCTGCGCGACTCATTCGGAGCCCGCATGGATACCGGCAAGGCGGTGGCGCATACGGCCGGGTACTTTGTCAGCATGGCTTTTCCCGTCCTGCAGATTATTTCGGTCATCATGATGTTGACCAGCGCCCGGTGTCAGGGCCTGACGGACACCTTCCTTGGGACGGTTATGATCAACCAGCGGGCGTGAAAAAACAGCAACGTGAATCACTTGGCGGTTCAGGAAACCGTTGTTATCATCGGTCTTTAGGAAACACGGGACCTTCATGCGACACACGCTGCCAATCGCGCCACAATTCTATGTGACGGCACCACAGCCCTGCCCTTACCTTGAAGGCAGGATGGAGCGTAAGCTGTTTACCGCCCTTCAGGGTGAAGGGGCTGATCAACTAAACAACTCCTTGTCCCAACAGGGGTTCCGCCGATCACAAAACGTACTGTACCGCCCCTCTTGCACCGATTGCGCCGCCTGCTTGTCCGCGCGCATCGACGTGTCAGCCTTTCGTCCCAGCAAGAGTCAAAAGCGCGCCGCCAGGAAAAACGACTATCTAAAGCGCCGCGCCAATTCGCCCTGGGCAACGGACGAGCAATACGACCTGTTCCGTCACTATCTGGACACCCGCCACGCCGATGGCGGGATGGCCGATATGGACGTGTTTGAATTTGCTGCGATGATCGAGGAAACGCCGATCCGCAGCCGGGTTGTGGAATATGCCGATCCGGAAACGGATACCCTGATTGCCGTCAGCCTGACCGACGTTCTGGATGACGGGCTCAGCATGGTGTATTCCTTCTTTAATCCCGAACTGCCACAAAGCTCGTTGGGGACATATATGATCCTCGATCATATCGACATCGCACGTGAAGCCGGATTGCCTTATGTCTACCTAGGCTATTGGGTGCCCGGCAGCCCAAAGATGGGCTATAAAGCGCGGTTTTCGGGGCTTGAGGCTTACATTCAGGGCGCTTGGACCCGTGTCGGCAATCCATCAGACCTGACCGATTCCACGCACCACCCCCTGTCAACGGCCCCGATTGCCGAGCAGGTCGCAAGCATCCAACTGCCCGACCGCCACCCCACCAAGAAGGGCTAATCGTCCATGCGGCAAAGCTTGCACGCGGTCACCCTTGTGGTGCCCGACTACGACGAGGCGATCTCGTTCTACACCCAAACGCTAAACTTCACCTTGCTGCAGGATATCGACCTGGGTGGCGGCAAACGCTGGGTGCGGGTGGCGCCTCCGGGATCAAGCGACGGATCCCTGCTGCTGGCCAAAGCCAACGGTCCGGACCAAACCGCAGCCATCGGCAATCAAACTGGCGGCCGCGTGGGGTTCTTTCTGCAAACCGACAATTTCAAACGTGATCACGCAGCCATGCAAACCGCTGGCGTGGAATTTGAGGAATTACCGCGCCAAGAGCCTTACGGAACCGTCGCCGTCTGGCGCGACCCGTTCGGGAACCGCTGGGACTTAATAGAATTCTCCTAATCCATCCCTTCATCTGGCAATAAATATCCCGGGGTGAATTTGGCCAGGGGCCAAAGAGGGGCTGGCCCCTGGCCAATACCCAAAAGCAAAGGGGGCCCGCAGGCCCCCTTTTCCATTTGATTATACTACGAATGCATCAGTTTGGGATCAGATCCGGAACGATGGTCACAATCGTTGGGAAGAACCACAATATCCCAATCCCCACCACTTGGATCAGCACAAACGGAATGATCCCACGATAGATATGGCCGGTCGTAACCTCTTTTGGTGCAACCCCACGCAGATAGAACAAAGCGAACCCAAAAGGCGGCGTCAGAAACGAGGTCTGCAGGTTCACGGCCACCATGATCGTCACCCACTTCGGATCAAACGACCCGCCATAGATCACCGGGCCCACGATGGGGATCACGATATAAATGATCTCGAGGAAATCCAGCACAAAGCCAAGAATGAACAGCACCAGCATCACGATCAGGAAGACCGTGAATTCATTGTCAAAGCTCTTCAGGAATTGCTGGATGTAATGCTCACCTCCGAATGAGATCACCACAAGGTTCAACAGTTGCGACCCGATCAGGATGGTAAAGACCATCGAGGTCACCTTGGCCGTCTCGCGCACCACTGGTGTCAGCACGCCGCTGGTAAACAGCACCCAGCAACCAAACAGCAGACCGAACAACGCATAGATATAGGCGGCATAGGCGAAGAAAAAGGCGATCCATGTCTCAACCGACGCCCCGCCCTGATTGATGCGCAAATCGAAGTTCACACCCAGCAGCAAACAGATGATAACCGCAAAGGTCGACCAGATGATCACGTTTCCAGACTGTCCCTGATCCTTCAGCTTGCGATAAGCTGCCAGCATGACTGCCCCACCCGCGCCCAGCGCAGCCGCCGGTGTTGGGTTGGTTACCCCCCCAAGGATCGAGCCCAATACCGCGATGATCAAAACCAGTGGCGGAAACACCACGCGGATCAGGTCATTGGTCGCGCAGCGCGCAGCGGCTTCTTTGCAGCCATAAATGGCAAGGGCAAACGGGATCGCCAATCCTACAAAGGTCCAGCCAGGAGACGTTGTTGGCGAGATGAACAACACATCAACCAACAGCATCAGCAACAGACCTATTGCCCCTACGATCAGTGGCTGCGCTGGACGCGACGGCGCGATGCCCCGACCCATAACCAGTGTCAGTCCCAGCAGAACGACGATCACGGCAACCCCGGTTCCGATCGGTGCAGCAGAGGCGATCTTGGCCTCCAACGCGGCGGCTAGTTCTTCTTCGCTCAGACGCTGCGCAGCTGCGGTACCTCCGGCGGCATCAATCGCCTCCTGCTCGGAAACGGCCTCGTCCCATGCGGATTGACCATGCAGCTCAATCATGGACAGCTTGCAGTCTTCGGATACGTTGGTGCGAAGTGATGCGGATGCACCCACATCGGAAAACGCCGAAACGGCGATGTTCTGGCTACCGATCAAACCGACATTACCCAGAAGAACAACACCGACGATCAGCGCAACAGGCGCGCCTAACAACCAGGTCAGACCTTCGGACCGAGTGATCGGCTCTCCTGTGCCGCCCGACATCGGGACCGCTGGCGCTTTATCAGGATTCAGAAGGGCATAGCCAAAGGCATAGAGCGCATAGAGCAGCGCCAGCATGATCCCAGGCAGCAATGCCGCCTGGAACAGCGTGCCGACAGAGACCACTGCAGGTTCCCCCAGATAGGTCAGCGCGTCGGTACAGCCTGCCTCGACCGCACGGGTTTCCTGCGCGGTCGAATACAGATCCCCGGCCAGCGTTCCCAGCAGAACGATCACAATTGAGGGAGGAATGATCTGCCCAAGCGTGCCCGAGGCCGCAATCACACCCGTCGCCAATTCTGGCGAATAGTTGTTCCGCAACATGGTCGGCAGCGCCAAAAGGCCCATCGTTACAACGGTCGCACCCACAATCCCGGTCGAGGCCGCCAGAAACGCGCCCACAACCACAATCGACACGGCCAGACCGCCCGGCAGCGGGCCAAAAACGCGGGCCATGGTGGTCAGCAGGTCGTTGGCGATCTTGGACCGTTCCAGCGTGATGCCCATCAGAACAAACATCAGAACCGCCAGCAGCGTCTCAATGGATTGCCCCGCTAGAACCCGTTCATTCATACGGTTCACGATGAAAGATACGTTGCGATCCAGCGCGGTTTCCCAGCCCTGCACAAAGACCGGCTCGGCGATCCTGGGTAACTCCGGGTATCGGAACACCGATATCACATCGGGTTTGACCCCCGTGTTCACAATGTCCCTATAGGCCTGTGAACTGGTGTCAATTGCCTGATGGATCAACAACCCGGAACTGTCCAGTGCGGCAATGATCCCGAAAGAGATGATCCCGGCTCCGCCAATGGCAAAGGCCACGGGAAAGCCGCTCAGGATACCTCCGAACAGGCAGAAAAATACGATAATGAGGCCTATCTCGACGCCATCAAGTCCGAATAACATAGTCTGGGTCTCCGTCCCTAATGTGCGCCTTCATAGGCTTCTTCACCCTCGCCAAGGCTGTCCTTGTCGAGGTATTTTCCAACGCTTTCGGGGCCTTCGACATATTCCAGATACGAGCGGTACAGGAAGGCGATGGCGTGCAGGAACACCATGGCGGCAAACCCGATCAGCAGAATCTTGAACAGGAAATAGCCGTTGAACCCGTTCGGGCTGAACCCGATGGTTTCGATATTCCAGCGCAGCGCACGGGATTTCAGCACCAGCTTGTCCAGCGTGTCACTGGCCGATGGTTTCGGCACGATCAAGTGCCGCCACATGAAGTACCAGCCATACATCCATGTGATCACCGCCAACGGCATCATGAACAGCATCGCACCCAGCATGTCGACGACGCGTTTCGCCCGGTGGCTGATGCCCGCATAGATCAAGTCAACGCGCACATGCCCACCTTGCACAAATGTGTAGGTGCAGCACAGGCAGACGACCATGGCGTTGTAGAGTTTCAGTTCCTCGGCATACCAGCTGATATCCATCTGAAGCGGAATACCCAGACCAAAAGACATATCGGGGCGTGCAAACACACGTTGCATAAAGACGATGATGATCTGTTGGACCACCATCAACAGACCTGCCCAGGCAAAGAACCGACCTGTGGTGTTGGCGAACCCTTCCAGGCCGCGCACAATCCCCCACATAAAATTCCGATAGTACAGACCGATCGCCGTCAGAACCAAAAACAGGGTGAAGACGACAAAGAAGAACTCGACCGATCCGCCATAGTAGACAAACCGCATGATGGATTCTTTGTCCGACCAGTCCAGCCAGAGCTGCGGATGCGTGATGGCATATCCGAAATTATAGAAGGCTTCGGCAATGTTCTGAATGAACCAGACCAGTCCATTCCACAAAGCGCCGAAGAACGAGATACCGTTTTCGTCCTGCATGTTGTCCCCAGGTCGCGTCAGTTGCACTGCAGATTATATCTGGTTTGTCCGAACCGCATATGTGCAACGAGAGAGGTTTCCCCACGCAAGGTGGGGAAACCGTTTTGTTTTCGTCTGAACGTTTAGCCGCGAACGCGGTTACGCTGCGTGGTATAGACGCCTGACGACAGGTCCAACCAACCAGCGGACGACGCTGACGATGCCATTGCGCTGTCGTGGATTTTCTTGAACAGTTCGTCGCCCATGTTCTCGTCCAGCACTTCCTGGCTGGCCGCGCCAAACGCGTCCCAAACGCTGTCCGGGAATTCCATGACCTTGACGCCACCCGACTGCAGACGCTGCAGTGCGGCACCGTTATTGGCGAGGAATTGCGACAGGTTCCACTGGTGGCACTCGCCCGCAGCGATCTCGATGATCTTCTGCTGAGCAGGCGTCAGGCTGTCGAACACGTCACGGTTGGTTGCCAGTGACAGGCCGGCATTCGGCTCGTGGAAACCAGCGGTGTAGTAGACCTTGGTGATTTCCTGGAAACCGGCTTTTTCATCCGCCCACGGACCGATCCATTCGGTGCCGTCGATCGCACCCGAGGACAGTGCCTGGTACACTTCCGAACCCGGAATGTTCTGTACGGATGCGCCCAGTTTACCCAGAGCTTTGCCGCCCAGACCCGGCATCCGGAACTTAAGGCCGTTGAAATCATCGGGGCTGTTGATCTCTTTCGAGTACCAGCCACCCGCCTGCGCACCGGTGTTACCGGCCAGGAATGATTTCAAGCCAAAGATCGAACCCAGCTCGTCATGCAGCTCCATGCCGCCATCCTGGTAGTACCAGTTGACCATTTCCTGTGCGGTCATGCCGAACGGAACAGCCGTAAAGAAGGCATAACCCGGGTGCTGACCAACGAAGTAATAGTCAGCCGCGTGGTACATGTCCGCCTGACCGGACGATACCGCGTCAAATACTTCGAACGCGCCAACCAGTTCACCGGCGGCCTTGATTTCAACCGTCAGGTTGCCATCCGACATTGCGGTGATGCTGTCGGCGCAGCGCTGCGCGCTGTCAAAAACACCCGCCAAACCACGACCCCACGAGGTCACCATGGTCAGCGTGCGCTTGCCCTGCGCGTATGCTGGTGCCGCCAGCGTGGTGGCAGCAGCTGCCGAGCCGCCCAGGGCAGATGTTTTTAGAAATGAACGACGATCCATATGAGTGTTCCTCCCCTACATATTCAAAACCCGGTTTGGTACCGGGCATAGTCGCTTTCAGTGCGCGTCACCTTAAAGAGCGGGTCTTGAATGTGAATACCTACTACTGCGTAGTGGATCGCGTTTTTTGCTGGCCCCAAGCGCAAAAACAGAAGGAAATGCCGGAATTTCAATGAACATCGGCCCCTATTCAGTCCGAAACGTCCAAAAATTTTGCAATTTCCTGCGGGCTTGCGTATCGATTCGACCATGAGGGGATTCCGAAATCTGATTTCGCTGACCTACGGCCAGAAATTGTCGCTGGTTGCGGCGATTCCGCTGGTTGTTGCGGTGGCTGCCATTGCACTGCTGGTGGCCTATCAATCCCGCGCCACGGCCGAGCGTGAGATTCAGGCGCTGGAACGCCGGTTGATCGAAGCCAAGAAAGACGAACTTCGCAACTACGTCACGCAGGCCCGGAACGGGTTTGCCTATATCTATGGGCGCGCCTCTCCGGATGATAAGGTTGCCCAAAACCTGGTGACCCAGATCCTGTCGGCCATGATTTACGGAAAAGATGGGTTCTTTTTTGTCTATGATTATGACGGTAACAATCTGGTCAGCCCGCGTCAGACCGAATTTATCAACCGCAACTGGGAAGGTCTGACCGACAGTGACGGCACGCCGATTGTGGATGAATTCATCGCCCTTGCCCGGCAAGGGGCGGGTTGGCACAGCTTCATGTGGCAAAAACCCTCGACCGGGGAAGAGGCACAGATGATCGCCTATGTCGTGGGCCTTCAGGACTGGAGATGGGCCGTCGGCACCGGCGTCTTCATTGACGATATCGTGGCCACCGTCGCCAATGCCCGCGCCGAGGTTGAAGCCCGCGTGCAACGCACATTCATGTATATCGGCGGCATTGTTCTTGCGGCGGTCCTGATCGTCTTTGCCTCGGGAATGCTGCTGAACTTTCGCGAGCGCAGGCTGGCGGATGCCAAGCTCAAGGAGCTGACCCAGCGCGTGTTCGACGCGCAAGAGGAAGAGCGCGGTCGCGTTGCGCGTGAGCTGCATGATGGGATCAGCCAGATCCTTGTCGGGGTGCGCTACGCGCTGGACAATGCGCGACGCAAACTTGAACGTGGAGAGGAGGATGGTGCACGCGATCCGCTGGGCAAGGGGATCGACCACCTTGCTACCGCCATCACCGAGGTGCGTCGCATCAGCCGAGACCTGCGTCCTGGTGTGCTGGACGATTTGGGCCTCGGCCCTGCTCTGAAGGCTCTGACCGACGATTTCCGGGAACGCACCGGGATAGAGACCGAGTTCTCGACCGTTGTGTTTCGCAACCGGCTGGATCAAGACAGCAAGATCGCCCTTTACCGGATCGCACAAGAGGCGCTGACCAATATTGAACGCCATTCCGGCGCGACCCGTGTCACAATTGACCTGCGCGGTCACAAGAAAGGTGCAACCATGCGTATCACCGACAACGGTCAGGGACTGCCCAGCGGTCCGGATCAGGTCGCAACCGGGATCGGACTGCGCAACATGGAAGAACGCATCGAACAACTTGACGGATCGCTGCGCATTCTGTCATCACGCGGCCCACGCAGCGGCACAGTGATCGAGGCCAGCCTGCCTCTCAGTCATTTGCTGTCGCCACACGAAGATTCAACGCCAAACCGAAAGGCCGGAACATGAGCGCGAAGACGATCCGGGTCCTTATCGTAGACGACCACCCGATGGTGGCCGAAGGGATTCAATCGATCCTTGAAAGCTATGACGACATCGAAATTGTCGGGACGCTTAGCAGCGGGCAGGACGCCGTGGATCAGGTGGCCAATCTGTCCCCGGATGTCATCCTGATGGATTTGAACATGCCGGGCCTTGGCGGGCTCAGCGCGACCGAGATCATTCTGGAACGCCTGCCCGACACCCGCGTGCTGATCCTGTCCATGCATGACAGCCCCGAATACATCTCGACCGCGCTAAGCCACGGCGCCAAGGGATATGTACTCAAGGACGTCCAAACCGACGAGATCAGACAAGCGATCGACGCTGTGATGCGGGGTGAGCAATATCTCTGCACCGGGGCCAGCGGGTCTCTGCAGCCCAAAGGCGGCAACACGCGCGAAGCGCTGACCGGGCGCGAACAGACGATCCTGCTGGAATTGGCACAGGGAAAATCCAACAAAGAGGTCGCGCTGGCTCTCGAAATCTCGGTCCGAACGGTGGAAACCCACCGCAAGAACATCAAGCGCAAACTGGGGATTTCCTCAACGGCGGGCTTGACTCGCTATGCGTTGGAACACGGGGTGCTACAGGGCACCGGACACAGCTTCTGAACCCGATCCGCAGCGCGCAGCGCTGCCCGGCCCAACCGGAGGAGTTGCGCCGCAGGCGCATCGGCACCGGGCGGGAGAACCTATCCTCGCGGGCTGATACCCTCGCCAAAGAACACCAAAGCACCATCTTCGTCGATGAGGTGAAATTCGCGCTGTTGATAGGGCTGATCAAACGGCGGACGCACGCGGCCCTCGGGCAGATCGGCCAAACCGGGCCGCAAAGTCTCGTACAAATCGTCGAGCCCCTCGACATCTATGTAGAATGACTGGTCGTCCCCCAAGGGCCGTCCGTCATCTCGGGGCGGGCATTCCAGCAGCCTTATGGCCGCCGGGCCCTTTGACAAGAACGCGTAATTGTCCTGCGTAAAGCCGCAGGAAAATCCCAGGCGGTCGCAATAGAATTCAATCTGCTTCTGCAGGGAAGAACACAAAACAAAAGGCGTAAGCTGCAAAATACGAGGCACTGGACCCTCCGGCTTTTAGAAGTGTCGTCGCGCTTCAGCCTAGCAGATTTCAATCCAGCAGTTGATCTTTTCTCAGCCCCTCGCGGTCGTGATGGTGCGGCAACACCCGCCCATAAAGCTGACGTGTGCGCTCAACCCCGCCGCACATCCCCTCGGCCTCAACAAATGAGAATATGCCGACATAGCGTTTGCGCCGACCTTCCACCGGCGCCACCCGATGCAGAGCATACCTGCCTTTGAATATCTGCAGATCGCCCGGCTGTAGTTCCAGTTCCCACACCCCGGCCCGGTTGCCATCCAGAACCGAGGCTACGTTATTGAAGTTCTCATCCTCAGCGCTGCGCAGGTTCGGCACATATTCAAACATACCGCCCGCCTCTCCGTTCTGAATGGCGAGCGTTACGGTGTAATTGTTGGTGTCAAAGTGCCATGGAAACCCCTGCCCTTCTTCGACCACGTTGATGATGACATCGGCAAGCGGATCATCGTATCGAAAGAACCGATCCTCGGGCTCGTTCAGGGCCGCGCGCACAAAAGGCATAAAGCCCTCATACTCATAGATACGGCGCAACGGGCTGGATTTTGGGAAGTTATCCGCCGGTACAAAGGCATTAGAGCGGTCATAGAAGCGGCGGATCGGATGACCCACCCCGTACCGGGGATCGTCCTTGGTGAAATAGGCGTTTGTTTGGTTGAACGACCGGTGCGCCCGCGGTGCGACAGCATCGGCCTCGCGCACCAGAACCTCTAACCCGGCCTCATGCACAAAACCCTGCAAGACCGCGCACCCATCCTGATCCAGGTCCCGTCGCACATCCGCAATCATCTGACCATAAGCCCGCGAGCCCGGTCGATCGATCGGATAGCGACCCAGATCTACCAAATCCGTCAGCATAATCCACCTCCGTCACCTGTGCGTTCAGGATCAGCGTGACTCAGGCCTACATGCTTCTCTTGTCAGTTTTGGACATTGCGCTGACGCATTCGGACCACTCCGCAACTGGAGCTGATGCGCCTAAAACCCCATCAAATTCGCGGAAATTCCCAACATGCGTCAATCTGCGCAATAAAATGTCGCAAAATTCATCCCTCAGGTTAGAAAATTGGTGCAATTGGCTGTTGACGCCCCCTTTTCCCGACCATAATGTCGCCTTCAAGCTAAAAAGGAGCCTCTGGCGATGAGAACGCTAGTCGTAATCGTAGGAACCACGCGCATGGGCCGGTGACGGTAAACCATAATCGAACCCATGCGCCTCCGAAAATCTCGGGGGCTTTTTTTATGCGAAATGCAAGACACATGTCGCGAACGGAGCAAAGCAGATGACACGTGAGATGACCGGCGCAAAAATGGTAGTTCAGGCCCTCAAGGATCAGGGCGTGGACACGGTATTCGGATACCCCGGTGGCGCCGTCCTACCGATCTATGATGAGATCTTTCTGCAAAATGACATTCGCCATATTCTGGTGCGTCACGAACAGGGCGCGGTCCATGCCGCCGAAGGCTATGCCCGCTCGACCGGCAAACCTGGTGTGGCGCTTGTGACCTCGGGCCCTGGTGCCACCAACGCGGTGACCGGCCTGACAGATGCGCTGTTGGATTCGATCCCGATTGTGGTTCTGACCGGCCAGGTGCCCACCTTCATGATCGGCTCGGACGCGTTTCAAGAGGCCGATACCGTCGGCATCACCCGCCCCTGCACCAAGCATAACTGGCTGGTGAAGGACACGGATTCGCTGGCCGGAACGATGCATGAGGCTTTTCATGTCGCCACTTCGGGCCGCCCTGGTCCGGTGCTGGTCGACATTCCCAAGGACGTGCAGTTCGCCTCGGGTGAATATACTTCGCCCAAGCCATCGACCTCGCATTATCAGCCGGTGCTGAAAGGCGATCTGGAAGAAATCACTGAATTGGTTGCCGCGATTGAGACCACCAAGAAACCTGTCTTCTATACGGGTGGCGGCGTCATCAATTCCGGACCTGCTGCCAGTCAATTGCTGCGCGAGTTGGTCGATGCGACCGGCTTTCCCATCACCTCGACCCTGATGGGCCTTGGGGCCTATCCGGCATCGGGCGAGAACTGGTTGGGTATGCTGGGCATGCACGGTCTTTATGAGGCCAATCTGGCGATGCATGATTGCGACCTTATGATCAATATCGGTGCGCGTTTCGATGACCGGATCACTGGACGGATCGATGCTTTCTCGCCCAATTCGAAAAAGGCCCATATCGACATCGACCCATCCTCGATCAACAAGGTGATCCGCGTGGACATCCCGATTGTCGGCGACGTGGCCCATGTGCTGGAAGACATCCTGAAGGTCTGGAAAGCGCGCGGACGCAAGACTGACGTGGCGAACGTCAAGCAGTGGCAGGGTCAAATTTCTGAATGGCGCAAGGTGAACTGCCTGGCCTACACCAACAGCGAAAAGACCATCAAACCGCAATACGCGCTGGAGCGGCTTGAGGAACTCACCAAAAAGCATGATCGCTATATCTGCACTGAAGTGGGGCAACACCAGATGTGGGCCGCGCAGTATCTTGACTTCGAAGATCCGAACCGCTGGATGACGTCCGGCGGGCTGGGCACGATGGGCTATGGTTTCCCGGCCTCCATCGGCGTTCAGATGGCGCACCCGGACGCACTGGTGATCAATGTGGCGGGTGAGGCCTCGTGGCTGATGAACATGCAGGAAATGGGCACCGCCGCGCAGTATCGCTTGCCGGTCAAACAGTTCATCCTGAACAATGAACGGCTGGGCATGGTGCGCCAGTGGCAGGAACTGCTGCATGGCGAGCGCTATTCGCATTCCTGGTCCGAGGCCCTGCCCGATTTCGTCAAACTCGCCGAGGCATTTGGCGCAAAGGGCATCCTGTGTTCCGACCCGGCTGATCTGGACGATGCGATCATGGAGATGATCAATTATGACGGTCCGGTGATCTTTGACTGCCTGGTCGAAAAGCACGAGAACTGCTTCCCCATGATCCCGTCAGGTAAGGCGCATAACGAGATGTTGCTGGGCGAAGCCGAAACGCAGGGCGTGATCGACTCTAAAGGATCGGTTCTGGTCTAACAATATTCGACGAATTTTGTCGGGCGCTGACGCGCCTGGCACTTCAAGTTGACGAAAGGGACATAAATGTCTGCCCTACACATCAAAAAAGGCTCCACCCGCCATTCGGCCTATAACCTACGCCCCACATTCTCGGACGTGCAGGAACGCCATACAATCGCGGTTCTGGTCGAGAACGAGCCGGGTGTTCTGGCCCGTGTCATCGGTCTGTTCTCGGGCCGTGGCTATAACATCGAAAGCCTGACCGTCGCCGAGGTAGACCATACCGGTCACCTCAGCCGCATTACCATAGTTACCACCGGCACCCCGCAGGTGATCGAACAGATCAAGGCGCAGCTGGGCCGGATCGTATCAGTGCGCGATGTGCATGATCTAACCGTTGAAGGGGACTCGGTTGAGCGAGAACTGGCGATCATCAAGGTTGTTGGCGAAGGCGACAAGCGGGTCGAAGCGCTGCGGCTGGCCGACATCTTTCGCGCCAATGTGGTCGATAGCACGCTGAACTCATTCATCTTTGAAATCACCGGTGCGCCCGACAAGATCGACGCCTTTGCTGACCTAATGCGCCCTCTGGGGCTGGTCGAGATCGCCCGGACCGGTGTTGCCGCCCTGTTGCGCGGTGAATAAGAACCTCCCCACCCTGTAACAAGGGTGGGGACACACGCCCTGTCTTACGCAGGACAGCGTCTGAAATTGCCCACCTTGAGTGCTTATTGTACAATTCAGCCGAAAAAGATCACGCAAAACAAGATAAAGCCTATTGCCTTTGTTGCACTGGTCGTTAGCCTTTGGGTGTGACGAGGCGATGGGATGCGCCCGTCAGTGTCAGCAGTACGATTTTTGACGCATACTCGGCCTTCCGGTCGGTTTTGCTGCGTTTTTCATAAAAAACGAGTATCAAGAACCTGGGACGAACATGACTAGAGACATCCGCAACCCTGCTGAACTCCGCAGGATGTTCGGCGCCAATCTCAGGCGTCTTGCACAGCAGTATTCGTCAGTTTCAGAACTCTGCCGGCAGCTTGGGATCAATCGGACTCAATTCAACAGGTATCTTGGCGGCGAGAGCTTTCCGCGGCCCGATGTGCTGGATCGCATCTGCCGTTTTTTCGAGGTCGACGCCCGCATTCTGCTGCGCCCTTTGGATGAGATCGACCGTGCCCCGGCGCACCCGGCGGCTGCGGCTCTGAGTGATTTTCTGGGCTCCGGCCCGACCACGCTGACCGAAAACCTTTTTCCGGCTGGATTCTATTACGCCACCGAAACCGAGCTGGACGAGCCTCAGCCCTCTAGACACAGGCTGTTTCAGGCCCGCCGGTTGCCGCAGTGCACGATCGTTCGGGGATATGAACCCCACCCGGTCATGCCCGGCCTTCCCCCCGCCGAGCGCGAAATACAGGGCATCGCCGCCTGTGCCGGTCGGCAGATCTATATCCTGATGTCCTGCCGAGCTTCACAAAACAGCCGTATCTACCTGGTGACACGCGGGACGGATGAAAACGCTGATCGCTGGCGTGGCGTCGCCATCTGCCTGTCCAAAACAACGGCCAGTGCGACAACGATGCGGCGCATTCTTCTGCGCCATCTTGGCGAGGACCCAGGCGCAGTCCTTGCGGCCGCGCGCACAGCCCGGCATTCGGAACGCCCAGCACCGCAGCCCGTTGGGTAATGCTATGCCTGGGTCTGGTCGCTGGCCTGTGTAATCAGCCGATACAAATGCCAGCTGGCATGGCCCAGCAGCGGTAATACGATGAACAGTCCTAAAAACCACGGGATCATGGCCACAAAGGTTATGACCGCGATAAACGCGCCCCACCCCAGCATGATCATCGGGTTTTCTTTGACATAGCCAAAACTGGCGATCATGGCTGTCACGAAATCCAGTTCGCGATCCAGCAACATCGGGATCGACAGAACGGTAATCATATACAGGACCGTCGCAAACACTGCCCCTACGGCTGTACCTACGACCAGCATCGTCAACCCGTTCGCCGTCAAAAATACATCAAGAGACGATGACACATTGGTCATCGTTGACAGCCCCATGAACAGGGCAAAGATCATGTGCCCTAGAAAGAACCAGAATAAAAACATCACCACGATGATCGCACAGATCGAGGGAAGCTGACGGCGGCCTTGCTGCACCATGACCCCAAAAATTGACCTGAGGCCAAGCGGCTCCCCAAGCTCCAACCGGTGAGAAACCTCATACAACTCTACAACTGCGAAGGGCCCAAGCAGCGGAAAGCCGATGGCTGCAAGGACCAGCCAAAACGTCGTGCCGGTCTGCACCGTCACCCAGGCCATGGCCCAACCGGACAAGACAAAAAAGCCAGCGATCAATAGTCCGTAAATCGGTGCTTTGCGAAAATCACGCCACGCCCGCCGCAAGGCTTCGCGCAGCATTCCGACATCTACCGGCCCCATCTCCGGAACGCCAAATTGCTTATCCATGACGTCTCTCCTCTCTTACCCGGCGCTGCCGTCAGGCCGGTCGTTTTTGTGGCCACCTTGTAGAAGCATGATATGCAGCCCCAATCGACAAAATGCGCGCATCCGCGCCTTGCGGACCAATAACCTGCATGCCCATCGGAAGGCCATAGGCCCCGAATCCAACGGGAACCGACAAACTGGGCAAACCGATCAGACTGGCTGGAACAACGACCTGCATCCAACGATGGTAAGTATCCATTCTTTTGCCTGCGATTTCAGTTGGGTACGGCGTTTCGATTTCAAACGGCCAAACCTGTGCTGACGGCAGGATCAGGGCGTCATACTCTTCGAACACTTCAACCGCGCGCCGAAACCACTGGGATCTTTCAACACTTGCGCGATGGACTTGCATAGCCGTCAAGGCCAGGCCGCGATCCAGCTCCCATTGTGCGGTATCTTTCAGCGCCGACCGATGCTCGCTCAACGGGACGAGGTTTGCAGCAATGCTCCATGATCGCAGGGTAACCCAACTGTCCCACATCCGCTCGGCCTCAAACGGCGGCGCGAGGTGATCAACCTCAGCCCCAAGTTCGGTGAACACAGACAACGCATCCCGACACAGGTCGCGTATTCCATCCTCGAAAGGAAAGGCCCCGCCCCAGTCATCCAGCCAGCCGATCCGCAATCCCCGCATCTCGGCAGGTTGAACGGGCGTAACCGGCGCGTATGGCACCCCGTGAGGGTGCCTTGGATCAGGCCCCGACATCACATCCAGCAAAAGGCCCAAATCTTCCGGGCTCCGCGCCATTGGGCCAAGCGTGCTGAGTTGATGCAGGTAGCCATCGCCATCAGGCTCGGACGGAACCCGCCCCCAGCTGGGACGAAACCCGTAGACATTGTTCCAGGCAGCCGGATTGCGCAGGCTGCCCATCATGTCGGACCCGTCGGCCAGGGCAACCATGCCGGTCGCCAGCGCCACCGCCGCCCCGCCGGATGACCCGCCACATGTCCGCTCCGGATCGTACGGGTTACAGGTCGTGCCATAGACCGGGTTGAACGTATGTGAACCCAGCCCGAATTCGGGCGTATTGGTTTTGCCAATCAGAATCGCGCCAGCGGCCCGCATCCGCTGCGCAATCAGATCGTCTTGTTGCGGCACGTTATCCTGAAAGATCGGCGAACCTTGCGACGATACGATGCCCGCGACATTTACCAAATCCTTCACGGCAATAGGCAAACCATGCAAGGGACCAACCTTCGGCCCGGCATCCAAGGCGCGTGCTTCGGCCATTAACGCGTCCCTGTCGCGCAATGCAACAACGGCGTTCAGCGCACCGTTGACCGCATCAATCCGATCAAGGGTCATTTGCATCAGCTCGACCGCCGAGAGACGCCCGTCGGACATCGCGTTCAACAAATCACTTGCGGTTGTCTGGCTCAGATCCATACGCGTTCCATCAGCTGGTGTGTCAGTCTTTTACGCGCAGCCTAACCGGGGCTCATCGCCATTTAAACCTACAGTGTGAATACATCTTTGTGCCAGTTTCGTCCGGCGTCACTTTGCGTTGAAGTCAAATCGCAAGTTGCTGTTGCGCCCAAGAAAAAACCTCAGGCACAGAAAGATCGAAAGGATGCTCAGCACCAGCCACGCACCGCCCCACAGCATGGTCGCTCCGCCGAATTCCTCGGCCAGCATATAGGCGTCCGAACGTATGCCCGAGCGCCGGATCGTGTCGTCGAATATATCGTAAGGAACGTAAATCATACTGGTCAGCCCAATGACCCGCAAAACCAGATCGCACAAGGGGCGGCCCAGAAACCACGCCATGGCAAGCATAGCCGCACCAACGCCCACACAAAACGTCATCGCAAAAAGGTCACGGACGTAAAGTAATGTCACCAACAGCATGATGCCACCAAAACCGCCAAGTACCGCGCGATCCCAGTGCGTACGCAAAGCTATGACTAAAAGACCTATCCCAAGCGCCAGTGATCCGAGATAACCGGCAGACAAGCTCAGAAACCTGTTTCCGCCGCGACCAATGACAAGACCGCCCTGTTGCGGAGATATCGTGAAGCTTTCCACCGACCCGCCGGTCAGAACAATCGCGATTGCGTGCGACAACTCATGCATAAAAACAACTAGTATCTTCAGCGGTAGCACAATCCTTGTGGGCCAGAATAAGAACACCAGCACAACAATCGCAATGAGCTGCCAATGGCCTTTGATCAGGTTCAGCAAGGGTACGCGCGAAACTGCTATCAGACTTCGCCCTGTGCCTCAGAGCGGCTTTTGCCCGATACGTTCAAGGCCAGCGTGGCCGCCATGAATTCGTCCAGATCACCATCCAGAACGCCCTTTGTGTCCGAGGTCTCGTGATTGGTACGCAAGTCTTTGACCATCTGATACGGCTGCAAGACATAAGACCGGATTTGGTTGCCCCAACCCGCATCGCCCTTGGCCTCATGCGCCGCGTTGATGTCGGCGTGGCGGCGATCCAGCTCTTGCTGGTACAGGCGTGATTTCAGCGCCTTCATGGCGATATCGCGGTTTTGGTGCTGCGACTTGACCGAGCTGGTCACGACGATTCCGGTCGGAATATGTGTGATCCGTACTGCTGAATCCGTCGTGTTCACGTGCTGACCGCCCGCGCCCGACGACCGATAAGTATCGATGCGGATATCCGCCGGGTTGACCTCAATCTCGATATTGTCATCGACCACGGGATACACCCAGACCGAACTGAACGAGGTATGCCGCTTGGCCGCCGAGTCAAAGGGCGAAATCCGCACCAACCGATGCACGCCGCTTTCGGATTTCAGCCAGCCATAGGCGTTGTGACCCGAAATCTTATAGGCGGCTGATTTGATCCCCGCCTCTTCGCCCGAGGTCTCGGATTGCAGCTCGACCGTATAGCCCTTTTTCTCGGCCCAGCGCACATACATACGCGCCAGTATCGAGGCCCAGTCACAGCTTTCAGTCCCACCTGCGCCCGAGTTGATCTCGAGGAAGGTATCGTTGCTGTCGGCTTCACCATCCAACAAGGCTTCAAGCTCTTTCTTGGCGGCTTTGGCACCCAGTTTTTTGATGGCATCCTCGGCGTCGGTGACGACCTCTTCGTCCTCTTCCATCTCACCCAGTTCGATCAGTTCGATATTGTCGCTCAGATCGGTCTTGATGGACTCGTAGATTTCAATCGCGTCGACCAGCATCTGCCGTTCGCGCATCAGTTTTTGCGCTTTCTCGGGGCTGTCCCACAGGTTGGGGTCCTCGACACGCGCGTTGAATTCCTCAAGGCGATGCGGGGCGGTTTCATAGTCCATACGCTGCGCCAGCAGCTCCAGCGACTTTTCAATTTCCGCCACGGTATTCTGGGTTTCGGCGCGCATGTTCAGGTCCCAAATTGCTCAATCAGGTCTGCGTGATAGCAAGAGGTTCCCGTCACCACAAGACAGCGGAGACCCGAAACCCGGTTGTCTGATCAGTAAAGGCCGCCGCCTTGCAGGTCACCCTGATTGGCGTTCGGTCCAACCGTGACGGTGTTGCCAGTCGAGGTCTGGACCTGCCGGCCTGAACTTTGCACCTCTTCGAACAGCGGCAGTTCCGAGCCGACAGCAAAGCCTCCGTCATAGATACGGTCGATAAAGCCATCGACGCCGTCGCGGAAGTATTCGGCGACAACGTAATCTCCGCTGGCATCAGCTGGCAGGCGGGCGCCGCTGAAACGGTCGATCTTTATAAAATGGCCACCTTCCGGCACTTCAAATGGGCCACCGCCGTATTTCTCGACCGCCTGTTCCATAAAGCTCTGGAACACCGGTCCGCACAGGGTACCGCCATAGGCCCCCCGACCCATCGGACGGGGGCGGTCGTAGCCGATGTAACAGCCCGCAACGATGTTCGATGTGAATCCGATGAACCACGCGTCCTTGGATTCGTTGGTGGTGCCGGTCTTGCCCGCAGTGGGCACAGGCAGGTTGACCACGCGGGATGCTGTGCCGCGATCCACGACGCCCTTCATCATCGACGTCAGCTGATACGCGGTGATCGCGTCCATTACCTGGCTGCGGTTGGTCTCGATGGTTGGCGACTCGTCCGGCTCCAGCCAAGTCGAATTACAATCCAGGCACTGGCGGTCATCATGACGATAAATCGTCTTGCCAAACCGGTCCTGAATGCGGTCGACCAAGGTGGGTTCAACCCGCTCGCCGCCATTGGCGAACATCGCATAGGCAGCGACCATTTTGTACAGCGTGGTCTCTTCGGATCCCAGCGAGTTCGCCAGGAATGCGCCCATCCTGTCATACACTCCGAACCGTTCGGCATAACCGGCCACAACGGGCATCGTGACCTCTTGTGCCAGTCGGATGGTCATCAAGTTCCGCGACTGTTCGATCCCGGTGCGCAGCGGTGTGGGGCCATAGAACTTGTTTGACGAGTTCTTGGGCCGCCACAGGCCCTGCGGTGTGTCCACCTCGATCGGGGCGTCGACTACGATGGTCGCGGGGCTATAGCCACTGTCCAGTGCAGCTGCGTAAACGAAAGGCTTAAAACTGGAACCCGGCTGGCGCTGCGCCTGCGTGGCGCGGTTGAAAACCGTGTCCTGATATGAAAACCCGCCCTGCATGGCCAGAACCCGGCCCGAGTTCACGTCCATTGCAACGAAACCACCCTGCACTTCGGGGATTTGACGCGCAGACCACTGCCCCTCTTCCGCAGCCAACGCCAGAATGACATCGCCGCGTTTGAAATTGGCACCGAAATCGCCCTGCATCCACTTGATGTCAGACCGGGGGATGACGCCATTTGCCGGACCGTCCTCGATCCCGACGGTCAGAGACTGCTCTGACACGTTCAGAACCACGGCTGGATACCACAGCGTCGGAAGAATCACGTCGCGGGGGATTTCCATAATCGCCAGTGCCTCGCGCCACTGCGATTCATCGCCCAGCTTCTCTTCGGGGATTACCTCTCCGGTGCCGCGCCATTTGCCGCGAGAGCGGTCATATTTCTGCAAGGCTTCTCGCAGCGCACGGGCCGCTTCGACCTGCATTTCCTCATCGACCGAGGCGCGGACGGTAAAGCCGCCAGTAAAGAACTCACCCTCGCCGAAATCTTCGCTCAGCTGGCGGCGGATTTCGTCGGTGAAATAGTCACGTGGCGGCAGCGCGGTGCGGAAGCTTTCAAAATCACCATTCTGAACCGAGCGGAGAGGCATCTCGACTTCGGCCTCATAAGTGGCCTGATCGATGTAACCGTTCTGGTTCATCTCGCGCAGAACATAATCCCGCCGCGCCAGCAGCCGCTCGCGTTGCCGCACTGGATGATAATCCGACGGGGCTTTGGGCATAGCCGCCAGAGTTGCGGCCTCATGCGGGGCCAGTTCCTGCAACGTTTTGTTGAAATAGGTCTGCGCAGCGGCGGTCACCCCGTAAGAGTTCTGGCCAAGAAAAATCTCGTTCATGTAAAGTTCGAGAATCTGTTCCTTGTCCAGCGTATCCTCAAGCCGGGTGGCGAGGATGATCTCTTTGATCTTGCGTTCAGCCCGGCGATCCCCCGACAGCAGGAAGTTCTTCATCACCTGCTGGGTGATGGTCGAGGCACCCCGAACGGTTTCCCCTTTGGATCGGACAGCATCAACCCCTGCTGCGATAATGCCGCGCGGATCATAGCCCTGATGGGTGTAGAAATTCTTGTCTTCGGCCGAGATAAAGGCCTGTTTCACCAGATCGGGAATGTCCTCGGACGGGGTGAACAGGCGGCGTTCCTGCGCAAATTCGTCGATCAGCTGCCCCTCACCAGAGTAAATCCGGCTGATCGTCGGCGGCTTGTATTGCGCCAGCGACTCATGGCTTGGCAAGTCACGGCCATACATCCAGAACACTGCGCCAACCACCAGCGCAGCCATAAAAATACCCAAGGTCACGAGGCTGAAGATCGCCCCGAAAATCGAAAGAATGAAACGGATCACGTTACTGCCTTTTACTCGCGCTGCCGCCTATATAGTGTCGCCGCGGCACAGGGTCAAAACACGATGGCCAATAATAGCCTGTTTGCGCCGTGGGGTCACTGTCCAATCAGGGATCGTTTGACCAGATCTTCGCGTCGCCAATTTTCCAAACCACTGACAAGTCCGCGCGCCATTCCTGCACGCCATTCTGGATTTCGTATATTTTTCAGATCTCTGGGGCTGGACAGAAACCCAAGTTCAACCAAAACCGACGGGATATCCGCCGCTTTTAGTACCGAAAATGAAGCCGTACGGATCGGACGGTTATTCATCGGCCCACCCTGCTGGGTCATCCCATCGGCCAGCGCCCGCGCCAGCGCATCGGTGCGTGGTTTGGTTTCTTGTCGGGCGATATCCAGCAAAACATCAGCCACCTGATCGTCTGCGCCGCTCAGATCGACGCCGGAAATCAGATCGCCCCGGTCGTGACGCTCGGCCAGTTTGTGGCTGGCGACGTCCGAAGCCTCATCCGACAGCGTATAAACCGCCGCCCCATGCGCGCGCCCTTCGGACAGGATATCCGCGTGCAGTGAGATAAAGATATCCGCCCCGGCCCGGTGCGCCAGCGCGATGCGGCGTTCCAGCGAGACGAACTGATCATCGACCCGGGTCATCACCACCTGATACCCGCCCGTGCGCAGCAGCAATTCGCGCAGTTCGCGGGCAAATGTCAGCATCAGGGTTTTTTCGTCCGTGCCATCAACCTCGGCCCCCGGATCGATCCCGCCATGGCCTGGATCAAGCATAACGCGCAGCACGCTCGTGCTATTTGTACCGGGCATGATGGGCGTGACCGCAGGTTCGGGCAGATCCCAATCCGGCTGACGTGGGGCACCTGCGCTGGCCGCGAACGTGTCAAAATCCGTTCCCTGCAATCGCAGGGACAGCCGCGCCGCGCCAGTGTCCTGATCCACCCTCAGATCAGCCGCGCCAACGGCCAGAGGGGCCCCAAGTTCCAGTACCATGCGCGACCATCCCGGGACATAAGCTCCGAATTGCACGCCGCTGATACGGTCGGTCTGCAGGAAGGCCTCGCTGTCCAGACCGGTCCAGTCGACCTCTTGGAAGTCCAGAACCATGCGGTAGGGATCACGCAGGGTGAACACCCGGTACGGCACGCCCTGGCTAAGGCCAAGGTCCAGCCGTACTCCGGCGCGGCCCTCATCAGTAATGCGGCTTTCGTCCGGCAAAACCCGTGCCAATGCGCTGAAATCATGCGCGAAGGCAGCACCGGTCAGCGCCCAGATCAGCGCGATAGCATAGAAAATTCTGCTCATGGCCTCAAGTTTTCCCGAGATCGTTTGGTCGGCAGCCTATCGCATACCGGCAGTTTTGTGAACGGGTCAGACCTGTTCCGTGATCGCAGACCGCTGGGCCATGAATCGGCGTAGTCTGAGTAGCCCTTCCTCAATATCCGCCGTGGATCGCGCATACGAGAACCGCAATGTCCGATGCCCCCGGTCCGGATCAAAATCCAGCCCCGGCGTGACGGCCACCCCAGCTTTGTCTAGTATTTCAGCGGCAAAGGTGCGGCTGTCATCGGTCAGGTCGGAGACATCCGCATAGACGTAAAACGCCCCGTCAGGCGGTGCGATATTAGTGAATCCCGCCTTGGGCAGCCCCTCAAGCATCAACAACCGGTTGCGCCGATACACGTCCAGATTGGCCTGCAACTCTGTGTCGCAATCCATCGCTGCCAGCGCCGCCACCTGACTGGCATGAGGGGCACAGATGAACATGTTTTGGGCGATCCGCTCGACCACACGTACCTGATCCTCGGGCACCACCATCCAGCCAACGCGCCACCCTGTCATCGAGAAATACTTGGAGAACGAGTTGATCACATAGCATTCGTCCGTCAGCTCCAGTGCCGTGACGGCTTTGGCCTCGTATTCCAGGCCGTGGTAAATCTCATCACTGATGAACGAGGCACCCTGCCCGTGCGCCGCCTCGATCAGTGCGCCCATCGAGGCGCGGTTCAACATGGTTCCGGTTGGGTTTGCCGGGGATGCAACCATGAGGCCCTGCAGGTTCTGACCAGTGAAGTCCGCAGGTACCGGTTGCAGGCGGTTGCCGGGCGCGGTTGGCAAATCAACCGGCACCAGACCCAGCGCCTTGAGAATCTGCCGGTACGAGGGGTATCCCGGCGCACCGATGCCCACGCGATCCCCGCTGTCGAACAGCGCAGTGAACGCCAGCAGAAACCCGCCAGACGAGCCCGGCGTGATCACCACACGTTCGGGATTTAGATCGACATTGTACCACTCGCCATACAGGCGCGCGATCCGCTGGCGCAGCGCTGGCAGGCCCAAGGCCACCGTGTAACCCAGCGGGCCTTGCTCCATCGCTTTGGAAAGGGCCGCTACCGCCCTTTTGGGGGCGCCGGTTCCTGGCTGGCCGACCTCCATATGAATGATGTGGCGCCCGGCCTCTTCGGCCTGTCGCGCAGCCTCCATCACGTCCATCACGATAAAGGGATCGACCCCGGACCGGGTTGAGTTTCTCATGCCCATCTCCCATGTTGCAGCCATGGCTTTTGAACGTGTATCCAGGCTGGCGTCAATCCCGGCCTTGTTGCTGGTTGCAGTGACATGGATGACCGGCGCTGTTCAAAGCGCGGCGCAAGGCCTGATCCGGGACGCCGATATCGAATACGGGCTGCGCGAACTGGCCTTTCCCGTTCTGCGCGCTGCTGGTCTGAACACCAACCGGGTGCGTATTCTGGTCGTCAATGACAGCACGTTCAACGCTTTTGTCATAGATTACAACGCGATCTACCTGAATTACGGCCTGATCCTGACCGTCGAAAGCCCCGAGATGTTACAAGCTGTCATCGCGCATGAAGCCGCCCATATCGCCAACGGTCACCTTGCCAGGCGGGTTGAAAACCTCAGGGCGGCGCAGCGCAAAGCAAGATTGGGCACCGCACTGGCCCTTGTCGCCGCAGCCGCTGGCGGCGGTGAAGCCGCCGCGGGTATAGCCGCAGGAACATCCTCGGCCGCGCTGCGCAGTTTTCTGGGCCATACAAGGGCCGAGGAATCCTCGGCCGATCGAAGCGCTGCCAGCTATCTCAGGCTGGCGGGAATCTCACCCAGCGGGATGGTCGCGCTGCATCGCAAGTTTGCAGGGCAGGAATTGCTGAATTATGCCAATCAGGACCCGTATATGCGGTCCCACCCCACCAGCCGCGAGCGTCTGCGCGCAGCCGAGGCGTTTATGGCCGAGTTCGAAGATTGGGCTGTTGCTAATCAAAACTCAGATTACTGGTTTTCCCGGGTCAAAGGGAAACTGTCTGCATTCCTCAGGTCGCCCAATTGGACCTTGCGGCGTTCCAAAGAGGAAAACGCGCAAGATATTCGCCTGATGCGCGAGGCCGCGGCCCACCACCAGAACCGCAACCTTGCAAAAGCCCGCGCGGCAATTGACCAGGCGTTGGCCATTCGCCCGGATGATCCGTTCTATTACGAACTCAAAGGTCAAATACTGCTGGAAAACAGGCATGTACAAGACGCAGTTACAGCCTATGGCCAGGCCGTGGACATGGCGCCAAACGATGCCCTGATCCTGGCGGGATATGGCCGGGCGCTGCTGGCGCAGGGAAACACAAAGAACGCCCTGCAAGTGCTTGAAAAAGCCCGTGCTCGAGACTACCGAGACGTGCGCCTAATGCAGGACCTGGGTATGGCCTACGCCAAGGTCGGGAACACCGGTATGGCGTCAGCTGTCACCGCAGAACGGTATGCCTTGCAAGGCCGGCTAGAAGATGCAGGTATCCACGCAAAACGCGCCATGGGGCAGTTGCCCGAAGGCTCACCTGGTTGGCAAAGGGCGCAGGATGTGTTCATTGCCTCTGAAAACGCCAAGAAAAAGAAAAGGAAACGGAAATGATCCTCAGACACGCTGTGCCGGCCCTTCTGGGGCTTTCCTTGATCACGGGCCCTGTGCAGGCCCTGGACCTGAATGCCATGAGCGATGCGGAACGTGCAGAGTTTGGCGAACAGGTTCGCGATTACCTGCTGGAAAACCCCGAGGTGATTATCGAGGCGATCAACATCCTCGAGCAACGCAACGCCGAGGCCGAGGCGGTTGCCGACAAGGAGCTGGTCGCGGCCCACGCGGATGCCCTGTTCAACGACGGCTATAGCTGGGTTGGTGGCAATCCGGACGGTGATATCACCCTGGTAGAGTTCATGGACTATCGTTGTGGCTATTGCCGCCGCGCGGTCCCCGAAGTGGCCAACCTGTTGTCAGAGGACGGCAATATCCGTCTGGTAATCAAAGAACTGCCCATTCTGGGGGATGCGTCGGTCCTGTCCTCTCGGTTCGCTGTTGCCACCAAGCACGTGGCGGGCGATGACGCCTATAAACAGGTGCATGACGCGCTGTTGGAGTTCAGCGGAGAGCCTTCTGAGGTGACCCTACGCCGTATCTCGGACGGGCTGGGGCTGGACAGCGATGCCATACTGGCGGCGATGGACAGCGATCAGGTGACGGATGAGATCACCCAGACCCGCGAGCTGGCGCAGCGGATGAACATCTCAGGGACACCGTCCTTTGTACTGGGCACCGAGATGCTGCGCGGCTTCTTGCCCGCCGACCAAATGCTGCAAATCGTCGACGGCGTCCGCGCCGAACAAGGCTAAATGAAGGGGGCGGACCGACGACCGCCCCCTTCACACTTTAATCGTAAGGGTAAGGCGCGTCACATTTCATCGACACGACCCACGTCGGAGAGCCATCCGTTCTGAAGTGGGTCGCGGGAATTGTTTCACCCTTGATCCCAGCTGGAATGACATCACGGCCCTGCCGCTGACTTTCAGCTAGAATCACCTGCAAATCCTGGGGGTCGGAGTATTTACGGATCCCGGTATTTTCGGTGATCGGACCCGACGGACAATAGGTCGCGCGCGCAATCTGTTGCGCGAAAGCAAAAGCTGCATTCGCGTCTTTACCGTCGCGCAATGACAATGCAACCCGAGAAGTCAGTTGTGGATCAACTGTCATAACCGGCGTCAGACTACCTTTTGGTTTACCTTTGCCACCCGGGCTGATCCGCACATCGGTTCGTGTTGTGGTCCCATTCTGGCTCCACCCCGTGACGTTGACGGACAAATATCCAAGCTGCGTTCCCTGCGTCGGAGGCACCGGGACATGAATAAAGCTTGGACGCTTGTCATAGTCATTTGACGGGCTGCTGCAGGCAGCCAACGCGGCGACCAGCAGCCCCGCGCAAATTGTATTGAGTTTCAACGTTCACTGCTCCGGGAATTGGGTTCGTTGCTGCCACTTGTAGCCGCAATTCAGGCCGCATCATGGCGCAGCTCTCTGTGAAGCAGAACCCCGGGTTAAGACCTACTCCGCCGCCTCTTGCACGGCATCCAGCTCTGCTGCCTTTTTCTCGACCTCTTCGACGATATGGTCGATCATCTGATCGTTGGACATCTTATGGCTGGCTTTGCCTGCCAGATACACCATACCCGATCCCGCCCCACCGCCGGTAAAGCCCACATCGGTCATCAGCGCCTCACCGGGGCCATTTACGACGCAGCCGATGATAGACAGGCTCATCGGTGTTTTGATGTGCTCCAACCGGTGCTCCAACGCCTCGACGGTCTTGATCACGTCGAACCCCTGACGCGCGCAGGATGGGCATGAGATGATGTTCACGCCGCGATGGCGCAGGCCCAGGGATTTCAGGATTTCAAAGCCGACCTTGACCTCTTCGACCGGGTCGGCTGACAGGCTGACGCGGATCGTATCGCCGATGCCCATCCACAACAGATTGCCCAATCCGATGGCTGACTTGATCGTGCCGGACACGAGCCCGCCGGCCTCGGTGATACCTAGATGGATTGGCGCATCCGTGGCCTCGGCAATGCCCTGATAGGCAGCCGCAGACAAAAAGACATCGCTGGCCTTCACGCTGATCTTGAAGTTGTGAAAGTCGTTATCTTGTAGAATGCGGATATGTTCCAGCCCGCTTTCGACCATCGCATCGGGGCAAGGTTCGCCATATTTCTCAAGCAGGTGCTTTTCCAGGCTGCCAGCATTCACTCCGATCCGGATCGAGCAATTGTGGTCCTTTGCGGCGTTGATAACCTCTTTGACGCGTTTTTCATCACCGATATTGCCCGGGTTGATACGCAAACAAGCCGCTCCGGCTTCGGCTGCCTCGATCCCGCGGCGGTAATGAAAATGGATATCGGCGACAATCGGCACCGGGCTTTCGCGCACGATGTCCTTCAGGGCCTTCGAAGACGCCTCATCCGGGACAGAAACCCGCACGATGTCTGCGCCCGCTTCGGCAGCGACCTGCACCTGCGCAACTGTCGCCGCCACATCCGTGGTCAGAGTATTGGTCATTGTCTGAACGGCAATGGGTGCGTCCCCCCCGACGGGAACGTCTCCGACCATGATCTGACGGGATTTGCGGCGATAGATATTGCGCCACGGACGAACGTGATTGAGCGACATGGGAACAGGTCCAAGACAGGCTGAGTTGCGTCTTTAGATAGTCCGCCTACCGGGGCATCGCAATGGCTAGATCACTCGGCCGGGGTTTCTTCGACCTGCGCCTGAAGTTCAGCCACCAGTTGCTTGAGCGCACTGTTTTGGTCTGCCTCAAGATCCGCAACCGCATAAATGTCAGAGACAGCATCCTTGGACAGAACAACGCCTTTGGCCACTGTGCCTGGCGCGCCTGCCGGGCCAAAGTGATTGCCGTTCATCGAGAAATAGACCGACCCTGACGCACCAGCGCGCAGCAGTGGCGGTTCTTCTGTCAGAGGAACCTCAAACACGCTGCCCTGTTCGACGGTGCCCAAAGTGCCTTCGAAAATAATGCTGCCATCCGCTGCGGTGACGCGCATCCAGGCGGGATCAACGGCAACAATTTTCAGCGTTGTATCGACTTGTTCAACCACCTGGGGCAGCGCCGGACGTTCAACAGTGTGAATTTCAGCGATCTGAACCTGAGGCAGTTCCTGCGGCTGGAATGTCCCTACCGTACGCGGGTCCAGAGTTGAAATTGGTGCATCGCGGGCCACCAGAACCGGAACGTCCAGAGCCTGAGGGCGGTACAACCGATCCAATGCCTCGGCACTTGGGGTTTCGACGGCGGCAACATCGCTGTTGTCCGTATTGCGTACGGCGTCCAGCGGATCGAGGTCCGACAGAACCACAGGTGCCTGTTCGACCGGGCTGACCTGAACCTGCTGAATTTTGTTCAGCACTGCCCAGCCACCGTAGCCGATGCCACAGATCACGGCCATCAGAACCAACGACGAACCGATCGCACGTGGTTCTATCTGGCTAACCAAAGATTCCCTGCCCGGAATGTAGGGCGTGTTGGGAGAGATAAACGGATCCCGCCCCATCGGTCCGCGCGCTGGCAGGCCACCGGCCGATTTACGAACAACCGAAGCTTCGGCGGACATGCCATGCGCAACCTCGAACCCGCTTTCCTTGCAGAATGTTGCAAATGTGTCGTCGGGATTCATGCCAAGATAACGCGCATAAGAACGCACATACCCGGCGATGAAGCCGGGTGTATCGAATGCGTCAGGATCGGCATCTTCGATGGCTGCGATGTAGTTGGCTTTGATCCTCAACTCTCGCTGAACATCCAGCAGCGATTTGCCCATGGTCGCGCGTTCGCCGCGCATCCTGTCGCCCAGACGCACCTCATAATCGTCAAAGCCCTTTGGCCTGACTTCGGTGTCGTCTTCGGAATCGCGCTGAGATCTGCGCCCAATCATCCCTGCTGCCCCATTCTGCCTGTGCGTGTTTCACGCTAACGGCGAATCATCCTTTTAACGATTCGCCCGATACTTTTGTTAGCGTAAGCTTAACACGCGACATTCTCGTTGCACACTTTGGCGTGAGGTTATCCGGCAAGTTCGGCGCGATTTAGCGCACAATGTGACCAAAGTTCGTCCATCGCGTGCACCAAACGGTTCATTTCGTCGGGTCCGTGCACCGGTGACGGGGTGAATCGCAGGCGTTCAGTCCCGCGGGGCACGGTGGGAAAATTGATCGGCTGAACGTAAATGCCGTGATCATCCAGCAGCATATCGCTCAGCTTTTTGGTGTGCACTGGGTTGCCGACCATAACCGGCACAATGTGGCTGCCATGATCGATCAGTGGCATCCCCAACCCCTTTAGTCGCAGCTTGAGGATCTTGGCCTGGGTCTGATGTTGCTCGCGCAGCTCGGGCGCATGTTTAAGATACGCAACCGAAGCCGCCGCGCCCGCCGCAACCGCCGGCGGCAGCGAAGTCGTAAAGATAAAGCCCGGCGCGTACGACCGCACGGCGTCACACATCTTGGCGCTGGCTGCAATATAGCCGCCCATGACGCCAAACGCCTTGGCCAGCGTGCCGTTGATGATGTCGATGCGATGCGCCAGCCGATCACGTTCGGTCACGCCGCCCCCGCGGGGGCCGTACATACCAACCGCGTGGACTTCGTCGATATAGGTCAGCGCGCCAAATTCGTCCGCCAGATCACACAGTGCTTCGACAGGGCCAAAGTCGCCATCCATCGAGTAGACCGATTCAAACGCGATCAGTTTGGGTGCCGCCGGATCGTCTGCCTCAAGCAGTTCCCGCAGATGGGCGACGTCATTGTGGCGGAAGATACGTTTGGACCCGCCATTGCGACGCACGCCTTCGATCATCGACGCGTGGTTCAGTGCATCGGAATAGATGATCAGGCCGGGAAACAGTTTCGACAATGTGCTCAGCGTGGCGTCATTGGCAATGTAGGCAGAGGTGAAAAGCAGTGCGGCCTCTTTGCCGTGCAGATCAGCCAGTTCGGCCTCAAGCTGTTTGTGATAGACCGTGGTGCCCGAGATGTTGCGCGTGCCGCCCGACCCGGCACCGGCGGCATCAACGGCCTCGTGCATGGCGTTCAGAACAACAGGGTTTTGGCCCATGCCCAGATAATCATTGCCACACCAAACGGTGATATTCTGCTGTGACCCGTCCGACCGTGTTCGAACGGCATGCGGAAAGTGACCATTCCGGCGTTCGATGTCGATGAAGGTCCGGTAGCGACCTTCGTCATGCAGCCTGGCAATCGCAGTATCGAGCTGAGCAGTATAGTCCACCGATGTCTCCTTACGTGCCCAGCCCTATTCGCACCGACCAGGCGTCTCCCGCAGTAACAGCACGGACGAATCCATCCTGACACCAACGCGCTTCCTTGTACCGCCAACTTATAGACGACAAGCAAACCACATTATTGATTTGCATCAAATACCGGTTTGGAACCTAGTCGACAAGTATAGTTACGGCTTTGCGACGTGAGGAAACGACGCAGGCACCTGCACTATGTTTCCGATATTATACCATATTTGCGGTAAAGCGCACTGGACGACGCCGGTGGCGCTGATAGGGTTCGGCCAAACCATACCCAAGCAGGAGCCCCCAATGTCTCTGGACGCTGTTTTGAACCGCATTGATGCTGATCTTCAAACCTCGATCGACCGCCTGATGGAGCTGTTGCGCATTCCCTCTATTTCGACTGATCCGGCCTATGACACTCAGGTCAGCCAGGCCGCTGACTGGCTGGTGGCTGATCTGAAAAGTATTGGAATCGCAGCAGAAAAGCGTGAAACGACGGGCCATCCCATGGTGGTTGGCCATGTCGGAGAGGACAACGATACCCCTCATATCCTGTTTTACGGACATTACGACGTGCAGCCGGTCGACCCGCTGGACCAGTGGAATCGCGATCCGTTCGACCCTGCCATTGAAGACACCGAAAACGGCCCCGTGATCCGTGGGCGCGGATCGTCAGACGACAAGGGGCAGCTGATGACCTTTGTCGAGGCCTGCCGCGCCTGGAAGGTCGTTCACGGCGCTCTGCCCTGCCGCATCACTTTTTTCTTCGAAGGCGAAGAGGAATCGGGGTCTCCTTCTCTGGTTCCGTTCTTGCGCGAAAACGCGGCCGAGCTGAAGGCCGATCTGGCATTGGTTTGCGATACGTCGATGGTATCGCGCGGCGTTCCGTCGATCGCATCACAGCTGCGCGGCATGCTAAAGGACGAGTTCACTATCATCGGCCCGCGTATTGATCTTCATTCCGGCCATTACGGCGGTCCAGGCCTGAACCCCCTGAGGGAACTGTCCAAAATCGTGGCCTCATTCTACGACGACGAAACAGGCCGCGTCGCTGTCGAAGGCTTCTATGACGGTGTCCACGAGGTCCCGGCAGAACAACTGCGTCAATGGCAAGGCTGCGGGTTTGATGAGGCCGACTACCTTAGCTCGGTTGGATACACGCAGCCTCATGGTGAAAAAGAGTACTCGACCCTCGAGCAACAATGGGCCCGTCCAACGCTGGAAGTGAACGGCCTGTGGGGCGGCTATAACGGAGCAGGATCCAAAACGGTGATCCCGTCGCAGGCGCATTGCAAGATTACCTGCCGCCTGGTGGGCGATATGGACCCGGACGCGCTGCGCGACAAAATCCGAGCGCATGTGCAACAGAACCTCTCACCCGATGCGAAAGTTGAATGGGACAATGATCTTGAGGGCGCCCCTGCGTCGGGAATGAATCTGGATCGCCCCGAATTCGAGGCCGCGCGCGGCGCGCTGTCTGACGAATGGGGCCGCGAGGCTGTATTCACTGGGATGGGCGGCTCAATTCCCGTTGTTGGATATTTCAACACGGAACTTGGGTTGGATTCGATGCTGGTCGGCTTCGCCAATGACGACGACGCCATTCACTCACCGAATGAAAAGTACGACGTGAAGAGCTTTCACAAAGGCATTCGGTCCTGGGCCCGTATTCTGGACGCACTGACCACCTAAGCATCATTTGCGAGGCTCTGCCTCGCGCTCCGTGATATTTATCGCCAGATGAAGTTCGGATCCGCCGCTTCATCTGGCCTCAAGTATCCCGGGGGAGTCGCGCGCAGCGCGGCGGGGGCAGAGCCCCCGTCCCTGCATTGATCACATGTGAATTACGCGGCCATAGGCATCCAGCACGCTTTCATGCATCATTTCCGACAATGTCGGGTGCGGGAAGACTGTGTTCATCAGATCTTCCTCCGTTGTCTCCAATTGGCGCCCGACCACATAACCCTGGATCAGTTCCGTCACTTCAGCGCCGATCATATGGGCGCCCAAAAGCTCTCCGGTTTTGGCGTCAAAGATGGTCTTGATCATGCCTTCGGGCTCACCCAAGGCGATGGCCTTGCCGTTGCCGATAAACGGAAAGCGGCCGACCTTAATGTCATAGCCCAGCTCTTTGGCTTTTGCCTCGGTGTATCCGACCGACGCCACTTGCGGCTGGCAGTATGTACAACCGGCGATGCTCTCGGGCTTTACCGGATGTGCGTGCTTGCCCGCGATCAACTCGGCCACCATCACGCCCTCATGGCTTGCCTTATGTGCCAGCCACGGTGCGCCCGCGATGTCGCCAATGGCATAGAGCCCATCGACACCAGTGCGACAGTACTCATCAGTCACCACATGCGTTCGGTCGATTTTGACGCCCAGAGCTTCCAGCCCCAGATTCTCGACATTGCCGACAATTCCAACAGCGGAAATCACGGTGTCGAACTCGTGTTTCTCGACCTTCCCTTTAACTTCGATATGCGCAGTAACCTTGCCCTTGGCACGATCCAACTGCTTGACCATCGCCTTTTCCATGATGGTCATGCCTTGTTTGGCGAACGCTTTCTTAGCAAAGGCGCTGATCTCCGCGTCCTCGACCGGCAGCACACGGTCCATGACCTCGACCACGGTCGTGTCAGCACCCAGTGTATTATAGAAACTGGCGAATTCGATCCCGATCGCGCCCGAGCCGATAACCAACAGCTTTTTCGGCATCCGCGGCGGCTGCAGCGCGTGTTTGTAGGTCCAGACCAGATCTCCATCGGCTTCTAACCCCGGCAATTCACGGGCGCGTGCGCCAGTGGCCAGAATAATGGACTTAGCCGTCAGTTCCTCGGTCCCTTTGTCGGTTTTGACAGAAACCTTGCCCTTGGCGGGAATCGTGGCCTCTCCCATCACAACGGCGACTTTGTTTTTCTTCAGCAGATGTCCAATTCCACCCGAAAGCTGCGCAGCAACCCCGCGCGAGCGTTTGACAACGGCGTCGAGATCATAGCCGATCTTGTCCGCTTTCAGGCCAAAATCCTTGGCGCGCTCCATCAGGTGGAACACCTCGGACGAGCGCAGCAGAGCTTTGGTCGGGATACAACCCCAGTTCAAGCAGATGCCTCCCAGATGCTCTCGTTCGACAACAACTGTTTTCAGGCCCAACTGCGCCGCGCGGATGGCGGCAACGTACCCACCCGGACCCGAGCCGATTACGATCAGATCAAAAGAATTTGCAGCCATGCTTCCCTCTCGGCACAGGTCGGTTGAAGATTTAGTTTACCATTAAACTAAATTGCAAAACGCATCAATACTATCCCGCCGCGACAAAACGGACGCCGGGTCAACACATGAGTGTCATGCAGTTTTCAGCCTATACCGGGCAGGTTTCAATGGCTAGAAGATAGGGGCTGGGCATCCCTGGCATTTGTGGAAACCAAGTTATTTGAAAGTCTTACCATGGCCAGAACGCTTAAGAATTTGCTGCTTGCCCTGCTGAACGCCACGCTCATTCTATTAGCACTGTGCTTGTTTTTGGGATGGAAACTTGCCTCGACCGTTGAAGATGTGACCACAGTTTTCGCGGAGAAGGTCCAAATCGTTGCCCCGCTGCGAACAGAAATTCAGGGCGTACGCGGAGAACTTACAGCGCTGCGCAGTGACCTTGCCGCGCTTCAGGTATCGGATATCACGGAAAACAGCGCCGCGGCGCAACGGATTTCCGATACCCTGACCAAGCTTGACGCGTTGGAGCAACAGATGCAGACCTCGCAGCAGCGGGTTGCTGAGCTCATGGACACTCCTGGCCTGCTTATTAACACAGCCATAGAAAATGCAGCCGACGTGGTCGCCGACCGGATCACTGCGGTTCGTGGATGTGTGCCGGCGTCCTAGCCGGCAGCTTGAAGTTCTCGCACCGTTACACCGTACCCACCCATGTCAACATACGCCGCCTCATGCTCGGTCATGGGACGAGACAGCGCTTCGTTGCGATAAGGGAAACGACCAAATTGGCGGATCACTTCTCGATGCGCGCGCGCATGCAACAGGTTGCTTGAATCACTGTCGTTAATGTTCTGACACATCAGGCGCACACAGCGTTCCTGATCACACAGGTTTTCCGAGTGCATCATCGGCAGATAAAAGAACTGCCGCGCCGGTTCGTCGATCTTCAGATCCCAGCCCTTGTCCACAGCGCATTTCGCAGCCGACAAGGCAGCACGATCCGACGAAAACGCCTTGGCGCTGTCACGGAACATGTTACGTGGGAATTGATCCATCAGAATGACGTACGCCAATGATCCGCTTGGATAGGTTAACCAGAGAGAAAACCTGCCTTCACTCGCGGCTTGCCAGGTGGTCAAAAACCGTTCGCGAATTTCAGCATCCAAAGCGTCGTCCTGTAGATACCAACCCTTGGGACCGACCTCATCTAACCAAAAACTCAATACTTCTTCAGGACCTACCATTGCCCTAACTCCGTCGTGTTGCCCTCCCCAGGGACGTAACGTCATTTAATGCCGTTTTACAGATTTGTGACAGTAAAAAATTGCAACACTTGCGACATATTTCTGTGTGCTAGGCAACATCTTGCGATTCCTGCTCGGCTTCGGCGGCCTCGATGGCGACTTCCTGTGCCACTTCCAACGCAACAGGAGAGGCCGTGGGGTATAGCGGAGACATCGTTCCGGTTTCGTCAACCGGGATCGCCGCGCGCTGTGTCATGCGATACAACGCATAACACGCTATCAAGACGAGTAGCGTTGCAATGAACAGGAAGAACCCTGCTGGCCCGAACACCGCATCTCCCATAAGCCAACCGGTGATCAGCGGCCCCGCGATGGCCCCCGTGCCGTTGATAAAGATCAACCCACCCGACGCCGCGGCCATATCCTCGTGTTCGAGAAAGTCGTTGGCATGCGCAATAAGCAAGGAATAAAGCGGGTTTGACATACCGCCGATCACAAAAGACGCGACAAGCAGGATCGGGAAATTCACCCCGAACATCATGCCCGCAACAGATCCGCAGGCGCCGGTGATGGCCGCCAACATGATCAGGAAACGCCGATCCATCCGATCCGAGAACCATCCCAGCGGGTATTGCAGCACCACCGCCCCAATGTAAAACGTCGCAATGAAGGTCGAGATTTCGACCAGCGACAGACCAGCACGCGCGCCGTAAACCGAAGCCATACCGAATTGTGCCGAGAATACACCGCCCAGAAGGAACATCCCAACACAGCCCAGCGGTGATTTTCCCATCAACTCACGCAATGTCATTGGTTTGGTTGTGTCGAACGCGGGCGTAGGTGAAATGGACAACAAAATCGGCGCGAATGACACTGAAACCAGAATGGATGCAATTACGAATGTCTCGTACCCATTTGGATCGCCAATGAGCATCAAACCTTGGGCGCTGATGATTCCCGTCATCTGCACGATCATGTAAAGCGAAAGCGCCTGCCCGCGATTTTCATTGCTGGCAGCATTGTTCAGCCAGCTTTCAGCCGTGACATACACGCCGGAAAAGCAGAACCCGATGATCACACGGCCCAGAATCCACGCGATCTGATCGGTCAGCAGCGGGTACATGATCATCACCGCTGAGATAAACGAGGCCAGCGCTGCAAACACGCGCACATGCCCTACGCGCCGGATCATCTCGGGGGCCAGGCGCGAGCCGCCCAGAAAGCCCAGGAAATAGGCCGACATCACAAAAGACATCTGCAGGGTCGAAAACCCCTCGATCTCACCCCGGACGCCGAGGATAGTGCCCTGCAGGCCATTGCCGACCATCAGCAGACCCATACCAAGAAGAAGCGCCCACGCGCTGGACAGGACCTGAATCATTGGGGCCTCCGTGAAATGCCGACTAAACTCTGGATTCGTTTTGATATGAAAAACGGCTCTGAGCCCGCTTGTCTACGACATTGCCACGATCCGATCCCGACAACACGCCCCTTACGGGATCAAAAGCGACGCATCGCCATAAGAAAAGAAACGGTATTTCTGCGCGATTGCGTGCGCATAGACATCACGCATTCGGTCTTGCCCCATCAGGGCAGAAACCAGCATCAACAACGTAGATTTCGGTAAATGAAAATTGGTCATCAGCGCATCGGTGACATGGAACTGAAACCCAGGATAGATGAAAATGTCGGTCTCACCTTCCCACGGTTCGATCTGACCCGAGCGCGCAGCGCTTTCGATCAGGCGCAGCGCGGTGGTGCCGACGGGTATCACGCGCCCTCCAGCGGCCTTGGTGGCGCGGATTTCCTCTGCTGCGGTGGCGCTGACCCTACCCCATTCGGCGTGCATCTTGTGAGTGGTCACGTCCTCGACCTTGACCGGCAGAAAGGTGCCTGCGCCGACATGTAGGGTGACATGGCTGAACGTGATCCCGCGCGCCGACAGTGCCTGCATCAATGCAGCGTCGAAGTGTAGAGAGGCCGTGGGCGCGGCAACCGCTCCGGAATAGCGCGCCCATATTGTCTGGTAGTCGAACTTGTCCTGTTCATCCGCCGGGCGTTTGGCCGCAATATAAGGCGGCAAAGGCATTGCACCGGCCTGTTCCAGCGCCGCGTCGAAATCCTCGCCCGTCAGGTTGAAACGCAAATGGGCCTGGACGTCCTCGACCCGATCCAGCGTAGCGCTCAGATCGTCCGAGAACCGGATCTCTTCGCCGAGCTTTACCTTTTTTAGCGGCTTGATCAGTGCCGCCCAGGTGCCATCAGCTTGGGGGTCCAGTAACGTGACCTCAATCGCGGCGGACACCGGGCCCTGTGCGCTGTTGCGGTGACGCCGCCCGTTCAGACGTGCCGGGATCACGCGGGTGTCGTTCAGGACCAGCCGATCCCCCGAACGCAGCCAATCGGGCAAGTCATAGACATGCGCATCCGCAATCGCGTCCCCTTTGGCGGCCAGCAGACGCGCTGAGGAGCGCGGGCTGGCGGGCCGCGTGGCAATCAGGTCTTCGGGCAGGTGGAAATCGAAATCGCTGAGTTTCATGGGCGCGCCATACAGGGACTTATGAGATTCGGCCACATCCCCGTTCAGCGCTCCGATTCAGGGGCCCCATACGTCCGTTTCGGCTTGTCCGGTTTCGGGCGTTGAGCATTTGGCCCGTCAGTGACCGTGGGCGCCGGTTTCCTCAGCAGATTGCGCAGGAACAGCGGGGCCAGACCGGATAGCGGATTCACTGCAACTTTCGGCTGGGTCAGCGGGCCTGTCAGGGTGTAGTTAAAGCCAATCACACCCTCGCCCTTTTTGGTAAAGACGCTGCCGATCGCGTTCACCAGATAGATCGGAGAAATCGCGCCGCGCAGGTTCAGCAGTCCGGCCACCGTATCGATCGTGCCGTCAAAGGACAGCCCCATCGATGGGCCTACAGCGCTGCCGCTGAGGACTTTGATCTCGGTCGGGGTGATCCGCATACGGCTTTCGATGGTTGAGAAAAAGATACCTTGCCCCGCCATTTCATCTATCAACCCAACAAGGCTGATGGCGTTCAGCAGTGCAGCCATGGCCGGGGCGTCCGTGATCCGCGTGTTGGTAATTTTCAGGATGACGTCATAGGTTCCCGGGCCTGCCACTGGTTCCAGTTGCAGGTCCAGAGACCCGCCGCGCGCCTGGGTGATCAAACCGGCTGATCGCAACACGGCGCCCGCATCGCCCGAGGTCAGGTTAACAGCGCTGCGGCCTGCACGCGGGGTAACCTGCCCGCGCACGGGGGCACCGCCGTTGACGCTGGCGGAAAAAGCACCCGTAATTCCTCCAGTGGTTTGAAACGCGCCGGTAAAGCCGGTCAGCGCCACGGATTCAGTTACCTGCAAGCGATCCAGTACAACGTCCAGCTTAGGCCCGTTACCCGAGCCTCCTCCGCCGCCACCGCCACCATCGCCAAACGTTGCCAGCCCCAAGTTAATGACGCCGCCCAGAACGCGGATATCGGGAACGGCAGTGCCACGGCCGACCAGTTCAGCCGGGACCGCCAGCCAGTTTCCCACCTCGAACGAGCTGAACTCAACGCGCTCGAAGTTTCCGGCTGCAAAGGAAATCGATGCTGTTGTACGCAGTCCCGCGGCGTCAAGTTTCAGTTCGTCCACACGCAACGCATCGCCCAAGGTCGCCGCAACTGTCATGGTTCCTTTTGTGCCTGGCCCTTTGCGCCAGCCCAGTTCAGGAATGGCCAGTGCGACACCTGACAGGTCGGATGTGGCCGTCAGTTTCGGCGGCTCGCCCGCGCCGATGCCCAGCGTAAGCTCGGCGCTGCCCCTGCCGGTCAGCATACCCCGCGGCAGGCCAGCCTTGATCTCGGTCATCAGCCGAGGGGACAGTTCGATCTGACCGGTCAGTTCGCTGCGCTGAGGTTCGGTGCCTCCGATCGGTTGCCGCCAGGTAGCTTGCATAGGTACGTCGCCAAACAGCCCCTGCCCGGCAACTTCCACTGCGGTTTGATCGCCAGTCAGCTTCAGCCGGTCCGCGCTGACCGAAAAGCCCGGCACCAGACGGTCACTTTGCACGTCACCGATTTCGCCCAGAAAGTGAAACTCGGTCTCTTCGAATTTCAGTCCCTTTTTCATCGGCAATGACAGGGTGCCGGTCAGGCTGACTTGACCCGATGCCAGATCTACCGGCAGGCCGGCCTTGCTCAGCAGTTCCAGCGGGGGCCGGTCCAGCAGCGACAATGCAGCCGTCGTGCTGCCAACAGCACTGATCCGTGTGATTGATGGCGACAGCTTCTTGATACCGGTATCCGGGATTATGAACGACGTGCCGGAGGCATCGATGGCACCGCCTTCATCAGCGATGACTTCGCCAGATTCGGCAGTGGCGGTAAACCGGCGGTTGATCAGACTGGCCTGACCTTGTGCGTTCTGAATCGGCGGCAAGGTTTTGGCAAAGCGGATCGTCGCCTCATCGAAACCAAAGTCCAGATAGATGTCTGGCTTGTTACCCGGTTGCAGACGCAACGCAAAATCAACGTCCGATAATTGCCCTTTATACACGTTCTCGGTCACCCAAAGCCTTGGCTTTGGCGCCAACAGCTCGGGCCAGTAATTCATTAACTGATCCGAATCCATATTGTCGAGATGAGCGTCAAGTTTGGCCGCCCAGCCCTCTGGCTTGCCAATCAATTGCCCTGTGGCAAACAATCTGTGATCGGCATCTTCAACCGTCATCTGCCCGAGCCGCATCTCGAACGGGTTCAGCTTCATCTGGATATCCAGATCCGCGCGCGCCAGTTTCAGCGGTTCCGGGAACAGGCCAGCGGGGTTGATGTTAATGCTGCTGAGCCGCAGTTGCGACGTCAGGCTGTCCAACGCACCGTTTTCTATGCCCTGCAGGAACGCTTTGCCCTCTGCTTTTATTGATCCCCAGGCAGAGACCACAGACACTTCGTTAAAATCCAGCTCTTGCTGAACGGGATTATAGGTAAAGTAGGTCCGGGCTGAATCGAATGGTATGGGCCGTGTTTCCTGTGTCGGCTGCACCGCACCCGACCCAAGGTTAAGTGTTGCGAACAACGGCCCAAGCGCGGCGTTGCCGTCGATACTACCGCGCAGGGCCCCGGAAATTGGCGCTTTGAGAACCTGCAGCCAGGACAGCGCAAGGCTTTGGCTGGCAAGGTCCTCGGCCGGCAGGTCGGTGATGGTAAACCCGAACTGTGCCTGCGGCGTACCCAGAACGCTGGTATAGTTGGCCTCGATCGAACTGGCATAGTCACGGCCGGTCAAAATGGAAAACCCGGTGGCGAGCCGCATTTCATCTCCGCTGCGGGTCATCGTGATGTGGCCGCCGTCAAAAACCCAGGCCCGCCCCAGCCGCAGGTCCTGATAGTCCAGCGTCAACGATTCCAGCTCAACCGATCTAAGACCCGACAGGATGGGAGACAGGAAAACGTCATCCGAGGCCTCGATAAGCTGCGCCAGGTCAGGTGCCTGCTGCACCGGGGCACTGCCCGATCCAACCGTCAGCGACAGCGCCCCATCCACCCCGCGCGTCAGTGCGATCTGCGCATCCCTCAGGATGATGCGCCGTGGTCGGATCTGCCCCCTCAGCAACCCGCGCATGGACAGGCGTGTGCGCATATCCGCCACCTGGGCAATCTGCTGACCCGCGGCATCGCTGATTGTCACATCGGTCAGCCTGATCCGGGGGCGCCAATCTTCGTTCACGATGAAACTGGCGTCGCCAAAACGAAACTGCAGCCCGCCGAGGCTGTGCTCGAGCCGTTGCTCGACCTTTTTCTTGACCCATTCCGGCGCGTGCAAGTTCTGTCCAAACAGAAAGAACCAACCTGCGAGGACCAATAGACCAACGGACAGAGTGGTCCCAAGCGACCAATGCGCAGCCTTTCGACGGCGCGACCGGCGGCGCGGAGGTTTCTCCGGCTGCGTCGCACTGCTGTCTTTGTGCTGCACCAATTTTCTATCCACGCCTTTCAACCCGCCGACACCGCCCTATGATGTCGGGCAGCCCATAAAAAACTTTAGCGGAGTTTCCAATGCCCGACGTTACAGACATCGCCCCTGATTTCACATTACCCCGCGACGGAGGCGGCGAGGTGACGCTGTCAGACCTGCGCGGCGGCACCGTCGTTCTGTTCTTCTATCCCCGCGATGATACGCCGGGCTGCACCAAGGAATCCATCGGTTTCTCGGAACAACTTCAAGCCTTTGCGGATGTGGGCGCTCAAGTTTTCGGCATCTCGCGCGATAGTGTCGCCAAGCATGACAAGTTTGTCGCCAAACACAGCCTGACCACGCCGCTTCTGTCGGACGAGGGGTCTTCGGTCTGTGAGGACTATGGCGTGTGGGTCGAAAAGAACATGTATGGTCGCAAGTCGATGGGGATCGAGCGGTCGACCTTTGTGATTGGCAGCGACGGTAAGATCGCCCATGCCTGGCGCAAGGTGAAAGTGCCCGGCCATGTTGATGAGGTTCTGGAGGCCGTGCGCGCCCTGTGACCCTCTCGACCACGGTCGCCATCCGGTTTATGACCCGCGCATCCAAGTAATCGGAGAGTGCTGGTGCCCAAAACCCTGACCCAGATGGCGACCGAAGTTCTGAACACGGCGAACGGGCGGGAAAAAACCGCCCTGTCCAAACGCCATGCCGCCGCGTGGTTTGCGTCCCGAAAGGGTGAGGCCCCCGCAATTGAGGTCGGAACAGCCACCCCTCCACTGCAACCCGCCCGTCCGGATCAGCCCGAGCTGCTGTCCCCCCGCGAAGTTCCAAAACGCAAACCCGGCACTCCTGCTGGCCGCGTCGCCCTGCTGCACGCGGTTGCTCATATCGAATTGAACGCCGTTGACCTGCATTGGGACATCATCGCTCGGTTCGGTCACGTCCCGATGCCCATTGGTTTCTACGATGACTGGGTCAAATGCGCCGAAGAAGAATCACGCCATTTCGAGATGGTCTGCGACTGTTTGGAACAGATGGACAGCCATTACGGCGCCCTGCCCGCCCATGCCGGTATGTGGCGGGCCGCCGAAGACACCACCCAAGACCTGATGGGTCGGCTGGCGGTTGTGCCCATGGTGCTGGAAGCGCGCGGGCTGGACGTAACGCCCGGCATGATCGACATCTTTCGCAAGGCAAAGGCCGATCAAGCTATTGCCGCGCTAGAAGTGATTTATGCCGAAGAGGTCGCCCATGTCGCCTATGGTTCAAAATGGTTCCACTTTCTGTGCGGACGCGAGAATGCCGACCCCAAAGAAGTATTCCACAAACTGGTCCGGCGCTATTTCCACGGGGTGCTGAAACCACCTTTCAACGAGGAAAAACGCGCGGAGGCCGGGCTACCGCCTGATTTCTACTGGCCCCTGACCGAAGACCTGCCGCCGCCCGGCCAAGCGTAATAAACACGCTCAAGTTGACGTTATCGGCAATTTCCCGCCGAGAATTGGCTGGAATAACACCCTTTGTTGTGTGAACTGGTTAACAAACTTGCCCAAATCAAACGGGACCTCTATGCACTTCGCCCAAGGGACGGCTATCGCTCACGACCGGTCCCGATCTTGGGGATGAGAGGTAAGGACGCGTGCGAACCCGTCTTGCAATCAAATTACACTCGCTGCTCGAGCGGCATTTCCCGGAACGCCGGGTCTTTCTGAAATCTGACAATGACACACGGTTCATCCGACTCAGTTCGGAAACTCAGTTATTTGCTGTCGCCGGGGTTGCAGTGATCGTTGGCTGGACCACGGTTGCAACGGCAATCCTGCTGATGGATAGCATCGGATCAGGCAATTTCCGGGAACAGGCAAAACGCGATCAGGCGACCTATCAAGACCGCCTGAATATCCTATCGACAGAGCGCGACTCGCGCGCCCATGAAGCTCTGGCAGCACAAGACCGCTTTAATGCGGCGCTGGAGCAGATCTCGGCGATGCAATCGGAACTGTTGGCATCGGAAAATCGCCGCCGCGAGTTGGAAACCGGAATCGAAGTCATCCAGACGACCCTGCGCGCCACCATGAAACAGCGCGAAGATGCCCGGACCGAGCTGGCCAAAATGCAGCAGGATGGCGGTGACAGCGACATGTATATGGCTTCGGCCGCAGCCCCCCAGCAGATGGGTTTCATGACCGAGGCTTTGGTCCGTACTGCCGAAGAACGCGATCAGATCGCCGCCAATGCCCAGAACGCGCTGGACCAGCGAGACGAGCTTGAGCTGGAAATCCAGCTGATGCAGGAACGCAGCGATGAGATTTTCCGCCAGCTGGAAGAGGCCATGGTGATCTCGGTCGAACCGCTGGACAAGATGTTCCGCCAGGCCGGTATGCCCACCGACCGCATCATCGAAGAAGTGCGGCGCGGATACAGCGGTATGGGCGGCCCGCTGACCCCTTTATCCTTCAGCACGCGCGGTGAGGACCTGACCCCCGACGAGATCCGCGCAAACACTCTGCTGCAACAGATGGATCAGCTGAACCTGTACCGTATTGCAGCCGAAAAAGCGCCTTTTGCCAGCCCCGTGAATTCCGTCGTGCGGTTCACCAGCGGTTTTGGCACCCGGCGTGATCCCAAAACCGGTGGCCGCCGCATGCATAACGGTGTGGACTTCGCCGGAGCAACAGGAACGGACATCTTTGCAACCGCCGATGGAGTGGTGACGCACGCGGGCTGGCAGTCCGGTTTCGGACGTCTGGTAAAAATCAGGCACGCGTTTGGAATTGAGACACTTTACGCCCATAACACCAAGATACGGGTCAAGGTTGGTCAAAGGGTCTCGCGCGGGGATCATATTGCTGATATGGGTAGCACCGGACGGTCTACCGGCACGCATCTGCACTATGAGGTGCGTGCAAACGGAAAACCAGTTAACCCAATGACTTACATCAAGGCTGCGAGAAATGTTTTCTAAGAGCAAAATCAACGAGCCCGGAACCAACGCCCCCGAGGCAGCCAAGCCTGCCGCTCCGGCCACACCGGCAACCCCCGCACCGGCGGAAACCAAGGCCAGCACCGCGCCCAAGCCCAAGCCTCCGGCGTCGGTTTTGTCCTCTGACCTGCACATCACCGGCAACCTGAAGACGTCGGGTGACATTCAGGTCGAAGGCACGGTCGAAGGCGATATCCGCGCACATCTGCTGACCATCGGCGAAACCGCGACGATCAAAGGCGAAGTCACTGCCGATGACGTAGTCATAAATGGCCGCATCGTAGGCCGCGTCCGTGGCCTGAAGGTGCGCCTGACCTCGACCGCACGGGTCGAAGGCGACATCATCCACAAGACCATCGCAATCGAAAGCGGCGCGCATTTCGAAGGCTCCGTACAACGTCAGGACGACCCGCTGAACCCGGGCCGCAGCGGCAAATCGGGTGCCAACCCGGCGGCTGAAGTCAAGCAGTAACGCCAAGCGATATCAGACGAGCAAAGCGCCGCAGCCTAGCCTGCGGCGTTTTTCATTTAACGGGCTGACTTGATCATAAATTCCGGTTCCAAGCCCAGAATGGTCCGTATAGAGTTCTGACATGTTGATCTTTTTTGCCCTTCTGCTGATGGTCGCAGGCTTTTTTTTGTATCGCCATTGGTCCAAATCCCAGGCCCGCCATCAGCTTTTGGCCACCCCCCTGACAGACCATCAACGCGCCATCATCGACCTGCAGGTGCCGCTTGTTCGGCGACTTCCAACCGATTTGCGGGCCAATCTGGATGGCAAGGTCAACCTGTTTCTGGACCAGGTCAGCTTTTTTGGCTGTGACGGGCTGGACGTTACCGAAGAGATGCAGCTAGCCATTGCCGCGCAGGCCTGCCTGCTGATCGTCAACAGCGACCTGTGGTACGACCATCTGACCACCATCCTGATCTATCCCAGCGCCTTTAAGTCCCGACAGCGCAGGCAGGACGGCTATGTCGTCAGCGAAAAAGAGATCGTGCGTACCGGCGAAAGCTGGGACCGTGGGCCGGTGATCCTGTCTTGGTCTCATAGCGCGCAAGGGGCGTTGGATGACCGGGACGGCCAGAATGTCGTGCTGCACGAGTTTGCCCATCAGATTGATGACCTGTCCGGCGGCACCAACGGTGTCCCGATCCTGAGCAACGGGCAGAGCTTTGCCGAATGGGAAAGCGTGTTCCTGACTGCCTATGACGCCCATGTCCGCGCCGTCGAGCATGGCCAGCCGACAGTCATCGACCCCTATGGTGCGACGGGCCACGAAGAGTTCTTTGCCGTCTCGGTCGAGGTGTTCTTTGAACAGCCCCAGCAACTGAAAAGGGCCGTCCCAGAAGTGTACGAGCAGCTGTCCAAACTGTTCCGGCTGGACCCCGTCACCTGGCGCTGAGCCCCTGCCACACAGCCTTGATTGCAGGCAATTTCGCGAAAACAACTTTTTGAGTTACCCTGAAACCTATTGTTTTCAGGAGGGCTTTTCATGTCATCAAAACTCATGGCCGAATTCTTCGGTACGTTCTGGCTGGTGCTGGGTGGTTGCGGAAGCGCTGTACTGGCGGCAGGCGTTGCGGATGTCGGTATCGGCTGGCTGGGTGTTTCCTTTGCCTTTGGCCTGACCGTCCTGACCATGGCCTATGCGGTCGGTCACATCTCTGGCGGGCATTTCAACCCGGCGGTCAGTCTGGGCTTGATGATCGGAGGCAGGTTCCCGGCCAAAGACCTGCTGCCCTATTGGATCGCGCAGGTGATCGGAGCAATCTTGGCGGCAACAGTGCTGTATGTGATCGTCAGCGGCGCGCCCGGGTTCGAAGGTGTCGGCGGATTTGCCTCGAACGGGTATGGGGCCGCGTCACCCGAGGGCTATTCGTTGATGTCCGCGCTTGTGATCGAGATCGTCCTGACCGCGTTCTTCATCATGATCATTCTAGGCGCCACATCTGAAAGAGCACCCGCAGGCTTTGCCCCGATTGCCATCGGGTTGGGCCTGACGCTGATCCACCTGATCTCGATCCCGGTGACAAACACGTCCGTGAACCCGGCACGGTCCACAGGGGTTGCCCTGTTCGCCGATGGCCCAGCGCTTGCGCAACTGTGGCTGTTCTGGGTGGCTCCCCTGATCGGCGGCGCAATCGGTGCGCTGATCTGGAAGGCTATGGGCGAAGATTAACCGTCCACGTCAGAAAAAAGGCCCCGAAGTGATATATGTTTCGGGGCCTTTTTTTATTCGATTGGCTTCACGCTTTTCATCACATCAGGCTGACCGATGACCGCGCCATTTGGGCCATCGCCCCGCTTGATCGCATCCACAACCTCCATTCCGCCAGTCACCTCACCCACAACGGTGTATTGACCATCCAGAAACGGGCCCGGAGCAAACATGATGAAGAATTGTGAATTGGCGCTGTTGGGATCCTGAGCCCGTGCCATGCCGATCACACCGCGATCAAAGGTGATATCCGAAAACTCGGCCGGCAGATCGGGCCGGTCGGACCCTCCGGTCCCCGCACGGCGCATGTCACCACCCAGCTTGCCGTGCTCGACATCGCCGGTCTGGGCCATAAAACCGTCGATGACCCGATGAAAGACGACCCCGTCATACTTGCCTTCGCCAGCCAGTGTCGAAATCTGCTCGACATGTTTGGGGGCTATGTCCTCGAACAGATCGACGGTGATGGTGCCGTTGGCCCCTTCGCCCTCGATCTCGATCTCAAGGCCTGTGGCCAGCGCGGGGCTGGCCATCAGGGCAAATACGGCAGCCAGTTTATACATCTGCCGCGACCTTGACGCTGATCATGCGATCCGGGTTCGCAGGCGGTTCACCTTTGGTGATGGCGTCCACATGCTCCATCCCATCAATCACGCGGCCATAAACTGTGTACTGACCGTTCAGGAAGTGATTGTCCTTGAAATTGATGAAGAACTGCGAGTTTGCCGAATCCGGGTTCTGCGACCGTGCCGCGCCCAGGGTGCCACGATCATGCGGCAGCTTCGAGAACTCAGCCGGTACATTCGGCAGCGAAGAACCGCCCGTGCCTGCCATGCGCAGGTTGAACCCATCTTCCATATCGCCGTGCTGCACATCACCGGTCTGGGCCATGAAGCCGTCGATCACACGGTGAAAAGCCACGTTGTCATATTCACCACCGCGTGCCAGTTCTTTCATCCGGGCGCTGTGCTGCGGAGCAACATCCGGCAGCAGCTCGATGACGACGTTGCCGCCCGTCAGTTCGACGATGATTGTGTTTTCGGGATCCTTGATCTCGGCCATGTGGCCCTCCTGTCATTAGTCTTGGGCAAATACCTATTCCCCGGGCGCGTGAAAGCCAAGTGACGCATTGACCTGAAGGCAAAATGCAGGAAAAGAACCGCCTAAACCCTATTCACATTTCCGAGGATTGCACCATGAGCTGGAAGACACTGGACGATATGGACCTGAACGGCAAACGCGTGCTGGTGCGCGTTGATATCAATGTTCCGGTTGTGGACGGGGTTGTAACCGATGCTACGCGCATTCAACGTATCGTGCCATCGGTCAAAGACATCCTTTCGGCTGGCGGCAAACCGATCCTGCTTGCTCATTTCGGACGTCCGGGCGGTGAACGGCGCGAGAACCTGTCGCTGAAACAGCTGGTCCCGACGCTTGAAGCAGCTTTCGGCGTCGAGGTTCTGTTTGCCGCCGATTGCGTCGGCACCGAGGCTGAACTGGCCGCTGAACAACTGCAACCCGGTCAGGTCCTGCTGTTGGAAAACACCCGCTTTCACGCCGCAGAAACCAAAAACAACTCTGATCTTGCGGCGGGAATGGCCAAACTGGGCGAGGCCTACTGCAACGACGCGTTCTCGGCCGCGCACCGCGCGCACAGCTCGACCGAAGCCATTGCGCGCCTGCTGCCGGCCTGCGCCGGACGCTTGATGCAGGCCGAGCTGGAAGCACTTGAAGGTGCTCTTGGAGCACCCAAACGGCCCGTTACTGCAGTTGTTGGGGGGGCGAAGGTTTCGACCAAGCTGGAACTTCTGGGCAATCTTGTCGACAAAGTAGACTATCTGGTGATTGGCGGTGGCATGGCCAACACCTTTCTGGTCGCCAAGGGCCTGAACGTCGGCAAGTCTCTGGCCGAAACCGCAATGAAAGACATGGCTGTCGAGATTTTGGCCAAGGCCAAAAGCTCTGGGTGCACGATAGTCCTGCCTGTCGACATTGTGGTCGCTGAAAAGTTCGAAGCCAACGCACCGCATCAGGTTCTGCCCGCTGATCAATGTACCGATGACGGCATGATCCTGGATGCCGGGCCGGAAAGCGTTGCCGCCATCACCGAGATTTTCGCCAAAAGCCAGACCCTGATCTGGAATGGCCCGCTTGGCGCGTTCGAGATTGAACCTTTTGATGCCGCCACCAACGCAGCCGCCCTGAAAGCCGCAGCACTTACGCGATCTGGGCAGCTGATTGCGGTTGCTGGTGGCGGGGACACGGTCGCGGCGCTGAACGCATCGGGTGCGGCCAAGGATTTCTCTTATATTTCAACCGCGGGTGGTGCGTTCCTTGAATGGATGGAAGGCAAGGCATTGCCCGGGGTTGCGGCACTGGAAGGCTGAAAAAGACCGCCACACCACATTTTGTCGAATCAGGGGATTCACAAGCCGAATCACCTGTGACATAGTGCAAACAGATGCCCGCAAAGGGCACGTTTTTGAGGCAGACTTCATACGGCGGTAAACAGAGTGTCCCGTTCCCATCGGCCCGGTTTGGGCGCAGTCGTTTTCTTCATGGTAGCGTTTATGCTGGGTGTGTATTTCACCTTTGCTGCCGTGCAGGGCGACTATGGCCTGTTCCGACGGGTCGAGATTGCAGCGGAACGGGACGCTCTGTCGCGCGATCTTGCCAAGCTTGACGGCGAGATCACCGAGATGGAAAACCTGACGCGCCGCCTGTCTGACACCTATCTGGATCTGGACCTTCTGGATCAACAGGCGCGCTCGGTTCTGGGCATGATCCGCTCGGATGAGATCGTAATCCGCTGATCCTCACATACTGCAACAGATAGGCTGCGCGGGCGCTGTCGCTGCGTCACATTTCCCCTCGCCAGAATGCCCGAAATGCTTTATGAAATAGTTTAACGCTAAACTATCTTGCCGAGAGGGGGAGATCGCCACTATGGCTGCGCGAAAAACCACAAAGAAACCAAATGTTTCTGCGGAAGAACTGACCACCTTTTATCGCGAGATGCTGCTGATCCGCCGATTCGAGGAAAAGGCAGGCCAGCTGTATGGCATGGGTCTGATTGGCGGCTTCTGTCACCTTTATATCGGGCAAGAAGCCGTTGTTGTCGGCCTGGAGGCTGCGGCCGAAGAAGGTGACAAGCGGATCACCTCTTACCGCGATCACGGCCACATGCTGGCCTGCGGAATGGAACCCGGCGGCGTGATGGCCGAACTGACCGGACGCGAGGGTGGATTGTCCAAGGGCAAAGGCGGCTCTATGCACATGTTCTCGAAAGAGAAGAACTTCTACGGTGGTCATGGCATCGTTGCTGCCCAGGTACCTCTGGGTGCTGGTCTTGCCTTTGCCGATAAGTACAAGGGTAATGGACGTGTGACCTTTGCCTATTTCGGCGACGGTGCGGCGAACCAGGGTCAGGTTTATGAAACCTTTAACATGGCTGCACTTTGGGACCTGCCCGTTGTGTTTGTGATCGAGAACAACCAATACGCTATGGGCACCTCTCAGGCGCGCTCGACCTCGACCAAGGACATCTACCATCGCGGCGAGGCCTTTGGCATCCCGGGTGAGATCGTCAACGGCATGGATGTTCTGGCGGTCAAAGAAGCCGGTGAAAAGGCTGTGGCCCACTGCCGTGCTGGTAAGGGCCCCTACATTCTAGAAATCAAAACCTACCGCTATCGCGGCCATTCGATGTCCGACCCGGCCAAGTACCGTACCCGCGAAGAGGTTCAGAAAGTCCGCGAACAAAGCGACCCCATCGAACATGTGCGCGAGCTGCTGCTGTCCGGCAAACACGCAAGCGAGGATGACCTGAAGGCGATCGACAAAGAGATCAAAGAGATCGTCAATCAGGCCGCAGAATTCTCGAAAGAAAGCCCCGAGCCGTCGCTGGACGAGCTCTGGACAGATATTTACGCCTGAGAGGACGAATAAGACATGGCAACCGAAATTCTCATGCCCGCCCTTTCACCAACGATGGAAGAAGGCACATTGGCCAAATGGCTGGTCAAAGAAGGCGACACCGTATCAAGCGGTGACATCATGGCCGAGATTGAAACCGACAAGGCGACGATGGAGTTCGAAGCCGTCGATGAAGGCATCGTTGGTAAGATCCTGATCGCTGAAGGCACCGAGGGGGTCAAGGTAAACACCCCCATCGCGGTTTTGATCGAAGAAGGCGAAGACGCCTCCGCCCTGCCCGTGGCTGCGCCCGCAGCCGTCGTGACCGAGGCCGCCCCTGCGACGGTTGAGGCCGCTGCTTCTGCGTCGGCCCCCGCCGCACCGGTGGTGGACCACTCGCCCGACTGGCCCGCAGATGCCGAGATGACGCAAGTGACCGTGCGCGAGGCTTTGCGTGATGCAATGGCCGAGGAAATGCGCGACGACGAAGATGTTTTCCTGATGGGCGAAGAAGTCGCCGAATATCAGGGCGCGTACAAAATCTCGCAAGGGCTGCTGGACGAATTCGGCGGCAAACGCGTGATCGACACGCCAATCACTGAACACGGGTTCACCGGTATTGCGGTTGGGTCCGCCATGGCTGGATTGAAGCCAATTGTCGAGTTCATGACCTTCAACTTCGCGATGCAAGCGATGGACCAGATCATCAACTCGGCTGCCAAGACACTTTACATGTCCGGCGGTCAGATGGGATGTCCAATCGTGTTCCGGGGTCCTAACGGTGCTGCAGCGCGCGTCGCAGCCCAGCACTCTCAGGATTACACGGCATGGTACATGCAGGTGCCTGGGCTGAAAGTGGTCGCACCCTATTCGGCAGCAGATGCCAAAGGCCTGCTGAAATCCGCCATTCGCGATCCCAACCCGGTGGTCTTTCTGGAAAACGAAATCCTCTACGGTCGATCCTTCGACATGCCAAAGGTGGATGACCTGACCATCCCGCTGGGCAAGGCCCGCATTTGGCGCGAAGGCTCGGACGTGACAATCGTCAGCTTTGGCATCGGCATGCAGTTCGCGCTGGAAGCCGCGGACAAGCTAGCCGAAGACGGCATCAGTGCCGAGGTGATCGACTTGCGCACCATCCGCCCGATGGACACCGGTGCGATCATCAATTCGGTGATGAAAACCAACCGTTTGGTGACCGTCGAAGAAGGTTGGCCGCAGGGCTCGGTCGGCAGCTACATCTCATCCGTGGTGATGCAGGAAGCGTTCGACTACCTCGACGCGCCCGTCATCAACTGCACCGGCAAGGACGTGCCCATGCCCTATGCCGCGAACCTCGAAAAACTGGCGCTGGTGACCACCGATGAGGTGATCGCCGCCGTCAAGCAAGTGACTTACCGGTAAGGAGCGACACAGATGCCCACAGAAATTCTGATGCCCGCCCTTTCACCGACGATGGAGGAAGGCACGCTTGCCAAATGGCTGGTTAAGGAAGGCGACACCGTCTCCTCTGGCGACCTGCTGGCCGAGATCGAAACCGACAAGGCCACGATGGAGTTCGAGGCCGTGGACGAAGGCACCATTGGCAAGATCCTGATCGCTGAGGGAACCGAAGGGGTCAAGGTTAACACCATCATTGCGGTTCTGCTGGAAGATGGCGAAAGCGCTGGTGATATCGCGACAACTCCCGCCACGACGCCCGAAGCGGCACCTGCCGCCGCGGGCAACGAGGCGGCCGCGCCAGCGGCCCCCGAGGCGCCTGCACCAGCCCCGGCCTCTCCAATCAAGGCGGATGGTGGACGTGTTTTTGCGTCACCTCTGGCCCGTAGGATTGCTGCACAGAAAGGTCTCGATCTGGGGCAGATCATCGGTTCCGGCCCGCATGGGCGTATTGTGAAAGTCGATGTCGAAGGTGCAACTGCCACGGCTCCGGTTGCGGCACCTGCCGTTGCTGCCGCAGCGCCCGCTGCCCCAGTTCCGGCTGGACCTTCGGCGGATGCCGTCGCGCGGATGTATGAAGGGCGTGAATACGAAGAAATCAAGCTGGACGGTATGCGCAAGATCATTGCTGCGCGCCTGTCCGAGGCCAAGCAGACCATCCCGCATTTCTATCTGCGCCGCGACATCAAGCTGGATGCCCTGCTGAAATTCCGCAGCCAGCTAAACAAACAGCTGGAAGCGCGCGGCGTAAAGCTGAGTGTCAACGACTTCATCATCAAAGCCGTCGCCAACGCGTTGCAACAGGTTCCCGCCTGTAATGCTGTCTGGGCGGGCGACCGGGTACTGCAATTGAAACCGTCCGATGTGGCCGTTGCGGTCGCCATCGAAGGCGGGCTGTTCACCCCAGTGCTTCAGGATGCCGACACCAAATCTCTGTCCGCGCTGTCGACCGAAATGAAGGACCTCGCCGGGCGTGCACGCGAACGTAAACTGGCACCGCATGAATACCAGGGCGGCACCTTCGCTGTTTCGAACCTGGGCATGTTCGGCATCGACAATTTCGACGCCATCGTGAACCCGCCCCATTCGGGCATTCTGGCCGTCGGAACAGGTGTGAAAAAGCCGGTTGTGGGCGATGACGGAGAACTGACCGTTGCAACTGTCATGTCCGTCACCATGTCGGTCGATCACCGTGTTATTGACGGTGCTCTTGGTGCGCAGTTGCTGCAGGCGATTGTCGACAATCTGGAAAACCCGATGGTCATGCTGGCCTGATACGGAATCTGATCAATACAAAAGGCCGCTTCACACAATGAGGCGGCCTTTTTTTGTCTGTTGGTTCAGGCTTACTGGTCCTTGCCCAACATATGATCCATCGAGATCGAGGGCTGGTCGCACCCGGCCTCACCGACAATCTTGGCGGGAATTCCGGCAACGGTTTTGCAGGCTGGAACCTCTTGCAACACAACAGAGCCAGCTGCGATGCGGCTGCAAGGCCCCACTTCGATATTGCCCAACACCTTGGCACCAGCCCCGATCAGCACGCCATCACCGATCGTCGGATGACGCTGCTCTTCTTCTTTGCCAGTTCCACCCAGAGTGACCGAATGCAGCATCGAAACGTTGTCGCCAACGATAGCTGTTTCACCGATCACAATCGAATGTGCGTGGTCGATCATGATGCCCTTGCCGATTTTGGCGGCCGGGTGAATGTCGATGCCAAAAATCTCGGACGAGCGCATCTGGAAGAAATATGCAAGGTCATGTCGCCCCTTGTTCCACAGCCAGTGGGCAACGCGATAGGCCTGCATCGCCTGATAGCCCTTGAAGTACAGGATCGGCTGCAGCAGGCGGTGGCACGCTGGGTCGCGCTCGTAAACTGCCATCAGATCGGCGCGTGCCGCCTCTAGCAGTTTCGGATCGTCGGCATAAGCCTCATCGACGATTTCACGCAACACCATCATCGACATTTCGTTCGAGCACAGCTTGGCTGCGACCCGATAGGACAAAGCCCTCTCAAGGCTGCGGTGGTGCAGAATACAGGCATGGACCAGCCCACCCATCAGTGGCTCGTCTTCGACGGCCGCCTGAGCTTCGGTCGCTATGCGGTTCCAGACCGGGTCGACAGAGGTAACCTGACTGCGCTTTTCCAACATGGCTTTTGATCCTTTGCTGCGCCTAGAATGCCATTTAGTTACAAAAACACCAAACGCAAACCCGTGAACTGCAGGGTAACGAAAATGAATGACACTGTGTTGGCAGAATTCAAGGCGCGAATAAAGGCACGATTGTCAGCATTGGCCGAGCAATCCGTTTCTGGAAAAAAGGCTCAGGCCGTTGTCGAACTGGACCAGCAAGCCGTTGGCAGGTTGAGCAGAATGGACGCCCTTCAAAGCCAGGCCATGGCCAAGGCCCAACAAGCCAATCGCGACCTTGAAACGCATCGGTTGCAGATCGCGCTGAGCCGAATTCAAGAAGGTGAGTTTGGATACTGCGAAGATTGCGGCGATGAGATACCGGCTGGCCGGTTAAACCTGGATCTTGCTGCGACCAAATGTGTCAGCTGTGCGTCCGGGTAAGCTGACGCTCGATCAAATGCCGCAGAACCAACTCAAAGCACTGGCAATATTGCAGATTGTCGAAACTGGGTTCCTCCGCCAACTGCCGATTGCGGGCTGCAGCCATCAGGGACCCATTGCCGAACAAAGGATGCAACCGCCCCGTCTGACCGACATGTTTGTCGGCCAGTTCAGCTTCGCAGATCATGCGGGCGCATAGGCGATCGCGATCCTCTCGCGGCGCGATCAACAAGACTCGCGCCGCCGCAGTGACATCGCCGTGAAGGATCGGACGCATGCTAGAGGGTCACCTGACTGTCAGGTGGGCGAACAAGCCAGGCCCATAGCTGGCCGAGACCTGCGCCACCTGAACGTCGTAGGTACCGCTCACACCATCAGTCGTCTTCATTGCCGCTGTATATAGCCAGATTGGCTCAGTCACGATCTGTTCCCGAACCTGTGCCCCATTGGCCCAGACTTGTACGATGTAGGATTCGCTCTCTTCCGCAAGCGGTACCTCAAGACCGGCCCAATCGTCGCCATCCAGCCGTGTACGTCGAATCCACGTCAGATGATCCGGCGGAGAGCATTGCAATATCCCGCTGACCCCAAAGATCATTACATCGCGCACCTGATCGAAGGTCTCGCCCAGCAGCGCCACCCGACTGGCCACCCCTTTATCAAGAGGTTTCGGGCCTTCAACCACATGTCGCACCCATTCAGCCCCGGCCCGCGTCTTGCCTGCACCGCGCCCGCCCATAATGACCCAGGACCGCCAGTCGCCTTCGGGCGGCACCTGATGCGGCAGCGCCCAGAACTCGAACAGGAAAGGAAGGGCGCACAGCCCCCCCTCCCCGATCTCACTCAGAAATCTGTCCCGAACCGCAGCATCGGCGGAGGCGAGCCAACCTGCACCCGACCTCAAATCGAGCGCGCTCAAGGTCGATTGCGTATCCACCTTGGGCAATTCCGGCCTGTCTGTGATGTTGTTCGACAAAGCTTGTCTCCACTTTCTGGCAACTTCGGATCAGCCCCTCTAACTGCCCAAGTTGCTTGCCTGTACCAGCAAGATCTGCATCCTCCCCGGTTCCGATCTGCCTGCGCAATTCTTCCGCTGCTTGGCGCAGACCGCGAATGGATGTCTCAAGCGACTGCAAAAGTTCCGCCGTCTGGGACATACGCCCTTCCGGGGTAATCAAAGTCATGTTTGCCTGTGACCTCATGCGTGAGTGTTTCCGCACGAGAGAAACGAAAAACGGCCACCGAGTTACCCCGGGGCCGTTGCCCACCTCTTCTAGCATGACACAACTTATACGATAGTAAGCGCGCAAAGTCAAGATTTCGCGCAACAGCAGTGCAACATCCAACGCACTGTAAAGTCGATTATTTTTTACACTTTGGGCCGTGCACTACTCGAAATCCTTCCTCAAATAAAAGCGCCTTGTACGAATATGCAACCTCCGCATCCTTAGAACCCTCAAAGGAAAGGAAACGATCTCGGCAACACCTTCCACAATCAGGAAAGTTATTCTCGCCCCGATCCCGCCATGCTCTTCCATAAATTCATCCTCTTCGCAAAGAGCCTTCGACCTCTTTGCTTTGGGGAACGGAGTATCAGGGTTGTTAAAACTGCAAGGCTTGGAACCCATCTTTTTTCCTATCAAAAAGTGGCTGCCTGTTGACGGTGAACAGCGCAAATCCAATTGACTACGACCGGTCTAACAGTCAAAAATCGATCATGAAACGAGACGTATTGAAGGGTTCATTTCATTATTGAAAAGAATGGAAATTGGGATGACCTCCGCCTTTTCCTTGCTGTAGCGCGTGAGGGTGGGCTGTCGGCAGCGGCCCGCGCAACAGGTAGCAGTGCTGCTACATTGGGTCGGCGCATGTTTGCCATAGAGCGCAGTTTAGGGTGTGATCTCTTTCATCGACACGACAGAGGGTATGAGTTAACGCGCGACGGCGAGCGTTTGCTTTCAGACCTTTCTTCGATTGAACCACAGATATTACGGGTATTGGCATCGACCTCCCAGACGCAAAAACCTCTGGTCAAAGTGTCGGCTGGAACCTGGACAACACATTTGTTGCTCTCTCACCTTCGAGAAATTGTCGGTGAACCACCTGACATCCGTCTAAGGTTCCTGTCCAGCGAGCAGGACTTGAGCATTCTTCAGCGTCAGATCGTGATTGGGTTCCGAAACCGACGACCCACTGAAGACGGGCTAGCTGGCCAAAAGCTGAATCAGGTGCAGTTCGCTCCGTACGGAACTTCCAATGCCCCCGAGCAATGGATCAAAGTGCTGGCGGACACGCCATCTGCACGGTGGTTGGACAAAAGAACCGGCGCCGATGCGGTGTGTGAAGTCAAGTCACCGCGGGACAGCCTGGACTTAGCTCTTTCTGGCGTAGGGCATGCTTTGCTACCCACATTTATTGGTGAGAAATTCCCTGAGCTGACCCAAGTCGGCAACATCATTCCCGAACTCTCACACGACCAGTGGCTTGTCACACATCAGGATGACCGCAGTCTTCCAGAGGTGCGCAGAACAATTGATCGGATGCGGGCTGTGATACTAACGCGCGGGCTGAGCTGACCCTCGACTTGACATTTCTTCCCCAAACCTTCATGTGCCCCACAAGACAGCGCTGAAGCGTGAGCATCGGTGGCCCCTGTTCGGCCCCCACAGCGCAAAACTTTTCTCCGGTTCCCATTCACGCAGGGTTCTTGATGCGATGGCCAGACACTGCAGGATTCGCCTGTGCGTCCCGAGGCCTTGCAAAGCCCCTGCCCGGTCGCGCTCTTCGCGTGGCCAGTCTCTCTTGTCCGCGCTGATCTGTCAGCGCGGATTACAAAGGAATGTTATTTGTTCGACTTCGACATGCTGGGCCTTGCCCCGGCTCTGAATGACGCGCTGAAAAGCGCCAAGTTTACGCAACCTACCCCGATCCAGAACCAAGCGATCCCGCTGGCCATGAAAGGCCACGATATTCTTGGCCTGGCTCAAACCGGCACAGGCAAGACTTTAGCTTTTGGCCTGCCGCTGATCGATCACCTTTTGGCTCAGCCCGGCAAACCGGCCCCGAAAATGGCCAAGGCACTGATCCTGGCGCCGACCCGCGAACTGGTTAACCAGATCGCCGACAGCCTGCGCAACCTGACGAAAACCACAAAACTGCGCGTCGCAACCGTTGTCGGCGGGCAGTCCATCAGCAGGCAAATCTCGTTCCTGGCACGTGGTACCGACATTCTCGTCGCCACTCCGGGTCGCCTGATCGACCTGATGGAGCGCCGCGCCGTTGACCTTAGCTCGGTTCGGCATCTTGTGCTGGATGAGGCGGATCAGATGCTGGATATGGGCTTTATTCACGCCCTTCGCAAAATCGCACCGCGACTGGGCACCCCGCGTCAGACTATGCTGTTTTCAGCCACGATGCCGAAACAAATGGAAGAACTAAGCCAAGCCTATCTGACCAACCCACAGCGGGTTCAGGTCTCGCCTCCGGGTAAAGCGGCTGACAAAGTCATGCAATCGGTGCACTTCGTCAGCAAACCTGAAAAGCCAAAGAAACTGCGCGAAATTCTATCTCGGGATCTGGACGCCCTCACGCTAGTCTTTGCACGCACGAAACATGGTGCCGAAAAGCTGATGAAAGGCCTTGTGGCTGATGGCTTCAACGCGGCCTCGATCCACGGCAACAAAAGCCAAGGTCAGCGCGACAGGGCCATCAAGGCGTTCCGGGCTGGGGAAATCAACGTTCTGGTTGCCACGGACGTGGCCGCACGAGGGATTGATATCCCCGGCGTCGCCTATGTGGTCAACTACGATCTGCCCGATGTGCCTGACAACTATGTCCACCGCATCGGTCGTACGGCGCGTGCCGGTCGTGACGGTGAAGCCATCGCCTTTTGCGCACCTGATGAGCTGGACCAACTGCTCCAGATCCAGAAAGTGATGAAGATCGAAATACCGGTCGCCAGTGGCAAGATGCCGGAATTCGCCGAGGCGAAGAAGCCCAGCAAACGTGGCGGATTCCGGGGGCGCGGCTCCAAGCCACATGGGGCCAACACAGGTTCAAAGCCGGCACCGTCAAAGCGGCGTCGCCCACGTCGGCGTCCTGCTGCGTAAGGTGTGAGTTCAGCGAGCTGCCCAATAGGCAGCTCGTTTTTCTTTAGTTGCCCGAGCTCTGACGCTCGGCCTCAATCTCGCGCCATTTGGCTACGTTGCGGTTGTGCTCTTGCAGCGTTTCGGCAAATGCGTGCCCTCCTGTGCCATCAGCAACAAAGAAGACATAATCAGTCTGTTCCGGAGCAACTGCTGCCTCAAGACTGGCGAGACCAGGGTTGGCAATTGGTGTCGGCGGCAAACCGTCAATCACATAGGTATTCCAGGGCGTTGCCCGGCGCAGCTCACTCCGGCGCAGGCCACGCCCCAAAGTACCCTGACCTTTGGTGACACCATAGATCACCGTCGGGTCCGTTTGCAGCTTCATGCCCTGCTCCAGCCGGTTCACAAAGACGCTGGCAACCTGGCCACGTTCTTGCGGGACACCGGTTTCCTTTTCGATGATCGAGGCGAGGATCAACATCTCTTCTGGGCTGTTGATCGGCAGACCGTCCTGACGGCTTTCCCAAACCGCGTTAATCCGCAGCTGCTGTCTGTCCTGCATCTTTTGCAGAACTGCGTTGCGATCATCGCCTGCTGTCAGATCATAGCTGTCGGGGGCCAACATGCCTTCGGTCGGGATTGCGCTCACCTCACCCGTCAATGCATCAATGCCCTTCAACGCTTCGGCCACCTGCCACGAGGTCACGCCTTCGGCCACTGAGACACGGTACCGTGTATCTGCATCCTCCCGCTTTTCGGTATAAGTGGCAGGGGCTTCGTCCTCGGCAGCATCGAAGCTGGCGATTTCAACGAAATCCAGTGTCGCCGGGTCCAGTTCCCGCACCCGGGTCTGAATTCGTGTGACGCCAATGCGGTATTCAATCTCGGATCCGCAAGTGCTGGCACCGCTGCTGGTGATCTCGTCGATTATGTGTTCCATCGAGGCACCCTCGCGGACCAGAAAACTGCCTGCTTTCAGTTGCGCAGCTTTGTCCGTGTAATCCGCCGCCATCCTGAAGATCATCGCGCTGCTGATAGCTCCCTGATCTTCAAGCTCGCGACTGACGTCCCCCATGTTTGAGCCGCCTATGACCTGCAGACAAATGGCAGTTTCCAGCGGGCCCGCATCTTTGTAACGCGACTGACCCCACAGGATAAGGCCACCCACCATAAACAAACCGACCACCAAAACGGTCAGCGCATTTGACGCAAGAGCCCGCCACATCTAGCTGACCTTTCCGAAAATCACGCTGGCGTTGGTGCCACCAAACCCGAACGAGTTCGACAGCGCCACGTTGATCTCACGTTCGCGCTTAGCATTCGGGGCAAGGTCAATTGGGGTTTCAACGGCTGGGTTGTCCAGATTGATAGTCGGTGGCGCAACCTGATCACGGATCGCGAGGATCGAGAAGATCGCCTCAATCGCACCGGCAGCCCCCAAAAGGTGACCCGTCGCCGATTTGGTCGAGGTCATGGTGGCACTGCTGGCATGGTCACCCAGCAGGCGTTCTACCGCACCCAGCTCAATCGTGTCCGCCATGGTCGAGGTGCCGTGAGCATTGATGTAATCCAGATCCGTAGGCTCCAGCCCGGCGCTGCGCAGCGCGGCCCGCATTGAGCGTTCGGCACCGTCGCCATCCTCGGACGGCGCGGTGATGTGATAGGCATCACCGGACATGCCATAGCCCAGAACCTCGGCATAGATCTTCGCACCCCGTGCTTTGGCGTGCTCGTATTCTTCCAGAACCACAATGCCAGAGCCTTCGCCCATGACAAACCCGTCGCGATCCTGATCATAGGGACGGCTGGCCGCTTTGGGGTTGTCGGCATACTTGGTCGACAGCGCCTTGCAGGCGTTAAAGCCCGCAATGCCAATTTCACAGATGCAGCCTTCGCCGCCGCCTGCAACCATCACATCCGCATCACCCGCACGGATAATCCGGCTGGCGTCACCAATGGCGTGCGCCCCGGTCGAACACGCAGTTACAACCGAGTGGTTCGGCCCCTTGAACCCGTGACGGATCGAAACCTGACCGGACGCCAGATTGATCAGCGCCCCGGGAATAAAGAACGGGGACACCCTGCGTGGACCTTTGTCGCGGATCAGGTTGGCCGTTTCGGCAATGGACCCAAGGCCACCAATCCCGGAACCAATCAGAACACCAGTACGCAGGCGCGCCTCTTCGTCCTCGGGCAGCCAATCCGCATCCTGACAGGCCATATCGGCCGCCGCGATGGAATACAGAATAAAATCTTCGATCTTGCGCTGCTCTTTTGGCGGCAACCAATCGTCGGGATTAAATGTCCCATTGGTCCCGTCTCCGCGCGGGACTTCGCAGGCATAGGTCGTGGTGACCCCGCTTGCCTCTGCATCGAACTGAGTGATCGGACCTGCACCGGATTCCCCGTCCAACAGCCGCGACCAAGATTCCTCGACCCCGCTGGCTAAAGGAGTGACCAATCCCAGACCAGTTACAACGACTCTGCGCATGAAGTGCCTCTTGCCTGCTTCCTGTTATGAGAACCGCTCATACCCCGGCCCGGGGTCCGGGGGCAAGAGCAACGGTGTACAGTGTTCCGGCATCAACCCGCCAGTGATGGCAATTTCGGGCCAACGCAACGAGATGCCGACAGAAAAGAAAAACCGCCCCTTGCACGAACCGGCGAGAGGCGGCTTTTTTGCTTTCCCTATAGTTTACTGGAACTGCGCCACAGGTTCCCGGGCCGTTTTGGCCACTTCAAGAACATCGGCAAGCATCAGAGACTTGCGGAAAAGCGCGCGTCCGACAATTGCCCCGGATATGTTGTGAATATACGCCAAGCGTGAGATATCATCGACGGTGCGCACAACGCCGCTGGCAATCACTGGTGTGCGGGATTTCTCGGCCAGGCCGGAAATCAGCCCCAGCTGAGCCTCAACATCTTCAACATCGCTGTCGATATCAGTGACAAGAATCGCTGCAAATGGAGTGCCAGCAAACGCTTCGATAAACGCATCGGGCGTAAACGCACTTTGACTGCGCCAGCCTTCAGTCATGACCTGGCCTTGCCAAACATCCACTGCCAGAACGATTTGATCCGGGTACAGCTTGGCCAGCTCTTTCACCAGGTTCGGATCCCACGCCGCCAAAGTGCCGATTACAATCCGCCCTGCGCCCTTGCCGATCCAGTGTTCAACCTGTTCACGCGTGCGCATACCACCAGCCAGCTGGACAGGGATCTCGGCCGAGCGAATGATCTCTTCGACCAGTTCAGCGTTTGTGTCGCGCCCTTCGATCGCATCGAAGTCGGTCAGGTGCATCCATTCCGCACCTTCAGCGGCCCAGCTGCGCGCTGTTTCAACGGGATTCACGTGCCAAATCATGGCATCGTCCAAACGGCCCTTGTCCAGTGTCACGCACCGGCCGTTCTGCAGTTCCATAGTGGGGTAAATCCTCATGAGCCTGTTCCTCCGCTCAATCGTTTTCAAATCCACTATAACATACACACCAAGATGTCCTTGGCTTTTACCAGTATCGGCAAACTACGGACGTTTTGCGGCATCGGCACAATTCTGCGTATCAGTTGCGCGCCGGCGGCCCGTTTCTTTTGAACAGATGAACTGGGGTGTCTCTGTAGTCGCATTCACGCATCGAGACATAACCAAGTTTTTCCGCCAGTTTTTGCGAGGTTACGTTAGTGGCGTCGATCATCGCGACCAAAGGGCCAGGCATAATTCGGTCAAACCACTCATGCGCAGCCTGAGCCGCTTCCAGACCCAGCCCCTGTCCTTGCGCTTCGGGAACAAGTATCCAGCCCGCCTCGGGGAAGTTGTCAAAGTCTTCGCCCATTTCGCGGTTTGCGTAGAAAAATCCAGACTGGCCGATCATTTGCCGATTCGATTGCTGGACAACTGCCCATTGCCCGAATCCGGCCATTTGCCAGTGCCCTGCATTCCGCAGAAAAGAATCCCATGCTTCGCCCCGCGACCGTGGTTGCCCACCGACATGCCGCACGATGCAAGGGTTCCGCCAAATCTCGGCGAACCGGTTGAAATCCTCGGGTCGCATGGCGCAGAGCGTCAAGCGTGCCGTGTTTATCATTGGGGTGGATCGTATCATGCCCTGCCCGCTCTGAAAAATTGCGCCTCAGGCGAAACGTTGCGAACGAAAGGGCGGCCTGACAAGCCTGAATTGTAAACAATTATAAAAAAACGGCGCCTCCGTTGCCCGGAAGCGCCGCTTTTTGACGATCTCTCAGCGTTTAGGACGCTTCAGAGATGAATTTGACGGCGTCGCCAAAGGTCTGGATGGTTTCGGCTGCGTCATCCGGAATCTCGATGCCGAACTCTTCTTCGAAGGCCATTACCAGCTCAACAGTGTCCAGGCTGTCTGCGCCCAGATCGTCGATGAAGGACGCGTTTTCCGTCACTTTGTCTTCTTCAACACCCAGGTGCTCAACAACGATCTTTTTAACGCGATCTGCGACGTCGCTCATGTCTATTCCTCATTCCATTTCAGGGCATAGTGCCCGGTTCAGCCCTTGCCCGCTCAGGCTGGCTTTGATTTGCCCGGTCTGGGCGGTTTAGGTCCCCGATTACCGGGAAAGTAGAAGGCCGACCTTTTTGGTCGACCCCTGCATTCATGCGCCGCCTATAGCACAGACAACGCCCAAGGCAAACGCTTTCGCGCCCGCCTCGATCCGCGCTCACAACATGGCCATACCACCGTTCACATGCAAGGTGGTTCCGGTAACATATCCGGCTTCGGTACTGGCAAGGTACAAAACTGCCGACGCAATTTCCGCTGCATCACCCATACGTCCGGCGGGCACTTGCTGCAAAATGCCGGACTTCTGATCATCAGTCAGCTTGTCGGTCATGGCCGTGGTGATGAATCCGGGCGCAACCGCGTTGGCCGTGATGCCGCGACTGGCGACTTCATAGGCCAGCGATTTGGTCATGCCGATCATACCCGCCTTGGACGCGGCATAGTTGGCCTGACCAGGATTGCCGGTGGCACCCACAACGGACGAGATGTTGATGATCCGCCCCCAGCGCGCCTTCATCATGCCGCGCAACACACCTTTGCACAGCATCGCGGTCGAGGTCAGATTGACGTCAATCACGCTCTGCCATTCTTCATCCGACATGCGCATGAACAGGTTATCGCGGGTGATGCCCGCGTTGTTGACCAGAATGTCAACCGAACCCATCACCTCGGCGGCCTGTTTCGGCAGGGCAGCCACGGACTCGGCATCGCTGAGGTTACACGGCAGGACATGCGCCCGTTCACCCAGTTCAGCGGCCAGTGTCTGCAGCGGCTCAACCCTTGTGCCCGACAACCCAACCGTTGCCCCCGCACCGTGCAGAACACGCGCGATCTCACCGCCGATGCCACCGGATGCGCCGGTGATCAATGCGGTCTTACCTGTCAAATCAAACATTCGATTTCCCTCTTGGCGCGTCTCTTGCGGCGCGCGTGTATTCTACGATTCGGCCTGTGTCACATTCTGCACGTCATCAGGTGTGCCAACAGCTTTGCCTGCAATCGCACGGTCGATTTTGCGGATCATCCCGGTCAGCGCCTTCCCGGCCCCGATCTCCCACGTTTCTGTCACGCCTTGCGCTGCGATGTATTGCACGCTTTCACGCCAGCGCACGGATCCGGTAACCTGTTCGACCAGCAGTTGGCGGATCAGGTCCGGGTCCGTGACCGCTTCGGCCCGCACATTGGCAATCAGAGGCACAGCCGGAGCTTTGATTTCAACGCTTGCCAGGGCTTCGGCCATCACATCCGCAGCAGGCTGCATCAGCGCGCAATGGAAAGGGGCGCTGACCGGCAGCATCACCGCACGTTTCGCGCCTTTTTCCTTGGCGATCCCGGCGGCACGCTCGACTGCTGCCTTTGCACCGGATACCACAACCTGCGTCGGATCGTTGTCATTTGCAGCCTGACAGACCTCGCCCTGCGCGGCTGCTTCGGCAACGGAACGCACGGCTTCAAGATCCAGACCCAGAATTGCTGCCATCGCACCTTCGCCCACAGGCACCGCGCTTTGCATAGCTTCCCCACGCGTCCGCAACAGGTGGGCGGTGTCGGCAATCGTCAACGCCCCGGCCGCAGCCAGCGCCGAGTACTCTCCAAGAGAGTGGCCAGCCACAAACGCCGCATCTGTCACTGAAACCCCTTCAGCCTCAAGCGCACGCATTGCAGCGATCGACGTTGCCATCAGGGCCGGCTGTGCGTTCTGAGTCAGGGTCAGTTCCGCGATATCGCCGTCCCAGATCAGGCTGCTCAGCTTTTCGCCCAGCGCGGCGTCCACCTCATCGAAAACGGCCTGTGCGGCGGGATATGCCTCAGCCAGAGCTTTGCCCATGCCGATGGTCTGGGCGCCCTGCCCCGGGAAAACAAATGCGCGTGTCATTGCAACCTCTTGGATGACGTTAGGTTGCAGCGGGGTGTAAACCGTGTGCGGGCGCGGCACAAGCGTTGCCTGACCTCTGCACTCTGGCACCTATGCTGTGCACATGTCGCTATTGAGTCCCTGCGCCATGGCTATAGGTTGATCGCACCCAACCCAGCCCGGAGCGCTCGATGCCAACGACCAACACTTTCTCCAGCTACGGCACTGTAACCAAGACCTTTCACTGGCTGACGGCGCTGTTGATATTCACCGCATTGCCACTGGGCTGGATCGCCAATGATCTGGCCCATGCGATCTACGACCCTGCAATCCCCACCACCGAAGCGGATATCGCGCGCGCAGCCCTCCTGTTCTCGATCCACAAAACCGTGGGGGTGACCGTGTTCTTTGTCGCCCTGGCGCGTATTCTGTGGGCGGTGAGTCAAACAAAACCCGGGCTTTTGAATGCTGAGAACAAACCCGAGGCCTTTGCTGCCGAAACCGTTCATTGGATGCTGTATGCGGCGCTTGTACTGGTGCCGTTGACAGGCTGGGTACACCACGCTGCCACCGAAGGGTTTGCGCCAATCCTGTGGCCCTTTGGACAAGACCTGCCCTTTGTTCCGAAATCCGTCTTTCTGGCAGAGGTAACCGCGGGTCTGCATTGGCTGTTCATCTGGGTTCTGGCCGGATCCCTTGCCCTGCATATCGCCGGAGCGCTCAAGCACCACGTCATTGACAAGGACAGCACCTTGCGCCGGATGCTGCCCGGTCAGTCTGACGCGCCTCAGCCGCCTGAGCAGCACCATTCGCTGGTTCCCGCGTTTGCCGCGCTGATGGTTTGGTGCGCCGTTTTGGTCGGCGGCTGGTCAATTGGTGTCTTTTCCGACCATTCCACACCCGCAACCGATACCACTGAGCTGACCGAAGTGCAGTCGGACTGGCAGGTGCAGGAAGGGTCCCTGTCGATCACAATTTCGCAATTGGGCAGCCCCGTGACCGGCAGCTTTGCCGACTGGACCGCAGCAATCGCATTTGAAGACCCGCCCGAGCCCGGACTTGCCGGATCGGCGGATGTCACCATCGCCATCACATCGCTAAGCCTGGGAACAGTCACCGATCAGGCCATGGGCGCCGATTTCTTCAACAGTGCCCAGTTCCCAACCGCTCAGTTCAAGGCCGAATTATTCAAGACCGATGCAGGCTACGAGGCGCGCGGCACTCTGACCATTCGTGACAAATCCGTAGATATGGTGCTGCCATTTACGCTCGCCCTACAGGACGACACCGCTGTCATGTCGGGCCAGTTGGAGTTGAACCGAATGGATTTCGACGTGGGCACATCGCAACCCACCGAAGAGTCACTGGGCTTTACGGTCATTGTCTCAATCGACTTGACTGCCAAACGCGCAGAATAAAAGAACCGCCGGGGGATCAATGCCCCGGCGGTTATGTTTCAAACTACTGAAACCGAATTATTCAGCTTTCTGAGCTTCCACCGAAATGTGAATTTCGACTTCGTCCCCGACGAACGGTGCGAACTGACCCAGATCAAACTCGCTGCGTACCACAGTGGTCGTCGCGTCGAAGCCGGCCCAAGGCTTGCCAGCCATCGGGTGTTCACCCACCTGGTTCAGCTTCGCGTCCAGAACAACCGACTTGGTGACACCGTTCATGGTCAGGTCGCCGGTGATGTTTGCGGTGTTCTCACCGGTGACTTCGATACCGGTCGAAGCAAAGGTGATCATATCGCCTTCGGCCACGCCGAAAAAATCCTCGGTCATAAAGTGATCTTCGCGCGGCTTCCAGCCAGTAAACATCTCAACAACAGGCATGGAAACGTTAACGCTTGAGGCAGCAGGGTTTTCCTGGTCGAACATGATCTCGCCCTCAAAGCCCGAGAACATGCCGTAGGTAGTTGAAAAACCAAGGTGGTTATAGTTGAAAACGACCTGGCTGTGGCTGGGGTCCAGAACGTACTTCTCGGCACTGGCGAATGCCGATGTGGCCGAAACGGCCAGAGCAGCTGCAAGAAGGGTGGATTTCATGACAATCTCCGCAATTTTTGTGGATGCAAACCGTTTGGGTTGCTCGGTAACGAAAATGTGCCGCCCAAGGGCGGCACACAACCTATATTCGCTAACAACTTCTGTTCCTATATGAACAGAATAAAAATCAGGCGAAGATTGTTACACTTCCGCTCAACTGACCCTTGAGCGCTCGGCTGACATCCGCCGATTGTAGTGGCAGCTTCATCAGCAGGCTGCCGTCGACGTCAAACAATTCGACCTCGTTGTCCGCAAATCGAGCACCACCCAAAGTGTCATAGCTACGGCGCAGAACGGTCTGAGGACGTCCGTTTTCGTTCTTTTGCAGAACGCGTACTTCGCGGCGGATCGGATCGAAATAAGCGTCTGGGCGGGCATCCAGCAGTTGGACAGTCAACAGGCTGACCCCAACCATCAGGAACATCATAGATGCTGCCAGTTTGATCGGCCAAACTTCGGCTGACATGGCGGAGCCCTGCATGATCCACATTGAAAAGGCTATGACGATCAGAAACGCACCAACCACGCGAGACAGAACCATTCTCACCTTCCAGTTCGGCGCAAAGGCGATCAAAACTGGTACTGACTTTTCAAAGTTCGCGTTGGCCGCGGACCGTTCGAAGGAATTCGTGTTAATCGCCGTCATTTCTTTCACCCTGTTCTCAGGTTGCCGTCTGGGGTCGGTCAGTCCGGTTAGTCCCCGGTATGCAAAACAACTTTGAGCCGAAAAGAGTCAGGAATTGGGCGACGCAGTGGAAATAGCACGACTTCACAAGGGCATCTGTGGCAGGCCTTGCCCCTGCTGTGCAAACGTGTATATGGGGCCATCCTTCGCTAATCGTATGAATCGCGCAGCCTCTCGTGGCAGGGTCGCGAAGGACACCTGGCCCCGCCTATGAAATGCGCCTTGATAGAAACAGGAGTGCACATGCCGCTGTATGAGCATGTAATGATCGCGCGTCAGGATTTGTCCAACGCGCAGGCAGAAAGCCTCGTCGAACATTTCGGCACCGTTCTGGCTGACAATGGCGGCAACGTCATCGACAGCGAGTATTGGGGCGTCAAGACGATGGCCTACAAGATCAACAAGAACCGCAAGGGTCACTATTCCTACCTGAAGACCGACGCCCCCGCTGGCGCCGTTCAGGAAATGGAGCGCCTGATGCGCCTGCATGACGATGTTATGCGCGTTCTGACCATCAAGGTCGACGAGCACAACGAGGGCCCTTCGGTCCAGATGCAGAAGCGCGACGAGCGCGAAGGCCGCCGCGAGCGCCGCTGATCAACGCCTGACGAAAGGACATAAACCATGGCCGCAAAACCATTTTTCCGCCGCCGCAAGGTCTGCCCGTTCTCGGGCGATAACGCGCCGAAGATCGACTATAAAGACACCCGTCTGCTGCAGCGCTACATCTCTGAGCGTGGCAAGATCGTTCCCTCGCGCATCACCGCCGTTTCGGCAAAAAAGCAGCGTGAACTGGCCCGTGCTATCAAGCGCGCCCGCTTCCTCGCCCTGCTGCCCTACGCTGTGAAGTAAGGAGAGACTGATATGCAAGTTATCCTTCTGGAACGCGTTGCGAAACTGGGCCAAATGGGCGACGTCGTTGACGTTAAGCCTGGATTTGCCCGCAACTTCCTGCTGCCCCAAGGCAAAGCGCTGAGCGCGTCCGAGGCCAATATCGCCTCGTTCGAAGCCCAGAAAGCACAGCTTGAGGCCCGCAACCTGGAAACCAAGCAAGAAGCTGAAGCGCTGGCTGAAAAGCTGGATGGACAGCAGTTCATCGTGATTCGATCGGCATCGGATGCCGGCGCTCTGTATGGTTCGGTCACCCCGCGTGACGCCGCAGACGCCGCAACCGAGGCTGGTTTTACCGTCGACAAGAAACAGGTCATCCTGATCGCACCGATCAAAGATCTGGGTCTGCACTCGGTCGCAGTCAAACTGCACCCCGAGGTCGAGGTAAAGATCAATATGAACGTCGCCCGTTCGCAAGAAGAAGCGGAACTGCAGGCGTCGGGTAAATCGATTCAGGAATTGGCCGCCGAAGAAGAGGCAGCTGCTGAATTCGAAATCGCCGAACTGTTCGACGACATCGGGTCTGCTGCTTCGGAAGACGACGATCTGGTTGCCGAAGAAGCTCCGGCTGAAGAAGACGAAGCCAAAGCCTGATCCGGCTGAAGTAAAATCCAAGAGGCCGCACATTTTGTGCGGCCTTTTTTTTGCACACGCTAAACGGGCAAAATTCAGCCAAAATTCATTCCTACGCTTGCGGCCAGATCACCAACCCATATCATCGCGATCTGAAATTCGGAGTTCAAAGATGACCAATCTCTTGCGCCGCGGCGTTCTTGCCATGTTGCTTGTTGCCCCTCTCGCCGCGTGCGGTGGCCCTGATGTTTCTAGCCAGGCCGCGTTCGATCCCCCGCTATACCCCAACGAAACGCCCGAGCTGCGCGCATCGATCAACACATGGGCGGATCATTACGAACTGCCGCGCGAACTTGTTCATAAACTGGCAATTCGGGAAAGTACCCATCGCCCTTGGGCCGTAAACCGCCCATATTACGGCCTGTTGCAAATCCTGCCCGCCACCGCCAGGTCGATGGGATACTCTGGCAACTCGCAGGGCCTGCTAGACGCAGACACGAATCTAGAGTTTGCAGGAAAGTACCTTCGTGGCGCCTGGTTGTTATCCGACGGTGATCAGCAACGCGCGATATTCCTATACGCCAAGGGCTACTACCCCGAAGCAAAAGCCCGCGGAATGTTGGTCGAGACCGGGCTGAGGCCAAATTAAGCACCGATGCGAAAACGGTCGAGATTGGATCTTCTTGAGCTATGTATTGAAAAAGCACCATTGGGCGACCATGTTGCACGAAATACGCATTTTGCATGTGTCCCTTGCACAAATGGCTTGCACAAAGCACGGAAAATGACGCAGCGTATAGGATACATGGACAGATTTGGCTTTTCTTTGGGGAGAAGAATAGCCGGACAAGGGTTGGACAAGTGAAACTCATAGACTTGGCCGCGCTCGATCACGAGGAAAGGTCGACGGCTGACATAATAAACTCTGTCTGCGACGAGCTTGGCTTCGACTATGCGTCTTATGCCACATTGAACCCTATGAAGGGTGACGTGCAGGGATATGCAAATTATCCCGACGAGTGGAAAATTCACTATGGCAGCCACGGCTTCCACCACTTCGATCCAACTATCTATCAATCTGTTCTCAGCATTGCTCCGGTCGATTGGGGTCGCTTCAATCACGACGAGAAATTCAACGCCGTATTCCGCGACGCCAATGATTTTGGCATTACCCCTCGTGGGTTAACCGTTCCGGTCCGTGGTCCGTACGGAGAATGTGGTCTGCTCAACGTTACACGCGATTGTTCAGACGCTGAGTGGGAAAAGATGAAAAAGCACGTGATGGGCGACTTGCAAATGGCGGCCGTTCATGCGCATGACACTGTTATGCAATCGGGCGTTCTTGCCAAAGCTTTGTATCTTCCCTCGCTTTCCACACGCGAAAAAGAGATCCTGCAATGGGTAGCCGAGGGCAAATCACAGCAAGATATTGGTGACATTTTGTCGATATCCCACCGCACGGTCGAAGTGCACATGCGGTCGGGCCGTGAAAAATTGGGCGCTTTGACCACAGCGCAAGCCATTGGACGGGCCATAGGATTTGGCCTAATTGCCCCTGGTTAATGAAAAAAACCCGTTTTCTACGGGATACCCCCAATAGTCTAAGGCAATATCTTGGTTAACCTCAACTTTACGGTAACAAGACTGTAGGGGGATGGAAATGATCATCGTAATTGATGGTATCAACCAAGATAAGTTCAAAGACGTACTGGATGAGATGTTCAAACTGCGCGCGCGCGTTTTCGGCGACCGCTTGGGTTGGGACGTGAATATCAAGGATGGGCGCGAACGCGACCACTTTGACGACCTGCATCCTGCACATGTAGTCAGCATCAACGACTCGGGGGACGTCGTTGGGTGCATGAGACTACTGCAAACCACAGGGCCACATATGTTGTCCGACGTCTTTCATTCAATTCTGGACGGCGATGCGCCGATCCGCAGTTCACAGGTTTGGGAAGCAACGCGCTTTTGCGTGGACACCAAGAAACTGGGGCGTGGACGAGGTGAAAACTCGGTGTCCTACGTGACCAGCGAGGTCATGATCGGATCATTCGAATACGCCAAAGCAGCCGGCGTGCTCGACTCTATTGCAGTAATCGACCCGGTCATGAACCGCGTCCTGCAACGGTCAGGGAATGCCCCCTATGACTATCTCGGCACGGCCAAGCCAATGGGTAAAGTGGTGGCAATGGCGGCGCTGATGGATTGTTCAGACGAACGCATATCGGGCATCCGTGACTATGCGAGCATCGAACATGATGTCTTCCTCAGCGATGAAGAGGCGCTGGAACTCTGTGCCCGCACCAAGGTGCAGGAAAAACCGGGCGTGGCAAATTTCGACCACCAGCCGCTGACCCGGTTAGAGAAATACTTTGTCGAACAGATGAATTCGGCAACGACGAAAGACGAAGTAGATGCGGTTCTCAGACTGATCGAAACGCTTTCGGACCGGTTTACGCCCGAGCAGAAGACTGCTCTGCTACGAACCCCCCGCGCTTTTGCTAATGAGGCCTGACCCCCTCACCTCATAAGTACAAAGCCACCCACTCGGAGCCGTCTGTTTTAGACGGCTCCGTTCTTTTTGTGCCCATATGGGGATGGGCGGAAGAGGATTACTCCTCTTCCAGTGCCTCAACGGCTTTCTGCAGATCGTCTTTGCTGACGTCTTTGTCTGCAACCTGAGCCAGCTCAAACACGTAGTCGATGACCTTGTCTTCGAACAGCGGCGCACGCAGCTGCTGCTGCATCTGAGCGTTCTGCTGCACAAATTCAAAGAACTGACGCTCCTGACCCGGGTACTGACGCGCCTGGTTCATGATCGCCTGGGTCATCTCGGCATCGGTTACTTCAACCTCGGCCTTCTGGCCCAGTTCAGCCAGCAGCAGGCCCAAACGCACGCGGCGCTCGGCCAGTTTGTTGTGCTCATCAGTAGGCTCGATCTCGGGGTGGTCGTGACCTTCCACGTCCGGGTTTTCCTCGTGCCACAGCTGGTGGGCGATTTGCTTGGCTTCGGCCTCAACCAGCGACGGCGGCAGGTCGAACGATACTTTCTCGTCCAGAGCGTCCAGCAGGGCCCGCTTCATGACGGCACGCGAGGCACCCGAGTATTCTGCTTCCAGACGCTCGGCAATTTGACCTTTCAGAGCCGCCAGGTCTTCGGCACCAAACTTGGTGGCCAGCTCGTCGTTGATTTCAGCGGCAACTGGCTCTTTTACTTCTTTCACTGTGCACGTGAACACAGCATCTTTACCAGCCAAATGCTCGGCGCCGTATTCCTCAGGGAAGGCAACGCTGACGTCTTTTTCTTCTTCGGCTTTCACGCCAACCAGTTGCTCTTCAAAGCCAGGGATAAAGCTGTTGGAGCCCAGCACCAGCGGATAGTCTTCGGCCGAGCCACCTTCGAATTCTTCTCCGTCCACTTTACCAACGAAGTCGATCACAACCTGATCGCCATCCTTGGCTTTAGACCCCTTGCGGCGCGCCTTAAAGTCTTGCGCGGTTTCGGCCAGGTTAGTCAGTGCCTCTTCGATGGCTGCGTCGTCTGCTTTGACAACCAGCTTTTCCAACTCAACCGATTTCAGGTCAACCTCCGGGATCTCCGGCAGGGCCTCGTAGGACATAGCGACCTCAACGTCGTCGCCTTCTTTCCAGTCCTCGTTGGTCATTTTGACCTCGGGCTGCAGCGCAGGACGCTCACCGCTGTCCTCGAAATGCTGGTTCATGGCGCCGTCAATGCTCTCCTGCATCGCTTCGCCCATCAGGCGTTGGCCAAACTGCTTTTTCAGCAGGGCCATCGGCACCTTACCTTTGCGGAAACCCTTCATCTCGACTTCAGGCTGCGCTTCGACCAGTTTCTCGTTAACTTTGTCGTCCAGCTCAGCTGCGGATACGACGATATTGTAGCCGCGTTTCAAACCTTCGTTCAGCGTCTCGGTAACCTGCATTATGGTAGTCCCCATAGGATTCGGGGCGCGCAAAACGGCGCGCCGGGCAAATTTGACGCCTTCTATTTGCCCAGCCGCCTGCGTGCAAGGGGGCAAAGCCCGGATCAGCCTTGTTTTGCCGCCTATTTGGACAAAAAAACGCCCCGGACAGAACCGAGGCGCCGTTTGTTTTGCGGGGCTGGATCAGAATCTCCAGCGCGCGCCTAAAACCCAGGCTTCGTTCTGGTCAAAATCGACGGTGTCGTCGAAGTCGTGGTTGCGGTATTTCAGGTAGGCATCTGTGTTGATACTGTCAAAGCGCTGGACGACAGCGATACCCCAGGATTTGGTGCTGGAACCGTCATTTTCGAAATCCGACCCGTCGAAATAGTCGACACCGACGCCGGTTTTGCCCCAGGACACCCAATCCCCTTCATAGGCCAGTTTCGTGTACCAGTAATTCGGATCACTGGCCCCCGACGCCGTATCATCACGCGACCCCAGTGCAGCAGTAAAGCTGAGCCCGCTGGGTAATAGAACCGAAGCAGACCCAATGGTATCTTTCCGTTCACCCGAGCTGCCATCAAAGTCGCGCACGGCGTAGGCGACAGAGGCCGCGAACTCAACGCCGCCGGCAAAGGTATTTTTGTAGGAAACCGCGATATCGTAATAGTCGTCATCATCACTGCTGGACAAAATGTTCTGACCATAGGCAATGGCGGCCGAGAACCCGTTGAAGTCCGGCGTATCGTATCGGATACGTCCGCGGCGTGCGCCGTCAAAGTTGCTGGACGAGTCGCCAACAGTGATGGTGCTCAACATCCCGTTAGGATCGCGGTAGAAAAACGCGCCGTTTTCATCGTTTGTAAACGAATAAAGCGCAGTTCCCACATAAGACAGATCCACTTCCGCAGCCCCGTCAGATGCCATGCTGCCCTGCCCCGCAGAGAATTTACCGTATCCGCCTTTCAACGAGAAATCGACATGGCGGATGTCTTCGCGGGTCCAGCCATTGGTATTGGTGCCATTCTGGTTGGCGGTTCCGGTGCTTGGAAGACCCAGACCGGTTTCAAACCGGAACATGAACTCATTGCTTCCGTAAGGTTGCATCAGGCGCAGCCCCACCCGGCTGTTGGACAAGTCGTTGTCCAGCAAACGGGTTTCTGTTTCTTCACCATCATCTACCGAGACAATTGCCGGGTTCAGTTGGCCGTAGAACAGGACGTAGCCGCCGCTGTTGTTTTCGTACTTAAGCTCAGCCGCGGCTGGAATTGCCGTCGTCGCGGTCAGTATTGCAGCTATCGAAGACAGTTTTAAGTTCTGGGTCATCTCACTCACCTTGAAATTCCGGTTTCAGGTACCTCCGGATTACGCTCAGATGGCTGAGGGTTCAGAGGCTTCGCCCATAGTGTCAAGCTATTGCACAATCGCCACTCAGGCTTTGAATGGCCGGAATTAATCCGATTATTTTCAAATTGTTATCCGCAGCTACCCTGCGGCCAGAGACATGCTCTTGGAAAATTCTGACGGCTGGTTATGTGTCTGGCAAACATTCGCTTTGACTTGGCGGCAAAGCCGTCGGCCATTTACAGCCGAAAGCCGGCCTCGTCGGCCAAAAGCCGCTCAAACAATCAAATATTCAGTTCTTTTAGAACTTTAGGCAGCTGCTCGGGAAGATCTTCGGCAATCAAACCCGGCCCAAACGTAAGCGCGCATTCCACATGCAGCCATGCCGCCGTTTCAGCGGCTGCCATGGCATCAAACCCGCGCGCCAGCAATCCAGTGATAAACCCCGCCAAAACATCGCCTGACCCGGCTGTCGCCAACCACGGGGCGGAACGGTCATAGAAGGCCGAGCTGATAGAACACCGCTCATCTGGCGCGGCAATCACTGTGTCTGGTCCCTTGAACAGAACCACGCACCCTGCCCGTTCCGCGGCCTCGCGCGTTGCGTCCACCTTGGAAAAAGCCGGGCCTTGGGTCGGGATCGCGTTCAACTTCGCAGCAATGTCCGGGAACAGCCGTGCGAACTCCCCTCCGTGCGGGGTAAGAACGCAACCCTCATGCAACATACCAAACAAAACTGAAGGATCATCAGCAAAGGCTGTCAGCCCGTCCGCGTCCAGCACTGTCGGTCGCCTTGCCGCCAGTGCCACAGGTGCCAGCGCGCGTGCACGCTCGAGCCCCAATCCAGGGCCGAAGCAAAGCGCATTCATCCGCTCATCGCGCAAAATATCCGAAAGCGCCTCAGCACCATCGACCCGCTGCAACATGATGGCTGTGACTTGCGCGGCCACTTCCAACTGCGCCGCAGGCGGTACACCCAGCGTCACCAACCCCGCCCCGATACGCAAAGCCCCCCGCGCCGCCAGCCGTGCGGCACCGGTTTTGCCGGGCGCTCCTGATAGGATCAGCGCGTGGCCATGAGAAAACTTGTTGGTCCCGCTACCTTTGGCCAAATGATCGGCTGATACAGCCCCAGCGGTGACAATCTCATTTTTCCAACTGGCGCAGTTTGACCCTAACCCAATATCTTTTATCACCAATTTGCCGCATGTATTTGCAGAATCCGACAATAGGTGCCCAGTTTTTGCACGATGAAACGTCACAGTTAACTCGGCTTGAGTTGCGTGGAACGGAATCTTCGATGCGGTGACGCGATGTGGGTCTCTATCCTCGGTCCGCTCCAACTCACTGAGAACCCGACCACTATCTGCACAAAGCCCAGACGGAACGTCTATCGCCACCATTCGGTTGATAGCCCTCGTATCCAGATCAAAGGCTTCCCCAACTTCATTGTGTGCCCAACCAAGGGGACGCGTAAGACCAGTACCAAACAGCGCATCAACGACGATGTCCGCTTCAAAAAGCTGGCACGTGCCTGAAATGCGCGCATCGGCCAGTCTACTCATTTCAGTAACCGAGCTGTCATCAAGCGTGCACCACCGCTCGTAATTTGTAAGGGCATCGGGTGGCAGCTTCTCGGGCCTTCCCAACACAAAGACGTCCACCTCCCAGCCCCGCTCTTTCAACAGCCGCGCAACGACGAACCCATCACCACCATTGTTCCCCGGCCCGCACAAAATCACAGCTTTGCCAGAGAATTTTGCCAGCTCCGGCCACTCCTCGAAAATCGCCTCGACGACGCCGCGACCTGCGCGCTCCATCAGCTCCAATCCTGTCACCTGACCGGACTTAATCGCTGCCTGTTCGATGGCCCGCATCTGCGCCGCTGTCAGCAATTCCGTCATCTCAAGTCCTTCAGCGATTCAATTCTGATTATTTTTTGTGCAAGATGGTGAAAATTTAGACCCTCGCCTAAATTCTTAGCACCTGTACACCGCCAATTTCGCAATCAGATTGCTGACCGAACTTAGACGTGGTCAGTGCCATCCTGACAAGCGTTAAAGGGAGCCCGGGATGAAGAAGATCGAAGCGATCATCAAGCCGTTCAAACTGGACGAAGTGAAAGAGGCATTGCAGGACGTCGGCGTCCAGGGCCTCAGCGTGATCGAGGTCAAGGGTTTTGGCCGTCAAAAAGGCCACACCGAACTCTATCGCGGGGCGGAATACGTGGTCGACTTTCTGCCCAAGGTGAAGGTCGAGGTCGTCCTGGATGACGATCAGGTCGATGCCGCCATCGAGGCCATCGTTTCCGCCGCCAAGACAGACAAGATCGGCGACGGCAAAATTTTTGTCTCGCCCGTTGAACAAGCTATTCGCATCCGCACCGGCGAGACCGGCTCGGACGCACTGTAACAAGACCAAATCTTCAATTCAGAGGAATAAGAGAATGAGCAAGGACGCAGTTCTTCAGCTGATCAAGGACGAAGGCGCCGAATATGTCGACGTCCGTTTCACCGACCCGCGCGGCAAGCTGCAACACGTGACCCTGATGTCCGATCAGGTCGACGAGGACTTCCTCGAAGAGGGCTTTATGTTCGACGGATCGTCCATCGCAGGCTGGAAGTCGATCGAAGCATCGGACATGAAGCTGATGGTCGACACCGAAAGCGCCTATGTCGATCCGTTCTATGCGGAAAAAACGATCTGTGTGCACTGCTCGGTCGTGGAGCCCGACACGGGCGAAGCTTATGAGCGGGACCCGCGCGGCACCGCGCAGAAAGCCGAAGCCTACTTGAAAGCGTCCGGCATCGGTGACGTCGCCTATATGGGCCCCGAAGCGGAATTCTTCCTGTTTGACGATGTTCGTTTTTCCAACAGCATCAACAAGGTGTCCTATGAAGTTGATGCAACAGACGCGTCCTGGAACACCGACACCGAATACGAGATGGGCAATATGGGCCATCGTCCCGGCGTCAAAGGTGGCTACTTTCCGGTAAACCCCGTTGACGAAGCACAGGATCTGCGCTCGGAAATGCTGTCGACCATGAAACGTCTGGGCATGAAGGTCGACAAGCATCACCACGAAGTTGCGTCCTGCCAGCACGAACTGGGTCTGATCTTTGACAGCCTGACCAAACAGGCCGACGAGCTTCAGAAATACAAGTACGTCATCCACAATGTCGCACACGCCTACGGGAAATCGGCTACGTTCATGCCTAAGCCGATCGCAGGCGACAACGGCACCGGCATGCACGTGAACATGTCGATTTGGAAAGACGGCAAACCGCTGTTTGCAGGCGACAAATACGCTGATCTGTCGGACGAGGCGCTGTTTTTCATCGGTGGTGTCCTGAAGCACGCCAAGACCCTGAACGCCTTCACCAACCCCGCGACCAATAGCTACAAGCGTCTGATCCCGGGCTTCGAGGCCCCTGTTCTGCGCGCCTACTCGGCCCGCAACCGTTCGGGTTGTGTCCGTATTCCGTGGACCGAAAGCCCGAAAGCCAAACGCGTTGAGGCCCGCTTCCCTGACCCGGCGGCGAACCCTTACCTGTGCTTTGCTGCGCTGCTGATGGCCGGCCTGGACGGCATCAAGAACAAGATCGATCCGGGCGAAGCCATGGACAAAAACCTGTACGATCTGCCCGCCGAAGAACTGGCTGACATCCCGACCGTCTGCGGCAGCCTGCGCGAAGCACTGGAAGCGCTGGCATCAGATCATGACTTCTTGCTGCAGGGCGACGTGTTCACCAAAGACCAGATCGACGGCTATATCGCGCTGAAGATGGAAGAGGTCGAAACTTACGAACACACCCCGCACCCGGTTGAGTACGGCATGTACTACAGCTGCTGATCCAGGCGCGACTCTTCAAATGCAAGGGCGTCCGTTCGGGCGCCCTTGTTTCGTTTGGCATGATCTTTCACACTCTGGCTACCCAGTTAGGAGAGAACTCATGTCATCAGATAACTCCTTCTCGAGTTACACCGACTTTGTGAACTCGGCCGAGGAATTGGAGAAAATAGCTGGAGTCCCCCTGCCCCAGATCATCGACAAGGAACTGTCCGCCCTGGATCAGATGTGTCGGGACTTTATTGCCATCTCGTCTTTCTGCCTAATTGCCTCGGCCAATCCTGACGGGCATCTGGACATCTCGCCGCGCGGTGATCCAGCCGGGTTTGTTCAAATCCTCTCGGACACTATGTTTGCGATCCCCGACCGCCCGGGCAACAAGCGCGTGGACACCTTCCACAATGTCCTCAAGGACCCACGGGTCAGCGTAATTTTCTTTGTTCCCGGCAAAATGGAGACGCTGCGCATACGTGGCACCGCCCGAATCTCTGCTGATCCAAACCTGCTGGCAACAATGACCGTGAATGATCACCCGCCTAAGCTGGCGCTTTTGATCCACGTCGAAACCGTCTTTGCCCATTGCCCAAAGTGCGTGATGCGATCCCATCTGTGGCAGCCCGACGACTGGCCGGACTCATCGCAGCTGCCCAATATGAATGCGATGATGGTGAAACACGCGAGGATCAAATCCACTCCCGAGGAATGGTTCGAGCATCTCAAGAAAAGCGGTGAATTGGACTTGTACTAACCTCTTTGCCAATACCCTCGCTGCGGTTACGCTGAGCGTGGATTTTGATCGGATCGGATTGCCCGCCATGCTTCGTTTAGTTTTCGCCATTGCCCTGTTGCTTGCCTCTCCTGCTTTGTCTGCATCATGCGGCAACACCGGTGCTGGATTTGAATCGTGGAAATCAAGCTTTGCCAAGCAAGCCCGAAAGGCGGGCGTCAAAAAGAAGGGGTTGCAGGCCTTGGCGCAAAGCCAATATGCCACCCGCACCATTGCCGCGGACCGAAATCAGAAGAGCTTTAAGTACTCGCTGGACAAATTCATGCGGGTGCGGGGGGCTGATACCATCGTGGCACAGGGGCGCAAGCGCAAGGCACGCAATCCGCAATTCTATGCCGCACTTGAACGTCAGTATGGCGTCCCCTCTGGTGTTCTGATTGCCATTCACGGCATGGAAACAGGCTTTGGGAATTTCATGGGGGACAGTCAGATCGTTTCCGCAATCACAACACTGGCCTATGATTGTCGACGATCCGAGTTCTTTGTTCCCCACGCCATCGGAGCCTTGAAACTGGTTGATCAAGGCAGCATTACGACAGGTACAAAAGGGGCAAAACATGGCGAACTTGGGCACACGCAATTCCTGCCCGGCAATGCTCTGACCTATGGGGTCGATGCCACCGGTGATGGTCGGGTTGATTTCTACAACATGACCGACTCGTTGGCCTCAACCGCCAATTTTCTGCGTAAGAAAGGGTGGAAACCGGGTCGGGGTTATCAACCGGGGCAACCAAATTTCGCGGTAATTCAGCAGTGGAACGCCGCCTCGGTCTATCAGAAATCCATTGCCATTATGGCTGCACGAATCGATGGGTAAGCCGGTTGACGGCATTGCAATTGCCGAACCCAATCCGGCCACATTGTTGCCACAGAGATTAAATGGCCCTCAAAATGCCTTGGTTTCCATAGCGTAATCAATCCTGCGTTTTTTTCATTTTTTTCCATTTTTGCCTAAATCTGTCCCATATCGCCCGGTAAATTGTTTCCCAAGACAGTTTGCGACAAAGGACAGTGCGGTGAACCCGAAGCACAGCTATCATGGCGGTCTGCAATTCGACGGCGAGACAGAAGGCGCGATCGAGCGCTTTGGTGCCATCGTTGCGATGACCCTTGAAGACTATGGTCACCTGGTCGAGCGCAAAACTCTGACAAGCCTCAACGAGGCCAGCATCGTGACCAGTCAGTATCTGGTGCGCCTCACGCTGGACACTCAGGTGCCCGAGACCACCGAGCGGTTCGAACGTATGGACCGGGCCGCAGGTTTGAAAACTGCCCACCGCCCGAGTGTGACCCTGCCGAAGAACCGGCTGGTGATCACGATCTCTCCGGTCTCGCCTTTGCTGGACGACAGCGAAGTTTCAGAGTTGATGATGGTGGTGATCCTTTACCGGATGGTCGATATCTGCGCGACACAACGTGTCGAGTGGCTATCGCCTAACACAGTTCTGACTATTGAACAGTTCATGAGTGCGTTTGACACACTGACCCCGTCCAAACAGAGGGACAGAAAACAGATATTCGAGGCAGTTTCCGGCCCGTTCGCGGGCATGGACATTCCTGCAGAAGAAGACCTGGATGAGCCACAAAAACAGGCGCTGAAACCAGCAGCCCGGCCGATCCAGTTGTCGGACGAGCAATTGCTCAGCATTGCTTTTCGGACAGAAACCATCGAGCAGCCTATTGATCGGGACGGTGACACACGCCCCCTCGATCACGAGCAACCCAGTGACATCCTGCGACTGACAAGTTGGGGATTGACGGGTGCCGTGGCTAGTGTGTCAGTTCCGATCGCGGCCTCTATGGCCGCTGTTAACCTGATCAAGGGCGAAGATTTTCGTCTGAATACTCAGGTACTTGCCTACACCGTCGCAATTTCCGCTCTCAGCACAAGCGGGGCATTCGCCGGTGTTGCTAATGTGCTAGGCATGTAGCACAAATTAGAAAGACCCTCCTTGGAGGCCCCGCCATCAGGCGGGGTTTTCCATTTTTGGCAGGTGCTCCAACTCAAGAACATAGGTGTGGATCGAGAATATCACCGCCCGTGTTTCAGGCAACCGTAACAATGTCTGCCGTTCACTGCGCAGATACGGTGCGGTCTGCGCGTTTCTTTCTCTGCGTGGCGCATTGGCACTGCGCGGTTGGAACAGTTCAGCGTCCTCATAGGTCAGCGCGTTGAACCGCCACAGCGGTCGGCCCGGCTGTATGCCGTCAAACAGACGCTGCACGCGCCGCGCGATACTTATGTCATAGCTGTCGACCGGGATATGAATGTCGATCAACGGTCGCAGAAATTTCTCGGACAAGCTCCAACTGGCTGGAAAACACAATATGGCGCCGGTCAGAACATGTTCATCCCCACGTTTTTGCAGAATGCACAGGTCCTCCTGCACCAGTTTGCACAAGGTATCCAAGGGCCGGGAACGATCTATCAAAACAGTCTGCCCGTCCGGTCGCGTCACCTGATCCGCAACACCACCGTAGGCGTGGGTCAAGACCAGCTCCAACAGCTCCTGCGCTGCCGGTTCAGATTCCGGGTCCAGGGCCAACACATCAGACCGGTGATTGGCCAGTAAGGCCTCTCGCCGTTGCATCTGAGCTGCAAACGCGTCGTCGCGCAGCAGCCAATTGTCCATACTGGTGGGCTGGATGCCGGGTAAGGCACGCGGGTTGAGCGGATCATACGGGATGGAGGTTTGCAGGATGGTCGTCATGCCCCGATCTACCATCCGCGCGTCTGTTTGTCGGTCAAAAAGCGACGGACAGGTCGTCGCAAAATACCAAGACGCTTCCGAAATGTTTCTACACGCTTAATAATTAGGCAGGGAGGCCCAGCATGAACCAACACTATCGGGATACCCGTAAGATCGATCCGACCAAGGGGGCAACCCTGGGCGACGGCACACCCAACGATATGGACCGGGTCGAGATTGGCCCCACGCAGCTGGCCTTTGCTGAATGGGACGCCGCCGGGTTGGTATTGCCTGACCTTGCAAAGATGCGGGAATACCGGTGGACACGCCTGACCAAGGCCATCGTGGATCGCGGCTATGGCGGTCTGCTGATGTTCGACCCCCTCAACATTCGCTATGCCACCGACAGCACGAATATGCAGCTGTGGAATACCCACAACCCGTTCCGTGCCGTACTGTTATGTGCCGATGGGTACATGGTGATTTGGGATTACAAAAACTCGCCGTTTCTGTCCAAATTCAACCCCTTAGTGCGTGAACAACGCTCAGGCGCAGACCTGTTCTATTTTGATCGCGGCGACAAGGTGGACGTGGCAGCAGATGTGTTCTCGAACGAGGTGCGCGCGCTGATCGACACCCATGGCGGCGGCAACAAACGGCTGGCGGTGGACAAGATCATGCTGCACGGCCTGCGCGCGCTCGAGGCGCAGGGCTTTGAGATCATGGAGGGCGAAGAGGTCACCGAAAAGTCCCGCGCGGTAAAAGGCCCGGATGAGATCCTGGCCATGCGTTGCGCTAACCATGCCTGCGAAACCGCCGTTGCGGAAATGGAGCGCTTTGCACGGGCGAATGTCGGCGACGGCAAGACCTCGGAGGATGATATCTGGGCCATCCTGCATGCCGAGAACATCCGCCGGGGCGGTGAATGGATCGAAACGCGGTTGCTGGCGTCGGGTCAGCGCACCAACCCCTGGTTTCAGGAATGCGGACCGCGGATCACGCAGAACAATGAAATCATCGCCTTTGATACCGACCTGGTCGGGTCATACGGAATATGCGTCGATATCTCACGCACTTGGTGGATCGGGGATCAGAAACCGCGGCCCGACATGGTCTATGCCATGCAGCATGCGCATGAACACATCATGACCAACATGGAGATGCTGAAACCCGGTGTGATGATCCCGGATCTGACCGCGAATTGCCACAAACTGGACGACAAGTTTCAGGCCCAGAAATATGGCTGCCTGATGCATGGAGTGGGTCTGTGTGATGAATGGCCACTGGTCGCCTATCCGGACAAGGCCGTGGCGGGCGCCTACGACTATGCGTTAGAGCCCGGCATGGTGCTGTGCGTCGAAGCGGCGGTGAGTGAGGTCGGTGGCGATTTCTCTATCAAGCTCGAAGATCAGGTCCTGATCACCGAGGATGGCTATGAAAACCTCTCGACCTACCCGTTCGACCCGCAGCTTATGGGTTTGGAGTAACGCCGTGGGGTGACCAATGCGACCGGCGGACATTGCCGTGCCAGTCTTCGGACAGCGGCGCGCTGGCCGCGACGTTGGATGACGTCGGCGAAGACCAGTTTTGGCCAAACGTGAACCCAAGCACGCCGGCCAGCGCAATTGCCGCCAGAATGTCGGGACGAAAAATGATGCCACGCGGGGCGGTTGCGATATGTGCCATGTGAGCCTCCTTGGCTGAGAACTTGCGTATAGCTGTAAGATGGAGGCACGGCTTTAATTATTAAAACGAATAATTGACCGGTTATACATCACAAAAATTGAACCCTCAAGAACCGCCGTGACCACCCGGGGATTTTCGTATTATTCACTCACCTTCCCGTGACGCCTCTTACAATGGGGTTGAGCCATGCGGCGCAAGCACACAATATTGGTTCCAACCCGATACGTAAGGACCTGACATGCCCACCGAACGCATTACTTTTGCCGGTCACGACGGCAACCAGTTGGCTGCGCGCCTTGACTTGCCCGATGGGCCGGTACTGGCGACAGCGCTGTTTGCGCATTGTTTTACCTGCTCAAAAGACATCCCGGCCGCCCGCCGTATTGCGGCCCGGTTGACCACAATGGGTATCGCCGTCCTGCGGTTTGATTTCACCGGTCTGGGGCACTCAGGTGGAGAGTTTGCCAACACAACCTTCACCTCGAATATCGAAGACCTGCTGGCAGCGTCGCACTACCTGGCTGGGCGAAACATGGCGCCTGCCCTTTTGATCGGGCATTCCCTGGGCGGGGCCGCCGTTTTGCGCGCGCGCGCCGGAATTCCCAGCGTCAAGGCAGTAGTCACTCTGGGTGCGCCCGCCGATCCCGGCCATGTCGCCCATCACTTTGAGGCCGCGATGACCCAGATTCAACAGGAAGGCTCGGCCGAGGTCACGCTGGGCGGTCGTCCCTTCCGGATAGGCAAAGCCTTTGTTGATGACATTTCGGAAACCGCGTTGACGCCCGCGATTGCCGACCTAAAGGCGGCGCTGCTGATCCTGCACGCACCAAGGGATGAAACCGTCAGCATCGATAATGCCAGTACTATCTTTCTGGCCGCCAAACACCCCAAAAGTTTTGTGACGCTGGATGATGCCGATCATCTGATCACCCGTGCCTCGGACGCCGATTACGCGGCCGACGTGATATCGGCCTGGGTTTCGCGTTATGTCACGCTGAACCCACCTGCCCCGCCTCCGGGCGCGCCCGAAGGGGTTGTGCGCGTGACCGAGGCTGATCCCGATGGGTTCCAGCAGGATATTCAATCCGGACCCCGGCACCACGCTGTGGCCGACGAACCGGCCTCGTACGGTGGAACTGATCGGGGTATGTCTCCTTATGGCTTTGTGTCTTCCGGTCTGGGGGCCTGCACTTCGATGACAATCCGCATGTACGCGCGGCGGAAAAAATGGCCGCTGACCAGCGTCACCGTTGATGTGTGCCACGACAAGGTCCACGCGCAGGACGCGGGCCTGGCCGGGGACGGCAAGGTCGATCAGTTTCGGCGCAAGATTCGCCTTGAGGGCCCGTTGGATCACGAACAACGCGCCCGATTGCTTGAAATAGCGGATAAATGCCCTGTCCACCGCACACTGGAAGGGTCAGCCCGCATTACCACGGAATTGCTGACCTGACACTTTAGGCACCCGCCCCCGTTCAGCGCCTGCGCGGCGCCGGACGGTGAATGGGTGGTCTGGCCGAAGGCGGGCGTGCCACCGGCGGACGCGGACGCGCGGGTGGTTTCCCAACAGGTGGGTTCGGCCTGTTTGGGGGTCTTCCTTCGGGTGGACGCGGGCGATTTGGCCGGTCCACATCGATATCCACGTCGACATCGTGATAGTAATCATTCCACAGCATCGAGTCGTAGAACGGGTCATAGCCATAGCCCACACCAACCGTGACTCCATCACAGGCCGACAATGTCAGGCTTGCAGCCCCAAGGCCCAAAGCCAGGATCGCGCGTTTAAAAAATCTGCGGGTCATGTGCGCTCTCCTCACTGCAGGGCCCGGAACGACGCGAACACGGCGTTCAGGTCTTCGACATATGCCGGATCAGCACCCTCGCGCAGGATCGTCACCACAACGGCGATGCGCCCTTTGGGCAGGTCAATCACAGCTGCGGTAAAATTCACGCCACGCCCGTCCCGATTGCCCGTGCCCCGAATGACATGGGCGGGTAATCCGCCGATGCGGGTGCGGCTAGTGTCCGAAACGGTCGGGTTCTTGACCAGAAACTTGTCCACGTCCTCGAGATATCTGAGACCGTCTTCTATCGAACGTATTCCGCTGGGTGAAACGAACCCCATCCAGACATTATCATCGGTTACCGGACGCACGCCCATGACTCGCGCAACAGCGCGCGGATCGCCCAGATCAGTGTCCTCAATCTCGCGCGGGCCACCGGTGCGCAATGTCCAGAAATCGGGAACAGCAAAGGAGAACAACCCACGCCCCTGGTCGGTGTAAGTAACCGGCGTCTCGGCCGATAAAGGGCTGGCCGTCAGCCACATCGCTGTGCAGATCGGCAACGCGGAACTCAAAAGAATACGCATATCTCAATAACCTGTTTTGTCTGAGGGTTCAGCTTGAACCGCAGCGGCAGGAATTGTCCAGTATCTCGTTACCCCGGCAACAAAAAAACCCGCGCCCGGAAACCTCCGGACGCGGGTGTATTTTTTGTTTATTTGCCGGAAATCAGCTGCGGGCGTTGCCCACCAGTTTCCACAGGCCGGGGATCAACAGCGCAGCCAGCGCCAGCTTGATCACATCACCAACCAGGAACGGTGTCAGACCCCATTCCAGGATCGGCTGGTCCCATCCGTACAGCTGACCCAGCCACAGCAGGCCAGGCACGTAGATCAGCACGTTGGCCAGCACCAGTGCCAGCGTCATCTTGCCAACTGAGCGGTCCCAGCCGCGTGCGGCCAGCGCACCCAAGGCCAACACAGCCAGCACATAGCCGACCAGATATCCACCGGTGCCGCCCATCATGTAAGTCAGGCCAAATTTTTCCGCCGATGATCCTGCGAAGACATCAAAGCCCAGCGCACCGATCAGCAGGTAGCCCATCATGGTGACCAGACCCAGACGCGCGCCATAGGCGGTGCCGATGGTTAGAACGGCAAAGGTTCCCATCGTGATCGGAACCGGCCACATTGGCACTTTGATTTTTGCGGCGATTGCCAGGGCAACGATGCCCAGCACGACCAGAACAACCTGTTTGACGCGGAGTGCTGTCCCCTCACGCGGGCCAAATGCGTTGGCCAGTACGTTTGCATTCATGTGTTTTCTCCCTTAGCGGACCGAGATTCTGCGACAGGAATGCCCTGCCAGCGCCGCATCTGCAAGATGATTACGCTATCGCAGCATGTATTCGGTGTCCATTTCGTACGATTTTCGGGGTCCTGCTACATTCCAGCGCACGCTCCAGCGCGGCCAGGCAGTGAAATCATAAACTGCATCATAGCTGTCAGGCGGGCAATCATGGTGATCAGACACCCGTGGCGCACCCAACCTGAGCGCATGAAAGTAGCGGCCATCGTCGAAATGAACCGCCACGTGATCCGCACCATCGCGCCATTGATACCTGCGGGTACCTTTCATCTCGGGTTGGCCGGGAATGCGCAGCGTCACCTCTTCCTCATAGATCAGCCCGTCCGCACCTCGGTGCAGATGCGCCACACCTTCGGCCTGCACCACCTGCCCGGCCCGCGCATCGCGGATGGTGCGCGTCAATGCCCAGTGGCCTTCGAAATCAGCAAGGCTAGTGGGCAAATTCATTCGGCGTAGGTCCCGTCTGTGGCACCACCGCTCTCATCAACAAACCGGATCACATCCCCGCTTTGCAGCACGTCATAACAAGCCCACAGATCAGATGGCGGCCAAACCGAGCAATATTGGCCATTGCGCACCGCCCAACGACCCGCGCTGGGACGGCCCGAGAAATACTGCGTTCCCATCGCGCCATCGAATGTCTGCCAGATGCCGTCGCCATATCCCAGCTTCTTGCCGACCAGTGCAGACAGAATCTCGTCCCCGCTCAGCCGCTGGAAACCTTCCGCGGCCAAAACCCCGGGCCAGAGGGCTAAAATCAGGGCAAACCGTCTCATACCTGCACTCGCGCCTTGTTCCCTTGTGCGGGTGCGTTTAAACCCCGCGCCAACGCCTCATCCCAATCATAAAAAGGTGCCGCTGCCAATGATTCCACGTTACTCCCGCCCCGATATGGTCGCCATCTGGTCGCCCGAGACCAAGTTCCGCATCTGGTACGAGATCGAGGCCCATGCCTGCGATGCCATGGCTGATCTGGGCGTGATCCCGCGTGAAAACGCCGAGGCCGTGTGGAAAGCCAAGGATGTAGAGTTCGACGTGGGCCGCATTGACGAGATCGAGGCCGTCACCAAGCATGACGTCATCGCCTTTCTCACCCATCTGGCCGAGCATGTCGGCAGCGACGAGGCGCGGTTTGTGCATCAGGGCATGACCAGTTCGGACGTGTTGGACACCTGCTTTAACGTGCAGCTGACCCGCGCCGCCGATATCCTGATCGCTGATCTCGAAGGTCTGCTGGCCGCGCTCAAGCGCCGCGCGATCGAACATAAGGACACCGTCCGCATCGGCCGCAGCCACGGTATCCACGCCGAGCCAACAACCATGGGCCTGACCTTCGCCCGTTTCTACGCCGAGATGGACCGCAACCTGTCCCGTATGCGCGATGCTCGGGCCGAGATTGCCACCGGCGCGATCAGCGGTGCAGTCGGCACTTTCGCCAATATCGACCCCCGGGTAGAAGACCATGTCTGCGACAAACTGGGCCTGGTGCCCGAGCCGATCAGCACACAGGTCATCCCACGGGACCGTCACGCTGCGTTCTTTGCCACGTTGGGCGTGATCGCCAGCAGCATCGAAAACATCGCCACCGAAGTTCGCCACATGCAGCGGACCGAGGTTCTGGAGGCCGAGGAGTTTTTCTCAAAAGGCCAAAAAGGATCGTCGGCCATGCCGCACAAACGCAACCCGGTACTGACGGAAAACCTGACTGGTCTTGCCCGTCTGGTCCGTATGGCCGTGGTGCCTGCGATGGAAAACGTGGCGCTCTGGCATGAGCGCGACATCTCTCATTCGTCCGTGGAACGCAACATCGGTCCCGACACAACCATTACGTTGGACTTTGCCCTGTCTCGCCTGACCGGCGTGATCGACAAGCTGGTAGTCTACCCTGAAAACATGCTGGCCAACATGAACAAGTTCCGCGGTCTAGTGATGAGCCAACGCGTGCTGCTGGCCCTGACCCAGGCCGGTGTCAGCCGAGAAGACGCCTATCGTCTGGTGCAGCGCAACGCGATGAAGGTCTGGGAAGAAGGCAAGGACTTCAAAACCGAACTTTTGGGCGATCCAGATGTAACCGCCGCCCTTGGCGTCGAAGAAATCGAGGAAAAGTTTGACCTCGGCTATCACACCAAGCATGTCGACACGATTTTCGCCCGCGTGTTTGGCGAATAAATCCAGACCTATCAAACGGTTCAGCAGGCTCGGGCGCGCGCGACGCGACCCGGGCCTTGTTGTTTTTGCCAGGCCGGTCGAAATCGGGTATGGTTGCGGAGTATTTCCGAACAGGAGAAACACTATGATCCGTACACTCATCTGCGCCCTGGCCTTTGGTTGCTGTGCCTCGGTTGCGCTGGCCTGTAGCGGCCATTCCAAGCAAACCCAATCCTGCGCGCCTGGCAGTTCTTGGGACGCTGAAAGCCAAAGCTGCACTGAAATCATCAACAGCTAAGAATTTTCTTTCCTACTTGTGAATAAAAGCGAGCCCGCGATTGTTAGCTTTTTAGAAGATCACGCTATGCTTGATCAGAGCAGCCCAGTGAACGGAGTAGGAAAATGCGTCTCGTACTAGCTTCTGCAATCGCCATTCAGGCCTTTGCCTTTGCCCCAGCCTTGCACGCCGCGGGTGGTGGTGGTGCCAACCCGCCCAAGCCGACAAACACAACAAAGAAATGCCTGTTCGGTCGTGTCTATGACAAGGATCGCGGACGCTGTGTGAAACCAGACAAAACCAACTTTACCCAAGATGAGCTTTATAGTGCCGTGCGCGAACTTGCCTATGACGGGCAGTTCGAAAACGCACAGGACGTTCTGCGGGTTATGGATCAGAGTGACGACCGCGTGCTGACCTATTGGGGGTTTACGTACCGCAAGATGGGCGAACTGGAACTGGCGAACGTTTTCTACGAGAACGCGATCAAGGCTAACCCGGACAATATTCTGGCCCGTTCGTACATGGCGCAAGGTTTTGTCGCTGAAGGACGCACCGATCTGGCCATCGAACAGTGGCGCGAAATCAAAGCGCGTGGCGGGGACGGCACTTGGGCCGAAGCCTCGCTGCGCGAGGCGATACGCACCGGGCTGACTTATAGTTACTAGGCTTCAGTCTTTCTTTACCCGACTCTCTGTAATCTGCCTGTGGAACAGAACTTTGGCACCGCAGGCAGATGCAGGACACAAACACTTTGACACAGGTTGCGTCTGGCGCAGCCACCCCAGCCGCAGAACAGACTGGCGACGCGTCCCGTGTTGTCGCGCGTTCGCTAAGTAATCGGCAAAAGGCCGCTGTAGTTGTTCGGCTTCTGCTGAATGAGGGCGCCGATATACCGCTGGAAGAACTTCCCGATGCGCTGCAGGAAAAGCTGACCCATCAGCTAGGCGAAATGGGCCTTGTGGATCGGGTGACACTGGATTCGGTCGCGCAGGAGTTCGCCGAGGCGCTGGACAGCGTCGGCCTGTCCTTCCCCCATGGTTTGGCCGGGGCGCTGGATGCGGTAGACGGCAAGATCGCCCCGGCAACGGCGGCGCGGCTGCGCAAAGTTGCAGGCGTGCGGCAGATCGGAGATCCCTGGCAGCGTTTGCGTGAAATCTCGACCGAAGATCTGGCCGCAATGGCGCAGGCGGAAAGCACCGAGATCGCCGCGGTGATGCTGTCCAAACTGGAAACCGCCAAGGCCGCGCAATTGTTGGGTCACCTGCCCGGCCCGATTGCGCGCCGGATCACCTATGCTGTGTCGAAAACCGCTAATGTTTCTCCCGAAGCGGTGGAACGCATCGGCTGGTCGCTGGCAGCACAACTGGATCAGCGCCCCTCACAAGCCTTTGCCGACGGGCCCGGTGCGCGCGTCGGGGCGATCCTGAACCAGTCAGCCGCGTCAACGCGGGACGGGTTGTTGGACGCGCTGGACGAAGAGGATTCGGATTTCGCCACCGTCGTGCATCAGTCGATTTTTACGTTCGCCCATATCCCCGCAAGGATCCAGCCCCGGGATGCACCTGCCATCCTGCGAGGCGTCGATCAGGCCGTTCTGGTTACAGCATTGGCTGGGGGAACCTCAGATGCGGATCGAACCGCCGCCGAGTTTCTGCTGGCCAACACGTCCGCGAGGATGGCCGAAAACCTACGTGAGGAGATCGCCGAACGCGGCAAGGTCAGGCAATCGGATGCCGAAGAGACAATGACTCAGGTCGTAGGCGCTGTTCGAACCCTGGTGGACGAAGGTGCGATCACCCTTGTCGAGGAAGACAGCGAAGACTAACCCGTATTGCTTAGGCAAGCGATCCATCGGAACGCTTGTGGTCGGGGAACACGCCTTGTATGTCTGACCCGGCAAATCGCAACAGCCGGTGAGACCAAATATGCCCGTCGAAAAGTCGGAACTAAGCCGCGGTGAGCTTAGAAAATACTATGTGACCGGTCTGTTTCTGAAAGGTGTGATTGGCGTAATGCGCTGGTTACCTTATGAACGGCGTGTTGCCACGATGGGGGCGATCGCGCGTGGCCTCGCCCCTTTGGTTGGGTTCACCAAACGGGTGCGCAGCAATCTCAAGCTTACCTGCCCTGACCTTTCCGAGGATGAAATCAAGCGCATCTGTCGCGCCGTTCCCGACAATGCGGGTCGCGCGATAATGGAGCATTTTTCGCCAGAGGGATTCTCTGAACGCCAGAGAAACGCCAATATCTCGGGCCCGGGTCTTGCGGCCTTTGACGCTGCGCTGGCCGAAGGCCGCCCGGTCATGATGATTACTGCCCACTTTGGCCACTACCTGGCGGCGCGCATTGCGCTACAGGCCCATAGCGGCCAGCCCATTGGCTGCCTGTATCGACGCATGGCAAACCCTTACTTCAATGACATGTATGTCGATGCCTTCTATAAAACCGGCGCACCTATGTTCGAACAAGGCCGGCGTGGAATGGTCGAAATGGTCCGGTCGCTGAAGAAAAGCGGCATCATCGCCATCGTTTCTGACCTTCACGCCCATGGCGGCGAAGAGTTGATGTTCTTCGGCAAACCCGCCGTGACCTCGGTGTTGAACGCCGAACTCGCGATGAAATACAACGCGGTGCTGATCCCCTGCTATGCGGTGCGACAGCCCAACGGCATCGACTTTGAAATCGTGCTGCACGACCCGGTGCCGCATACGGATCCCAAGACCATGACCCAGTTCACCAATGACGACCTCGAGGCCGTGGTCCGCCAACATATGGGTCAATGGTTTTGGATTCACCGGCGCTGGAAAGCTTGGAACGGATTGGGTGTGCAGCCCGAGGATATGCCCTGACTACTTGACGTGCGCGGCGGCCACGATCGGGCCATGCCCGGCCTGCTGCACCAAGACGACGGCTGGCAGTTCCGAGGTCAGCACTGCAGAAAATTGTTGCGGTGCAGCCCCGTCCCACTGCCCCGCCATCAGCCAGGATTCCACAACATTTGCATAGTCTAGCTCGTGCCCCGCCAGCTCACCCCGGCGGATCGAGGCATGGCGCATCGGAGAATACTGCACCACCCGCACATCGTAGATCTCGCCTTCGGGCAATTCGACCGGGGTCACGTCAACCGTCACATCACCGCCTGACCTGCTCGCTTTAACCGATGCTTGCGGCAACGCCTTGAGATGCGCGTCAATCAAACGATCAAGGTCGCGCGCTTGTGCGCCAACAACGTCTTGCTGACCGTTCACAACCATCTGAGGGGTATAGATCATCGACCGCCCACCCTGACGCGCATAAGTGCGCTGGCGCAAAGTGTGATCAGGGTCGGCATACGCGTCTTTCCAACCGATGTAGTCCCAGTAATCCACATGCAAGGCCAGGCCGATCACGTCTTCGCGCTTTACCAGATCATGCAGGATCCGGTCTGCTGGCGGGCAGGACGAACACCCTTGCGAGGTAAAAAGCTCAACCACCACCGGACCGCTATCCGCCACAGCTGATGAAGCGAAAAAAACGGTAAGCGCTGTCGCGATTGCGGTCGGTTTGAACATAGTTACCTCAGTCTGATGGGTTTTTCGCCGGATGCCCAAATGGTCTAAACCGATTGTCGCTCAACCTCCAATCAACGTTTCTTGAGACCGGGCAGACCCTCAAACCCAAAAATGTGTGCAATGGTATACAAAAATTGCCGCACCTGGCGTCTTGGACCTTGAACCGAACGCTCTGGTGATGCAGAAGGCACCCAGCGAACCCCTAAATCCACGTCATTTGAGAGGGAGGCCACAGATGCCCATCAAAGTCGGACAGGATACCGCCAAGACACGCCGCAGCCTGAGCGTGAATGGCAAGTCCATTTCCTATTACTCGATCCCCGCCGCGCAAGAAGCCGGCCTGGGTGATTTCTCGAAACTGCCTGCCGCTTTGAAAGTAGTGTTGGAAAACATGCTTCGGTTCGAAGATGACGGTTTCTCGGTCTCGGTTGACGATATCAAGGCGTTTGCCGAATGGGGTGCCAAAGGTGGTAAGAACCCGCGCGAGATCGCCTATCGCCCTGCCCGCGTTCTGATGCAGGACTTCACCGGTGTTCCCGCCGTAGTCGATCTGGCAGCCATGCGCGACGGCATCAACGGCCTGGGTGGTGACGCTCAAAAGATCAACCCGCTGAACCCGGTTGATCTGGTCATCGACCACTCGGTCATGATTGACGAGTTCGGCAACCCGCGCGCGTTCCAGATGAACGTGGATCGTGAATACGAGCGGAACATGGAACGCTATCAGTTCCTGAAATGGGGCCAGAACGCATTCAACAATTTCCGCGTTGTCCCCCCCGGAACTGGCATCTGCCATCAGGTAAACCTGGAATATCTGGCTCAAACCGTCTGGACCGATACGGACCAGAACGGGGATGAGGTCGCCTATCCCGACACGCTGGTCGGCACCGACAGCCACACCACCATGGTCAACGGTATGGCCGTTCTGGGCTGGGGTGTTGGCGGGATTGAGGCCGAAGCCGCGATGCTGGGTCAGCCGATTTCGATGCTGATCCCCGAGGTTGTGGGCTTTGAGCTGACAGGCGCCTTGCTCGAAGGCACCACCGGCACCGATCTGGTTCTGAAGGTCGTGGAAATGCTGCGCGAAAAAGGCGTTGTCGGCAAATTCGTCGAATTCTACGGCGAAGGTCTGGATCGTCTGCCGCTGGCCGATCGCGCAACCATTGCCAACATGGCACCGGAATACGGCGCGACCTGCGGCTTTTTCCCGATCGACGGCGAAACGCTGCGCTACATGCGCAACACCGGGCGCGACGAGGATCGTATCGCGCTGGTCGAAGCCTATGCCAAGGAAAACGGCTTTTGGCGCGGCGCGGACTATGCGCCAGTCTACACCGACACCCTGTCGCTGGACATGGGCACCATCGTGCCCGCGATCTCAGGCCCCAAACGCCCACAGGATTACGTTGCGCTGACGGACGCCAAGACCGCTTTCACCAAAGAGATGGAAGAGACGTTCAAGCGTCCCATGGGCAAGGAAGTCGCGGTCAAAGGCGAAGATTACACCATGGAATCGGGCAAGGTCGTGATCGCCTCGATCACTTCCTGCACCAACACATCCAACCCCTACGTGATGATCGGCGCGGGTCTGGTGGCGCGCAAAGCCGCTGCTCTGGGCTTGAACCGTAAGCCCTGGGTGAAAACCTCGCTGGCACCAGGGTCGCAAGTCGTCTCTGCCTATCTTGAGGCCGCTGGCCTGCAGGAAGATCTGGACAAGATCGGCTTTAACCTTGTGGGTTACGGCTGCACCACCTGTATCGGCAACTCGGGTCCCATTCAGGCCGAGCTGTCCGAAGCAATTGCCGAAGGCGATCTGGTTGCCACCTCGGTTCTTTCGGGTAACCGGAACTTCGAAGGCCGCATCTCACCTGATGTGCGCGCCAACTATCTGGCCTCACCGCCGCTGGTCGTGGTTTATGCGCTGGCTGGTACGCTGGATATCGACCTGACTTCGGAACCGATCGGTCAGGACAAGGACGGCAACGATGTCTACATGAAAGATATCTGGCCCACGACACAGGAAGTTGCCGAGCTGGTCGAACAGACCGTAACCCGCGAAGCGTTCCAGTCGAAATATGCCGACGTCTTCAAGGGCGACAAGAAATGGCAAGAGGTCGAAGTTCCGCAGCAAGAGACCTATGATTGGCCACCGACCTCGACCTACATCCAGAACCCGCCCTATTTCCAAGGTATGGGGGCCGAGCCGGGCACTATCTCGAACATTGACGGCGCCAAGGTTCTGCTGATCCTGGGTGACATGATTACCACTGACCACATCTCGCCTGCGGGGTCGTTTGCAACGACAACTCCTGCCGGCCAGTATCTGATCGACCGTCAGGTGCAACCGCGTGAGTTCAACTCGTACGGATCGCGCCGTGGCAACCACGAGATCATGATGCGTGGCACATTCGCCAACATCCGCGTCAAGAACGAGATGCTGGATGGTGTTGAAGGCGGGTACACCAAGGGACCCGATGGTCAACAGACCTCGGTCTATGATGCGTCGATGGCTTATCAGGAACAGGGCACGCCGCTGGTCGTCTTTGGCGGCGAACAGTATGGTGCCGGGTCCTCGCGCGACTGGGCGGCCAAAGGTACGGCGCTGCTGGGCGTCAAAGCTGTGATCGCCGAAAGCTTTGAGCGCATCCACCGCTCGAACCTGGTTGGCATGGGTGTCATCCCGTTCGAATTTACCGGGGGTGACACGCGCAAATCACTGGGTCTGACAGGGGATGAGACCGTTTCGATCCATGGCCTGGACACAATCCAGCCACTGCAGGAAGTGCCATGCACGATTGTCTACGGTGACGGAACCGAAAAGACCATTACCCTGAAGTGCCGCATCGATACAGCGCCCGAGATAGAGTACATCGAAAACGGCGGCGTGCTGCACTACGTACTGCGGAATCTGGCCAAGGCTGGTTAAACACCTGTTGATAACAGAACGAAAAAGGACGCCTTCGGGCGTCCTTTTTTATGTTGCGAGGCGCCGCCTCGCGCTTCGGAGTATTTGTGAAAAGAAGAAGGAGAAGTGCCGTTAGTTTACGGCAGCTTCTTCCAATGCAGGACGGATCGTGCTTTCGATGACCCGCTGCGTGATCGGACCGGCAAAGCGTAGGATGATCGTACCTTCACCGTCGATCACATAGGTTTCCGGTACGCCGTAAACACCCCAATCCAAGCCCATACGGCCCTGTTCATCCCGTCCGATCCCATCATAGGGATCACCCAGTTCTGACAGGAAGGATTCGGCATTTTCCAACTGATCTTTGTAGTTGATGCCGTAGACTGGGATACCTTCGTCCGCCAAGGCCTGCAGGTTTGGATGCTCTACCCGGCAGGGCGCGCACCAGCTGGCCCAGTAGTTGACAAGCTTGACTTCGCCATCACGCAGTGTGTCGTCATCAAACCCAGGTTTTCCGGCAAATTCGGTCAAGACAATTGGCGGTGCGGACTGGCCTTCGCGGGCGGACGGCAATGTACTATCCGAACCACTTCGCAATTGCACCAATGCTGTTAAAGCGAAAACGCCGAAAATCAGGGGCGGCGCGATCATCAGAGGTGAGATCTTAGCCATTGCGCGTCATCCTTTGTTCGATCTTCTCCATCTCAGACCGGATTTTGCGCCCGCGCAGAATGCTGAACACAATCAGCGCCATCAGCAACCCGACAGAGGCCGCGTAGGACCACAGAACCGTGTCGGCGTATTTTCCAAGATCCGGCATCATCCGCTTACCCTCTCGCGCGCCAGCAGCGCCTTGATCCGCCGCACTCGGATTTCCGTTCCGGTGCGATACAAGACCAGCGCAATGAACAGCAGAACAAACCCGACGATGCACAGCATCAGTGGGTAGAAATAGATGTTGCTGACTTTTTCTTCCGTATCCGCTCCGGTCACGGCGGCGGTTCGCATCACCGACGCACCCTGATGCAGTCCCTGGTTCCAGAAATTCACCGCATAGCGGCTGAGGATCGCAAAGACCGATCCCACTAGACACAAGACCGAGGTCAGGTCAGCCGCGGTATCAGGGTCTTCGATCGCCTCCCACAAGGCAACGTAACCCAAATAGAACAGGAACAGGATCAGGAACGAGGTCAGGCGCGGATCCCAGGCCCACCAGGTGCCCCACATCGGTTGCCCCCAGATCGCGCCTGTTGCCAGTGCGATCAGCGTCATCACAATGCCAACCGGGGCCGCCGCACGCGCCGCCAGCGCGCTGACATGGTGGCGCCGGACCAACCACACCAGTGATGTCACCAGCATCATCAGCCAACAGTTGATGGCCATTAATGCCGCGGGCACATGCAGGTAAATGATCTTAACCGTCGATCCCTGTTTGTAGTCATCCGGCGTGAAAAAAAACCCCCACACTAAACCCACAACGATGCAGACCGCCGAAGCCATCCAGAAGAAAGGCATCACGCGTTCACTGGTCGAGAGGAACTTTCGCGGGTTGGCATATTCCCAGAGGGCGTTGGCTTTGGCTGCGATAGACATGAGCTTTATCTAATCCGAGTCGAGTTGGTTCTCAATTGACATCTGTCAAAGTTTCACTGCGTCACCGCAGGTTGATGCGCAAAACAGCAGCACTGGCAAAGGGCAACAGGGCAATCGTCGCAGCAGTAATCCCTGCCAGCATCAGCAATGGCGTCTGCGTTTCCATCCCCGTAGCCCCACGTCGCGCCACCTCGGCCCCAAAGATCAGGGTCGGCACGTAAAGCGGCAAAACAAGCAGCGACAGCAGCAGCCCACCGCGTTTCAGGCCGACCGTGAGGGCCGCACCGAAAGTTCCGATAACGCTCATCGCCGGAGTGCCGACCAGAAGTGAGATAACCAGCCAAAGAAACCCCGGCACGGGCAGATTCAGCAGCACGCCCAGAAACGGCGCGGCCAGAACCAGCGGCAGGCCAGTGGTCAGCCAGTGGGCCAGCGCCTTGATCGTGACGACCGCTTCCAGCGGCAGGGGAGCAGTTGCGAGCAGGTCCAACGAGCCGTCCTCCCAATCCAGCGCGAGAAGACGATCCAACGACAACAGGCAAGCCAAGAGCGCCCCCAGCCAAAGAACACCCGGCGCGATAGTGGACAGCAAAGAGGATTGCGGCCCCACGGAGAAAGGCACCAGAACGGTGACGATCAGGAAAAACGCCAGCCCCAGGCCAAAGCCTCCGCCTGCACGGAAGGCCAGCTTAAGGTCGCGCAGCAACAGGGCGATCACAGGAAGCCCCCGTCGAAATCGTCGATGGGTTTGGGTTTGGCTTTATTGAGGCCCACGTCCAAAACCTCTCCGTCCAGGCCAAGTTCGATATGGGTGGCGATCAAGGCGGACCCGCCCTGCCCCAGATGCGCGCGCACGGCATCAGAGAACATTCGCACCGCATTTTTGTCCAGCGACACCGTGGGTTCGTCCAGCATCCAGATCGGCCGTCCGGTGACCAGCATTCGCGCCAATCCCAGGCGGCGTTTCTGCCCTGCAGACAGATTCCCCGCGTGGCGGTCTGAGAGATCGTTTAGGGCAAAAGCGTCCAAAGCGGGCTGAATATCTTGAATCCCAAAGACTGAGGCCCAGAAAGACAGGTTTTCCACCACTGTCAGCGTCGGCTTTAGACCGTCAGAATGCGAGGCATAGGCGATCTGATCCTCTGCCCCCTCAATTCTGCCTGCCAGAGGCGGTTGCAGTCCCGCCAATGTGCGCAGCAGCGTTGTCTTACCGATCCCGTTTGGCCCCCGCAGGATCAGCGCTTTGCCGGAGGGCAGCGAAAAGCTGAGCCCTTCGAGCACGGGAACGCCGCCACGGGCGATGGCCAGATCGGTTACGGTCAAAGTCATGGGTCCCGCTTATCTCATTGCCGTCAGAGGCAAAAGGCGAGATTTGCCGCAGTGTGTTTGGTGATAGCGTATTTGAGTGCGGGCGAAGCGAGGGGCCAGCCCCTCGCGCTCCCCGGGGTATTTTTAGCCAGATGAAGGGCGGATCAGCTCAGACCGGTAACAGCGCCAGCGCGATGCGCCGCCCTTCGGACAGCAGCACGTTATAGGTGCGGCATGCAGCCGGAGAGTTCATGATCTCGACGCCAATCCCGGCGTTTTCCAAGGCGGTACGCAGGTCCTTTGGAATATGGGTCAGCGCGGCGCCAGTGCCGATCAACAGAACATCCACGTGATCGGTCAGTTTAAGCAGCGCCGTTTGATCGTCGTATCCGCCCCATGCGGTCGTACCTGTTGGGCCTGTCAGCACCGTACCTTCATGGACTTGGCCGCCGATCCGGAAAAACCCGGGGCCGTACCCATCAATCGGGGTTGCGTTGTTATAGGTGATCTCATTCAGGCGCATGGCGATGTTCTAGCCCCAAAGCGGCAGTCCCGACAAGGCCGCAAGAGCAATCGCCAGATAGGCGGCGGCGCGGTACAGTATTTCGCGTTCTGGTCGGAACAACCAGCCCCCCAACCAATTGCCTGCTACATTAGGGACGGCCAGCAACAGACCCAACGCCAATGTAGGCCAAGTGACACGCCCCATCCCTGTCAGATATCCGAGGATGAGGAAATCGAATGCAAAAAGGAACAACAGGATCGTGGCGCGGATCACCTCGACTGGCAGCGGACGAGACATGTAGAACAGAATCACTGCAGGCCCTGGCAGGCCCGCGATCCCGCCCAGAAATCCGGCGGTTGCGCCGATACCGGCTACCATCGTCCGGCCAACATGCCCGTGATACCGCAGCCCCAGGATCAGTATAGCCAGCATGAAGATCGCCAATATGCTGACGGTATAGCGGAAAACCTCGGGCGCAACTTGCGTCAGCAGCCACAGGCCAACAGGCAGCAACAGTGCACACCCAGCCACAAGCCGAACCAGATCACCCCGCTCGACGTCCCGCCAGGCGCGGCGCAGGTTGGGCAGAGGTCCGAAGATATCCATGATCGTAAGGCCGATCAGAGCGCCGAACGGTCCGAGAAAGGGTGTGGCAATCGGAAGGAAAATCAGCGCGGTTCCGAATCCGGAAAACCCACGCACAACGCCGCTGAGAAACGCGGCGCATAGAATAATGGCCAGCCCCGTGGGGGACTGGCCAAAATACTCAGGCATCGATGTTGGCAAATTGATTGCCAGACGTATTTGACGGTTTGGACCAGTCGCGCTTGACGCCCAGCCACAACAGAATGGTCGAGGCCACAAAGACCGACGAATAGGTTCCGACGATTACGCCCCAGATCATCGCAAATACAAAGCCCCGGATCACGTCCCCGCCCAGCACATAGAGCGAGATCAGCGCCAATAGCGTGGTGACCGAGGTCATGACCGTCCGGCTGAGCGTTTCGTTGATCGAGATGTTCAGAACCTCTTTGAGGTCTTTCTTTTTGTATTTGCGCAGATTTTCCCGAACGCGGTCGAACACAACCACTGTGTCGTTCAGCGAATAGCCCACAATGGTCAGCAAGGCCGCGATGATGGCCAGATCGAACCGGATCTGCAGTTCCGAAAATATCCCAATGGTCAGGATCACGTCATGCACAAGTGCGGCCACGGCCCCCAACGCAAACTGCCATTCGAAACGAAGCCAGATATAAACAAGCACCGCGCCAATGGCGAGCACGACCGCAATTACGGCGGTCTGGATCAACTCACCTGACACTTTGGGGCCGACGGATTCGACGGACACAAATTCGATATCCGGTGCTGCAACCTTGAGGGCCTCTTCAACCGCGGTGACTGTAGCGGCTGAGACGGCCTCGGCATCGGCCTGGGCCTGAATGCGGATCATCGCAACATTCTCATCCGGCCCGAAGGTTGGGTCGAAAATCTCGGTTATCGTGACATCACCCAGCTCCAACGGGGCGATTGCGTCGCGATAGGCACCAACATCGATGAGCTGCGCGCTTTCGGTTCGGATCGTTGTCCCGCCACGAAAATCGATGCCAAAGTTCAACCCTTGCAGCATGAACGAGGTGAATGCGACGACCATCATCAGCGCTGAGATGCCCAGCCAGATTTTCCAGCGGCTGAAGAAATCGAACGAGGTGTTCTGGGGTACCAGTTTAAGTCTCATGTCAAACCTCGATCGTTTTCGGGCGGCGGCGTTCGAACCACAGAACGATCATCAGACGCGTCACGAAGATCGCGGTGAAGACCGAGGTCAGAATGCCTAGACCCAGCGTAATGGCAAAGCCGCGTACGGGGCCGCTGCCCATGGCAAACAGGATCACCGCGGTGATGAATGTGGTCACATTCGCATCAAGAATAGCCGACAGCGCCTTTTCATAGCCCAGCTCAATCGCGCGGGCTGGTCCTCTGGCGGATTTCAGTTCCTCGCGGATACGTTCAAAGATCAGCACGTTGGCGTCCACCGCCATACCCACCGTCAGAACAATCCCCGCGATCCCCGGCAAGGTCAGCGTGGCACCGATCAGCGACAGCAAACCGAACAACAAGCCAACATTGATGATCAGCGCGATGTTGGCGAAGACACCGAACAAGCCATAGCTGAGCGCCATGAACACCAGCACCGCAACAAAAGCCACGATGGTGGCCACTTTGCCCGCGTCGATACTGTCCTGCCCCAATTCAGGGCCGATGGTGCGTTCTTCGAGGAACTCTAGCCCGGCGGGCAATGCGCCTGCGCGCAGCAGCACGGCCAGGTTGGTGCTTTCTTCAACGGTGAAGTTGCCGGTGATGATGCCCGATCCGCCCGGTATATGGCTTTGGATCACCGGAGCCGAGATCACCTCGTCATCCAGAACAATGGCAAACGGAGCCCCGATGTTTTCCAGCGTATAGTCGCCGAATTTGCGCGCGCCAGACGTGTTGAACCGGAAGCTGACCGCCGGACGACCGTTTTGGTCAAACGCAGGCTGCGCATCCACCAGCTCCTCGCCGGTTACGACGGGGGCTGAATCCAACGTGTAGAAAACGCCGGATTCATCAATTGACGGTACAACTTCTTCGCCGACTCCCGGCACTGCGTCTGGATCGGTACCGCGCCGCACAACCGGGTTGAAGGTCAGCTGCGCTGTTGTTCCGATGATCTCTTTAAGCTCACCCGCACTGCCGATGCCCGGCACCTGGATCAGGATACGATCTGCACCTTGGCGCTGAATCGTAGGTTCTCGCGTGCCGACCTCGTCGATCCGGCGTCGGATGATTTCCAGCGACTGACGTACGGTGCGATCGTTCGAGGCCAGCTTTTCGGCCTCTGACAGCTGCACCACAATGGTCTCACCTTCGGCGCGGGCTTCGATATCGGTTGCCCCCACGCCGGTCAGGGTCTGTACCTGACGGGCTAGTCCGCGCACAACCTCCAGCGCGCGGGACATGCCCTCGGGCTGGCTGATGCGCACGCGAATCTCGTCTGGGGCCGACTCTTGTTTGCGGATTGTGCCCACGGTGGCGCGCTCATCGCGCAGTGCATCGCGGATTTCCGGCCACATCGCCTCCATGCGGGATTCGTAAACATCCTCGACCTTCACTTCGGCCAGCAGATGCGCACCGCCGCGCAGATCAAGGCCCAGATTGACCAGCGAAGATGGCAGCCAGTTCGGCCATTGCGCCGCTTCGGACTGCAGCTCGGGAGTGTCGATGCCAAGCTCGATCTCGGCCTTGGCATCGTTTGATTGCTCAACGCGCGTGTAAAACGCATTCGGCAGGGCCATCAGCAGGCCGATCACGCAGACCGACCAGATCAGAACCCGCTTCCAGGTATCAATTTGCAGCATTACCCTGCCTTTTCAAGGAATTGTAGCGCGAAGTTACTTCGCAGGCTCGGTCTTATTCAAAACCTGCGCGATGGTCGATTTGACCACACGAACCTTGACGCCTTCGGCGATCTCGACCTCGATCTCGTTGTCGCCTTCCTTAACCTTGGCCACTTTGCCGATCAGCCCACCCTGGGTGACAACCTGATCGCCTCGGCGCACGGCCTCGACCATTGCCTGATGTTGTTTCATCTTTTTCTGCTGCGGACGGATCAGCAGGAAGTACATGATCGCGAAGATCAGAACCAGCGGGAGAAACTGGGCGATTGCGCCACCTTCCATAGGATATTCCTTTTGTTTTGGAGATGCGGAAGTCTCCGCAAATTTGGCGAGAACCTATTCTTTGAAATGCCTGTTTGCAAGGACAGGCGGCGCATCGAATTTTTTCTTTGGAAAACACCGTTACCTGTGGCGGGTGTTCCATATTTTCCAAAGTTTAGGACCGCCGGTTCAGTTACCCCCTAGGAAGATAGGCCCGCTCGGATATAGTTGAACAGCGGGAGGTCCAATGACGCAATTTTTTCAATCCTTTGGCATGGTTGCCCGACTGCTTGTTGCGGTCTTGTGGATCACTCTGCCCTTTGCGGCGGCAGCGCAGGATATCGCTGAAGACCTTCGTGTGGACGAGGAACAGTCCGAAACGTTCAAAGCCCCAGTCATTGTCGACGGCGAGACGCTTTTCTTTCTGCGTGGATCCAGCGCGCTGCCGGCATCCGACCGCGTCGAACGGGTGCAGGACGCCATCATTGAAGTCGCAGAGGCCTCTACCAGCACAACCGTCGCGATTGTGTTTGAAGACACCGAGCTGGGTACGCTTATTCTGGCGGATGACGTCCAGGTCACGATTGTCACCGAAGCGGACGCCGAGCTGGATCAGATGGAGCTCGATGTTCTCAGCTTCTTGCACGGTCAGGCCATCGAAGAGGCGATCATCGCCTACCGGGCCAACCGAACCGAGCAGGCGCGCGTATCCGGTGCCATTGAAGCGGCGGGCTGGACCTTTGGCTTCATAGTCTTCGTTGTAACAATCCTATGGCTACATCGCAGCATCCGGCGACGCACCCTGAAATTTGTCAAACGTCACCTGAAGGATGTAGAGACGGCCACCGCAAAAAGCGTTCAGGCCGAGGCGATTGCGGCGTTGGTCCGGTATGGGTTGAACTTCGTTCTGCTTATCATCTTCTTTCTGGGCTTTTACTACTATCTGTCCTTTGTCCTGCTTTCCTTCGCTGAAACCCGATATTTCGCACAGCTGCTGCTAACCTATCTGACAGAACCCGTACTTGTGATCTTTCAGGGCATCATCAGCTATATCCCCAACCTAATCATGCTGGTCCTGATCACCTGGGTCACGATGTATGTAATCAAAGGCATGCGCGTGTTCTTTGACGCGGTTGAGGCCGGAACATTTGATCTGGGGGATTTCGAAAAGCACTGGGTGAATCCAACCTTCAATATCGCCCGTGTCGTTGTTATCATGATCGCTCTGGTATTTGCGGTGCCCTATATTCCCGGGTCCGACTCAGCCGCTTTTCAGGGACTGACTATTCTTGTGGGTGCCATGCTGTCGCTGGGTGCAAACTCGGTCGTATCAAACATGCTGGCAGGGTTGTTCGTGATCTATCGCCGCTCAACCTCAATCGGGGACCGCATTCAGATCGGAGAACACATAGGCGATGTGGTGCAGATCAAGCTGATGGAAACGCACCTGAAATCCATCAAGAATGAGTTGATCTCGATTCCGAATGCCCAGCTGATGAACTCGGATGTGGTAAACTTTTCAAAGAAAACAGATGGCAGCGGGCTGTTGCTGCACACGACCGTGGGCATCGGCTATGAGGAACCCTCGGACAAGATTGAGGCCATGCTGATCGAGGCCGCCAATCGCACCAAAGGCATCAAGGCCAAGCCCGAGCCGTTTGTTCTGTGGACTGCTCTGGCGGATTACGCGATCAACTATCAGATCAACGGGTATTCGACACGCGGCAGCATCATTCCGAAGATTCGCTCGGACCTGCACCGTAACATCGTGGCCGTGTTCAACGAGAACAATGTACAGATCATGACGCCCTCTTACATCGCTGATCCGCCAGAGCCAAAAATCCCGGCCGAAGACTGGGACGGTCATCTGGCGCACCAAACCGAGGAAGATCTGGACAAGTAGGTGTAATTTCAAACGCGTGCTACACCCTGCCATTCAGATGGTGCATAAGCGGCTGCAGTGATTCACATGTTTAAGGATCTGAACCATGCACGACATCCGCGCTATTCGCGAAAACCCCGCCGCCTTCGACGCCGCCCTTGCGCGCCGTGGGGACGCGTCGGTGTCGTCAGAATTGCTGCGGCTGGACGAAAGTCGCCGGGCCAAGATTCTGGCGGCTGAGACCGCACAGGCCGAGCAGAACAAAGCCTCGAAAGAGGTTGGCGCCGCCAAAGGCCGCGGCGATGAGGTCGAATTCCAGCGCCTGCGCGCACTGGTCGCCGACAAAAAAGCCGAGATTGCCCGGATGCAAACCGAGGCCAAGGATCTGGACGCGCTGCTGACCGATCAACTGGCTCGTATCGCCAACATCCCAGCCGAGGACGTGCCCGAAGGCGCAGACGAGGACGACAATGTCGAGGTCAATCGCTGGGGCACGCCGCGCGCTTTTGATTTCGCACCCAAGGAACATTACGACATCCCGGCCGTGGCCGCAGCGATGGACTTTGAGACTGCAGCCAAAACCAGCGGCAGTCGGTTTGTGAACCTGTCCAAAGGTGTCGCCCGAATCCACCGGGCGCTGGCGCAGTTCATGATCGATACGCATATCGACAAGAACGGTCTGACCGAAATGCTGACTCCGGTTCTGGTCCGCGATGAAGCCATGTACGGCACGGACAAGCTGCCGAAATTTGGCGAGGACAGTTACCAGACCACCAATGGTTGGTGGCTGATTCCAACGTCCGAAGTGACGCTGACCTATTCTGTTTCGGGTGACATTCTGGACCAAAGCGCCCTGCCCATCCGCATGACCGCGCATACTGTCTGTTTCCGGTCCGAAGCGGGCAGCGCCGGTAAGGACACAGCCGGGATGTTGCGACAGCATCAGTTCGAAAAGGTCGAAATGGTCTCGGTCACGCACCCAGATGAGTCAGACGCAGAACAAAAGCGCATGCTGCGCTGCGCCGAAGATCTGTTGGAACAACTGGGCATCCCCTACCGCACAGTGGTTCTGTGCACCGGCGATATGGGTTTTGGCGCACGCCGGACCTATGACATCGAAGCCTGGCTGCCCGGGCAGGATGCCTACCGCGAGATCAGCTCGGTCTCGACCACCGGTGACTTTCAGGCCCGCCGCATGAACGCACGTTTCCGCCCCGAAGGCGGTGGTAAACCGGAATACGTTCACACCCTGAACGGATCTGGGTTGGCCGTTGGTCGGTGTCTGATCTCTGTTCTGGAAAATGGCCAAAACGCAGACGGAACCGTGACATTGCCAAACGTTTTGGCCCCCTATCTGGGCGGCAAGCTGACGCTGCAACTGGACGGCACGCTGGCATAAGAAAACCGGCGCACGCAGAGCGCGACGCCGGTTTCGAAAAACACTTGAAGGCGGAGAAGATTTACTTCTTCGCCTTTTTCTTATCCTTCTTTTTGTCTTTCTTTTTGCCGTCTTTCTTCTTCTGGTCTTTTTTCTTGTCGTCCTTCTTGGACTTCTTGTCCTTTTTAGACTTGGCCTTCACCTTGTCCTTGGCTTTCGAGAACGCGGCCTCCATTTCCTGCAGCTTCTTGGCGGCCTTTTCAGCCTTTGCCTTGGCTTTGGCTTTTTTACGGGCCTTGGCGGCAGCGGCTTCGGCCGCAGCTTTTTCCTCGGCCGCCTTACGGGCAGCCTCGGCAGCGCTTTTTTCAGCGGCGGCAGCGGCACGCTTGTCGGCGGCAGCGGCCGCTACGGTTTTCCGCGCAGCTGGTTTGCGGGTCGCGGGCTTTGCAACAGCCGGTTTCTTGACCGCAGGTTTTGCAGCCGAGGTTTTTGCTGCGGCAGGTTTAGCGGCGGCAGCTTTCGCTGCAGAGGTCTTTCGCGTAGGCGCGCGGCGGGTCGTTGGTTTCGCTGCGGCCGGTTTCGCGGCTGTCGGCTTGGCCGCAATCGCGGTCTTTGCTGCGGCAATCAGCACCAGTGCACGCGCCGCACCAATGCGGGGGACTTTGACCAGGTCTGCGGGTTTAGCCTTGGCGATGGCTTCAGCGGTATTAAAGCCATTGGCAGCCAGCGCTTTTGCAAGCGTCTCACCCACCCCTTTAACGGTCGTCACTGCGGTCATTACGAGTCCTTCCTTTCTCTCCCTGTCGTTTCGTATATACAGTCGATATACGCATTTGCAAGCCACCGGCTAGCCCATTGGCCCCTGAGCGTTAGTTGCTATGGGCCAGATTACCGGTGCGGTTCTTTTTGGGAAATGGAACAAGTCGTTTGGCGTCCTCATCCCATAGCTTCAAGTTTAGCGCCGCCACGGCCTCGGGGAACTTGATCCGGCGCGGCGTGTATTCGGGCGGCAGGTTATAATGGCACGCCCGCAGCCGATAGGACGGGATGCGCGCGTTAAAGTGGTGGATGTCGTGCAACGTGATGCAAGCCACCGCATTGTCAAACCACCATCCGAAATCCAGTGCCGATGATCCCTGCAGCGCAGCCAGTTGCGGGTTCAGATCAGGACGTCGGTCCCAATAGGTATCCTCGAAATTGTGCTGCAGGTAGACAAGGAACACGCCCAGCATTCCGCCCAGAAAGGAAAAGATCAACCAGACCACAATACCGGTGGACCCGGCGATCAGATACAGAAGCCCAAGGAAGACTACGATGGACAGGTTATGCAACAGCACCCCCGTCACGCCAAAGCGCACCGTGTTCTTGGGCCAGCGGTAGCGGATGAAGTAGGTGAACAACGATCCCAACGGTACTAGGATGAATGGATTGCGGTAAAGCCTGTAAAACAATCGGCTTTTCCAATCTGCAGCATTCCATTCCCGCACCGTCATGGTGTGGATTTCACCGGTTTCGCGATGTTCCAGATTACCGATCCCGGTATGGTGCAGATTGTGGTTCTGTTTCATCACCTCGAACGGGGCAAATGTGAAGGGCGACAAACCGTGCCCGGCCCATTCATTCTGCAGACGGGTTTCAAACAGGGAGTGATGGCCGCAATCGTGTTGCAGCACATAAAGGCGCACAGCGGAAAAGGCAAAAGCTATCCCTGCGGGGATCATGATATACCACCGATCCACATAAGAAATCGCAAGCGCAAGCGATGTGAAATACACCGCAAAAGTTCCAAAATAGCTTATCGCGGCCAATCTGTTGTCCTGCACCGCGTATAGTCGAGTGTATTCCCTCAGATCCATCCAGTCCGCTCCTACGATGGCCCGGTTCAATGTGATTTCAAAATCAAGTGCGGAACGCCCGCATACATGCAGCGCGCGCGAAAACAGATGCACGCCAGTGAATGCTAGCGCGCAGTCAGGGGAGTGTCACGCCCCTGAGCTTAAAATGCTGAAAATTGGCGCAGTTACGCCCTGCCCTTGAGATGTTTTGCCAAGGCACCGGCGTTTTTCTTGCGCCGGCCCTTATACGGGTTCTTGTCGCCCTGCCCGCGCAACGTCAGGCGGATGGGCGTTCCGGGCATGTCAAACACCTCGCGCAGACCGTTGACCAGATAGCGTGAATAGCTTTCGGGCATCTTGTCGGGGTGCGAGCACATGACCACAAATCCCGGCGGGCGGGTCTTGACCTGCGTCATATAACGCAACTTGATCCGGCGGCCCTGCGGTGCTGGTGGCGGGTGCTGCTCTAGCATGGCTGTCAGCCAACGGTTCAGTGCTGCCGTGGGGACGCGACGATTCCAGACATCATGGGCGCGCAGGATGGCGGCGCGCAGCCGTTCCAGCCCCCGGCCTGTCTTGGCCGATACGGTGATCAAAGGGGCGCCCCGCAGTTGCGGCAACAGGCGCTCGAACGACTCTTTGAGGTCGCGCAGCTTGTCCTGCTTGTCCTCTTCGATGTCCCATTTGTTGACGGCCACGACAACGGCGCGGCCTTCCCGTTCAGCCAGATCGGCGATGCGCAGGTCTTGCTGTTCAAAAGGAATGGCAGCGTCCAACAGAACCACCACAACCTCGGCAAATTTTACGGCCCGCAACCCATCTGAGACGGACAGCTTTTCCAGCTTTTCTTGTACTTTGGCCTTTTTGCGCATGCCAGCCGTGTCAAAAATACGCATCGGCGTGCTGCCCCCATCGGGGTCTGCCCAGTCAAGGCGCAGGCTGATGGCATCGCGCGTGATCCCGGCCTCAGGGCCGGTTAGCAGGCGTTCTTCGCCAATGATCTTATTGATCAGAGTAGACTTGCCCGCGTTCGGGCGTCCGACAACCGCCACTTGCAGCGGTTTCGCAGCGGAGATCAAAGGCGACTCACCCTCTCCATCCTCGTCCAGTTCGATGTCGGTTTGGGGGGTTTCATCCACCGCCTGCTCTTCGGCTGCGTCGGCCAGTGGCATCAGGTGGGCATAAAGGTCGGTCATCCCCTCACCGTGTTCACCCGACAGGCGGACAGGCTCACCCAGGCCCAGATTATAGGCCTCAAGCACACCGGCATCGGCTGCGTTGCCTTCGGCCTTGTTGGCGGCCAGGATCACGTGCTTGGACCGTTTGCGCAGGATCTCGGCAAACATCTCATCGGTGGGTGTCAGCCCCGTACGGGCATCGATCATGAACAGACAGACATCTGCCATGTCTACCGCACGCTCGGTCAGACGGCGCATACGACCCTCAAGGCTGTCGTCGGTTGCGTCCTCAAGCCCGGCGGTGTCGATCACGGTAAAGCGCAGATCGCCCAGACGTCCTTCGCCTTCGCGCAGATCACGCGTTACGCCGGGCTGGTCATCGACCAGGGCCAGACGTTTGCCCACAAGGCGGTTGAACAGGGTGGATTTGCCCACATTGGGGCGCCCCACGATGGCGAGGGTCAGCGACATGATACTCAACTTTCAAGACTCAGACGCGCCCTTTAGCGCATCTTGTCGTCAACGGAAAGCGTGTAGATCACCTTTGGTGGAAACGACGTACAGCGTCTGCCCTGCCACAACCGGGGCCGTTGTCGCGCCGCCAGGCACTTCGGCACGGTGAACCAGCGCGCCGTCAACCGGATTGTAGAACCTCAAATAACCGTCATTTGATGCGATCACAATGCGTCCACCCGCAAGGATAGGGCCATAATGGGCAAAGATCGGACCGCGTTTGTTGGGCTTGTCTTTGACAAAGCCCGGCAAGTCCTGCGCCCAGACGATTGAGCCATCTGAGGCGTCCAACCGCACCAGTTGGCTGCGGTCGCTGATCAGGAAGATGCTGTTGCCTGCAGCCCAGACCGTATCAACAGCGCCTTCATCCGCTGTCCATTTCCGCTCACCCGAGCCAGCGTCGAACGCGACGGTCCGGCCAGAGTGGTTGCCGATATAGATCGTGTCCCCAACAACCATCGGCCCACCGGTGACATCCACAATCTGAGCAGCTGCACGCCCGCGACGCCCACCCGCGACCGAGGCGTTCCAGCGGCGAATACCGCCGCGCTTGAAGGTTGCGGCGATATCACCCGAACCAAAGGCAAAGACTGCAAATTCCGATGCGATGACCGGGGCCGGAGCGCCCAGAACGTTTCCGACACTGGGCGTGCCTTCAATCTGCCAGGCGATGCGACCATCCTTGGTGTCGATGGTCCAGCCGGTTTCGTCCCCGGCAACCAGATACAATAGCCCATCACTGATCAGCGGCGCGCCGCTGCCGGTTGCATTCAGGCGCTTTTGCCACCGGATCGCGCCGGTCTTGGCGTCCAGTGCAGTCAGTCGCCCAAACCCGGACGAGACGTAAAGTACGCCATTGGAATAGGCCATGCCGCCGCCGGTCGCATCCGCGTCGCCGTCTGTTGCAGGGATCAGGTTCGTGTTCCACGCGACCTGCCCCTGCGGTGACACCGCAGAAACAGTCGCGCCGGAATCCAGCGTATAAATCAGCCCCCCCGCCACTACCGGTTCAGCCGTAATCCGTTGCTTGCGTGAATCGCCCTTGCCGATCGAGGCAGACCACAGCCGCTGCGGCGTGGCACGCAGCGCAGCGTTGGTCGTACGGAAGGCCGGTGTGCCAGCGCTTTGCGACCAGCTGGCATTAGTCTTCTGCGCCGGAAGGCTGATCGGTTTTGCGCCGCGCGTCTCTACGGTCTCGGTGTCAGATGCAGGGCGAATGTCTTCACGCGCGCCCGGCAGAATAACCTCGGGTTCCTGACAGGCGGCAAGCGCGGTCAGTGAAACGGCCGCAACCGACAATCCAATGCGGGAGAAAAGACTTGTCACCATGATACTCCGAACTCGCCTGTCATTATTTCCGCCGCCTGATCAACCCTGCTGGGCCACCAGCGGTTCCGGTTCGCCGCCAAGCGCGACAATCAATTGTGCTGCACGTTGTTGCAGATCCACACCGATCTCTGCGTCCTGACGCATTGCTTGCAGACGTTCGATGGCCGAATCAACTTTTCCTTCCGAGACGTCGATCAGGGCCAGTTGTTCCTCGGCCAGCAACCGCAACGGAGCACCTGGCGCAGCCAAAGCTTCGAATTGCTGGCGACGATCAGCCACCGGCATGGATTCGGATTGCAGCAACAACGCCTTGAAGGATGCAATGGCGCGATAGATGTCCGGCAGGTCGCCCTGAACGGCAATGGCGTTCAGACTGTCCACCGCCTCTTGACGGGATCCGGCCTCAATCTGTGAAGAAGACAGCAGCATGTTCAGAACCGCATCCCCACCGGGCGTTGCCGCATCAACACCGGACAGCGCCGCGGCGCGTTCGGCCGAGTCGTTCTGTTCCAGCGCACCAAGGATCGCGTCCCCAAGGCTTTCAGCCTGACCGGTGGTCCGGGCTTTGCGGAATTCATTGAACGCGGCTCCGCCAACGATCAGAACCACCACCAGAACACCAATCCACCCCCAACGGCGAAGCAACAGGAACAGACGGTCACGGCGGACCTCTTCTGTCACCTCTTCAATAAAACTGTCGGTGTCGCTCATCCCCGCTCCCTGGGCTGTATTCTGCTATTTAGCGCCATGTCATACCCCGGTGCCTTGATTAAGCCAAGGGTTCGAATTCGTACATTTCCGCGGCGGCAAGCGACCCTTGCGCAAAAATTTGAACCGAACTATTCAGTTCAGTATGGAAAAGGGACATTCGTGCCCCCATTTTTAGGCATGCACGTCGTTGAAAAGTCGGCGAAGAATTTTGGGAGATATTCTGTATGCGTTTGATTTCATTCGTGAATGCGATTTTGGTGGTTGTCGCCCTGTTCTTTTTGGTCTTTGAACGAGACGCCCTTTTCGCCTTCGCGGGTCGCGGCGAAGGAGAGTCGGATACCGCCTCTGCTACAGAATCTGGTGGGAACGATCCCGTCGATCAGGCCGTTATGGGTGTAGTTGCCCTTAGGTCATCTGCACAGGAAATTGACAGCGCGGTGCTGCTGCGCGGTCAGACCAAGGCCAATCGTCAGGTTGAGGTTCTGGCCGAGACGACCTCGACCGTGATCTCGGAACCCAAGCGTAAAGGCACATTTGTCGAACCGGGCGACCTGCTGTGCGAGCTGGATCCAGGCACCCGCCCGGCAAGTCTGGCCGAAGCGATGGCAGGCAAGCTTGAGGCCAAAAGCCGTGTCCCCGAGGCCGAGGCCCGTCTGGAGGAAGCCCATGCGCTGGTTGCCGAAGCCGAGATCAACCTGAAAGCGGCCAACAAGCTGTCGGAGACGGGTTTCGGGTCGGAAACCCGCAGGATTTCAAGCGAAGCGGCGATGCGGTCCGCTGAGGCCGGCATCAAAACCGCCGAGGCAGGGCTTGAAGCCACCCGCGCCGGAATCGAAGCCGCATCGGCTGAAGTCGAAGCCGCGCAACGAGAGATCGAGCGTCAAACCATCGAAGCGCCCTTTAAGGGCCTGCTGGAAAGCGACACCGCCGAATTGGGCAGCCTGATGCAGCCGGGATCGCTATGTGCGACCGTGATTCAACTGGATCCCATCAAGCTGGTTGGGTTTGTGCCCGAGGCCGAAGTCAACCGGGTTGTCGTTGGTTCTGAGGCTTCGGCGCATCTGATCACAGGTCCGCAGGTTGCGGGTCTGGTGACCTTCCTCAGCCGGTCAGCAGATGAAACCACCCGCACCTTCGAAGTCGAAATCACCGTCCCGAACCCCGATCTGGCCATTCGTGACGGCCAAACCGCCGATATCCGCATCGCGGCCGAGGGCACAAAAGCACATATGCTACCGCAATCTGCCCTGACCCTGAACAACGAAGGTCAGGTTGGCGTCCGTACGGTTGGCGAAGGCGATGTCGTGGATTTTATGCCGATCCGCCTGCTACGCGACACAGCCGAAGGCGTCTGGGTCGACGGGTTGCCGGAAGAGGTCGACATCATCGTCGTCGGGCACGAGTTTGTCACCAAAGGCGTCAAAGTAGTGCCAACCTATAGGGAAGCTCAACAATGACCGGTATCGTCAGTTGGGCCGCTGGCCGGGCCCGAATGGTTATCGCCTTTGTGGTGATCTCACTGATTGTCGGCGGGTTCGCCTATGTTGGCCTTCCCAAAGAAGGTGAGCCGGATATTGAGATTCCGGCCCTGTTCGTTTCCGTCCAGTTCCCCGGCATCTCTGCCGAGGATTCGGAAAACCTTCTGGTCAAACCGATGGAAACCGAACTGGCGGATCTGGACGGCCTGAAAGAGATGACCTCGACCGCCGCAGAAGGGTATGCTGGCGTGGCGCTGGAGTTCGATTTCGGCTGGGACAAAACCGCGATCATGGCGGATGTACGCGACGCCATGAACAGTGCGCAGGCTGATTTCCCCGAAGGTGCCGAGCAATATTCGCTGACTGAGATCAACTTTTCTGAATTCCCAATCGTCATCGTGAATTTGACCGGCGCAGTGCCCGAACGCACAATGGCGCGCGTGGCCAAAGACTTGCAGGACGATCTGGAAGCGATGGATTCGGTGCTCGAAGCCGGTATCGCTGGTAACCGAGACGAGTTGCTTGAGGTCATCATCGACCCTCTGAGGCTGGAAGCCTACAACGTCACCGCAGGTGAGTTGATCACGGTCGTGCAGAACAACAACCAGTTGATTGCGGCTGGTGAGGTCGAAACTGAACAAGGCACCTTCTCGGTCAAGATACCATCGTCATTCAAAACCACGCAGGACGTCTATGGGTTGCCGGTCAAGGTCAACGGCGACCGTGTCGTGACGTTGGGAGAACTCGCCCAGATCAACTATACCTTTGAAGACCGCGAAGGCACTGCCCGCTTTAACGGCGAACCGACGGTTGCTCTGCAGGTGGTCAAACGCAAAGGCTATAACCTGATCGACACGGTCGATGAGGTCAAAACGACCATAGACGCGGCCAAAGCCAAATGGCCGCCCGAGATGCAGGCCGCAATCGAGCTTGGCACGTCAAATGACCAAAGTCGCATTGTCGGCTCGATGGTCAGACAGCTGGAAGGCTCGGTACTGACCGCTATTGCGCTGGTGATGATTGTGGTGCTGGCCTCATTGGGCACGCGTGCCGCGTTGCTGGTGGGTTTTGCAATCCCGACCTCGTTCCTGTTGTGCTTTGCGTTTCTTGCCGTCATGGGGGTCAGTATTTCCAACATCGTGATGTTCGGATTGATCCTGGCCGTCGGGATGTTGGTCGACGGCGCCATTGTGGTCGTCGAATATGCTGACAAGCGCATCAAGGATGGCGTCGGCCCGATGCACGCCTATGTCGAGGCCGCCCAGCGGATGTTCTGGCCCATCGTTTCGTCGACAGCCACCACGCTGTGCGCCTTCCTGCCCATGCTGTTCTGGCCCGGTGTTCCGGGTGAGTTCATGGGGATGCTGCCCGTCACACTGATCTTCGTGCTGTCCGCCTCGCTGATCGTGGCGCTGATCTATCTGCCCGTGATGGGCGGTGTATCCGGTCGCCTCAGCCGCGTGTTCGACCGGACCTCAACCTTGTTGCGCGGGCGTACCCCGTGGTGGGTGCGGGCGGTGATGGTACCCCCGTCTTTGTATTTGATTTTCCTGGGTGCCATGCAGATGCTGAACCCCGGATACCTGATGCCGGAAGGCGCATCCGGAGGCGTGGTATTCGGCGCCTTGCTGTTCCTGTTCGGGGCCTTTGCCGGGTCAGTCACACTGAGTGCTGCAAAAATCGAACGCGCGCCGGATCAGCACGTCCATTCTGCACGTGAACACACTGTTGTTGGCGTAGTAATCAGGTTTCTGGTCGGCAATCCGATCATGCCGGTTGTATCAATCGCCACTGTCTTTGGGCTTGTTTACTTCGTCGCGTTTGTTTGGTTTCCGCAGGAATCGCGCGGTGTCGAATTCTTTGTCGAAAGCGAGCCGGAACAGGCCACGGCCTATGTCCGTGCGCGCGGCAACCTATCGCTGACCGAAAAGGACGAAATGGTGCTGGCCGCCGAGCAGATCATCAGCGCGCACCCTGCGGTGATCAATGTCTTTTCCTTTGCCGGACAAGGCGGATTGGACCAAAACAATGGCGGCGCGCAAGCCCCGGCGGACACGGTTGGTCGGGTGCAGTTCGAGATCATCCCATGGGAGGATCGCCCGAATATCTCGGAACCGATCCTTGGCGGTTTGCTTGACCGTCAGACCATTGCGCCGGATTACGATGGTGACTTTGTGTTGGACCAGTTGAATGCGGAACTGGCGACGTTGCCCGGCATTGTGGTTGAGATCCTGCCCCTGGAACAGGGCCCGGCCTCTGCCAAACCCGTTCACCTTCGGATCAAAGGTGACAGTTGGGAGGAGTTGACAGCAGCCACCATAACCACGCGTGAGATGTTCGACACGACTCCGGGTTTGATTACGATCGAAGACACCCTGCCCCTGCCCGGCATCGACTGGCAGATCGACGTCGATGTGGCCAAGGCAGGCCGCTTTGGCGCGGATGTGGCCACCGTAGGCGCGATGGTACAGCTGGTCACACGCGGCCTATTGCTGGGTGAAATGCGGCCCGACAACGTGGATGAAGAGATCGAGATACGTGTGCGCCTTCCCGATCAGGATCGGGTTCTGTCCACCCTTGATACGCTCAAGGTACGCACGCTGGACGGGCTGGTGCCGTTGTCGAACTTCGTAACGCGCCAACCCGTGGCCAAGTTGGCCGAGATCAACAGGGTCGACCAACAGCGTTATTACGACGTTAAGGCTGATGTCGAACCTGGCCTCAGCAAAGTTGTGACTACCAACCCGGATGGGACGGAACAACGCCTTGCCGTCGTGCGTGCAGTCACCGAAGGGTACACCTCGACAGGCACGGTTCTAACAGGCCCCGGTGGTGCCGATTTCGAACTGGTACTGATGACCGGCGCCGACAATGTGGATGACTTGCGTACGGCGATGACGTCCGGCGACGCGCTGATCTCGCTTATCAATCCGAACGAACGGATTGCGGTTCTGACCGAATGGTTGAACACCACGCCATTCGGCAACACCATCAGCTGGGAATGGACCGGCGATCAAGAAGATCAAGCAGAATCTGGTGCGTTCCTTGTGAATGCGTTCATGGGCGCGCTGGGTTTGATGTTCGTCATCCTGCTGGCGCAGTTCAACTCGTTCTACAATTCGGTTCTGGTGTTGCTGGCCGTTGTGCTGTCGTCCACAGGCGTGCTGCTTGGGATGATATTGATGGAACAGCCCTTCTCGATCATCATGACCGGGACAGGGATTGTGGCGCTTGCGGGGATCGTGGTGAACAACAACATTGTTCTGATCGACACCTACCAGGAATATAGCCGCTATATGCCTCGGATCGAGGCGATTGTCCGCACGGCCGAGGCGCGCATTCGTCCGGTTTTGCTGACCACCCTGACCACAATGGCAGGTCTGACGCCGATGATGTTCGGGCTGTCTCTTGACTTTATCAACGGCGGGTATTCCATCGACAGCCCGACCGCGTTGTGGTGGAAACAACTGGCAACGGCCGTTGTCTTCGGGTTGGGTGTTGCAACGGTTCTGACACTGATCCTGACGCCCGCGTTCTTGGCCTTACGGGTGTGGGTGACAACCTATGCGGTGTGGCTGGGCAAGCTTGTGGCACGCGCCACAGGCGGGAAATCCAGCATTGCTGCGCAGGACATGGCGATTGGTAAGGCTGCGCGACAGGCCCAAACGACCGAGGTTGTCTGGAGCGACGACCCGACTTTTCAACCCGCCGAACCTGACCGTACCGCGACCGCGGATCAGCCGCCGGGGTCCCCGTTGAAAGCTGCGGAATGAATATTAAGCGGGGTCGGGCTTCACCGGCCCCGTTTTTCGTTAAAGGCGGGTCCAGGTCTGATGCGCGCACAGGTGATGTTCGCACCCTTTAACCTTGAGCGTATCGCCCTGCAGGGTCATTTGCGGCACCGCATCAACATTGATCAGCGGCACCCAGAACTCACCGCCTCCGTATGCGCCATCCCCCTGGCTGGACACATCCCAAAACAGCTTTTTGCCGATATTGGGGGTCTGAACCTCTTTACCCGAACTGTCATAAGCAGATTGAATCTGGCCACAGAAGCTCTTTCCACAGGCCGTGATCTTGATGTGAGAGGTCAGGTTCTTGCGATCCGGTTCCGTCTTCCAGACGCCGACGATGGGATCCGCCGCCGCCAGAGCAGGCATTAGCAGGGCAAAAGCCGCTGCGATCGCAAGGCCGTGTATGCGTTTTGACATGGCATCACCTTTCGCTTGTGTTCGTCAGAATAGCACGGGCTGACCGCAACGCCGCTCAGGCAGCTTGCGCATCCGATTGCTGGCGGCTCCACAGCTGGGCATAGCGGCCTTCACGCTGCAGCAACTCATCATGGGTGCCCTGTTCCAGAATTTCGCCCTGCTCCAGCACTACGATACGATCCGCTTCGGCAATGGTGCTGAGGCGGTGAGCGATGGTCAGAACGGTCCGACCCTCGCCCGCCCGCGCCAGCGCGTCCTTGATGTCCTGTTCGGTATCCGTGTCCAGCGCCGAGGTCGCCTCGTCCAGCAGCAGGATCGGCGGGTTCTTCAGTAAGGTACGTGCAATGCCGACGCGTTGTTTTTCTCCGCCTGACAGTTTCAACCCGCGCTCACCCACTGTGGTGTCATAACCTTCGGGTAGCGTGGCGATGAAGTCATGAATCTGCGCAGCCCTGGCGGCAACTTCGACATCCTCTTGCGTGGCCCCGTCGCGGCCATAGGCGATGTTGTACCGGATCGTGTCGTTGAACAGAACCGTGTCCTGCGGCACCACACCGATTGCCGCATGCAGGCTGGATTGCGTCACGTCCCGCACGTCTTGCCCATCGATCTTCAGTGCGCCAGCGGTTACATCATAAAACCGAAACAGCAGCCGTCCAATGGTGGATTTCCCTGACCCTGTGGCACCAACGATGGCCACCGTCTGTCCCGCCGGAACCGTCAAAGAAACACCTTTGAGGATTTCCCGATCTGCATCATAACCGAAATGGACGTTGTCCAGCGTCACCTCACCCCCGGTCACAGCCAGATCAGCGGCGTTGGACTTGTCGGTCACCTCGGCGGGTTGTTCCAGCAGATCAAACATCTGACCCATATCCACAAGCGACTGGCGAATTTCACGGTACACCGTACCCAGAAAGTTCAATGGCACGGTGATCTGGATCATGTAGGCGTTGACCATAACAAAATCGCCAACGGTCAACGTGCCGTTCTGCACCCCCACCGCCGCCAGAACCATTACACCGATCAGGCCGCAGGTGATCAGGAAAGACTGCCCGAAATTCAGGAAGGCCAGCGAATAGGCAGTCTTAAGCGCTGCTCCGGCATAGGCCTTCATCGACACATCATAGCGCGCAGCTTCGCGGGTTTCTGCGTTGAAATACTTGACCGTTTCAAAGTTCAGTAAGCTGTCTATCGCGCGCTGGTTGGCCTCGGTGTCCTGATCATTCATCTCGCGCCGCAGCTTCACCCGCCATTCGGTCACGGCAAAGGTGAACCAGATATACAGGGCGATGGTCACCGCCACGACGACCAGATACCAGACATCGAACAGCCACATCAGGATGATCGCGACCAACAACAGCTCAAGGATCAGCGGCCCGATGGAAAACAGCAAGAACCGCAACAGGAATTCTACACCTTTCACGCCGCGCTCGATAATGCGGCTCAGGCCACCGGTCCGGCGGGTCACGTGATAACGCATCGAAAGCTGATGGATATGCTGAAACGTCACCAACGCCAGAGCGCGCAGCGCGCGCTGACCGACCGGCGCAAAGGCCGCATCGCGCAATTGCTGAAAGCCCACGGTCATCATCCGCGCAACGCCATAGGCCACAGTCAACCCAACCGCGCCCAGCGCCAGGGGCGGCACACCCTCGCCGGCCAGACCGTCAACCGCGCCTTTGTACAGGATCGGCGTATAGACCGCGATCAGCTTGGCCACGACCAACATACACATGGCTAAAACTACACGACGCTTTACCCATGGCTCATCCTCGGGCCACAAGTACGGAGCGACTTTACGGATCGTACGCCAGCCGGAACTGCGCTCGTCGGTTTGGGGGATGTCGTCAGATTGCATCTGGGCTGTCCGTCTCATCACGTACCTAGTCTGCGGTCAGAGATAGCCCCCTGCCCCCGGAAGGGCCAGAGGCAAGGTTTATTCGGGGAACGTGAAAACCTGACCGGGATAGATCAGATCAGGATCGCGAATCGCATCCCGGTTGGCTTCGAACAGCTTCACGTAGAGGATACCGTCACCAAAACGCTCTCGCGAGATCGCCCAGAGGGTGTCGCCCTCCTGCACGGTAACCGAGCGGATAGGCGCCGCCTGAGGCTCCTCTCCGGTGGTCTGGGGCGCTTCAGCAGCACGCAGAACCTCGACAGGCTCGCGCTTGAACGGGGTCTCCAATCGGCTGACGACCGTGCCATCGGCTGCGACCTCATCCACACGCAAGTTATAGATACCGGGATCGATGCCCTGCAACTCACTGCGCCATTTGCCGTCATCGGTCGGGGTCAGGTCGTCGACAAGCTGGTTGTCCAGATACAACCGAACGACCGAGCCGTCCGGAACCCGGCCTGTCAGCTCAACGTCGCCGGTGCTGGAGTAACCGACCGTATCCAGCGCAACCTGTTCCGGTGCCTGCGATTGTACGGTTGGGGCCTGCACAAGTTCCACCCCGTCCTCACCAGAGCGCAATATGGCCACCTGTTGATCCTGTGGGTCCTCCGCCCTTTCCTCGGGTGCGGCCTCAGCCACTTGTTCGGTATCGTCCGCGGTCGCCTGTAGGGCCGTCTCAGCGCTCTCTGTCTGCGAAGGGTTGTTGGGGACAGGCGCGGCCTCTGCCGTATCAGTGGTCGAGACAGATTCATCTGCGGGCGCGGGTTCAGGCAATGCGGCGATCAGATAGTCGTCCGACTGCAATGGTTGATCACCGCTGGTCTCAAGAGTTAAGCCACGCGCATTCTCAGAGAACGGGATCGATACGAATTCGGCGAACTGACCGCTGGGGTCGACGGTGAAACTATGTACCTGCTCTCCGTCCAGCAACACTCGCACATCGGATCCTGGTTCGGCATTGCCGGACAGAACCACGTTGCCATCCGGTTCGACAAATATCTGATCCAGCGTGGGTGCGGCTGCCTGCGCCACGTCTTCTGGCGACGTGTCCTGCTGATTGGTTGGCGCTTCGGCTACTGCGACCTCTGGGGTATCGGACCCCGTTTCAGGCGCAGGTTCACTGGCCTCGACTGTGTTGGCCGGTGTTGTGGTCTCAGCACTATCCGATGCGGTTGGTGTGGCGGTATCCGCTTGCGGTGCGGCCTCTTGCGGATCACTTTCAAGGATGCCGGACAAGTACAACCCACCAGCTCCTGCGATAATCACAACACCCGCGATCACCCACCAGGTGGAGATGCCAGAGCTTTCGCTTCCCGACTCGGCGTTCATGTGCTTCCTTTCACTCCGCAGCGCAAGTGCTTTGGCTATAACACATTCTGCCTGACGGTTGAGCCAATCTATCAATCCCGCTATCAGGGGTCAAAAGCCCAGATACAAGCCCGGAGGAGCCCTATTGTGTCTCAGACATCGGTGTGTGTGTATTGCGGGTCACGCAATGGTGCAAATTCCGCATATTCCCAAGCTGCCCACAGATTTGGCCAGTTGCTGGCGCAAGAAGGCTGGCGCCTTGTTTACGGTGCCGGTGATGTGGGGCTGATGGGCGAGGTTGCGCGCGCCGCCCAAGCGGCCGGAGGCGACACGTTTGGCGTTATCCCGGTACATCTGTTGGAGCGCGAGGTCGGCAAGACAGACCTGACGCGTTTCGTGGTCACCGAGACGATGCACGAGCGTAAGAAGGTCATGATCATGAACGCGGATGCAGTAGTGGTCCTGCCGGGCGGCCCGGGATCACTGGATGAGCTGTTCGAAGCGCTGACATGGCGGCAACTTGGCCTGCATGACAAACCCATTCTGGTCATGAATGTGGACGGATATTGGGACCCGTTGCGCGAACTGGTGCAGCAGGTCATCGGTCACGGGTTTGCAGACACTTCGCTGGCGGACTTCATCACCTGGGTTGATGATCCTGAGACTGCAATGGCAGCCTTGCGTCAGGTCCTGAACTGAAAGGCAGCGGGTGCAGTAACCCACCCGCTGTCTGGTGATCTCTTAAACCGCTGGCTTAAGACGGCTTGTCAGTATCTGTTCTACCTTGTGAAGCGGATGGTTGGTCAGTGTTTTATCAACCTCGGCGACTACCTTGCTCAGCACTTCGCTGTGCAGCCGTCTGCGCAGCAACCCGAGCACATGAGGACTGGCGACCAGAACCAGCCGCTTATACGCGCCCTTCAGACCTTTGCGGTTCAGCAGATTGGCCAGGTCCTGCACGAACAGAGATTTCGCATGGGTTTTCCATTTGGCTTCTTCGACTGCCGATTTCTGGTTGGGCCCTGTATCCGGACGGCGGCCCGCCCGATCCGAGGGTTTGTTGCTAGGCACGTCGTTCTGCTCAACCGAAACGACCACCAGATTGGGGTCCTCTGCGTCGGTGATATTCTCCATCAACAACGCCTTTTCCCCGTCAGCTATGACAACCCATGTTCCCTGTGCAAGTGCGACCATCATGATCTCCTGTTATGGTTTGTATGACTTTCCCTCATCCATCAGGCACAGCTCACCCGAGACGCGCCGAGGTCATTCAGCGCGTTGCCTGACGGTTTTCTTAGTGGTTTGCGGCTCTCTCCCTCCGCCCATCTTAGCTATGCACTGCGGGGCGGGGTACAATAGGTCTCAATTCGAAAGTTGACGCATCGGCAGGATTTCTCCAGTGGTGATGGCACCGGGGCGCTTCAGCATTGTCGAAGGGCTTTTGCCTAAAGTCTGTTATGCGGGACAGAGCGGACTTAAATTCAGCGGCTGACGCGGTATCCTGTGTATGCCCAAATACATAGAAGAACGACTGCAGCAAATGCTGGATCGATGAATCCCAGGCTCATCTCGCCCGGCATCTTTCCCTGCAACCAATCTGATACAAAGTTGTCGTTGCGCAGAACAATCCCGATGATGGCAAATCCACCCAAAAACAGAGTTGCGGCACCTGCTTCACCAATTGCTTTGTGTTGGTCTTGAGTTAGCGATTTTGGCAGCAACCTACTAAAGGTGTTCAGTATTTTTTCAATTGCCCAAATAAAGAGCCAAATAAAAACGAAGAACAACAGGAAACCAAACCCAACATACAAGTTCTTGAATGCTATCAGGCTGGAAATCACTAACGGGATAACAAGCCAAAACTTGTACTTCTCGGCGAAACCATCAATCTTCTCATTCAATTGATCCGATTTCCTGTCCGACAATGCAATTTCCTCTCAGAACGAACTTACTAGAATTTGAGACATAGCAATCGTTTAGTCAAACTGTCACCTTGGGCTCGCAGCCGACTTTCACTGAAACAGGAGAGAAATACCGCTTTCAAAAGTCCGACTTCGCTATCCGATTGCTTTCATGTGATTTTTGAATAGTCAGTGATGCGACCCGAAAGGCAAGGAAAAGATGGAAAGAACTATAACCACTTCGACCAATGGAAACAGTTGGGAGATTGTTCCGACCAACGCGGTCGCCGGAGTTATCCTCGGAGTGTTGTTCATCTACCTGTTTTTTCGCCATTTCATGTTCGTACTCATGTTCATGGACCTAATTCTGGGTTGGCTGCGTAAGTTCAATTGGTTCCCCAAGGAAGGAAAGCGGTGGAAAACGTTCATCCATTGGGTAGTCGCGTTAGCGCTGCTTCTTGGTTTTTTGTTTGTCGCTGGCTCGGCAGGTTGGTTGGAGTTCATTCCTCAATAGCTGCCATTGGTGTATAGCGGAGCAACCATAGCTCAGGGCTCCAAGCAGTCATTCGATGTCGGTTGCTAACGCGAAGCCGATACCAGAAACAGCCACCCCAAACAGAAAAGGCCTGCCAGCGTCACCGCCAGCAGACCCTTGATGAACCCTCTTCGGGTCAATGGATTACATCCGCGATGCGACGTTTTCCCAGTTCACCAGATTGTCGAGGAAGTTCGACAGGTACGCCGGACGCTTGTTGCGGAAATCGATGTAGTACGAATGCTCCCACACGTCGCAACCCAGCAGCGCGGTCTGACCAAAGCACAGCGGGTTCACGCCGTTCTCGGTCTTGGTCACGGCCAGCGAGCCATCAGTGTTCTTGACCAGCCAAGCCCAGCCCGAGCCGAACTGACCGGCACCTGCAGCGCTGAACTGCGACTTGAATTCGTCAACCGAGCCAAAGCTCTCGGTCAGAGCTTTTTCCAACTCACCGGGCATGGCAGCGCCGCCGGGGCCCATCATTTCCCAGAACTGGTTGTGGTTCCACAACTGGCTGATGTTGTTGAAGATACCGTTTTGCGCGACAGCATTCGCATCATAAGTGCCGGTGATGATTTCTTCCAGCGACTTGCCGTCCCATTCGGTGCCGGCGATCAGCTTGTTGCCATTGTCGACATAGGCCTTGTGGTGCAGATCGTGGTGATATTCCAATGTTTCCGCGGACATGCCCTTGGCTGCCAGCGCGTCATGTGCATAAGGAAGATCAGGAAGTTCAAAAGCCATCTCGGCCCCCTGTTGAAAATGATTGTTGCGGTTCCACAGGTTAAATGCTGTGGCAAGGGCCGTAGGTCAAGGGCAGAGATCACAAAACCCGGAGGTCCGCGATGCTGACACAGGCGCGCAAGATGTTTTACCGCGCTCGCGGATACTATGCCGGGCACCTGAACGGCGAACCATTCCGCCTGGATCCCTATCATTCCAAGTTCTGGCGCAAAGCCTCCGCTGGCGTGTGGGAGCCGGAAACCTTTGCTGTGCTCGACCAGTTCCTGTCGCCGGATCGCGATTACCTTGATATTGGAGCATGGATCGGCCCAACGGTTCTGTACGGCGCCCGTAAGGCGCGTCACGTCTGGTGCTTTGAACCCGACCCCACCGCATTCCGCCATCTGGCGTGGAACCTGGACCTGAACGATATCCGCAACGTCTCGGCTTTTGGTGTGGCGCTGTCAGACCAATTCGGAGTGGCCCGCATGGCGTCGGTCCGCGGGGAGCCGGGCGATTCCACCAGCTCTCTGCTGCATGACGGCGTACACGGGACAGATGCGCTGACCATCGCGTGGGATCAGTTTGAGGCGGTGAATGACCTGTCTCGCGTGTCACTGGTCAAGATGGATATCGAGGGGGCTGAATATGCCGTGTTGCCGACACTCATTCCGTTTCTGAGAAAGCACCGTCCGGCATTGTACCTGTCCACCCATGCGCCGCTTATCAGTGAAAATGAGCGGTTAAACCGCATGACTGAGCTTGCTAGTCTTCTTTCCTTTTACCAGTCCTGCCAAACAAGTACTGGTGCCGACGAAGGAATGCATAGTCTTACGAAGACCCCGGCGATTGAAGGGTTTCAGACGTTTTTGCTGACCGGCTGAGTGACCCGAAAGGCCACCCAGCCAGCTTGCATCTTAAAACAAGGTTGGCGACGAGACAGGCTTGCATGCACCGACACCGCTTGGACGGTTTGTCACATTGGCCTGTGGGAAACTAGCGGACACCTTGAAGGCATTGGTTTGGGGGTCCAGAGTTGCCGTGTATGCAATTCTGTACCGGCGCGATGAATTGGCTCTCAGCCTAACACGCCAGGACATCTGGTATCGGCTTTTACGCGTCACTTTGAACTTTGCATCAGCAGGCTTTTCATCGGGGCGACCAGCAAGTTCATTCGAAGAACGGATAGCCCCGTCATAGACCCGAGCCTTCTTGCTTGCAGCATCCACACTCATGAACATTTTGGGTGGAATCCATCCTCGCGATTCCATGCTGTGAAGTTCGCACTCATAGTTCACGACGTCTGCCCGTACCGCCGTTGCACATAACCCTACGGCTATGGCTAAAGATATTAGTTTCAAAACTAGTCCTCTCAATCAGGAATTCGGGGTTGTGATAGGTTTACATGCGCCCTTTGCGAAACCGTCTCGCGGAGCATAGGCAATAGAAGTCGCTGACTTGGCGGTAGCTTTCAGTGTTGATCTATTCAACATCACCGAAAACTCTAGATCGAGCAGATCAATAGCGTCATACCGCGACTCATTTGTTGCATAAGTGCGTCCACTTGCGGAATACACATAGTTTTGGCCCACCCAAGCAATTGACAACACCTTAGGTGTGTCCCGCTTAATCCGAGCAGGTCCAACACCCGTGTCGATTTTCGGGATATCAACCCTATGCAAAAGAGCAGAACGGCCAAACTCATCCACTGAGAACACCACGCGTGTTGGTGTAGGGCGATTCACAAGGCCAGGTCCAAATTTACACTCGAAACTTTCTTTATAAGTTTCAGAAACGGCGATTTGAGGTGTAATTATCAGAGCGGCCAAACCTGCCGCCAGCACTTTTTTAATGGTCAAAACTCTACTCTTCTCCAGATTTATGACGGTTTCAGCACGTAACGGCTTTCCTTTGCCACGTACACGCTACGAGGAAGTAAAGCAGGAGAATTTCTGCCTATGCGCTCTTATGTCTCAATAAGAAGCTTACGTGCCTCGCACAAACACGACGCCGAGGAAAATGGGTCCGGGTTTTTCCTACTGTGGGCAACATGACACACACTGCAAACAGGCCGCCCGGCTATGCGGACGGCCTTCTAGTTGTCGGCAAACAGACTTAGGTCAGTAAACCCCAACCTCACTGCCCGGCTGGGCTGCGATTTTCAGCAGTTTGAACACGTAATCCGCAGCCGAACGGAAACAGACAACGCGCAAGGTTTCCCCATCATCCATCCAGAACGCCCCGGCAACCTGCGCCAGACGCGAGCGGCGGATTTGACCGGGCTGGAATGCCTCTGGCGACAGATCAACCGGGGCCAGTTTGCCCAGAACCTCGCGCGCGCTGGCGCCTGAGATCCGGAACACCGCCCGCGCGTCCGAGACGTTGACGGCCAACGCATGAGTCCCGCTAAGGGCATTGGCCATTGCCGCCAGTCTGGTCTCAACCTCTTGGTAAGGCACCAGCACCAGCAATTCGTCGGTCGACATCCAGACAACGCCGGTATCCCCGTTGACCAAAGCCTCACGCTGGACGGGGACTTTCTGCCCGGTGGCGTCCTTGACCGCCTTGGCCAGAACCTTGTCCGACAAATCTCCGCGCAGGGTGATCATCCCTTGCAGACCGATCTCTTCAACCTTGGCGATGCCGTCAAAGCTTACGTGGTTCAGTGCACTGATGGGTTCAGACATTCTGCTTCTCCCCGTCCTTGTCGAAAAAGACCGGGTCCACGATCTTTGCTTTGTAGGATTTGCCGTCGGTGCCTGGGAACTCGACAATCTCACCCATGCGGTCCAGACCGTGCTTGATCAGCCCCATAGCGATGCCCTTGCCCAGATTAGCCGAGTAATAGGTCGAGGTCACGCGCCCGATCATGTTGCGCTGACCGTTGGCGTTGACGCCCTCGCCCACTGCGTAAGCCCCGTCGGGAATGACAGAACCATCCACAGTCTCAAGCCCGACCAGTTTCCAGCGCTCGGGATCGGACATGTGACTGCGCGAATGGGCACGCTTGCCCAGATAGTCCTCTTTCTTTTTCGAAAGCGCCCAATGCAGCCCCAGATCTTGCGGGATCACGGTGCCGTCGGTCTCATCCCCGATCATGATAAAGCCCTTTTCCGCCCGCAAGATATGCAGACATTCTGTACCGTAGGGCATGACGCGGAACTCTTTTCCGGCCTCCATCAAAGCATCCCAGAACGCCTGACCCTGAGACGCAGGCACTGCGATCTCATAAGACAGCTCACCCGAGAACGAGATGCGGTAGGCGCGGCAGTCGAAACCGCCGATCTGACCGTCGCGCCATTCCATGAACGGCAGCGCGTCCTTGCTGACATCCAAGCCGCCCAGCTTCTCTAACACATTGCGGGCGTTGGGGCCGACCACGGCGACTTGCGCGTATTGCTCGGTCACGTTGGCGACATAGACTTTCCAGTCCCACCATTCCGTCTGCAGCCATTCTTCCATATGGGAATGGATGCGCTCTGCTCCACCCGTAGTTGTGTGGCACAGCCAAGTATCTTCGTCGATACGGGCAACAACGCCGTCGTCGATCAGAAAGCCGTTTTCCGAACACATCAGGCCATAGCGGCATTTGCCGACCTTCAGCGTGGACATCATGTTGGTGTACATCATGTCCAGGAACTTGCCTGCATCCGGACCCTTCACAATCAGTTTGCCCAGCGTTGAGGCGTCTAGAAGTCCGAGGTTTTCACGGGTGTTCTTGACCTCGCGATTGACCGCGTCATGCACCGATTCACCGGGGCGGACATAGGCGTATGTCCGGCGCCAATGACCGACCGGCTCCCAATCGGCACCGTTCCTGTCGTGCCAGTCATGCAACGGGGTTTGACGGATTGGCTGGAACACCTCACCACGCGCCTCACCGCCAATGGATGCCAGCGAGATCGGCGTGTAAGGCGGGCGGAAAGTGGTCGTACCCACCTTGGGAATCTCTGAATCCAACGCATCAGCAAGGATCGCTAAGCCATTTATATTACTTAATTTACCCTGGTCTGTTGCCATACCCAGCGTGGTATACCGCTTGGTATGTTCAACACTTTCATAGCCTTCACGCGCAGCCAACTGAACATCGGACACTTTGACGTCGTTCTGGAAGTCCAGCCAGGATTTCATCCGCAACTGAATTTCGGCATTGGCGGGCATAAGCCAGACAGCCGCCATCGGAGCCTCGGCCGTGGTCTCACCCACAGGTGCCTTGGTATTTTTTGGCTTGAAACCCGCAGCCTTGGCCGCAGCCTTGCCGGCTGCTTGCGCGTCGGTCAGCACATCGCCCAGCGCCAGAGGGCCGTTCGAGGCACCAGCCGCCACAACAAACCCTGCGCCGTCCGCGCCCAGCGGCGGGCGCGAGTGATCGGGACGGAAATGGGCCTGGGTTTCATCCCAGATCAGCTTGCCGCCACAATGGGACCACATATGCACAACCGGAGACCAGCCACCTGACATGGCAACCGCGTCGCACTCAACCTCTTCGCGAGCACCCCCGATGCCTTCCTGATTGCAGATAGCAACCTTCTTGACCCGCTTGCCCCCCTTAACCTTGGCGATGGCCTTGCCGGGATCAACACGGATACCAAGCTGGCGCGCCTCCTCGGCCAGGGGACCAGCCGTGTCGCGCGCGTCAACCACGCGCAAAACATCCACACCCGCCTGTTTCAGGGTGATGGCCGTGCGATAGGCGTCGTCATTGTTGGTGGCTACGATGACTCGCTCACCCGGGGTCACGCCCCAATTGACCACATAGTCGCGCATAGCCGAGGCCAGCATCACGCCCGGCACGTCATTGCCCGCAAAGGACAGCGGGCGTTCGATCGCGCCGGTGGCTGTCACGACCTGCTTGGCGCGGATGCGCCACAGGCGATGGCGCGGGCCATGTTTGCCCGGAGTGTGGTCGGTCAGACGCTCATATCCCAGCACATAGCCGTGGTCATAGACCCCCGCTCCCATGCAGCGCAATCGCATCGTAACATTGTCCATTGTTTCGAGTTCGGAAACCAATTGCTCCACGAACTTATCCACAGACCCGCCATTGATCGTGCCGCCATCAACCGGAGCGCGACCGCCCCAATGTGCAGTCTGCTCAACCAACATGACCTTGGCACCGGATTGCGCCGCCGCTTTTGCAGCCTGCAAACCAGCCACACCGCCGCCGATCACCAGAATATCGGTGAAGGTATAGAAGTGTTCATACGTGTCCGCATCGCGGTTGTCCTTGTCGGGCGCTTTGCCCAGACCGGCGGACTGTCGGATGAACGGCTCATAGACGTGTTTCCAGAACGGTTTCGGATGGATGAACGTCTTGTAATAAAAACCGGCCGGCAGGAACCGCGCAAACGCGGTGTTCACAGCACCAATGTCGAACTCCAGGTTTGGCCAGTGGTTCTGAGAAATTGAAGTCAGACCATTGAACAGCTCGGTCGTGGTGGCGCGCTGGTTCGGCTCAAACCGGTTACCCTGCCCCAGCCCGACCAGAGCGTTCGGCTCTTCCGCGCCGCTGGCGACGACACCGCGAGGGCGGTGATACTTGAACGACCGGCCCATCATCATCTGATCATTGGCCAGCAGGGCCGAGGCAAGCGTGTCACCTTCGTATCCCTGCATCGATGTGCCGTTGAACGAGAAAGTGACCTGTTTCGACCGGTCAATCAGCCGGCCCTGTTTTGCGAGACGGGTGCTCATGGTGCGGACCTTTCGCAGGCAGATTTACATGTGGCGGCGCGGATCATTCGAACTCTCTCCACGTCCAGCCGGGGCGCTTGGCAGAGATCGCCTCGCGGATTTCTTTGGGCGGCTCGGTGACCTGCGCGGAATAGGTTCCGAACACTTCCAGCGATTGGGTGCAGCGGGCCGCGTGAAACCATTTTCCGCAACCATTCACATGGCGCCAGCGTTCGAAATGCACGCCCCGTGGGTTTTCCCGCATGAACAGATAGTCGTGAAAATCACCATCTGACGATCCCGGTCCGAAACGCTTCAGATGCGCCTCGCCACCGGCGGCCAGTTCGGTTTCTTCGGCATCCACGCCACAGTAAGGGCAATTCAGGATCAGCATATGTTCATCCTTTTGGCGATTGATAGGTACGTCGGCCGCCATGTGTTCTTAGTTTTCAAAACCTCGTGCAGCACCATCAGTGCGCCACCCCGGCCGCGACGCTTTCGTCGATAAAGCGGCCCTCTTTGAAGCGGTCCAGCGAGAAGGCTTCGGTCAGCGGTGAATGGCCCGTGGCCATCAGTTGCGCCATGCCCCAGCCCGAGCCCGGGATGGCCTTGAATCCACCGGTGCCCCATCCGCAGTTGATGAAGCAGCCGCCCAATGGCGTTTTTGACAGGATGGGTGAGCGGTCACCGGTCATGTCCACAATCCCACCCCATTGGCGCAGCATTTTCAGGCGCGAGATCATCGGGAAGGTCTCGACCAGGGCGCGGACTGTTTCCTCAATGTGGTGGAACGAACCGCGCTGGGTGTAGTTGTTGAACCCGTCGGTGCCGCCGCCGATCACCATCTCACCCTTGTCGGATTGCGACATGTAGCCATGCACGGTGTTGGCCATCACAACCACGTCCATGCAGGGTTTGATCGGCTCGGACACCAGCGCCTGCAGCGAGATAGCCTCAAGCGGCAGACGGAAGCCCGCCATCTCGGCCAGCTGACCGGAATGGCCTGCGACCATGACGCCCAGCTTATCACAATCGATCGCGCCTTTGGTGGTATCCACGCCAACAACGCGGCCGTCCTGCGAACGAACGCCGGTCACTTCACACTGTTGGATGATGTCCATGCCCATGGCCGAACAGGCGCGGGCATAGCCCCAGGCCACTGCATCGTGGCGTGCAGTGCCGCCGCGTTCCTGCCACAGCGCCCCCAGTACGGGATACCGCGGTCCGTCGATGTTGATGATCGGCACCAATTGCTTGACGCGGTCGGGTCCGATCCATTCGGTCTGAACGCCCTGCAGCGCGTTGGCATGCGCTGTGCGCTGATAGCCGCGAATCTCATGCTGGGTCTGAGCAAGCATCATCACGCCGCGCGGGCTGAACATGACGTTGTAGTTCAGGTCCTGGCTGAGATCCTCATACAGCCCGCGCGCCTTTTCATAGATCGCAGCGGAGGGATCCTGCAGATAGTTCGAACGGATGATGGTGGTGTTCCGACCGGTGTTGCCACCGCCCAACCAGCCCTTTTCAATCACTGCGACATTCTGGATGCCGTAGTTCTTGCCAAGATAATACGCCGTCGCCAGACCATGACCGCCTGCACCGATGATGATGACGTCATAGCGTTTCTTTGGCTCGGGCGAACGCCAGGCGCGCTCCCACCCAGTGTGATAGCGCAGCGCCTCTCGCGCCACAGCAAAGGCTGAATAGTGTTTCATAGGCGAATCCATCCGGTTCGGTGATTGGGCGAAGATATGCCGCGTAACGACGTCATCCCCCTGCCGTGCAACGCCGTAATATCGCATTATTGCGACATAGCCCCCATTATTGCGACATGACGTCCGCTCGCGGCCATTTGTCCCTTTTTTCCCTGCGCCGAGAGGTCTAAGTCAGGACAGCCATATCGGAGAAGCCATGTCATTCTGGGCCCTGACCATTCTAGTCGCGTTGCTGATCGCGGTTTTCCTCGGCTATACCATGCTGCGCGGTCGCAAAACGCGAGAGCCTGCGGCGGCCTATGACCTGCGCGTGTACCGCGAACAGCTGGCGGGCGTGGACCGGGATTTTGCCCGGGGCGTCATTGGTGAAGCTGACGCGGAACGGGTTCGGACAGAAATCTCACGCCGTATTCTGGCGGCTGACACGCAGATGCAGTCTCAAACCGAAAAAGCTGGCCCGCCTCGCTGGGTCAGTTTCACCGCAATTGCATGTGTCACGATCATATTGGTGGGCGGTGCAGGCTGGATGTACCGTCAGATGGGCGCCGCAGGGCTGCCAGATCAGCCTTTGTCGTCGCGGAAGGAAATGGCCGAGACCTTGCGCGCGGAACGCCCCAGTCAGGCCGAAGCCGAGGCGGAAGCCCCGGCCGCCCCGTTGCCGCAGCTGGAAGAAGGCTACGCCACGCTGTTGGGTCAGCTGCGTGAAACAGTTGCCGCACGCCCCGATGACCTGCAAGGCCACATCCTGCTGGCACAGCATGAGGCGAATACAGGCAATTACCCTGCGGCCTACAAAGCACAACAACGCGTGATTGAGCTGACCGGCGAGACTGCGCCAGCTGATGCTTACTCGCATCTGGCCGAGATGATGATCTTGTCTGCGAACGGCTATGTCTCACCCGAGGCTGAAGAGGCCCTGAGACAAGTGTTGCGACGCGATCCACACCACGGACCGGCCCAGTATTACCTTGGGCAGATGATGGTTCAGGTTGGGCGCCCCGACATCGGCTATCGCATCTGGGTCGATGCCCTGCGCAACGCACCCGCTGGCGCACCTTGGGCGCAGGCCATCCGCGCGCAACTGGACGATCTGGCCTTTCGCGCCGGCGTCTTCAATGCGCCGAGCGCGGCGGCCATGGCGCCTGCCGGACCTAGCCAGACCGATATGGAAGCCGCAGCCGCCCTAACACCGGAAGAGCGCCAGGACATGATACTGGGCATGGTCAACCAACTGTCAGACCGTTTGGCCGCCGAAGGCGGCCCGCCCGAGGACTGGGCCCGTCTGATTTCCGCCTTGGGCGTATTGGGCGAAGGGCAACGCGCCATCGAAATAAAAAAAGAAGCCATGGAAGTGTTCGCGGGCAATGATGCCGCGCTAGAGATGATCGACGCCGCCGCCCTCCAGGCCGGGATCGCGCAATGATCTACGACGCATTCGAAGACTTCGCCGCCGCGCTGCCAACGACGACCGCATTGATGGGGTTGGACCTAGGAGAAAAGACCATCGGCGTGGCCGTCTCGGACCGGATGCGCGGTGTGGCAAGCCCGCTGGAAACCGTACGACGCAAGAAGTTCACCCTGGACGCCGCTCAATTGCTAAAGATCATAGCAGGTCGCGAGATCGGTGGCGTCGTTCTGGGCCTGCCCAAAAACATGGACGGCTCTGAAGGTCCCCGCTGCCAGTCAACCCGCGCCTTTGCTCGCAACCTGTCGCGTCTGACCGAGGTTCCAATCGGCTTCTGGGACGAACGCCTTAGCACGGTCGCGGCAGAAAAGGCGCTTCTCGAGGCGGATACGACACGAAAACGTCGCGGACAGGTTATAGACCATGTCGCAGCAGGCTATATTCTACAAGGGGCGCTGGACAGGTTGCGCTTTCTGTAATGAAACGGGGTAAACCGATGACGAATATGGTTTGGAAACGGAACGAGGTCGAAAGCCCTTGCGTCCAGATCTGTGTCGTTCACCCCACCGAACGCATTTGCACCGGATGCTATCGGTCGTTGGATGAGATTTCGCGCTGGTCCAAGATGGATGCCTCAGAACGCGCTGAGATCATGGAAGACCTGCCATCCCGAAAGCCTCGCCTGGCAAAAAGGCGCGGCGGTCGAGCCGCGCGTGTCAAGAATTCGTAAACATCTGCTCTGACAAGGGTTTTGGCTGAACCAGCGCCGCTGTGGGTCGGTCTGAACTCCGAGGGGGGATCAAGTTCGAAGACATGGGTGAGTGAGTGGCAACCCACAGCGGCGCGTTTAAGCTACTTCGTTCTTCTGATGTGGTTGAGCAGAAGAACAGACTTTTTCTTAATATTTTTTTGACCAGTCAATCAAGAAAAAACTACATCAATTTTTGTGACCCCACGTCAGCGACGGCACACACGGTTTTCACGTCGCTGATCCACCAGCTACCCTGCTGCCAACCACGTTTTTGCGTTCTCGATTTCCTCGGACGGAAAAAACTCAGTCCGGGTGCCAAGAACGTGGCTGGCGACCTTCTGAGCCATGTGTTGCCATGCCTTGTCCCCAACGATTGCCGCACGATCCAACGATCCGATATGCCCACGCGCCAGTCGGAAATGCGCGGCCAGCGCCGTCAGGCCCTGCCAGCCGTCAAATTCACGCAGATCGATCAACAAACGGAACCCGTCCTTGCCCGCCAGCACTGCATCCAGATCAAGGGATGCCTGCTTGTATTCTTCGGGGTCCAGCTTTCCCATCAGGCTGATCTGAATGCACGGACCACCCAAATCAGTCACATGAATGGCCCCCAGGGATTCGCGCATCCAACGACGCGCAGCCTCCAGATCGGTCAGTTCGAAAACCTGAACGGGGCAAGGCAGGATCGGAGCCGCCAAACGGATACTGGTCTGCACCCAACCCTGATCCGCCGCCACAGCAATTCGGTCGAACCCACGCCAATGGCTGAGACCCAGTTTCGTATCCGCCCAAGCCGCCCCCAGATCGTATCCTTTGAATTCTGGCTGAACGACGGCCAACAGGCGCACGGTGTCATGTTCGGCCAATGCGGCCTCAATCGCGGGGACCAGAGTTTGGCTGTAATCAGTGCTGGTGACCTCACCGGATAGCTCGACCTCGATCAGGGCACCGTCGGAATTTGTGTGGATCGTTATCATTGGGAAAATCCTCCAAACCTTAACAATGGCAGGAAGTTACGGGGATTCGATCCATTCGGCCACTCCCCCCGCGCATTCCGGGCGAAAATAAGCAATCATACGTCCGTCAGGCCCGGCCGTGGCCGTGTCACCCCATGGGGCGACCCCGTGCAAACAGTGTCGGTGCAACAGATAGGCCTCGCCCGGTTTTGCGGGCAACTCGATCCGCTTGCAGCTCTCGAACACCTCGCGGCGCGCGGATTGGTAGATTTCGGTGACGTCAACCTGATGCAGGCTGTCCCGAGGCTGCCCGTCCAGAGCGCGCACAAAGGCCGCGCGCAGGATCTTGTGGCTGCCCTCCCACAGAACCATGGGTGCGGCTTCGGTGCTGGCATCGGTGAGGGGAATGCCCAGAATCCAGGCGTGCGGCTCGTCCACCCTGCGCCTGCGATCCGGTCCAGTTGGTCGCAACCCGTCTACATGGGCCGCATCCCGGTTTCGCCGATATTGCGCCGCGTTTTCGTTTTCACCCTGCCGCGGGCGGGGATAGGCGGGGTAAATAACCGAGACTTGACCTTTGTGCAGCGGCAACGCTCCGTAGTGCTGGTAAATGAACGCCATGGCCTGCCCGGTCAGAGCGTCAGAACGCCCGACCCTGCCCTGCGGGTCGTTATCCAGCGCGTCCACACCAATGAACCAAGTACCCTCGCAATCCAGCCATTGGGCAAAGGCCGGACTCGTGACCGCCGACCGGGCCGCAGGCAGCGCATGTTCAACCCAACCCGCGAGGATCGGATCATAGGGAAATTTGATCCAGCCTTTCTGCCAAAACGCGGTCAAAAGCCCAGCGCCTTGCGCAGCATGTTCAGGGCAACCAGCGTCAGAAACACAGCGAAGACCCGTTTGAGCGGTTTGGAATCCATGGAATGGGCCAGTTTTACCCCCCAAGGGGCGGTGATCATGGTCATGGCCACGACGATGCAAAACGCAACCAAATTGACCGCTCCGATGGTCAGCGGCGGGCGATGCTCAGGTGCGATATCCAAAAACAGAAAACCCAGAACCGAGGGCACAGCAATGATCACCCCAAAGCCCGCAGCGGTTGCAACGGCCCGGTGAATGGGGGTGTTAAACAGGCTCATCAACGGCACGCCAAAGCTGCCGCCGCCGATCCCCATCAGTACGGACAGGAATCCCACAGAGGGTGACAGCGCCGCACGGCGCAAGCCCTTGGGCATGGTATCGCCCAGCCGCCACTCGGATTTTCCCAACCCAAGATAGGCACCGATGACCATGCCCAGAACGCCGAACAGGGCCTGCAATGTTTCGGTCCGTAAGGCCGAGGCGGCTAGAACGCCAATGATCGCCCCGATGGCGATCCCCGGCCCCCAACCGCGCAGGATGTCCCAATCCACCGCGCCTTTTTTGTTATGGGCCAATACCGATCGCAGGGACGTCACGATGATGGTTGCCAGAGAAGTGGCCAGGCACAGCTGCATCAGCTGCGGACCGCCATACCCAAGCGTCTGAAACGCATAGAAAAACGCAGGGACCAGAACGATACCTCCGCCGACCCCCAAAAGGCCAGCCAGCACGCCGGCCAGCGCGCCGATCACAAGCAAAAGGCCCAGCATCTGGGCCAGCAACAACGTTTCGGGCATCATTCCCCCATATCGGCCTGTGGCCGCTGTTTATTCCGCTCAGACCTCAGCCAGAGGCGCAACACGCTCCAGCGCCTGCAGCATGACCTCGGGCCCCGCCCCGTCATGCACCGCCCCTTCGGACAAAGCCCGCCGCCATGCCCGCGCACCCGGACGACCAGCGAAAAGGCCCAGCATATGACGGGTGATCTGGTGCAAACGTCCCCCTTCGACAAGGTGGCGTTCGACATAGGGCACCATTTTTTGAACCACTTCAATGGGATCAGCCACCTTCCCGGTTCCGAAAATCAACGGATCAGCTTCGGCCAGAATATCGGTGGGCTGGTGGTAGGCCGCTCGACCGATCATGACACCATCCAGCCCAGCATCCAGATGTGCACGCACCTGGTCCAGCGATGTTATGCCGCCGTTGAGTGAGATATGAAGGTCGGGAAACGCAGCCTTCATCCCGTGAACCAGATCATAGTCCAAAGGCGGGATATCCCTGTTTTCCTTAGGGCTGAGGCCCTGAAGCCACGCCTTGCGCGCATGGATCGTCACGCGATGACACCCCGCCGTACGGATATGATCCAGAAACCCGGGCAAGATTTCTTCCGGGTGCTGTTCGTCAACACCGATCCGGCACTTTACGGTCACCTCAACATCAACCGCCTCGGCCATGGCAGTAACACATTCGGCGACGCGGATGGGATCCTTCATCAGCACCGCCCCAAATGTCCCGGATTGCACCCGATCCGAGGGACATCCACAGTTCAGATTGATCTCATCATAGCCTGCTTCGGCGCCAAATCGCGCGGCGAGAGCAAGCTCTTCCGGGTCCGAGCCGCCCAGTTGAAGTGCCACCGGGTGTTCTTCGGGGCTGTAGCTCAGCAGATGCAGCGCCCCACCCCGCACCAAAGCCGGGGCCGTCACCATTTCGGTGTACAGCAACGCCTGACCGCTGAGCAGGCGGTGTACATAGCGACAATGGCGGTCAGTCCAATCCATCATGGGTGCAACCGACAGACGGGCCGCGCGGTGAATTGTCGAAATGCCTTGTTTTTCTGGAATTCTCGAATGTTCCATCTGCCACAGATTCCCGTCCTGGCCGCGTTTTCAGCCATTTACGCACACGGCGCCACGGCAGGCAGCACCAAGAGCGCCTTTTAGCACCGTTTCAATTCCGAACGCCACCACCTGATGGCGGTCTCAGACATCGCTGAAAAACTAACCTGGGAACGGAGTGTGTTGGCGCAACAATCCAAGCTGTTCCGGCGTTACCCAGAAGATGAATGCGTCACGCCGTAGCGGCTTAGGATCAACTCAACGCTGCTGTCTATTGTAGCTGTCATTTCATCTTTGCTCAGAACGCCTCCGGTGAAAACCATCGGCCAAAAGGCTCTGGATTTGATCAGGCCAATGAACTCCTGTCCCGCTCTGTCTGGATCATCGATCTGCAACTGGCCTTCTTCAGAGGCCTCCCTCAGGACGGCGACAAAGATAGGTGTCTTGTCCAATTTGCCCTGGGCCGCAGCCGCCAAAACCGGATTGCGCAAAGTTTCGCTGATCACCATGCGGGACATTGCGATCACTTCGGGCATCATCAGAATTCGACCCTCGGCCCATGCCAGTTCGGTCAGTTGCGCGCGGATATCGCGCCCCGGCGTGTATCGAAAATCGCGCAAACCCGCGAACCGGTTGGACAGTTCGATCACAATCGAACGAAACAGGTTTTCCTTGCTTTCGAAATACTTATATAGCGTGCGTTTGGAAACCTCGGCACGGGCGGACACGCGGTCCATGCTTGCTGCGGCGAATCCCTTTTCCTGGAATTCGGCTACGGCCGCTTCGATGATCTGAGCATGTTTGGAAGCGTTGGGCCCGGTGCAATCCGTCATATTTTAAAGCTATAGACCTATTGACTGATTAAGGTCAAACACTACGTAAACTCCCAGGTTTACATCTGCAACACCTTGGCATAATGTAAACTCGCAAGTTTACCGATTCAGGTAGCCAGCCCAACAGGAGAGCCCCCTATGGCCTTAACACTAAAATTGAACGGCGCCACCCACACGGTTGACGCCGAACCTGGCACGCCCCTGCTGTGGGTAATTCGGGATGAGCTTAAACTGACCGGAACAAAATTTGGCTGCGGTGTCGCCTCATGCGGTGCATGTACCGTGCACCTGAATGGCGAACCGGTACGCTCGTGCCAGACCTATATCGAAGACGTCGAAGACGCCGAGATCACCACAATTGAGGCCGTTGGCGATGACAAGATCGGCGCCGCAGTGCAGCAGGCCTGGGTCGAACTGGACGTGGTTCAGTGCGGCTATTGCCAATCGGGTCAGGTGATGTCCGCCGTCGGCCTGCTGTCCGAAAACGCCAAACCTTCTGTCGAAGAGATTGACACGTACATGGCGGGCAACGCCTGTCGCTGTGCCACCTATCAACGCATCCGCGCCGGTATTCAGCGCGCATCCGATATTCTGGAGGCCTGATCCATGACCATCAACACAACTCGCCGTGGTTTCCTGAAAAGCGCCGCCGCTGCCGGTGCCGTTCTGCTGGTTGGCGCACGCCCCGATGGCGCGCTGGCGGCTGCATCCTCTGAGACCGCTCAGTTTAACCCGTTTGTTAAGATTGACGCCGATGGCACCGTGACAGCCATCGTCAAACACTTTGAAAAAGGTCAGGGCCCTGCAACCGGTCTGCCGACGTTGATCGCCGAGGAAATCGGCCTGCGTATGGATCAGATCGAATACGAATTCGCCCCTTCCGACCCGCAGGTCTATAACAATCTGCTGTTCGGTCCGTTCCAGGGCACCGGCGGATCGACCGCGATGGCCAACTCGTGGATGCAGTATCGTCAAGCCGGTGCCGCTGCGCGTGAGATGCTGATCAATGCCGCTGCCCAAAGCTGGGGTGTGGCCGCATCCGACGTCACCATCGAAGAGGGCATTGTCAATGCGGGTGACAAATCCGCACCAATCGCGGACTTCGTGGCTGCCGCATCTCAACTGGAAGCACCTGTCGAGCCGCGCCTGAAGGACCCTGCGGATTTTCGCCTGATTGGCAACGAGGCAGTGCGCCGCAAGGATTCCGCCATAAAAGGCAATGGTCAGGCAATGTATGCAATGGACGTCCACCTGCCGAACCAGATGATCGCTATGATCAAACGCCCGGAATCGCGCGGGGGAATCGCTACGGGCTTTGACGACAGCGCGTCGAAAGAGGTCAAAGGCTATATCAACGCGACTGTACTGCCCAACCAGGCGGGCGTTGCGGTCTATGCCGAAAACACCTGGGCTGCGATTCAGGCGCGAGATGCGCTTGAGGTCGAATGGGACATGTCTGGCGCGGAAACCCGCGATTCAGACCAGATCAAAGCCGAAATCATGGACGCGTTGGAGGCTGAAGCCACCTATAATGTGAACAAGGCAGACGTGGCAGCAGTGTCGGCAGCGATTGAAGGGGCGGATCAGGTTGTTGAAAAGACCTTTTACTTCCCGCTACTGGCGCATGCACCGATGGAGCCTCTGAACTGTACCATCGAACAGACTGCCGAGGGCAATATCGTCCTGCATGACGGCAGCCAGATGCCGACAGGCCCGCATATGGCCTATCAGCAGATTTTCCAACTGCCACCCGAGAAGATCCAGATCAACACGATGCTGGCTGGTGGATCGTTTGGGCGTCGCGCAACGCCGGATGCCGATTATCAGGTCGAGGCGGCGCTGGCCTTTGTGGTCACTGACCGTTCGCGCCCTGTAAAACTGGTCTGGACCCGCGAAGATGACATCCGCAGCGGCTATTACCGCCCTGCGTTTGGTCACAAAGCACGCGTTGGCCTGAATGCCGAGGGCGAGATCGTCGGCTGGCAGCATCAGGTGGCAGGTCAATCGATCATGAAGGGCACGCCGTTCGAAGCTGTCGTTGTACATGGCGGTGTCGATCACAGCTCGGTCGAGGGGATTGCAGACAGCCCTTATGAAATTCCGGGCATGGCACTTGGTCTGACCGACACACCCAAAGCCACATCTGTTCTGTGGTGGCGCTCGGTTGGGCACACGCACACGGCTTACACCATGGAAACCATGATGGATCTGGCGGCCCAGGCCGCTGGCCGCGACCCGGTCGAATTCCGTCTGGCGCATCTGTCTGACGCCAGCGATCCAGATCAACAGCGGAAGGCCGCGGTTCTGAAATTGGCCACAGAAAAAGCGGGCTGGGGGACTGCACCCGAGGGTCGGTCGCAAGGGATCGCGGTGCACAAGTCCTTTGGTTCTTATGTTGCAGAAGTTGTCGAGATTTCGGGCGATCCGGAAAGCGGGATCAAGATCGAAAAGGTCACCTGTGCCGTCGATTGTGGTATCGCCGTGAATCCGGACGTAGTGAAAGCCCAGATGGAAGGTGGCATCGGCTATGGGATTGGTCATGTGATGCGCGACCAGATCACCCTGACCAGCGGCGCCGTGGATCAATACAACTTTCCGGATTATGAGCCTTTGCGGATCGGCGATATTGCTGCGATCGACGTGCATATCGTGCCCTCGGCCGAAGCACCGACCGGTGTGGGTGAGCCCGGCACGCCGCCATCCGCGCCAGCGCTGGCCAATGCCATTACCGCGATGTCGGGACTGCACATGGCAGAGTTGCCGATGGCAGAAAACGGCGTCAGCTTTGTCTAACGCCCCTCCCTCGCGCCATCGAAATCGATGGCGCGAGGGAATTTGATCAAATTTAGTGACAAGGCGCGCTGCGTCGACTACACCTCGGGAAACCAGAGTTATGGAGACCCCGATGGACCTGAGCGCCCTGCACAGCTTTCGTGTCGCTGCGTGCGACCTGAACGGTCAGCTGCGCGGCAAACGCGTGCCGCCTTCTTATGGCTCTAAACTGGACACTGGCGCTGTACGGATGCCGTTTTCGGCGCTGAATGTGGACCTTTGGGGTGCAGATATCGACGGCAGCCCCCTGGTGTTCGAATCCGGTGATGCGGATGGCGTCCTGCGGCCAACCGAACGCGGCCCCGTCCCCGTTCCGTGGCTTGAGACGGATACGGCGCTGGTCCCCATGTCCCTATATGACGACCACGGCACACCGTTTGCGGGTGACCCTCGCCACGCGCTGGCTGCAGTATTAAAGCGATATGCCCAGCGCGGCTGGTCCGTCATTGCGGCCACAGAGCTGGAGTTCACTCTGCTTGATGCCTCGGGCCCGCACCCACAACCGCCTATCAACCCGGTCACTGGACGACGCCTGATGGATGAGGCAGTCCTCTCTATGGCCGAGATGGACGCCTTCGACGCCTTTTTTACAGACCTTTATGACGGCTGCGCGGCGATGGGCATTCCGGCCCAGACCGCAATTTCCGAAAGCGGTATTGGTCAGTTCGAAATCAACCTGAACCATCAGGACGCCATGCGCTGTGCCGATGACACGTGGCTTTTCAAGGTGTTGACCCGCGGCCTTGCTCGCAAACACGGATTTTCCGCCACTTTCATGGCAAAACCCTATGCAGACGATGCAGGCAATGGGATGCACGTTCATTTCTCGGTCGTGGACCAACATGGGCGGAATGTGTTTGACGACGGTGGCCCCGAAGGCACTGATCTGCTGCGCTGGGCCGTGGCAGGCTGCCTTGCGGCAATGCCCGGCAGCACACTGGTTTTTGCCCCGCATGGAAACTCGTACACCCGACTTGTTCCTGGCGCACATGCCCCGACAGGGGCAAGCTGGGCTTATGAAAACCGCACAGCCGCCCTGCGCATTCCGGGCGGCGCTCCGGCCGCGCGGCGGATCGAGCACCGCGTCGCAGGCGGCGACATCAACCCCTACATGATGCTAACCGCCGTACTGGGCGCGGCTCTGAACGGGATTGAGGATGAAACTGAGCCCCCTAACCCAATCACCGGGAACGCTTATGAGGCGGAAGGGCTTCCGCAGTTGAAACAGGATTGGCCCTCGGCTATCGCCGCGTTTGAATCCGACCCTCAGGTCGCACGCATTTTCCCTGCCGACCTGATCCGCTTTTTCGCCATGACCAAGCGGCAGGAAATCAGGCGCTTTGCAGCGCGTCCCCCCGAAGAACACTGGCTCAGCTATCTCGAAGCTGTTTGAGCCCCCTTGCCCGGCCACTTTGACTGGGTTAGAATAAATTTGATCAAATTTGGTGACCTATGAAAATCGGCATCCTTCTGACCGGCCACCCGCCTGACGAATTGCAAGACCAGTTCGGCGAATATGACGGTATGTTTCGCACCCTTCTGGATGGCAACGGGTTCGACTATGTGACCTTCTCGGTCGTTGACAATCAATTCCCGCAAGATGTGGATCAGGCGGATGGCTGGATCATCACCGGCTCGCGCCACGGCGCGTATGAGGACCACCCATGGATCCCAGTGCTGGAGGATCTGATCCGGGACATTCAAGCCAGTCGTAAACCTTTGATTGGTGTGTGTTTCGGCCACCAGATCATAGCGCAAGCGCTTGGCGGAAAAGTTGAAAAGTTCGATGGCGGCTGGGCCATTGGGCGGACAGACTACAGCTATGGCGGACGGACCGTGACGTTAAACGCCTGGCATCAGGATCAAGTTGTCGCGCTACCCGAAGGGGCGCAGGTGCTGGGGGCAAACGCGTTTTGCCGCAACGCCATGGTGGCGTATGGAGACAGCATCTGGACCGTTCAAGCCCACCCGGAATATGGCGACGCCTTCATCCAGGGCCTTATGGATACGCGTGGCAAAGGCGTGGTGCCCGATACCCTGATGGACGCAGCCGCTGATCGACTGCCGACCCGGGACGACAACCCGAATATCGCACGGCAGATGGCAGAGTTTCTGAAGAAAGAGAGGGCCTGATGGCCGACTGGAAAGACCAACTGCCCGAGGCAGCCCGCACCTATATCGACGGCCAGCGACTGGACGAGGTTGAATGCATCATCTCAGACCTGCCGGGTATCGCCCGCGGCAAGGCTGTGCCCGCTTCCAAATTTGCGCGGCAAGACTATTTTCATCTGCCCGACAGCATCTTCTACCAGACCATCACCGGTGATTGGGGCGAGGCCGCAGGCGATGACGGGTTCATAGAACGCGACATGATCCTGAAGCCAGATTTCTCAACCGCGTCTGCGGCACCCTGGACAGGCGACTGGACCTTGCAGGTGATCCACGACGCTTATGACCGGGACGGAGAGCCGATCCCCTTCAGCCCCCGCAACGTGCTGAAACGTGTAGTGCAACTGTATCACGACAAGGGTTGGAAGCCGATCGTCGCGCCCGAGATGGAGTTCTTTCTGGTCGCCCCCAATGTCGACCCGGCGCAAAGCATCAAACCGATGATGGGCCGTTCTGGTCGCCCGGCGGCCGCACGGCAGGCCTATTCCATGACCGCCGTGGACGAGTTTGGCCCGGTCATCGACGACATCTATGATTTCGCCGAACATCAGGGGTTCGAGATTGACGGCATCACGCAGGAAGGCGGTGCTGGTCAGCTGGAAATCAACCTGCGCCACGGCGATCCCGTCAAGCTGGCCGATGAGGTGTTCTATTTCAAACGGCTGATCCGCGAAGCCGCCCTGCGCCACAATTGCTTTGCCACCTTCATGGCAAAACCGATCGAGGATGAGCCGGGCTCGGCCATGCATATCCACCATTCGATCATCGAAACAGAAACCGGTCAGAATATTTTTTCCGGCCCTCAAGGCGGAGAGACGGACGCCTTCTATAACTTTATCGCCGGTCTCCAGAATCACCTGCCCGCCGGTCTGGCGGTGATGGCGCCTTATGTGAATTCCTACCGTCGCTACGTGAAAGACCACGCCGCGCCGATCAATCTGGAATGGGCACGTGACAACCGCACCACCGGCATTCGCGTTCCCCTGTCGGGACCCGAGGCGCGCCGGGTTGAAAACCGCATCGCGGGCATGGACTGCAACCCCTATCTGGGCATCGCCTTGTCGCTGGCCTGCGGCTACCTTGGGCTGACCCAGCAGGAACGCCCCCGCCGTCAGTTTTATGGCGACGCTTATGAGGGCGAAGGCGATATCCCCCAGGTGATGGGCAACGCGCTAGACCTGTTCGACGAAGCCACCGCCCTGCACAAAGTTTTGGGCCCCGATTTCGCCCGCGTCTACGGCATCGTCAAACGCGCCGAGTATGAGGAATTCCTGCAGGTCATCTCTCCGTGGGAGCGTGAACACCTGCTGATGAACGTCTGAGGCGTGCGATGAACCTGCTCTATTCCAACGACCGCAGGGCGGAATACCCAGCCAGTTGGTATGCCGCGACGGCCAATGCGACAGAACGTTATCCGGCCCTGACAGAAGACGTCACAGCCGACGTTTGCGTGGTTGGCGGTGGCTATACCGGCCTGTCCGCGGCATTGCATCTGGCCGAGGCCGGGTTTGACGTGGTGCTGCTTGAGGCGCACCGGGTCGGCTTTGGCGCATCGGGTCGCAATGGCGGCCAATTGGGCAGTGCCCAGCGGATGGATCAGGAAGACCTTGAACGGCTGGTCGGCGACGATGATGCCGCCAAGCTGTGGGATCTGGCCGAGGACGCCAAGGGTTTGGTCAAGTCGCTGATCGCCAAGCATCAGATCGACTGCGACCTGAAGCCCGGCATTGCGGTTCTGGGCCTCAGCACCGGCGACCAACGGGACCTGCACGACCACGCGGCGCACCTGTCCACACGATACGGGTACGACCAGATCGAGCTGCTGGACGAAAGTGCAGCGCATGGCCTCTGCCCGTCGCCCACCTATCGTGGTGGTTATCTGGACATGGGCGCGGCGCACCTGCATCCGTTGAACTTTGCTCTGGGTCTGGCGCAGGCCGCCGCAAAAGCCGGCGTGCGCATCTATGAAAGCACTGAGGTCACAGGCGTGCAGGAAACCGATCCGGCCATCGTGGCAACACCGCAGGGCAAGGTGACGGCCAACCACGTTGTTTTGGCCTGCAACGGATATCTGGGTGATCTGAACGGCAAAGTGGCCTCAAGGGTCATGCCGATCAACAATTTCATCGCCGCGACTGAGCCTTTGGGCACGGATGCCGCCCGCGTCCTGACCCGAGACGTCGCGGTTGCGGATACCAAATTCGTCGTGAACTATTTCCGCCTCAGCGCCGATAACCGCCTGCTTTTTGGCGGCGGGGAAAGCTATGGCTACCGCTTTCCGGCTGACATTGCGACCACTGTACGCAAACCGATGGCCGAGATTTTCCCGCATCTGCAGGACGTTAAGATCGACTACGCCTGGGGCGGCACGCTGGCCATCACCATGCGGCGGATGCCCTATCTGGCGCGGGTTGCGCCCAATATCCTATCAGCGTCGGGCTATTCCGGTCACGGTGTGGGCACCGCCACCCATGCCGGGCAATTGATGGCACTGGCCATTCAGGGCCAGGCCGAAGGGTTCGACACCATGGCCCGCGTCCCCGCCCTGCCCTTTCCCGGCGGCCCAGCATTGCGTAGCCCGCTGCTGGTGCTGGCGATGACGTGGTTTGCGCTGAGGGATCGGCTTGGGTTTTAATTTCAAGATTTTCAGCGGCGTTTACTTTAACGCTCGCAAGACACGGAACCCCGACACCCGGGATCGGGTGTCCTCCAACCCACTGCCGCGTCCAGCGACACGTGAGCCGTCCATCGCTGCAGGATATGCCCCGCCTCGTGTGACGCGTCGTTCACAATTGGGTTCACGTGCCTTTTTCAGGTAAATGCTGGATGTCCTCCAACCAGCATACCGGTCCTTCCAGCAGGACATTGTTCTTTCCGCGACATTGCCCGACATATGGCGCAATCCCCAGGCATTTGCAGCATCCAGAGCGTCCACCGGCACAGGTGTTCCGCGGGCAACAAGATCAGGGAAGACTTCCCCCAGCATGATCTCTGTCGCGCTGCCTAAAAAATTCACTTGATCCGTTGTGACTTCTTCGCCTTGTGCAAACGGTGTCTGCGTCCCGGCGCGCGCGGCGTATTCCCATTCCACCTCGGTTGGCAGTCGATAGACATCCATCCCGACTTTGCTGTTGAGCCAATCGGTATAGGAAACCGCATCCAGATAAGACACAGTGATGACCGGGTGTTTGCCGATGGTTTTCGCGCGCTGCGATTTGGGCAGCCGGATGAAATCCTGCGGCTCATGCCCTCCGCATCCGCCATCGTTGACGCACGTCATCCACTGATCGTAAGTGATTTCGTTTCTGCCCATGGCAACGGGCATATCTATCGTGACCTTGTGAACCGGCCCTTCCTGAAAGGCTATATACGGATTTTCCGGGGTGACACGTATCCAGTTTCCAGCCTCATCAAACTTTACGTTTTGCTTTGATTCGCCCGGCGGCCCGCCCATCAAGAATTCACCCAAAGGCAATACAATCATCTCAGGGCAATCGCCGCATTCCTGAAACATCTCAAGCGGTTCGACTTCAGTGCTGTCTGACAGAACATAATCGGCATGTACCACCGATGCGAAGGTTGAAAGCACCAAAAGTATGGCCAAACGTCCGATTGTCACAGCAGTACTCCACCCATCAAACAAGAGATCCGTAAAAGTTGGGCCATTGCCGCCTTACTTTCCTCAAAGTTGCAAGATCAAAACAACTCTCGCGGCGTGCGAGAAGCCCAACCGTTGCCATCGTGTTTACGACAGAATGGTGAAATTCTGCCAACCCCAAGATTGAGGGGTTGGATTGCCTATCGTTTAGCTTTATCTTTTCCAAAGACTAAATTAGGGAAAATCAAATATGACGCTTCCTCCTAACGTTCATGACGCCGAACCAATTCCAGCCGCTGCCCGCGACGCCATTGACGCTTTGATGCAGTCTGGCGACCTGTTCCGCTATACCGCGCCGCAGGACGCACCGGTTGCCCTGCTCGAGTCGGAATTCGCAGAGCTGCTCGGCACGAAATACGCGCTGGCTGTCTCGTCCTGCTCAGCGGCGCTGTTCCTGTCGCTCAAGGCGCTGGACTTGCCGCGCGACGCGCGGGTGCTGATCCCGGGTTTTACCTTTGCTGCAGTACCGTCCTCGGTCGTGCATGCGGATTGCATTCCGGTGCTGTGTGAGGTCGGTCAAAACTATCGCATCGACATGGATGATTTTGCAGCCAAACTGGAAAATGTGCAGGCCGTGATTATCAGCCATATGCGTGGCCATACATCCGATATGGATGCGATCATGGCGCTGTGTGACGCGCGCGATATCCCGGTGATCGAAGACGCCGCCCATTCGTTGGGCACCACCTGGCATGGTCGCAATATCGGCACCATTGGCAAGGTCGGCTGTTTCTCATTCCAGTCCTACAAAATGATCAACGCGGGCGAAGGTGGCATCCTGGTCACTGACGACGCCGATTTGGTGGCCCGCGCCGTGATCATGTCGGGCGCCTATGAACATAACTGGAAGAAACACAAATCCCCGCACGGCGATAACTCGCCCGACTTGGAGCAAGCGTTTGCCCGCTGGCAGAACCAGCTGCCACTGTATAACCTGCGCATGAGCAACCTCAGCGCTGCCGTGATCCGTCCACAAATTCCGGAACTGGCACGCCGTGTCCGCGATGGTCTGGCCAATCACGACTATGTTGCGGATCGTCTGAACACGTCGCCCCATATCCACGTGCCTGCCCCCCTTGCGCCAGAACGCCGGGCACCGGATTCGATCCAGTTCAACCTGGTCGACCTCAGCGACGAAGACACATTGGCCTTCGCAGCCGCGGCAGAGGCCCGCGGGGTCAAGGTACAAGTGTTTGGCCTGAGCGAGGATAACGCGCGCGCCTTCTGGAACTGGCAGTTTCTGCCGGAACAGATCGAGCTTCCGCAAACCCGCGCCATGCTGATGAAGGCCTGCGACGTGCGCCTGCCCGTTCGCCTGACGCGCAAGGAACTGGATGTAATCGCCGATATTCTACTGGCTTCAGTCGGCGAGGTCACTGCGCCAGCTATGGCGTTCGGTACCTGAAAAGGCCCGTGAAACGACAAAAGGCCCGCGCCAGGCGGGCCTTCTTTTGTTTAAATCAACGAAATCAGTTCAACTTGGATAATTTCTGTTGCAACTCAGCGAGCTGCTTTTTGATGTCGTCCAGATCTTCTTTGCCTTCAACTTTGTCTTCGCCGTCCGATCCGGGCCCGGACCATCCTCCGGACAGCCCTCCCGTCATCGCCTTAAGAAAGGCCTGCTGCTGCGCCTTCATCGCTTCGAACCCCGGAATCTTTGACATCGGGTTCATCGCGCTCATATTCTCGACCATCTTGCTCTGGCTTTCGCGCAGCATGTCGAACGAGCTCTGCAGGAATTGCGGCATCATCCCACCGCCCGGGATCATGTAGCTGCGCACAAGGTCATTCAGCACATTGACCGGTAGCACGTTTTCGCCCCGGCTCTCATGTTCGGCAATGATCTGCAGCAGATACTGTCGGGTCAGGTCATCCCCGGTTTTCAGGTCGATGATCTGAACTTCTCGCCCACCGCGGATAAAGGTCGCGATGTCCTCCAGTGTGACGTAGTCACTGGTCTCGGTATTATACAGCCGACGGCTTGCATATCGTTTTATCAACAGCGGTTTTTCTTGTTCCGACACCTGTTGCCCTCCCCAAGGATGATGCGTTGCAGCAGAGATTATGCGAGTGCAGAACAAAAAGAAAGGGCAGGTCAAACGACCTGCCCTACGCGATTGCACCAGTTGGGAGGAGTGGGTGCGCCTCGCGGCCTTAAATTACTTGGCAGCTGCAGCTTTCTTGGCGGCAGTTGTCACGTCGTTGGTCGCTTTTTTGACAGCGGCTGTTGCGTCTTCTGCAACATCTTTGCCGGCAGCCATCAGCAGCTCAACGGTTTCGGACTGCAGTTTTTTCGCGATTTCTGCGAAAGCAGCCATGTTTTCAGCAGCAACTTCAGCCGACGCGCTTGCGAAATCGGTAGCAGCTTTTGCGTAATCAGCAGGTTCAGCTTTTGCTTTCGACATCTCGGACAGTTTGGCCAGGGTGTCTTTGGTCCATTTGTTCGAGATTTCAGCCGATTTGGTTGCTGCTTCCAGAGCAACGCCCGACAGCTTCTCGTTCAGAGTTGCGGTCGATTTGTAAACACCTTCCAGAGCGGTTGTGTCAACCGGGAATGCGCCCATGAATTCTTTCAGGGTCGCGGTGTAATCTTGTGTCTTAGCCATTGCATTAATCCTTTTTGCTGAACCGGGCCCACCCCGGTCTTCATCAGCTTGAGGACAATATGATTGCTGCATCGCAGCATTGCAAGTATTTTTTGCTGCAGTGCAGAAAAGTTCTAAAAGATACGGAATATCAGTCGGTTGCCTTGACCAAAACATAAGTTCCGGGCGCAGGGGCAAGCGATGGATGGCCCGAATCGCCGGTGGATCGCGCCGGAATTTGCTTGCCAGAACGCTTATGCAGCCATTTCTCCCACAGGGGCCACCAGGACCCTTGATGGAATTCAGCCTCGTTCAACCAAGTGTTGGAATCGCCCTTGAGGTCGGGATTGGTGTAATGCCCGTACTTCTTCTTACTGGGTGGATTCACGATCCCAGCAATATGTCCTGACTCGGATACGATGAAGGTCTTGGACCGCGCCCCCATCTGCTGGACGCCACGATAGCAGTCCTTCCAGGCCGCAATATGGTCGGTTTCGCAAGTGATCGCCATAAGGGGAACGTCGACGTCGCGGACATGCAACTTGTGTCCCAACAGATCAAACCCGTCATTGACGAAGTCATTGCTTTGACACAACCCGCGCAAATACTGAACTGCCATGCGTCCGGGCAGGTTCGCGCCATCTCCGTTCCAATACAGCAGATCAAAGGCCGGAGGCGTTTCACCCATCATATAGCTGCGGATCGCAGGCCCGTAGATCAGATCGTTTGAGCGCAGAAACGACATTGTTCGACCGATCACCCAGGCCTTGAGCACGCCATCTTTGGATATCTGATCCTCGATCCCGTCGACAAAATCGTTTTGCAGGAATGGTGTAAATTCGCCCTGATCGCCGAAATCCGTCAGCGCCGTAAAGAAGGTTGCTGATTTGACGGACGTGTCCCCGCGTTGCTTTAACAGTGCAAGCGTCAGGCTCAGCGTGGTGCCTGCGATGCAATAGCCGACCGCGTTGACCTGTTTGACGTTGCAGATCGACTTGACCTGTTCGATCGCAGTCAGGAACCCCTCATCTATATAATCGTCTATGCCAACGTCAGCATGGGCCTCGCTGGCATTGGCCCAGCTGACAACAAACAGGGTATAGCCCTGCTCGGTCACCCATTTGATCATGCTGTTCTGCGCCTTGAGGTCCAGAATGTAGAACTTGTTGATCCAGGGTGGGAACAGAAGAAGCGGCGTTTCATGGACCGTTTCGGTGGTTGGTTTGTACTGTATCAACTCCATCAACCGGTTTCGGTACACCACGTCACCCGGCGTCGTTGCGATGTTTTGGCCGACTTCAAAGGCACTTTCATCTGCCAGTCTAACGACCATCTCGCCGTCGTTGGCTTCGAGATCTGCCACCAGGTTCTCCAACCCCTGAATCAACGACTGCCCCTCAGTCTCAACAGCTTTTTCCAGCGCGTCCGGGTTGGTCGCCAGAAAATTCGTCGGCGACATCATATCGATTATCTGCTGAGAGAAGAACTGCAGGCGCTGTTTGTCCTTGACGTCAATATCGTCAACCGAGGCTACAGCCCGTGCAATGGCAGCAGCGTTGGTTTCATATTGCTGACGAATGAGGCGGAAATACGGGTTGGTTTCCCACATCGGGTTGGAAAACCGTTTGTCCGGGCGCATTGAATCGTCATCATCTACCTCGCCTTTGGTCAACGCCTGCTGCGCTTCGGCAAAGTTCAGAACGGATTTGCCCCAGAACTGTATCTGATGTTCCAGCAGCTTGGCGGGATTTTGCAAAGCCTCGCTAAGATACGCCGTTGCTGCTTTTGCGAAAAGCTCTTGATTCGGACCGTCCAAAGCGGGCGTATGCGACTTTTTCCCGGCCATTACCTCAACCAGTCGCTTGGACAATTCTTCGACCTTGTTCACATTTTCTTTAAGGCGTTCAATATGTTCGTCGGGCAATTTTTCGTTCCGACCTTCACTTGTTGTCATTTTAACAATTCCCCCCTAATCTCGCTGCTATGCAGAATAACGTCGTGGGTGTCGGGGGGCAAAGCGACGAATGGTCCGAAATATCAGGCTGACACTCAGGAGGCCCCTTTCATGCGCTACATGATGACTTACGACCTTATGGAAACCATGCGGAACACCAATCAATGGATGGGTGCGACTGCCAGCGCCATGGCATCCTACCCCTTGTTTTCGATGGTGCCTAACCCTGCTTTTGGCATGATGGCGGCCTGGGGCGAAGTGACAGAACGTACCTTTCAGCGCATGGTAGTCAAACCCGACTGGGGCATTCGCACCTATACCTGTGAAGACGGCAAAGATCATCTGGTCGAAATCGTCCCTGTCATGGAGCGCCCGTTCGGCGACTTGATCCACGTTCGCGTGAATGGCCGCGAAGAGCAACCCCGCAAAGTTCTGCTGGTTGCGCCAATGTCCGGCCACTACGCGACATTGTTGCGGTCCACGGTCAAAAGCCTGCTGGTCAACTGCGAAGTTTACATCACCGATTGGCATAACGCGCGTGATATCCCCGTTTCCGAAGGCAAGTTCGATGTCGAGGATTACACGCTCTACCTTGTCGATTTTATGAAAGAGCTGGGCCCTGAAACGCATGTTGTGGCCGTGTGCCAGCCTGCGCCTCTTACACTGGCCGCCACAGCCTATCTGGCCGAGGTCGAGCCCAAGGCTCAGCCCAGCACCCTGACCCTTATCGGCGGACCGGTCGATCCGGATGCCACACCGACAGACGTGACCGATTTCGGCCGTCGCGTCACCATGGGACAGCTGGAAGAAACCATGATCCAGCGCGTTGGCTTCAAGTACAAAGGCGTGGGTCGCATGGTCTATCCCGGCCTGCTGCAGCTGGCCTCGTTCATGTCGATGAATGCGGACCGGCATTCTCAGGCCTTCACGGATCAGGTTCAGCGCGTGATGCGGGGCGAGGCTTCGGACCATGATGCGCATAACCGTTTCTATGATGAATACCTGGCCGTCATGGATATGACCGCCGAGTTCTATCTGTCCACGGTCGAGCGCGTCTTTAAAAACCGCGAGATTGCCCGCAACGAATTTGTTGTCGCCGGACATAAGGTGGATATTGGCAAGATCACCGATGTCGCTGTTAAATCGGTCGAAGGCGCTAATGACGATATCTCTGCCCCGGGACAGTGTATTGCGGCGCTGGATCTGTGCACCGGCTTGCCGGCGTCGAAAAAAGCCAGCCATGTCGAACCCGGCGCTGGTCACTATGGCATCTTCGCCGGGCGCAGCTGGCGCGACAATATTCGCCCGCTGGTCATCGACTTTATGAACGCCAACGCGCGCAAACCACGGCGGCGTGCAGCGAACAAGAACAAAGTCGCCTAACCGTCATGCGCAGGAACGCAGCAAAAGACACTGCTTTCTCCTGCGACTGCGGATCATTGCACGGTCGCGTCACCGCGCGCGGCGCGAACACAGGCACTCGTGTCGTTTGCTATTGCCGCGACTGCCGAGCGGGCCAGCTGTACTTCGGGCAGCCCGATCCCACGCCTGACCCGGTTGAAATTCTTCAAATGGCACCAGAAGAGATCAAAATAGACGGCGGTGCGGAACATCTTGCGCTTATGCAGCTCAGCCCGCGCGGCATGCTGCGGTGGTATGCCAGATGCTGCAACGCACCGATTGCGACCACCTCTCGCACCCCGAAATTTCCGTTTGCCGGGTTCATTGTACAGCGGATGCCCGACACCAGCGGACTTGGACCGATCACAACACGGGGCTTTGTTCCGCAGCCCAGTGGAAAACAATCGCATGAAAAGCTGGGGCCGGCGATCTACGGGATGCTAACAAGGGTGGCAAAGTCCCGGCTGTCCGGCAGCTGGAAAGAGACGCCGTTCTTCGATGCAGAAACCGGCGATCCGGTGGCGACACCAACCATCCTCAGCAAAATCGAACGCGCCGCCCTTTACCCGTAGGCCACCCGGGCAGGTTCACTCAGCCAGTCGTGCAAAGCGTTGTTGACGACCTGAGGTGCTTCAAGGCTAGGCAAGTGTCCCGCATCTTCGAGAACTTTCAGCTCTGCTGCCGGGATCAGGTCAGCCATAAAGGCGTGTTTTCGAACCGGGGCGATCCTGTCATGTGCCCCACACAGGATCAGTGTCGGCACCCGGATATGTCGCAACTCGCCTTGCTGATCGGGTCTCCGTTGCAATGCGCGGATCTGGCGCTCAAAAACGTCCGCCCCCATGTCCACAGCCATCGAAATCACATTGTTCAAAATCGGGATGCGCTGCGGACCCGGCGCCAATGTGTCAGACCCGATGATTTTGCGGATCACATCCTCAAGCCGCCCCGCTTTGGCACCGATCAACAGCTCTTCGCGGGCGGCGGCCATCTGCGGGGTTTCAGCTTGGGCATCCGTGGCCATCAGGCACAAGCGCGACACCCGGTCAGGCGCGCGGCGAATAATCTCAAGCGCGACCACACCGCCCATGCTCAGCCCGCCCAGCGCAAACCGGTGCGGCAACTGATCCAGCAGCCGCGATGCGATCTCTTCGATCCGTTCTCCGATTGAAACCGGAGCCACAGTCACCGCACGGCTCCTCGACAGGCTAACGATTTGGGGTTCGAAAAGCCGTGCATCACACATCAGTCCAGGCAGTAAAACCAGCGGCTCGATCACGCGGGGCCTCCTAATATTCGACCTCTAAAGCGATGTTCTTTTCCCTCAGGATGAGAGGTTTTTCCGAAACGGGCAAGTTAAACTTCAGGGATGGGTAACGCCCCGAAACACGGGGAAGTCTGCGTATCGCGCCCGGCGGGTGGACAGGTCTTCATCCGGCTCGGCCCCTGCACGCAACAAACAGCCACGCGGCGCGATATAGCTGTCGATCCGGCGATGCGGTGTAGGTCGCCACACTAGGTTAAATGCGCAGAGCTTGGGAAAGAACCAGATCTCGGAATAGTCCAGGTGGTCGTGCATCCACCAGGCCAGATCGCGCCAATCCCGCCCCTCGTCATACTGATCGGCAAACCATGGGATGACAATCGACGCCCCGGCGATCCGGTCGTCCCCTTCACCCCGGTCCCAGATGTGACACTCCAGCGGATTGTCATTGCGTGCACAGTTCAGGCGGTTTTCGTTCCCGAACCGGTTCAGGGAAGGTGAGCGATAACCCGAGCGCACTGCGACCCTACCAAAGGTTTCCTCCAACGGGTCCAGAAGCGTTTGGCAAAACGCCCGACCGGTCTCGATTACCAAGTCAGGATTGTCCGGAAGGTTCTGTTTTTCATGGAAATTCCCGATTTCGGAATACAGAAACTCGCGCATGAAAAAATGCCGGGACAGGCGCACACGGCCAAGCGTTTCAAGGCTCCACATGCTGCCCGGTTTGCGCATCACCCGTACCCGTTCCAGCGAAACGCGCCATCGGGCGCAAGAGCTGCGAAGGGGTTGAACGCAACCTCCCAAATCGTGCCATCGGGGGCGCGAAAATAGCCGTGATACCCACCCCAGAATACATCAGAGGCGGGTTTCAGAACCTTTGCCCCCGCCATATCTGCACGGCTCAAAACCTGTGCAACCTCATCCTTTGACCGGCAATTGTAGCTAAGCGTCAAAGCCCCTTGGCCCAGAGCCCCGGGATCAACGCCGATCTCATCAGCCAGAGCCGACAAGGGGTAGAGACCAAGAGTTTGACCAATCAGATCAAAGGCGATGACACCATCCGGGCTGTCGATCCGTTTCCAACCCATGGCCTCATAGAATCCCGCTGCGGCGGCCGGATCATCTACACCAACTGTAATCAGGCTGACTCGCTGTTCCATCACTGCACCCCCAATTCGGTCAGCCAGGCCAGAATACCTGCCACTGCCGCATCCGTCTGACCAGGCGACATCAAACGACCGGCAATCACATGCGAGGCCGGATCATCGCCGGGGCCCATGGTCATCAGCTCTACAGTCGCTGGCCCACCCCAGGTTTCAGCCACCTTATGTGTCAGGTCCGGACGCACCACCTGATCATCATCCGAAAACCAGAACAGGGCGGGTACCTGCGCGCCCGAGAAATCCAGCGCATTCACAGACTCGACCAGCACAGTCATCGGCACCACCGCCTCCCAAGGATAGACCGACGACCAGTATTTGTTCTTTTCAGGGTCCGGGCTGGATACGTCTCGTTCTTCCCCCATCAACACAGGCAACCAGTGGCGTGCCCAAGGCAGGCCCGGAATCCACGCGCCGGCGGTATTCACACCAAAGTTAGGCGAGACAAAGACTATTCCAACAACATCCTGACTAAGCTCTTCATCCAACGCCGCCGCTGCGGCCAATGTCCCCCCGGTCGAGGTCGAAATCACCACAACCTTGTCACCCACAGCCCGCGCCGCCGCCAGTCCTTCGGCCATATCCAGCATCCAGCCCGCTGCCGTGCCTTCGGCCATCGCAGGTCCGCCGCGGCCATGGCCATGTAGTCGGGTGTAAACCAGATTGGCCCCCAGCGCGTCAGCAACCTGATCGGGAACCGGGCGGATTTCCTCGGACGAGGCGGAAAAGCCATGGAGATACAGAACAGAAACCGGTGTCCTTTGTTCCTTGAAACCGTCCTGCCAGACCACCCGTTTTTCCACACCTGGCACGATATCAGCAAACGCGGACTCAGTACTTTCGAAATAGACCTGAACGCCCTCACCGAATTTACGTGAGTCAAAGCGCGGATGCAGGGGCACCTCTTCCCGCGGTCCAAACCAATAAATTGCGCCGCCGATAACGATCAACGCCAATAGAAGTCGTCCAAGCACCCAGCCTAAGCGTCGCATCTCTCGCCCCCTACCACGTCCAGAATGGCCTCTTCGATCAACCCCAGACAAGGTCCGTCCGAAAATCGGTGATCTGCGTCCTTTACCAGCAAAAGATGCATGTCAGGCCCGGTGGCATGCTCCAACAATCGCACGGCAGTTTCCGTGGAAACCGCCGTATCCGCCGTACCTTGCAGGAACCGCACCGGAAACGGCAGGTCCAGAGCGTTCCGCAATACCAGCCGCCGCCGACCGTCCTCGATCATTCGGTTGGTGATAATATAGGGTTCCATATAGTCCGAGGGCAGCTCCACCTGGCCAACAGCCTTCAGCGCCGCTTTTTGCTCGTCACTGAACGACGCCCAATAGCCGTCCTCGGTGAAATCCGGTGCCGCCGCGATGGTGACCATCCCGGCAATCCGCTCCGGCATCGCACGGGCCAGCAACAATGCCTGCCACCCGCCCATGGATGAGCCGACTATGATCAACGAACCCTCGGTCAGGGCAGTCACAGCTGCCATCGTGTCCTCATGCCAGTCACCAATGCAGCCATCGGTGAAAGCACCAGAACTCTCCCCGTGCCCGGAATAGTCAAACCGCAGATATGCCTGTCCACGCGCCTGAGCCCAGGCCTCAAGATGTACGGCTTTGGTGCCTTCCATATCCGATTTCAAACCGCCCAGAAATACAATGGTCGGGCCCGTGCCTTCGTTTTTGTGATAGGCCAACCGCCGCCCTTGCGCCGTTTCCAGAAACTCCGTCGCCGCCATGAAACCCTCTGTCTTGTTTCTCAACATCTTGCATGCCGGGTCATGCACTTCAATTCCCCGATCTCCTTCATCTGGCTAAAAATATCCCGGGGAGCGCGAGGGGCTAGCCCCTCGCCCCCGCACTTGACACAGGCACCACCACCTGCCAAACGAGCCAGACAAACATAACCCGCAACCGGGCGTTCAGTGGGCGCCAAACCGACGAGGAGAGCCGATATGGCCTTGGATTCAAAATCCGTCTCACTCACCTTTCCCGATGGCAATGCACGGTCCTTTGACGCAGGCGTAACACCCGCGCAGGTTGCTGCCGATATCTCAACCTCGCTGGCCAAAAAGGCTATCTCGGCCACAGTGAACGGCCAACACTGGGACCTGCAATGGCCGATTGAGGCTGACGCCCAGATCGCGATCCACACCATGAAGGATGAGGTTCAGGCCAATGAGCTGATCCGCCACGACCTGGCGCATATCATGGCCCGTGCCGTGCAAGAGATCTGGCCTGACACCAAGGTGACCATCGGCCCCGTCATCGAAAACGGCTGGTATTATGACTTTGACCGGGCCGAGCCGTTCACGCCTGAAGACTTGGGCGCGATTGAAAAGAAGATGAAGGAAATCATCAACAAGCGCGACGCCGTAACTACGGAAGTCTGGGACCGTCAGCGCGCGATTGATTTCTACACCGAAAACAACGAGCCCTATAAGGTAGAGCTGATCGACGCCATTCCGGGCGATGAGCCGCTGCGCATGTACTGGCACGGCGACTGGCAGGACCTATGCCGAGGCCCGCACCTGCAACATACCGGCCAGGTGCCGGGCGATGCGTTCAAACTGATGTCCATCGCCGGTGCCTATTGGCGTGGCGACAGCGACCGCGCAATGCTGCAGCGCATCTACGGCGTGGCCTTCACCGGCAAGGAAAAGCTCAAAGCGCACCTGCACATGTTGGAAGAGGCCGCAAAGCGCGACCACCGTAAACTGGGTCGCGAGATGAACCTGTTCCACATGCAGGAAGAGGCCCCCGGTCAGATTTTCTGGCACCCCAACGGCTGGACCATCTATACCGAACTTCAGGACTACATGCGCCGCAAGCAGAAGGTCGGCGGCTATGTCGAGGTAAACACTCCGCAGGTCGTGAACCGAAATCTGTGGGAAAAGTCGGGCCACTGGGAGAAGTATCAGGAAAACATGTTTATCGTCGAAGTCGACGAAGACAATGCCCGCGAAAAAGCCGTCAATGCGCTGAAACCCATGAACTGCCCCTGCCACGTGGAAATCTTCAAGCACGGTCTGAAGTCTTATCGCGACCTGCCGCTTCGTATGGCCGAGTTCGGTTCATGCGCACGTTATGAACCCTCGGGGGCACTGCACGGCATCATGCGCGTACGCGGCTTCGCCCAGGATGACGGACATATCTTTGCAGAAGAGAGCCAGATCGGCAGCGAATGTGCCCGTTTCATCACCTTCCTGACCGACATCTATGCGGATCTTGGATTCGACAGCTTCTCGGTCAAGTTCTCGGATCGCCCTGAAACTCGCGCAGGATCGGACGAGGTTTGGGACAAGGCTGAAGACGCGTTGCTACAGGCGACCCGCGCGGCGGGTGTCGAGCCGGAAATGAATCCCGGCGAAGGCGCATTTTATGGGCCGAAGCTGGAATTTGTGCTTACCGATGCGATCGGCCGGGACTGGCAGTGCGGCACGTTCCAAGTGGATTTCGTCCTGCCCGAGCGGCTGGATGCCACGTATATTGGCGCGGATGGCAACAAGCACCGCCCTGTCATGCTGCATCGCGCCACCCTTGGCTCGTTCGAACGCTTCATCGGTATCCTGATCGAAGAACATGCAGGCAAGCTGCCCTTCTGGCTGGCTCCGCGTCAGGTTGTTGTCGCCTCGATCACATCCGAGGCGGATGATTATGTCATGGAAGTTGTTGAAACGCTGAGGGCGGCAGGTGTCCGGGTCGAGGCCGATATTCGCAACGAAAAGATCAACTACAAAGTCCGCGAGCATTCGGTCGGCAAAGTGCCAGTCATTCTGGCCGTCGGTCACCGCGAAGTTGATGAGCGCACTGTCAGCGTCCGCCGTTTGGGTGAAAAACAAACGCAGGTTCAACCGCTTGAGGTTGTAACAAATGAACTGTCACAGGCCGCAACTCCGCCGGACCTGCTGTAACATTCGGCAAAAAATTGCCCCATATCCGGCCTCAAATTTGGGGCCGGATTGAAACAAATACCCTTTTTCTTTTCAAAAACAATTTGTTAACCTGCAAGGGGACATAGCATGTCCTGACGGGGTTGTGAGACACGGGCTCGTGAATTTAACTGAGGCCCTGCAACCACTACCTTTGTCATTGTCACAAGCAGACATACGCAGTCACTAAAAGGATTACCGAGATGTCGAACACCGCAAAAACCCTGGTTATCGCAAGCGCAGTCGCAGCAGCCGTTTCCGGTGCAGCCACAACTGCCACCGCACAAGCAAAAGAGAAATGCTATGGCGTTTCGCTGGCCGGTCAGAATGACTGTGCCGCCGGCCCCGGCACCACTTGCGCGGGCACCTCTACCGTAGATTATCAAGGCAACGCATGGACCTTGGTCGATGCGGGCACCTGCGCCGATATCGATCTGCCCAAGTCGGCCGATGGCGCCGCACGCACTGGCTCGCTCGAGCCGCTGGATCGCGACCTGCCGGCATAAGCCTGAGAATGCACAACACAGAGGGGCGGGCCCAATCGCCCGCCTCTTTGTCGTGAATGGGGAGCAAGCACATGTTGGACAATACAACCAGACCGAACAAGCTGCCTGCCGCGCCGGGTGTCGGCTATAAACCTCAGCACTTCGCGCAGATTCTGGACCATTCACAACCGGTCGCATGGCTTGAGATCCACGCCGAAAACTATATGGGTGACGGCGGTCGCCCGCTTGCCCAACTACGGCACCTGTCCGAAAAATTCCCGATCTCGGTTCACGGCGTTGGCCTTTCTATTGGCAGCGAAGACCCGTTGGACCCCGATCACCTTGCCCGTCTGAAACATCTTGTCGGCTGGCTGAACCCGGCCAGCTTTTCAGAGCATCTGGCCTGGTCGACCCATGACAGCCATTTCCTGAACGACCTTTTGCCCTTGCCCTACACCGATGCCACCCTTGCCCGCGTCTGTGAACATATTGACCAAGTACAGGACGTTGTCGGGCGGCAGATGCTACTTGAAAACCCCTCCAGCTATCTGGCATTCGAAGAAAGCACCTGGTCCGAGCCCGACTTTCTGCGCGAGATAGCCCGCGGCACGGGCTGTGGCCTGTTGCTGGATGTGAACAACGTGTTTGTGTCCGCCACCAATCTGGATTTCTCACCGCAGGGCTATATCGATGCATACCCCTTGGACGCGGTGGGCGAAATTCACCTTGGCGGACATGATGAGGATGAGGATGACCATGGCCATCCCCTGTTGATCGACAGCCACGGCCGCGAGGTCGTCGACCCGGTCTGGGCGCTGCTGGACTATGTTCTGGAGCGATCAGGCCCCAGACCGCTGCTGGTCGAATGGGATACGGATGTCCCCGACTGGCCAATCCTGCGGGCCGAAGCAGATCGCGCCCAGGCGGCATTGGACCGCGTCCCGGCATGAGCGTATCGCAAAAGTCCTTTCACACCGCGTTGCTTGATCCGGCTGTGGCCACCCCCGCTGGCCTGCAGGACGCAGATGCGCAACCCGCCGGACGCCGGTTCAGCGTCTATCGCAACAATGTGGCGGTGTCGCTGACCGAAGCAATGCATCAGGCATTTCCGGTGATTACCAAACTGCTGGGACCCAAAAACATGGATGGCTTGTCAGGGTTGTTTTTGCGCAAGCACCCGCCATCGTCCCCTTTGATCATGTTCTATGGTGATGCGTTTCCGGATTTCCTGGCCGGAATGGAGCAGCTGTCACACTTGGGATACCTCCCAGACGTTGCGCGGCTGGAACTGGCGCTGCGCCGCGCTTACCACGCGGCCGACAGCCAGGCTGCCCCTGCCGATGCTCTGGCCGTACCGCCAGAGGACATCATGCGAGCGCAATTGCGGTTTGCCCCGTCCATGCAGGTACAGCAATCGGATTGGCCGGTGGTTTCGATCTGGCGCTTCAACTCCGAAGACAACGCGCCCAAACCCGAAGCCGAAGCCCAGGACGTTCTGATAACCAGGCCGGAATTTGACCCGGCCCCGCATGTGCTGCCCAAGGGCGGCGCGCATTGGATAGCGGGCCTGCAAACCGGGCAAACCATTGGTAGTGCGTTTGAAGAAACCGCGACCCATTTCCCCGAGTTTGACCTTGGGGCCACTCTGGCGCTTCTTTTGCAAGGCGGCGCAATTACTTCTGTGACTATCGAAAGGCTGGCAACATGACTGCCCTGATCTCTCTGCACAACAACACTTTGGGAAGGCTGGAAATGACCTCTGGCTGGTTGACCCCGACGCTGGCCCGGGTGGTTTTCGCCGCCACCCTGCTGATCTATTACTGGAACTCGGCTATGACCAAGCTTGGCAGCGGTTTTTTCGGCTTTCTGTTCCCGTCAGACGGGGCCTATGTGCAGATATTTCCCAAAGCGATGGAAGCGGTCAGCTATGACAGCTCGCAGCTTGGTATCTTGCATTGGGCGGTCGCTGTGGCGGGCACCTGGGCCGAGTTTCTGCTGCCGGCTATGATCCTGATCGGCCTTCTGTCGCGGCTTGCCGCGTTGGGCATGATCGGGTTTGTCTGGGTTCAGACAATCGTGGATGTTACCGGACATGGCGCCGCGCTGGGAAGCTATTTTACCGCCGCGCCGAGTGTGTTGGACACACGGACGCTTTGGACCTTCCTTTTGCTGGTCATCGTAATCAACGGCGCAGGCCCCCTGTCTGTCGACCGGGTACTGCGCGTCAAGTAACCTAGAAATGCGCCTTGGGCTCGTCCGGTTTTCCCGCGGCCAGCCCAAGGAGCCCAGCCACAGCGGCAAACGCCACCGGGAACATGGTGAAGGCGTTGAAGCCAAAGGCATAATACATACCGGCTGCTGAGATCAGCAACAACGCCCCTCCGACCAAAGCGCGCGCCTGCGCCATTGCACCACCGGCAATGGCCAGCAAGGGCGCTATGATCGACATTATCTGTATGAGCTGTGCGTTATCGACCTGCTCGGCCAGGCCCTCAATCTCACCATAATGGTCGACCAGGGCGACATAGCCATAGCCGAAAAAGCCAACGATCATTCCGATCAGACCGGCAATGACACCCAGAATCATAGCTGCGTTACGCATTCACAAACCTCTTAACTTGCGTGACTTCAGATAAGCACCCAGTCACGCCACGCCAAGCCCTGATCGTGTTTCAGGCGTCCAGCCCAGAAACAGCGTGCCATCCTTGTCGATCAGAGGACGCTTCATCAGGGTCGGATGCTCTTTCAGCAATTCCAGCGGCGGCTTGGCACGCTGGTCCTCAGCCAAACCCCGCCAAGTCGTTGAACGGGTGTTGAGCAAAGCCTCGCCGAAATTTTCCAATGCTTGCTCAAGCACGGAATCGGGCACACCTTGGGATCGAACGTCCACAAACTCGGTATTTTCAATTGATTTCAAGGCCTTACGACAGGTATCGCAATTTCTCAGACCATATAGGCGCATTTTCGGTAGGCTCCTGTTATTGAGTGAGTTTTCGGCAATTTCGCCTGTGTGTTTCGGTAATTCTTGATTTTTTACTTCACCGTGCAATGTTGAAAAAGACGAAACACGCAATTCGGGCCGTATCGTGTGGGCGATACTGTGATGTGTTGCGGCTGCGTCAATCGCTACCCCCACCAATTTGTGGGACAACGTGTAAGTAGAAGGAGACACGGGAAATGCCAACTGGCACCGTGAAGTGGTTTAACACCACTAAAGGCTATGGGTTTATTGCGCCTGATGAGGGCGGCAAGGACGTATTTGTTCATATCTCGGCCGTAGAACGCTCTGGTTTGACCGGGCTCGCTGACAATCAGAAAGTCTCGTATGAGCTGGAAGACGGACGTGACGGCCGTCAGATGGCATCTGATTTGAAGCCGTTATAATCGCCTCGCTTTTCGCAGGGATTCCAAAACAGGCCAACGGCCAATTTCCGGCCGTTGACCGCACCCTGAAGGTTGGAAACCTTATCCTCGTGCCGGGCCTGTCCGGGCATGAACGCTCCAGTCTTCACCCATGGCAACGATGCAGGACGTGCCAGAGGCATAGGTGACGACCATCGTCCAGTCGCCCGATTTGCTGATCCAGACCTCCATCAATTGCTCAGGCCCACGCATGCCGGTGGCGGCGCGTTCCGACCCGAACTGCCGTTCTAGTTTTTCATGCAATCTGGATGTCGGCTCGCAAATCACTTCTGCGATCGGAGATTTCGCGTAGGCGGCTGTAGACAGCGCGAGGCACAGGCAAGTTGTGCGGGTCAAAACAGAAATCGTCATGAAGTAAATGTAACAGCTTCATGACAATTTGTATAGACAAACGCTATGCGTCGATGGGTTCAGCTTTTGCGGATGACGTCTTCGAACTCACGCCATTCCCGCGCGGTCATTCCCGAATTTTCCTGCGTAACTGTTTCCCCGGCTAGCATCCTGCGCAGGCTATCGACCATCTGGGCCGAGAGGTTGACGGCACCCAGACGGTAATCCTCGAACGCCTTGTAGGCAAAGGGTACCCAGTCGGCGACGATCTTGCACATCATGTCGGCATATACGCGGATCTCGTATTGCGCATGCGGATCCGCGCGCAGACGCAGAAAGTGGAACAGGTTGTGCAGATCAACCTTCCAGTACCATTGTGTATAGATGTTTGCGGGCAGATTCATCCGCGCCAATTCCCGAGCCAGCCCCTGCTGACCATCCTGGTTGATCATCGCCTCGTAATTGTCATAGCACCGCGCACTGTCGGCTTTCAGAAGGTCCAGAACACGCGCGGCCTCTTCCCCCTGCAGAGCGTCGCCCCGGCCTTGATTATTCACCTCGGACTGGGCCGCGACATGGTCCGGCGCAGGGATATAGAACTCACGATCCAGAATCGAATAACGCGCAGAGTATTCGTTCACGTTTGCCGTGCGGTGGCGGATCCACTGCCGCGCCACAAATACCGGCAGTTTGACGTGCAGTTTGATTTCACACATCTCAAACGGGGTCGAATGCCAGTGGCGCATCAGATAACGGATCAAACCTTCGTCGTTCTGAACCGACTTGGTGCCTTTGCCGTAAGACACCCGTGCCGCCTGACAGATCGCTGCATCATCGCCCATATAGTCGATCACTCGGACAAAGCCGTGATCCAGCACCTGATGCGCAGTGTAAAGGTGATCTTCCATACCTGCGGCCACAACGCGGCGTGTTGGATGCGATTGCGCCCGTTGCGCTTCGATCTCGGCCAGTTGGTCAGTGGACAGCGGCATGAAATTTCCTTTCCAGCAATGAGTCGCCCACCACTATATATCGGCAACTCCCAGACCGGAACCGCGACATGTGCACCCATTGTTGCAAAATCCAAATTGTGTCCACCCTGCCCCTCGACACGCTTTATCTGCGCGCTAAGCTGCAGGCCATCACCTGAACAGAAAGGACGCCGCAATGGGGCTGACATATCTTCACACCATGGTCCGCGTGAAGGATCTGGAGAAATCCATGGCGTTTTATGCGCTGCTGGGGCTGAAGGAAACCCGTCGCTACGATAGCGAGGCCGGGCGGTTTTCGCTGATTTTCATGGCCCCGCCCGGACAAGAAGATCGGCCGATCGAACTGACATACAACTGGGATGGTGACAACGAACTGCCCAGCGACAGCCGCCATTTCGGGCATCTCGCTTACGGCGTCGAAGATATCTACCAGATGTGCCAACACCTCCAGGACAATGGCGTCGTGATCAACCGCCCGCCGCGCGATGGGAGGATGGCGTTTGTGCGCTCGCCCGACAATATCTCGGTCGAGCTGCTGCAAAACGGAGACGCGCTGGACCCAGCTGAACCCTGGGCCAGCATGGAAAGCACCGGCCACTGGTGATCCGTTGGTGGACAGCATTGGGGTTGGCCTGCCTGGCCAACCCGCTTAGGGCCGAAACCTGTCGCCTCGCGCTTGCTTTGGCGATGGATATTTCCACTTCGGTTGACGCGACCGAGGACGCCCTGCAGCGACATGGTGTGGCCGCAGCCCTCGTTGCGCCCGAAGTGACCCAGGCATTCTTTTCCTCTCCAATGCCCGTTGCGCTGGCCGTGTATGAATGGAGCGGCCGCAGCACGCAGCGCGTCATCCTGAACTGGACGATGATCCGAACCCAGGCCGATTTGCTGGCCGCAGCATCAACCATCCAAACCTCGGTCCGGTCCGACAGCGGGTCTGCGACGGCGATGGGCTATGCGCTGGCCTTTGGCGCCACATTGATGCAAGAGGCACCCCCTTGTCTGTTTCAGACCATCGATCTGTCAGGTGATGGGTCCAACAACGATGGGTATGGTCCGGATTCGGCATATCGGCACTTTCCCTTTGAAAACACCGTGGTAAACGGCCTTGTCATCAACGCCGCCGACTTCGAGGGCGAGCTGTTTCTGATCCCGTTTTTTGAAAACAACGTCCTTTACGGCCCCGGCGCGTTTCTGGAAATCGCGCAAGGGTTCGAGGATTTCGAACGCGCCATGCGCCGCAAACTGGAACGCGAATTACAAGGTTTGGAAATCGGAGCCTTGCAGGAAACGGCCAAACCATGAAGCGCCTGCTTGCTGCCCTGCTTTGCTTGATCGCAGCCCCGGCCGCGTCAGAGTGCCGACAAGCTTTGGCATTAGGGTTGGACGTTTCGGGATCTGTGGACAGCCAGGAATACCGGCTGCAACTGGATGGTCTGGCCGCTGCCTTGCAACAAGCCGAAGTGGCACAGAAGATCCTGTCGAACTCCGCAGCCTCGGTCCGTTTGGCGGTGTTCGAATGGAGCGAGACCGGCCATCAGCGTGTGATCCTGGACTGGGCTGAGGTTCGATCCGCGCGTGATCTGGACCGGATCAGCGCATTGTTGAACAACACAAGGCGCAGCGCGGCACCACAAGGCACCGCCGTTGGCTCTGCGATGTTGTTCGGAGCAGAGCTGCTGTCCCGGCAACCCGATTGCTGGAAACGCACGCTGGACCTTTCGGGGGATGGCAAACATAATCTGGGGCCCCATCCGCGTGATGCCAAACGCGCCCTTCAATCTGCCGGTATCACCATCAATGGGCTGGTGGTTGGGGCGGATGATCCCAAGCATGGCGACAAACGCTATGTTCAGGCCGGTGAGCTGTCAGCTTATTATAAGGCTTGGGTTATTCTTGGCCCAAACGCCTTTGTTGAAGTGGCCCTTGGGTTCGAAGCCTATGAGGATGCCATGATCCGCAAGTTGATCCGAGAGTTGGGCGGATTGATTCTGTCAGACGCAGGAAATACCGCGCGGCCCTGATCAGTAGATGTAACGTATCTGATCGGTCCAATAACGCTCGACCCGGCGAAGCGACGTAGTGATATCCTCAATCCCTTCCTGCCCCAATACACCTCGGCTTTGCAGTCCGTCGGCATGGCGAGAAAACAGGTCCGTCACGATATCGCGGATTTCTCGCCCGCGCGGCGTCAACCGCACCCGGACCGAGCGCCGGTCGATCTCACATCGCTGGTGGTGCATATAGCCCATTTCAACCAGTTTCTTGAGGTTGTAGCTGACGTTGCTGCCCTGATAGTACCCCCGGCTCTTCAACTCACCCGCGGTGACTTCGTGATCACCGATATTGAACAACAACAGGGCCTGGACCGCGTTGATTTCCAGCACGCCGACCCGCTCGAACTCATCCTTGATGACGTCCAGCAACAGGCGGTGCAGCCGCTCTACCAAGGCAAGCGCCTCTAGGTAGCGGTTCATGAACCCTCTGGGTCCCGTCGCGGAGACCTGCATTTCCAAACTCATCCGAACCTCCGATTCACTCGCGCCGTTTCACGCAGCATGAATCGAAATCCCGAAAAATCGGTTAAGCAGGGTTTTCTTTTATTTCTGAAAGGTCTGCGCGATATCGGCGATCAGGCCCGTAAAGCTGTCGGGGGGCTGAACCTGCCCGGTGACCCACTGATACAGGTCCTGATCGTTTTCTTGCAACAACGCGTCATAGCTATCCAGAGCCGGCGCATCCATATCGTTCAGGTTCCGGTCCGCATATGCCGACAGGATCAAGTCCATTTCCTTGATCCCACGCCGCATCGAACGCATCTTTAGGCGCTTGATCCTGACCTCGCGGGGTTCGCTCACGGCGCTTGTTCCAGCATCAGGCGCAGCTTCTTTTCCAGGCGCGCGGCGCGTTCCGCGTTGGCGCGCATCTCACCTCGGATCGCGCGCAGTTCAGCCGCTACATCTGCCAGTTCAGGCACGGCTTCGTCTGCCTCAAGCGGGGCATCCATCCCCTCGCCTTCGCCAGTCAGCAGCCACATGATTGAGACGTTGATCATGCCCGCCATCATCGACAAGCGGTTCGCGCGCGGCTCGGACAGGTCGTTTTCCCAGGACACGATTGTGGTCTTTTTAACGCCAAGCCGTCGCGCCATCTGCGACTGGGTCATCCCCGCCGCCTCACGCGCACCCGCCAGCCTGTCCCCGAATGTCGCCGAGTCCGGTCCGTACCAGTCGTTTTCGTCGTTCATCCGGGTCTCCAATTCTCTTTATTCATATCGCTTGATCGTCATTCGAGCGCACCCTATGACAGACAGGTTGAACATACAAACCGAGGCCGACCATGAGTTTCCTGTCTGCGACACTGTCACGCGTAAAACCATCGCCTACGATCGCAATGACGGCCAAGGCGGCCGAGCTGAGGGCCGCCGGGCGCGACGTTATCGGTCTCAGCGCAGGTGAGCCGGACTTTGACACGCCGCAAAACATCAAGGACGCAGCAGTTGCGGCCATTGCCGCGGGCAAGACCAAATACACTGCGCCGGACGGCATCCCCGAGCTAAAGCAAGCCGCCTGCGCCAAGATGAAACGTGACCATGGGCTGGATTACACTCCGGCCCAGATATCGGTTGGGACCGGTGGCAAACAGACGCTGTACAATGCGCTGATGGCCACGATGAATGATGGGGATGAGGTCGTGATCCCTGCGCCCTATTGGGTCAGTTACCCCGACATGGTTCTGCTGGCCGGTGGGACCCCGGTGATCGCCGAGACCTCTCTGCAAACCAATTTCAAACTGACTGCCGATCAGCTTGAGGCCGCGATCACCCCAAAAACCAAATGGCTTATCTTCAACTCGCCGTCAAACCCCACCGGCGCGGGCTACAGCCGCGAGGAATTGAAGGAATTGACCGACGTATTGATGCGCCACCCGCATGTCTGGGTCATGTCCGACGACATGTATGAGCATCTGGCCTATGACGGGTTCGAATTCTGCACCCCTGCCGAGGTCGAGCCCGCTCTTTATGACCGCACATTGACCTGCAACGGCGTGTCCAAGGCTTATGCCATGACCGGCTGGCGCATCGGCTATGCCGCTGGTCCGGTCGAGGTCATCTCCGCGATGCGCAAGATCCAGTCGCAGTCGACCTCGAATCCCTGTTCGATCAGCCAATGGGCCGCGGTCGAAGCGTTGAATGGCACGCAGGACTTCCTGGCCCCGAATTGCGTAACCTTCAAACGCCGCCGTGATCTGGTTGTGCGGATGCTAAACGCCATTGACGGGATCACCTGTCCGACGCCTGAAGGCGCGTTTTATGTCTATCCTTCTATCGCCGGGCTGATCGGCAAAACCACCGCAGCGGGAACCGTGATCGACAGCGACGAAACCTTTGCAACAGCCCTGCTGGAAGAGGCAGACGTGGCCGTTGTTTTTGGCGCGGCCTTTGGTTTGTCACCGAATTTCCGGGTCAGCTATGCTACTTCGGACGAGGCGCTTACCCAAGCCTGTGGCCGCATCCAGAAGTTCTGCGCAGAGTTGACCTGACCGGAGCCCCAATATGACGACCGAGCTACCCAAATACTATTTCCGTGTGCGCGAGAACGGTGCGGCGGTGTTCAAAATCGACACCGAAAACCGCCAACGCCGGATCGAAATGGATCAGATCGCGGTCATCAACATCCGCAATGGCGAGGTCAAGCCGCAAGGTCAGCGCACGCTGAGTGATGCGGATCAGGCCGAAATCACCCGTTGGATGGCTGACCGCAAATCCCTGCTGGCGCAGCGCGATATCGACGACATTCACCGCGCGGTCGACTATCTGAACCTGACGACACATTGGGCGCAGTCCAAGGCGTCCGAAGAGCAGCTTGAGGATGTCACCGACCGCCTTTTGCTGGCGATGCACGACCTGCGCACCGTGCTGGTGCGCAAAAAAGCGGATCGGTTGAACAAGGGCTGATCCGCTACGGGGCCGGTGTCGCGATTATACGCACCGAGCGCAGCCAGAACCGCGCCATCAAAAGAACAGCCGCACAGGCAAGGCCAAGTACAAGGCCCAACCAAATCCCGATCCCGTCCATACCCTGGACAAACCCAAAGTAATACGAGGCGGGAATCCCGATCGCCCAATAGCTTAGCGCGGCCATTGCCATTGGCACTTTCGCGTCTTGCAGACCACGCAACAGCCCCAGCGCAATCACCTGCGCGCCATCCACCAACTGGAACAGCGCGGCCATGGCCAGCAACCCGGTACCGATGGCCAGAATTTGTGGACGCTGCGGGTCATCAGGTTCCACGAATATCGAGATCAGCGGCTCGGCGCAGGTCAGGAACAAGATGATCGTAAGCACGGACACGATCAGAGACATCCCTGTCACCGCAATGGCGCCTTTCTCAAGATGTGCCCGATCTTTGCGGCCCAAGGCGTTCCCCGCCCGAATCGTGGCCGCGTTCGACAGACCCAGGTGAACCATGAAGGTCGCCGAAGCCAGGTTCAGCGCAATACCGTGTGCGGCCAGCGGAACCTTCCCGATCCAGCCCATCATAAAGGCCGACATGGCGAACAGCGATACTTCGGCCAGCAAGGTCAACCCTATGGGAACACCCAATCGCACGACGCTGAACAGCATCTCCCAATCCGGGCGCCAGAACCTTTGGAACAGGTTGTGTTCGGGCAGGACACGCACCGCATAAATGATCACCGCAATCAACGAGACAGTCTGCGTCACGACCGAAGCTATGGCTGCCCCCATCACACCCATCTCTGGTGCACCCCAATTGCCAAAGATCAGCGCATAGTTGGTCAGCCCGTTGACTACGGCTGCCGCGACGGTGATCCACAGGACAATCTGCGTCCGCTCCAGCGCCGCAAGGTAAGATTTCAGCACCATGACAATCAGCGCCGGAAACAGCCCCCACCCTGCAACGCGCAGGTATTCCGAAGCAGTCTCAGCAATCTGCGGATCTTGATCAGTCGCAATCAAAATCGGGTATGACCACCACAGCAATGGAATAATCAGCGTTGCATAAAGCAGCGACAGCCACAGACCCATGCGGGTTGAGCGTCGGATGCTGGTTTCATCGTTTTCGGCTGCGGCGGTTGCCACCATCGGCATAACCGCCAGACCAAAACCACCCCCAAACAGGAACAGCACAAAATAATAGCTGCTGGCCAGAGTCACGGCGGCCAATGCCTCGACCCCGTACCAGCCTAGCATAATCGTGTCGGTCAGACCGATTGCAAATTGCGCCAGATGCCCGCCGATCAACGGCAAGCCCAGTACGGCAATCGCCCGATAGTGGGCGCGATATGTCATCACCTTGTTCATCACATCAGCCTTATGCCCGGCCAAAGACCGGGACAAGAGCAGATCTTTGAAATTTCAATGTGAGACTGCCGGATCGAGGTTACAGTAAAGCCGCGATGCAGCGGATATCTCGATCAACGCGCCTCAGGACTGAGTGTGGTCCCCAGAATATGTTCAGATCGATGGATCACATGATGGGCCTGCCCGACGATCAAAGGATCGGGGTCCGAGACAATGGAATGATCCTTGTCCGGGTAATCCAGCGTCGACAGGAAGTGACGCATGGTGTTCAGGCGCGCGCGCTTTTTGTCGTTGGATTTGATGATGGTCCAGGGCGCATCGGCAGTGTCCGTGTAAAAGAACATCGCCTCTTTCGCCTCGGTATAATCCTCCCACTTGTTCAGACTGGCCTTGTCGATGGGCGACAGTTTCCACTGCTTCAGCGGATCGGTTTCCCGGCTTTTGAACCGGCGCTGCTGTTCGGTTTGCGTGACCGAGAACCAATATTTGTAAAGCTGAATGCCCGATCGCACCAACATACGTTCCAGTTCAGGTGTCTGGCGCATGAACTCCAGATACTCATTCGGAGAGCAAAAACCCATCACCCGTTCAACGCCCGCACGATTGTACCAGGACCGGTCGTAGAACACCATTTCCCCAACCGTCGGAAGTTCCTGAACATAGCGCTGGTAATACCATTGTCCTTTCTCCTCCCAGGTGGGTTTGTTCAGCGCCACAACCCGCGCCTGACGGGGGTTCAGGTGCTCCATGAACCGTTTGATCGTGCCACCCTTGCCCGCCGCGTCGCGCCCTTCGAACAACAACACAAACCGTTGCCCGGTTTCCTGCGCCCAGAGTTGAACCTTGAGCAATTCAGCCTGCAGCTGAGCCTTTTCGGCCTCGTACTTGCTGCGCGCCATTTTGCGAGCATAGGGATACTTGCCGCTTTCAAAAGCCTGACGAATTTTTTCCGGGCTGGGTTGAAGGGTTTCGGGCTTTGGTGCGGGGACGACCTCGACTGCGGATTGAATTTGTTCGTTCTGCGCCACAGCTTCCATTCAGATACTCCTCATTCTACTGTCCTTAAGACCGCCTAGCAGATCAGTGGAACTCGCGCTTTGATTGGGGTCAAATTGACATCCGAACCAACACGGAAAATGCTGCGAGAAACAACGCAACGCAAAGGCCAGGCCAGGCCATGGACACGAAAACAATCGAACTGAACGGCCAACCCTTTATGCTGCGCAGTTGGGGGCGGCCCGACCTGCCGCCGTTGCTGATGTTGCACGGGTTTCCGGAATACGGCGGTGCCTGGGGCGATCTTGCACCGCACCTGGCGGCGCGGTTCCACTGCTTGGCACCTGATCAGCGCGGGTATGGGCAAAGTTGGGCCCCTGACGGCGTCGGGAACTATGCTCTTTCACATCTGGTGTCCGACATGGCCGCGCTGGCCGAGCAGTTTGACGCGCCGCTCTGCGTTCTGGGTCACGACTGGGGCGCGTCGGTTGCGTACGGGCTGGCCATGTTCCGTCCCGATCTGGTCAGCCGGTTGATCATTGCAAACGGTGTTCACCCGGTGCCCTTTCAACGGGCCATGGCCGCCGGAGGGGCGCAATCCGCAGCGTCGCAATACATCAACGCCTTGCGCGCCTCGGATGCGGTCGTTCGGTTTTCAGCCGACAACTTCGCCCTTCTAGAGCAGTTCTTTCGGCATGGCATGGGCGTTGATTGGTTATCCGAAGACCGCATGCAGACCTATCGTACCGAATGGGCCCGGCCCGGTCGGCTGCAGGCGATGTTGAACTGGTATCGCGCCTCACCGTTGGTAGTGGCAGAGCCGGGCGTGCCGCGCACCGACCTGCCCGAATTGCCGTTAGACCGATTAATGGTTCGTTGCCCGCACCTGCTGTTGTGGGGTTTGGAAGACAAGGCACTGCTGCCTGAATCCACCGCCGGGCTAGAGACGTTTGCGCCAGACCTGACACGTGTTGAAATCCCGGGCACCGATCACTGGCTGCACCATCAAAAGCCCGAAGCAGTTGCACAGGCAATTCTGGATTGGTTGGCGACCTAGAAGTCCTACTTGTGCCCCCAATCTGCCGGATCGTCTGAATTGTTTGGCGACAGGCCCAGAAGGTCTCCGTCCGTCGAACATCCCAATCCCAGAACGGTCCGGTTTGCATAGGCAAAATAGGCGCAGACCTGATTGATCTCGAGTATTTCACCATCATCCCAGCCGGACGTGCGTAGGGCCTGAATATCGGCCTCGGCAATATCAGCCGGGGCCTCTGTCAGCTTGCGGGCATAATGCATCGCTGCAATCTGGGCGGTGTCCAGCGGTGCGGTTTCGGGCGTTTCAGCTTTAATCGCTGTGCGGATCGCGTTACCCCGTCCCGCATCCCCCAGCAGCCTTTGCAACCCGCTGAAATGATGCTCAACACAATAGTCGCAGCGGTTCAGGGAACTGACCCAAACGCCCAGCACCTCAAGAAACCATTTCGGGACAGCATTGGCCGAATGGTGCAGCACATTCTTATACAGCGCCATGTGGCCTTCCATCGAATGCGGCCGCAAAGAATGTGCCATCATGATGTTGTCCACATTGTTGTCCGGGCCGGTGACCCTTTCATAGAGTTTTTTCAGCCTGCCGGTGGCTTCTTGAAACGGCACGGTTTTGATCCAGCTCACGTGATCCCCCTGATTGATCTTCCCGAGTCGCTCGTACCCTAGTTTCGATCCCGTCAGTCTACGAGATGAAACTAGATCAACCCGGCGCATCACGATAGGCTGTGTGTACCCAAGTGAGGTACAGACCAGATGGAAAAGACAGAACAAACTGTCGCGGAATGGTATGCCAACCACCCGATCTCGGCGCCCCATATTCTGACCAAGCTGAAAGCCAATCGCGGATCGCTGGACGATGTCGCCCCGGTGGACCTCTATCCTTACGACCAGGACCATTACGATGGGCTAGAGGCGAACGCCCGACTGGCCAACAACGTGCGGATGAAGCCAGGCGACGGTATACTTGACGTGTGCTCGGGGTTATGCGGCCCTGCCCGATGGTATGCGGCCGAACGCGGCGTTGATGTGACAGGTGTCGATATCAGCACCAATCGGGTTGACGGGGCAAAAGAGCTGAACGCTCTGGTCGGGTTGCAAGACCGTATCCATCCGATCCTGGCCAGCGCAATGGCCCTGCCTTTCGATAATGCGCAGTTTGACGGCGCCGTCAGTCAGGAGTCATTCCTGCACATCCCCGACAAATCCAAAGCACTGGCCGAGGTATTTCGCGTTCTGCGCCCCGGTGCCCGGTTTTCCTTTACGGATTGGGTCATGCACACCCCCCTGTCCGACGATGAGCTAGCGCAGTACCGATCCCAGATCGCCTGCCAGTCTTTGTTCAGCATTCCGGAATACGAATCCCACCTAAAGGAAACCGGCTTTGCGATGATTAACGCACAGGACGTGACACATGTCTGGGGTGATATTCTGGCCAAGCGGCTGCAAATGTACCAGGCGCTGGACGCCGAGGCAGAGCGTGCAGGTAACCCCTCCAAAGGGGATGACTTTCTCAAGATGTATGCAAAGTTTGTCAACGATGTTCAGAAACGGCGGGTTGGCGGTGTTCGCTTGACCGGTGAGAAACCTGACTAAACGACCAAATCCAGGCAGCTTCACTTGCTAACCAACAGGCTGAGGCCGCTTCTTTCCGGCGCTCAGGCTCGCCAATCGCCCACAACACTTCGCGGCCCTCTTCCCCCGGACCACATCACCTGCCATAATGGGATCAAACCCAAAAACAAGAGCAGCACCGATGCCCGACGATCTGTTGACGCCCAGCGCAACCTCCACCTACGACGCCTCCTCGATCGAGGTGTTAGAAGGGCTGGAACCGGTTCGAAAACGCCCCGGCATGTATATCGGCGGCACCGATGAACGCGCGCTGCACCATATGGTCGCCGAGATTCTCGACAACTCGATGGATGAGGCGGTCGCGGGCCATGCCAACCGGATCGAGGTTGAGTTGCACGCGGATTACGCCCTGACCGTGCGCGACAACGGACGCGGCATCCCGATTGATCCGCATCCAAAGTTTCCCGACAAATCAGCGCTTGAGGTGATCTTGTGCACCCTGCACGCGGGCGGCAAGTTCTCGGGTAAAGCCTATCAAACGTCGGGCGGTTTGCATGGGGTTGGCGCATCCGTTGTCAACGCCCTGTCGGATTCGATGGTCGTTCAGGTGGCGCGCGACAAGACGCTGTTCGAACAGCGGTTCTCTCGTGGTATCCCTATGGGCCCAGTGGAAAAGGTCGGTGCCGCCCCCAACCGGCGTGGCACCACTGTGACCTTTCATGCCGACCCTGACATCTTTGGCCATCACAAATTCAAACCGGCGCGGTTGTTCAAATCCATCCGCTCCAAGGCCTATCTGTTCTCAGGCGTCGAAATTCGCTGGAAATCCCATATCGACGACGGCGAAACGCCAACCGAGGCCAGCTTCCACTTTCCCGGCGGACTATCGGACTATCTGAAGGAAACGATGAACGGCTCCTCCACCTATGCCGATCAACCCTTTGCCGGCACCGTGGACTTTCAAGAGAAATTCGGCGCGCCCGGCAAGGTCGAATGGGCGATCAACTGGACGCCCTCGCGCGACGGGTTCATCCAATCCTACTGTAACACTGTCCCAACACCCGAAGGCGGCACCCATGTGGCAGGCTTCTGGTCCGCGATCCTCAAGGGGATCAAGGCCTATGGCGAGCTGATCAACAACAAGAAGGCCGCGCAAATCACCCGCGATGATCTGATCACCGGCGGCTGTGCGCTGGTGTCCTGCTTTATCAGCGAGCCCGAGTTTGTCGGCCAGACCAAAGACCGTCTGGCCACGGTCGAGGCGCAACGGCTTGTGGAAAATTCGGTCCGCGACCATTTCGACAACTGGCTGGCCGCGGACACGAAATCCGCCGGCTCTATTCTCGATTTCCTCATACTGAGGTCCGAAGAACGTCTGCGCCGACGGGCCGAGAAGGAAACACAACGCAAGTCCGCCACTAAGAAACTTCGTCTTCCCGGCAAGTTGGTGGACTGTAGTAGTTCAACACGCAACGGAACCGAATTATTCATTGTCGAGGGCGACTCGGCTGGTGGAACTGCCAAAATGGGTCGAAACCGCAAAACTCAGGCCCTGCTGCCCCTGCGCGGAAAGATCCTGAACGTGCTGGGTGCAGCCAGTTCCAAACTGGGCACCAACGCCGAGATCAGCGACCTGACACAGGCGCTGGGTGTGGGCCTTGGCACCAAATTCAACGTCGATGATCTGCGTTATGACAAGATCATCATCATGACCGATGCGGATGTGGACGGGGCGCATATCGCGGCACTACTGATGACATTCTTCTTCACTCAGATGCGGCCGATGATCGACGCGGGCCACCTGTACTTGGCCTGCCCGCCCCTCTACCGCCTGACGCAGGGCGCCAAACGTGTCTATTGTCTGGACGAGACTGAACGCGACGAATGGATGGAAAAAGGTCTTGGCGGCAAAGGCAAGATCGACGTGTCCCGCTTCAAGGGCTTGGGTGAGATGGACGCCAAGGACCTAAAAGAGACCACGATGGACCCGGCATCCCGCAAACTGATCCGCGTCACCATCGACGAGGACGAACCCGGTGAAACCGGCGATCTGGTCGAGCGCCTGATGGGGAAAAAGCCCGAACTTCGGTTCCAGTACATTCAGGAGAACGCGCGGTTTGTGGAAGAGTTGGATGTCTAACACCAACTGGCGCGCGCACTTTATTTGCTTTGCAGCTTCATCCCTGCTCAAATGGCGAGAATGATGCGTAAAACGACACTCAGGTTTTCTGCACTTCTTCTTGTATCCTTGACGCTTTTCTTAGTTTTGTCTGATCAGCAACGCGAACCGCGCACAATTGAAGACGTTGTTGAGGTGTTCCGCCAGGCCCACATGATCCCAGGCGCGGTCGTTGCGTATGGTGTTTCGGGGTCGGAGCCTACGATTGCTGCTTTTGGTGTCTCAGACCCCTTAAGAAACACACCGATGTCGCCCGATCAGCCTTTTCGGTTAGCTTCGGTGACCAAGGTAATTGCTGCAAAGGCCATTCTTAATGCCGAAGGTCAAAACGAAATTGACCTCGACACGCCGATTGCAGAACAAATAGACTTACCATCTCCACGCGACCCTCGATCCCTATCCATCACCCCGCGACACTTGCTTGCACATCGAGGGGGGATGGATAGCAAACTCAGTTATGACCCCCTGTTCGCGCCCGACCGACTGGGTTTGGATCGGTCGGCAAGTTGCGCAGTAATTGCGCGTACGGCCTGGGAGAAAATGATGCTTGATCATGCGCCCGGCACAAATACGGCCTATTCGAATGTTGGGTTTTGCCTTCTGAGCGGTTTTTTGATCACCGACCATCGCGCGGACTTATCCCCAATTCTTCAAGATGTAGCTGACGTTCGTATCGAAGGTCCCGTCACGCCAAACTGGAAACACAACGGGACCAGTTGGATTCGTGTTCAAAATGACGCTGAAGCTGAGGGCTGGCTCTCGGGTCTGGGTATAGCTGGTGGTGCGATTGCCAACGCCGAAGCAGTTTGGTCATTTGTGTCGGCCCATGAACCTGACCGTGGGATTGAAGCACCACTTGCGGGCGAAACGGATTTTTATGCTTTGGGCTGGCACGTCTGGACCCATCCTGAGGGCTATCATTTGACACATTGGGGGGGGCTGGAAGGTATCTTTACGGTCGTTGTACGTTTTGCTGACGGAGTGGCGATCGTCATGCTTTTTAACGCCTCACCTGCAGATCGGCCCAGCGCCTTCAATTACCTTCATCAACAACTGCTCAGGTTAAACAGTCTGAAGACCTGAACCGCTGGGTGGTGATAAAGATGTCCCTGGGTTTCCGGCTTTCCCGTCTCTCACACCCCTCAAAATGCCCCCTTCCCCAGTTTTTGATCCTATTCAAACTTACTTCATCCGACATTCAAGACCGATATTTGAGGCGTCGAGCGTCCAAGACCCTTGTGAGCAAACACATTTTCTGAACGTGAGGACGACATGAAAACCCCAATCCTGGGATTGGCATTTACCTATTTTGCCACGCAAGCGCCCGCACGGCAGAAGCTCAGCACCACGTCGCCAATTCTGGAGGACGCCGAGACGCTGTTTTGCTATTACAGCGGCATGGCCTATTCGCTGGATGCATTTGCGGTGATCTTCGACGACAACCCCGTGACTTCGACGACCAGAACGCGCGAAGAACAACTATTGCGCTACTTCAAAGGCGATGATGGCACCATGAGCTGGAAACCCCAATGCAGCTTTCAGATCAGCCGCTAAGCCCTCGGGCTATTCCAGCGTCCGATCCATCCAGCCTTCAATCTGCCCAGCTGGCCCCTCCCACCCCGGCTCCATGAACAGAAAATGCGCGTGGTCTTCGACCGGCAGAAACGTCGCGCGGCCTCCGTAGAGCTTCGCCAGCGCGCGGCAGGTGTTGGGGTTCACGGCCCGGTCCTCGGCGCCGGAAACGATCAAAACCGGGCAATCGACCTTGTCGATCTCGACCTTCATCGCGTGGTGGTCGTCGAACATCCAAAAGAACATCTCGAACATCACCCTGCCGCTTTCCGCGCCCAACTGGTCGAACACCTCATGCTGCTGCGCCTCGGGCATCTTGTTCAATGCAAAGGGGGCCATCAGATCGAACTCAACCCGCATGGGCTGTTTCCAGAACGCCCCGCCCTCCATCAGCGCGCGCGGCACGGCGCGTTCGTCGTCGGTTTCGGGCAGCGTGCCCCACGGCGCGTTCGGATTGATCAGAACGATGGCGCTGGCTAGCCCGCGCGCTGCAACCTGCTGCGCCACAACGCCTGCGATGGCGTGACCCAGCAGCACCGGCTTGCTGTCCAGCCCCTGCACGAACTCTGCAATGTCGTTGGCATAGTCGGTGACGCTGACGTCGGTCAGCCCCGGATCGGGTTCGGCTTTGGCGTCGCCGCCATGGTACCGCAGCGCAGGTGTGTGCACGGTCCAGCCCCGGTCGCGGAAGAACCCCGCGTAATCGGCCATACACCACGGTCCGGCAAAAGCACCGTGGATCAGAACAATCTCTTTGGTCATGATAACGCCCCCTCACCTCTCATCACTATGAGAGATCAGGAAGCGGATCGGCAAGAGACTTACAGCGCCGCTTTGAACAGCGCCGTCAGGTTGTCCGCGGTCAACTCAATCGGGTTGCCGCCGCAAGAGGGGTCGATGATCGCGCCCTTGACCAGTTCGGGGATTGCAGCCTCAGCCACTTTCATATCCGAAAGCTTGCGGGGGATGCCCAGCGAGTCATTGAGCTCCTGCACAAATGCGCGGAAGCCGTCGAACCCTCCGCCGATGCCCAGATAGGCTGAGGCTTGCTGAAACCGGTCGGCAATAACAGGGGCGTTGAACTCCAACACAGTGGGCATGCAGACCGCGTTGGTGGTGCCGTGATGGGTGTTGAACACCGCGCCGATCGGGTGGCTCATCGCATGAATCGCGCCGAGGCCCTTTTGAAAGGCCGTGGCCCCCATCGCTGCCGCGCTCATCATCTGGGCACGGGCTTCGATATCAGTGCCATCGGCATAGGCGCGCGGCAGGTAGTCCTTAACCAGCCGCATCCCCTCGAGTGCGATACCCTGGCTCATCGGATGGTAATGCGGGCTGGAATACGCCTCAACACAATGGGCAAAGGCATCCAGTCCGGTTCCTGCGGTTATGAATTTGGGCATACCAACGGTCAGTTCCGGATCGCAGATTACCACGGCAGGCAGAACTTTGGGATGAAAGATGATCTTCTTGGCATGCGTCTGAGAATTAGTGATCACACTGGCCCGACCGACCTCGGACCCGGTGCCGGCGGTGGTGGGCACGGCAATGATCGGTGCGATGACATCAGCATCTGCGCGGGTCCACCAATCTCCGATATCCTCAAAATCCCAGACCGGGCGCGTCTGACCAGCCATGAAGGCGACCATCTTGCCCAGATCCAGCCCCGAGCCGCCACCAAACGCAATCACCCCGTCATGGCCGCCCGCGTTATAGGCGGTGACACCTGCATCCAGGTTCTTTTCATTGGGGTTCGGGTCCACATCGGCAAACAACCCACGCCCCAGACCGGCAGCGTCCATGATATCCAGCGTCGCCGTGGTGATCGGCAGATCTGCCAGCCCCTTGTCGGTCACCAACAGAGGTTTCTTTATCCCGGCCGCCGCGCAGGCCTCGGGCAATTCGCTGATGCGACCGGGGCCGAATTTGATTGTGGTCGGATAGGACCAGTTTCCAACAAGTGCCATGTCAGATTTCCTTTGTTTTAGAGCCTGCCCCGGCGAGGGGGCCTGTCCGTGGCAGGCAGATCGCCCTTAGCCGGTAACCTTTTTCAGGTGATAGGATTTAGGACGGGTCAGGTTGTGATAGCCGATGACGGACAAACCGCCACCGCGTCCGGTATTCTTGCAGCCGGTCCAGCACAGGCCCGGATCCAGATAATCGGCGCGGTTCATGAAAACAGTGCCGGTCTCGATCGCGTCACCTATTTGTGCCGCGCGGTCCACGTCTTGGGTCCAGAGGCTGGCAGTCAGGCCAAACTCGCTGTCATTCATCAGCGCGATTGCCTCTTCGTCCGAGGACACTTTCATGATGCCGACAACAGGGCCGAAACTCTCATCCCGCATCACTCGCATGTTGTGGGTCACATTGGTCAGAATTTGGGGTGTCAGATAGGCACCGCCATCATCCTCGGCAAAGGTCTCGATATGCGCCACCGCGCCAGCGGCGACAGCTTCGGAAATCTGTGCACGCACCTCATCGGCAAAGCGTACGTTGGCCATCGGTCCGATGGTCGTCTCGCTGTCCAGTGGATTACCCAGCTTATAACCGTTCACGATCTCAACTGCCTTGCCGACGAAATCATCGTACAGGCTTTCATGCACATAAATCCGTTCGATTCCACAACAACACTGCCCAGAATTGAACATCGCGCCGTCAATCAAAGTATCGACAGCAGCATCCAGATCAGCGTCTTCCAGGACATAACCAGGGTCTTTGCCGCCCAGCTCGGTTCCTACGCCTGTAAAGGTGCCCGCCGCTGCCCGCTCCATCGCCTGACCACCGCCGACCGAGCCGGTAAAGTTCACAAAATCAAACGCATTGCCTGCGATCAGATCGTTGGTCACCTCATGGCTCAGGAACATGTTTTGGAACACCTCCTCGGGCACACCCGCCGCGTGAAATGCCTGCGCCATCCGCTCGCCGACCAACAACGTCTGGGTCGCATGTTTCAACACGACCGAATTGCCCGCAATCAGTGCGGGTGCAACGGTATTGACTGCCGTCATATAAGGGTAGTTCCAGGGTGCCACCACAAACACGACCCCATGCGGAATGCGTTTGATATAGCGCTTGAATGTCTCATCTTCGCCCACTGCAATATCCGCCAAAGATGCCTCTGCGATCTCTGCCATATGGCTCGCACGTTCATTGAACCCACCAAACTCACCGCCATAGCGCACCGGGCGTCCCATCATATGGGCCAGTTCAGGCACGATCTCATCGTTCATCGCGCCCACGGCGGCTACGCCCGCCATGACCAGATCAATCCGTTCCTGCAAAGGTCGCGCGGCCCATTCCACTTGCGCCGCTCGCGCCCGCCCAACGCTTTCGAACGCTGCGTCCTTGGACATCACGTCCCGTTCTGCAAATACCGATCCATCAATCGGCGAGACACATCGCAACATCTGCCCCATAATCACCCCATCTGTTCAAAGCAGGATCCCTGCTTCATCTGGCTAAAAATATCCCGGGGAGCGCGAGGGGCTGGCCTCTCGCTTCCGCCACTCACGCCCGTTCAAACCCACGAGCAATTTCCCAATCGGTCACCACACGCTCGAACTCTTCGATCTCAACCTCGGCTGCCCGGGCATAGTGATCAACCACCTCATCGCCCATGGCCGCGCGCAGCATTGCCGAGCCATACAGCGCATCGCGGGCCGCGCGCAGGTTGCCCGGAATCATCCCGGTCTCGCCCTGATAGACATCGCCTGTGGTGGGCGGCTGCAGCTCTAACCCTTCTTCGATACCCGCAATCCCCGCGGCCAGCATGCCCGCCATCGCCAGATAGGGATTCATGTCAGACCCGGGTATGCGGCATTCCACGCGAACCGACTTGGTCCCGTCCCCACATAAACGGAATCCCGCTGTCCGGTTATCCACCGACCAGATGATCCGCGTCGGCGCAAAGGTGCCCTTCATAAAGCGTTTGTAGCTGTTGATGTAGGGCGCCATGAAAAAGGTGTAATCAGCGGCGTATTTCAACAAACCCGCCATATAACTTTTCATCAGCGCCGACATGCCCAGCGCATCCGCCTCGTCAAAGAACGCAGGTCGCCCGTCAGCCCACAAAGACTGATGCACATGGGACGAACTCCCCACCTTGTCATGATGCCATTTCGGCAGGAACGTGGCCGCATGACCATGCTGCCAGGCGATCTCTTTCACTGCGTTCTTGGCAATCGAGTGGTACTCTGCCGTGTCCATCGCCGGCGCGTATTTGATATTCAGCTCTTCCTGCCCGGCTTCGGCCTCACCCTTGGAGTTTTCGACCGGCAGGCCCGCATTCCACAGATGATTGCGGATCGGACGCATCACATGCTCTTCCTTGGTGGTCTGCAGGATGTGGTAGTCCTCGTTATAGCCCGAGATTGGTTCCAGATTGCGAAACCCTTCTTTGCGAATCTGGTCAAAGCTCTTCTCGAACAGAAAGAACTCTAATTCCGTCGCGCACATGGCGTCATAACCCATGGCCTTCAACCGGTTGACCTGTTTCTTCAGGATCGAACGCGGCGCATGCGGCACTTCCTCATGTGTGTGGTGGTCCAGTACATCGCACATCACCATCGCCGTGCCGTCCAACCAGGGCACCGGGCGCAGCGTGCTCAGATCCGGCTTCATGACATAATCGCCATAGCCCCTCTCCCAGCTGGTCGAGGCGTAGCCGTCCGGCGTGGCCATCTCTAGGTCGGTGGCCAGAAGGTAGTTACAGCAATGGGTTTCTTCCCAGGCGCCCGCCACGAAATGACCGGCGTGAAAGCGCTTGCCCATCAAACGCCCCTGCATGTCGACCATGCATACCAGCACGGTATCGATATCGCCGGCAGAAACCTGCGCCTTCAGATCGTCGAGAGTCATATTAGCCTCATTCCCAATTCATCAGGGCAGGCGCAGCCGCCTGCCCCGTTTTCACCTTAACCGTAGCGATACGGCCGTCCGGCCTTTTGCATTTCAGCGTTGTAGCGTTTGAAGATATCGACAACCTTCGCCTTGGTCTCGGACTCGGCCGCGATTTCATCCCAGAACTTCACCGCAGCGTTTTCAACCTGCGCCCATTCTTCGTCGGGAATGGTGGTCAACTCCATCTTGGTGCCCTGCACACGCAGATTGGCTTCGCCGCCCCAGTACCACCACTGACGATAGTAATGCGACTGGTCACAGCAGGCGCGGAACAGAGTTTGCAGATCTTCCGGCAACTCGTTCCAGCGGTCCATATTGGCAAAGAAGTGACCCGCCCATGCGCCTGACACATTGTTGGTCAGGAAATAGTTGGTCACGTCCGCCCAGCCCACCGTATAGTCCTCGGTGATGCCCGACCATGCGATACCGTCCAGCTCGCCGGTTTGTACTGCGACCTCGATATCTTCCCATGGCAGGGTCACCGGAACCACGCCAAACTGGCTGAGGAACCGGCCCGCGGTTGGGAAAGTGAAGATGCGCTTGCCCTTCAGATCCGCAAGCGAGTTGATCGGGTCCTTGGTGGCAAAGTGACACGGATCCCAGGCCCCGGCGCTGATATGTTTGACGCCGACCTTGGAATATTCCTCATCCCAGATCTCGTTCAGGCCCCACTGGTTGAACAGCACCGGCACGTCCAGTGAATAGCGGGACGCAAACGGGAAATAGCCGCCAAACACGGTCACTTCGGTGGGTGACGCCATCGAGTCGTCATCGGATTGCACCGCGTCGATCGTGCCTTTCTGCATGGCGCGGAACAGCTCTCCGGTCGGGACCAGCTGATCGGCATAGAACAGCTCGATCTGCATTCGGTCACCGGCGATCTTGTTGAACATCTCAATCGCGGGATCGATCACATGGGCCGCCAGTGCCGAGCCGGCATAGGTCTGCATCCGCCATGTGATCGTGCTTTGCGCCAATGCGGGCGTGGCCAGAGGTGCAGCGGCAACGCCTACCCCGGCTGTTTTCAAAAACTTACGTCTTGTCGTCATGTCAATTTCCTCTCCGTTGAAGTTTGCGTGCCCTCACTTTGGGCATTCTCTTTAGTTTCCATAAACATAACCGGGCAGCCAAAGGGCGATCTCTGGGAAAACCATGATGATTATAAGAGCCAGAACCATCACACAGACAAACGGACCAATCGAGCCATAGATGTCTTTCAAGGTGATCTCTGGCGGGGCCATCGCGCGCATCAGGAACAGGTTATAGCCGAAGGGCGGTGTCATGTATGCGATCTGCGTGGTGATCGTATACAGCACCCCGTACCAAATCAGGTCGAACCCCAACGCTCCGACCAAGGGCACGTAAAGCGGGGCTACAATGACCAGCATGGCCGTGTCGTCCAGGAAAGTCCCCATGACGATAAAGCTGAGCTGCATCAGGATCAGGATCATCCAGGGCGACAGGCCCAACTGATCGGTAAACAGGTTGTCGATGGCCTTCACGGCGCCCAACCCGTCGAACACGGCACCAAATCCCAGCGCGGCCAGAATGATCCACATGAACATGCAGGAAATTGCCAGCGTCTGTTTGGTACAGTCTTCGAATATTTTCCAAGACATACGGCGCTTGATCACAGAAACCAGCAGCGCCGTCAGCGCCCCGATTGCCGAGCTTTCCACCAGCGAGGTCCAGCCATTTACAAAAGGCACCATCATGGCCGCAAAGATAATCAGCGGCAGCGCCCCTGCACCCAACAGCCGGAGCTTCTCGGACCAGGGCACCTCATGTGCGTCTTCCATTGCCGGGCCAAGCTCGGGCTGAATGCGACAGCGAATCCAGATGTACAGGACGAACAGGCCAGCCATCAGCAATCCCGGCAGGATCCCCGCCAACCACAGCTGTCCGACGGGTTGCCGTGCGATCATCGCATACAGCACCAGAACCACCGAAGGCGGCACAAGAATCCCCAGACTGGACCCCGCCTGAATGACCCCGGTCACCATCGTTTTGTCATAGCCCCGTCGCAGCAGTTCCGGCAGCGCAATGGTGGCCCCGATCGCCATGCCAGCCACGCTAAGTCCGTTCATGGCCGACACCAGCACCATCAGGCCGATGGTGCCTATGGCCAGGCCTCCGTTCACCGGCCCCATCCAGACATGGAACATCCGGTAAAGGTCATCGGCCAGGCGACTTTCGCTGAGGACATAGCCCATGAAGATGAACATCGGCAGCGTCAGAAGCGGATACCATTTCATCAGTTTCATTGCGGCTGAAAACGTGATGTCCTGCCCACCGGTACCCCACAGTGCTAACGCAGCGATGGTTGCCACAGCCCCAATCGCACCAAAGACACGCTGTCCGGTGAACAGCATCAGCATCATCAGCGCGAACATGAAGATGGCGATATATTCCTGGCTCATGCCCGCTGTGCCCCAATTTCCTGCCCGTTGATCCGGGCTATGTCTTTGAAAAACTCTGATATGGCCTGCAACAGCATCAGGAAAAAGCCGAACACCATGATGGCTTTAACCGGCCAGATGTAAGGACGCCACGCAGTGGATGAGCGTTCGAGGCGTCCGATTTCCTCACTGCCTGTCAGCAGGCCGGTAAAGTAGGACACCGGCGCATCACCCCAATAACCCAGGCTATAAGCAGTTGATCCCAACCCGCCATAGAACAGCACACCCAGATAGAGGATCAGCAGAAGAACGGTGAACGCATCGAACCAGGCTTTCCTCTGCGGGCTCCAGTTGTGATAGAACAAGTCCATCCGCACGTTCGAGCCCAGCTGGATCGAGTACGGCCCGCCGATAATGTAATAGGTAACCATCGCAAACTGCGCCATTTCCAGCGTCCAGAGTGACGGCAGGAAAAACGTCTTCGAGATCGAGGACCACAGTAGGATTGCCATCATCACGAACAGCCCCCACATCATCACGCGCCCGATCCGGTAATTGATTGCGTCGACGATCCGCACATATGATGCCATCGCCCTGATCACAGTGTTTTCCTTTCCTGAAACCCGGCCAGCGTTTCGGTGATCCAGGGCACCAGATAGGAGGCCATCGCGGCTTGTTGATCCGATGTTTGGATCAGATCGTTGCGAATTTCGATCATGACGTTCAACAACCCATTCGGCAGCGCCTGTGCGTCCAGCGTATGGGCCACGCCGTCGGCGGCTGAATACGGCTGGTTCAGCCGGGTCACAAACGGTGGGTCAGACGGCAACGTGGTCATCATTGCCTGCGCAAACCGGTCATCGCGGCCATGTAAAAGGCCCAACTCAACCGATCGCGGCTTGCCATGATAGACCGGCGTAAAACTGTGGATCGTCACCATCAGATCAAGCGAGCTGCGGCTCTGCTTGATCTGATCGGACAATTCGCGGCTGAAGACGGTGTAGATATTGTCGATCCGACTCTGACGCTCTTCCGGCGACATCGCCACGTTGGCCGGGATGTCGAAATCTTCGCTTTTGGTCGGCATCGCGCCTGCGGCCTCGGGCGGGCGATTACAGTCATAAACCAGCCGCGACACACCACCATAAACCAGGGACGCCGACATCTGTGCAGTCATTTGCTGTGCTACCGCCAACGCGCCCGGGTCCCAGGCGATGTGGCTGTCCAATGCCTCGGCCGACAATCCCATGTCCCCGAGAGACGCGGGCACGCGTTTGGACGCATGTTCGCAGACCAGCAACGCCAAGGGCGCGCCACTCGCCGTATCCGTATGAACAACCGTTCCAAAGTCCAAAGTGATGCCCTGCGATTCCTAGAAAGAGGTTTGTGGAAAAAATTCCACACACTGCATTCACCTGTCAATAATTTTCCTGTATAATTTTTAACAGACCCAATCGCGCTGGAAAATTATTAACAAAGCGCCAAAAACAAGTGCAGGAGGACCCTTCGGTGCGGGTAACGGACAGGCTGACGGCTCATCGCGACAAAATGACCCCATCTGAACGGCAACTGCTGGGTGTCCTGCTGGATGATTACCCCATGGCGGGCCTTGGCAGCATTACCGAGCTTGCCGGTACAGCATCAGTTTCGACAACAACTGTGGCCCGGATGCTGCAAAAAACCGGCTTCGACGGCTATCCGCAGTTTCAGGCTGCCCTGCGGGGCGAGGTCAAAGAGATGATCTCGGGTCCCGAGGCCAAGCGTGACCTGTGGCAGAACGACCTTCCCGAAGAACACATCCTGAACCGGTATTCCCAGCAGACACTGGCCAATCAGAAACGCACGATTGATGAGGTTGATCCGACGGAATTTGACAGCCTTTGCAACCTGTTATGTGACCCCAACCGGCGTATTTTCATCACCGGAGGCCGGATCACCGGCACACTGGCCCAATATCTTTACCTGCACCTGCAAATGATCCGCCCGGATGTTCGGCTGCTGCCTTTTGCGGCGTCCTGGACCCATGACCTGCTGGATGTGCGCAAGGATGACGTGCTGATTGCACTGGATGTGCGGCGCTATGAAAACTCGACCCTGCTGATCGGCCAGCTCTGCCATGAACGCGAGGCCGAGATCGTGTTGTTCACCGATCAGTGGCGCTCGCCCATCCACCGGCTGGCCAAACACACCTTTGCCGCGCGCATCGCGGTTCCATCCGCCTGGGATTCGATGGCGGCCCTTTTGACACTGATGGAATGCATCATCGCCGAAGTTCAGGAACGGCTTTGGGATTCGGTCAAAGAGCGCACCGATGAACTGGAACAGGCCTTCGATCGCACCAAACTGTTTCGGAAATTCGGCCAAAGCTCGGGCTCTTAACGGCTTTTTCCTATCAAAACCTACAACTGCCCGTGAGGAGTGTTGCCAGCGCCCAGGCGTAGGGTCACTTTGGTGTCATGACGTTTGTGACCGAAAACCAACTGCCGCTGCTGATCCTGTTCTTTCTGATCGGGGCGTTTGGCACTGCCTTTCTGTTTCGCAAACCGGCGGGTCACCGGGCGTGGAAACTGGCCGACCTGGTCTGGGTCGTGCTGGGCGGGATCGGTGCGCTGGTAGCGGTTCTGGCCGGACTTTATACCTCGGACAGTTCGCGACTAGACCGGCAGATCGACGTGGCCTATGCCGCAACGCTGGCCTTTGACCGCGACGCCGCGCGATTCCGGCTGCGGTTTTGCGATCCGGCTTTTGACCCCGACACCGCCGTGCTGTGCGAAAAGGTTGAGTTCCTGTCGGCCTCGACCGCCAGCAATGCCGACCTGCCTTTGTTCATCGCCGTAACCGATGAGGTCGCTCCACTGCAGGGGCTGCATTTTCTGTTCGGTCAACAGGCAAAGGAAGAAAAGGACGATATGCGGGCCATGGCCGCCAAGGCGCAGGCCTTTGATATCGATCAGTTTCTGGTCTTTACGACATTGGACGACGAAACCCAGGCCGCCATCGACAACATGCGCCGCAAAGTCCCCGCAATTGCCGGAGATTACCTAATTCTCGCCCAAAGCTATGATGATTTGGTCGATCAGGTCGGCAAACTAAAAGACGAGTGGGAATACCTTCAGGACAACGCGCATATTCTGGTGCTGCAGATCATCGCCTTGTGTCTGGTCAGCTTTGCCGCCCCTTTCCGGCTGGGTAAATCCGTGGTCGAGCTGCGCACAACCCTTACCGCCGGTACGCCCGCGCCAGCCGCTCTGGATCGGCCCCCAGAAAGTACCGCGTCAGAGTCCACAGATTCCGAACCCCACGTCGCACCCAACCCACCCTCTCATAGCGGTCCGCACTCGTAACCGCGCGCGTGTTCAGCAGCGTGATGGCAGGCAAAGCGCGTACAAGGGCCACATCTTCCATCAACGGCTGATCCGGATAACCGCCGGCCTTCAGATAGGTTTGGCGCGGGACCAGAAGGCCCTGATCGCCATAAGGCAGCCCGAACACCCGGCTGCGCAGATTGGCCCAGCCCGCGACCCAGGTTGGCCCAAACCCGTGTGCACGGAATGCCAGCCGAAAAGTGGCCGGTTTGCCAATGGGCAGATGATCTGACACCACCTTGCTCCACCCGTCCTGCAGAACCGTGTCAGCGTGCAGGATCAACAGCCAGTCCGCTTTGGCAGCCTCACATCCGCGCTGCAATTGCCCCCCGCGCGAAGCGGGGCCTGTCACGATCTCGGCCCCGGCCTCATCAGCGATTTGAGCGGTCAGATCTGTCGATCCACCGTCACTTATGATCAATTCGCGGATCAGGCCGGAATGCAGCCCCTCCATCAGTGCATGCAGGCTCGCCGGCAGGACGTCTTCTGCATTCAGGGTCGGGATTACGATGCTGATCGGTGCAGGCACGTCGGATACCCTCTGGTCATGGCGGCGGGAACTCCTATATCACGGGTCCAACAGAAAAGACGAGGACCACCCCATGCCCAATCGCCGCATCCTACGTCTGAGTGGACCGGAGACCGACAGCTTCCTGCAGGGGTTGGTGACCAACGATATTGGCAAACTGGACACCGGGCTGGTCTATGCCGCCATTCTGACCCCTCAGGGCAAGTATCTGGCGGATTTCTTTTTGAAACGCGATGGTGACGCCGTTTTACTGGATGTCGCCGAAGACTTGGCAGACGGGTTGGCCAAACGGCTGAACATGTACAAGCTGCGCGCGGCTGTTACGATCGAAGAAAGCGGTCTGAACCTGCAACGCGGCACCGGCCCCGCACCCGAAGGCGCCCTGCCCGATCCGCGCCACCAGGATATGGGGTGGCGGGCTTACTCTACCGCGACACAGGGCGATGACGGGACCGATTGGGATGCAATCCGCGTTAAGCACTGCATCCCGGAAACCGGTATCGAGCTGACCACCGACAGCTACATCCTTGAGTCGGGGTTTGAGTTGCTCAATGGCCTTGATTTCAAAAAAGGCTGCTATGTCGGTCAGGAGGTCACCGCGCGGATGAAGCACAAGACCGAGCTGCGCAAAGGTCTGCGCAGCGTTCAGGTTGCAGGCGCGGCCCCGGTCGGAACCGAGATCATTGCAGGCGGCAAAGCTGCGGGCACGTTGTTTACCCAGTCGAACGGCTTGGGGATTGCCTATCTGCGTTTGGACCGCGCCAAAGGGGATATGCAGGCCGCTGAGGCCACAGTGACCCTGCAGACCTGAGTTGTTGCCGAACCGACGCGGCTGATCGCCCCCATCATATTGTAACATTTGAAGATGCACCCGGTCGCTGCCACACTGGCCGCACCTCAAGGAACCGGGTGGATATATGCTTAAGCTCTACAAAGCGATCTGGCGCGCCAGTGCCGGGCGACAGATCATCCTGATTATCCTGTCGATTGCCATCGCAGGGCTGGCGGCGGTCCCGCTGGAGTTTCAGCGCGATATCATTAACCACCTCACCTCGGGCGATGCGGGTACCGAGCGGCTGATCCTGCTGGGTGCAGGAATGCTGGCCGTCATCCTTCTGAGCCTCGCGCTGAAATGGGTGCTGGGCTTCCGGGCGGGCACACTGGGCGAGGACATGATCCGGCTGATCCGGCAACGCCTGCTGGTACGCTCAGCGGATTTGGGCGAAACGGGGGAAACGGTGCGCAAGGGCACGATGACCACCGCCATCTCGGCCGAGGCGGAAGAGCTGGGCAAATTCGCCGGGGGTGCTTTTTCGGATCCGGTGGTGCAGATTGGCACGCTGATCAGTGTGATCGGTTATATCTCATCGACCCAGCCTGGGCTGGGCCTGATCGCCTTTTCCATGATCGTTCCGCAAATCATCATCGTGCTGATGTCGCAGCGCAAAGTAAATGTCTTTGTGGCCGAGCGTGTTCGCATTCTGCGCAGCGCCACCGACAGGCTGACGGCCGAGGATATCAATGCCGTGGCGCGCGATATCGAAACTCAGTTTGATGAGATATTTGAGACCCGCCGCCGGATGTTTCTGTGGAAACTGTCCGCCAAGTTCACGCTGAGTGTGATCAACGGCGCGGGTACAGTCGGCATTCTGATGCTGGGCGGCTGGCTGGTCCTGCAGGGCAGAACCGATGTCGGCACCGTGGTGGCCGCCACTAGCGGTCTCAGCCGTATCCAGGGGCCCACGGCCTTTTTGATCGCCTTCTATCGACAGGTCAGTGCCAACCGCATCAAATACGAACTGATGTTGGAACTGTTCGGTCCCAACCCCGAGCGCTATCGCCGCATCAACAGCCTAAAATGAAAAACCGCACGGGCTGACCGCGCGGTTTGCCAAATGAGTCCCGAAGCGCAGGATCAGGCGCGTTCGGAGTAATCCATGGTTTCGGTATTCACGACGATCATCTCATCCTGACCAACAAACGGCGGCACCATGACCTTGACGCCATTGTCCAGAACCGCCGGTTTGAACGAGTTCGCAGCGGTCTGACCTTTGACCACTGGCTCTGTCTCGACGATCTTGCAGGTCACTTTCTGGGGTAACGTGGCGTTAAGCGCTTCGCTTTCATAGAACTCAACCAGGATGGTCATGCCGTCCTGCAGAAACGGTCGGCGCTCTCCAAGCAGGTCTGCGGGCAGTTCGATCTGCTCATAGGTCTCGGTATCCATGAACACCAACATGCCGTCAGATTCGTACAGGAACTGCTGATCTTTCTGCTCAAGGCGCACACGTTCGACCTTGTCCGCGGACCGGAATCGCTCGTTCAGCTTAGAACCGTTGCGCAGATTGCGCAGTTCAACCTGCGCAAAAGCACCGCCTTTACCGGGCTTTACGTGATCCACCTTAACAGCCGCCCACAGCCCGCTATTATGTTCAAGCACATTGCCGGGGCGAATTTCGTTCCCATTTATCTTGGGCATGACATAAATCCTTCACAAACGGTTGATGCATCAGTTCCCGCCCCTATATCTGGCGGGACCATACCTGACAAGACAACGACACCTAGTGCTGCACGCGCAGCGAGCTATGCGACTGACGCAACGTAGCTATGCATTTAAAGTGTATCCGAATCGCGTTCAATAGGTCATAAGAACCGTCACGCCGAAAATGCAAGAGCAAGAACAACAAGGAAGACGAGATGAGAGATTTCGTTGACGGCACTGCCTTTAACAACGAGCAAGGCAATCGTGCACGCAAACTATTCGCAGCCGTTGTCTTGGCTGCACTTGATGATGCTATCGCCGATGACAAAAAATACGGCAATGGTCCCGAACAAATCGCCCGCTGGGCCCGCTCGCGCGATGGTCGCGAGGTGCTGTCCTGTGCTGGCATCGACCCCAACGAACGGGTTGTCGGCGGACTGATGGAGTTCGTTGGCCGTGGCGTGCGCACCTCGGTTGCGCTGTCGCGTGAAGAAAGCGAGCGCCGCAATGCCGCTCAGCAGGCTGAAGCCGCCTGATCCACGGCGATTTCTGAAAGAAAAAGCGCGCACCCTAACCCGGGGCGCGTTTTTCTTTTGGACCTCTCAAAAGAACAAGAACCACTGGCGCGCAACCCAAAGCTCTGCCGCCAGAAGCGCGGCAAAGAACAATTTGCCGGACACTGACAGCCCCCGCTGCCACAGCACCGCAAATGCGCCCGCGCAAACCGCAAGCGATACCGGAGCGACCCAAAGTGCATGATGCGCACTGTCCCAATAGCTGACAGGGCTGTGAAAAACCCAATCCGTGATCGGCCAGAACTGCGGACGCCCGTCGCCAGCATGCAGCAGAAAATCCATAGCCAGATGCAGCAATCCTGCTGACGCCGCCACTGTCAGCACCTGCCATCCGCGCCAGACCCCTACGACCAATGCCACCCCCCAAAGGATGATCGAGTTGTCGATGGCAAAGACCGTCTGCCAGGCTTCCGAGAAATAGAGTTGGTTAAACACAACCTGCGCCGGAATCCCCAACACATAAAGCGATACGCCCGCCAGCACATAAAGCGACAGGTCAGGTAACAACGACCCCAGCACCGCCGCCCACAGGATGCGCCCTCGTGCCGGACGCGCAAACGCGGCAGCCCCAAGCAAAAGATGGGCAGGTGTGTTCATCGGGGGCTTTTCCTTTTGCCTCAAATCAGGTCATCTGCGCCCTATCGTATAGGAGACGGCCATGGTTCGCGCCATCATGATTCAGGGCACCGGCAGCAATGTCGGAAAATCGGTTTTGGTCGCCGGACTGGCGCGCGCCTTTACGCGCCGCGGTCTGAGGGTGGCCCCATTCAAACCGCAGAACATGTCGAACAACGCTGCCGTGACGGAAAACGGCGGCGAGATCGGGCGTGCGCAGGCGCTGCAGGCGCTAGCTGCCAAGCGGCCGACGCATACGGATATGAACCCCATTCTGTTGAAACCTGAGACTGACACCGGCGCTCAGATCATCGTTCAGGGTCAGCGTGCAGGTACGATGAAAGCGGGCGATTACCGCAAGGACAAATCCAAGCTGTTGGGTGCCGCGTTGGAAAGCTTTGACCGGCTTTGTGAAGACGCCGATCTGGTTCTGATCGAAGGTGCCGGCAGCCCGGCCGAAACAAACCTGCGTCAGGGCGACATTGCCAATATGGGTTTCGCCTGTGCCGCCGGGGTTCCCGTGGTGCTGGTTGGCGATATACACCGCGGTGGGGTCATCGCACAGATCGTAGGCACGCAGGCGGTGCTTGATGATGTTGATCTGGCGACGATCAAGGGCTTTGCCGTAAACCGGTTCAAAGGCGATGTATCGCTGTTCGACGACGGCCGTGATGACATCGCCGCGCGCACGGGCTGGCCCTGCATGGGGGTTGTGCCGTGGTTCCAGGACGCCTGGAAGCTGCCTGCCGAAGACATGATGGACATTCGGTCCCACAGCGGGGGTGCCTGCAAAGTTGTCGTGCCGCAACTGGAACGGATGGCTAATTTCGACGACCTCGACCCCCTCTCGGCTGAGCCTTGCGTGACGGTCGAGATCGTGCCCGCAGGCCGCCCTCTGCCTGGTGACGCGGACCTTGTGCTGCTGCCTGGCAGCAAATCCACCATCGGTGACCTGGCTTACTTCCGGGCGCAAGGTTGGGATATCGACCTTTACGCGCATGTGCGGCGCGGTGGGCATGTATTGGGCCTGTGCGGCGGCTACCAGATGCTGGGAAGAACCATCGCGGATCCGGATGGCGTTGATGGTCGTCCAGGCACTGTCGACGGACTAGGGCTGCTGGAGGTGGACACTGTTATGGCAGGCGAAAAGCAGGTCACTTTACGTACCGCACACACCGTTCCAGCCAACGAGCCCGTCACAGGTTATGAAATCCATATGGGCCGGACAGAAGGCCCGGATTGCAGCCGTGCCTGGCTGGAAATCGAAGGCCGACCCGAGGGTGCCGCGAACAGTACGGGCCGCATCCGCGGCAGCTATCTGCACGGTATCTTTTCGTCCGACGCATTCCGCTCCAGCTATCTGGAACAGCTTGGGACCGCATCAAATCTGGCCTATGAGGACGGAGTCGAAGACACGCTGGATGCGCTGGCCGACCATCTGGAACAGCATATGGATTTGGATCGCATTCTGGCAGCAGCCACGCCGCCGAAAAGGCCTTAACAGTTAGTCTGCTTTTTGTTCTGCGAGGGCCCGGTAGATCTCGCGCCGTACCATTTTACGGACATTGCGGGTGATGCGCTCACCCAATACGCCTTGCAGCTCTTCTCGAACCACCTCTGCGATCAACGCGCGCAAAGCATCCTCATCCATGGACAGAGATATTTGCGGTTCCACGGCTTCGCTAACCTGAACAGGCGCAGCGGCCGAGGTGTCGCGGTCCCGGATAAAGGTTGCAGTTGTAGAAGACTTGGGCTGCTTGGCTTCGGTTATTGCTGCCTTAGCGTTCTGGGCTTCGACAAACTCGTCTTCGGCGTTCCAGTTCAGCGATTTGGTCGGGGTACCGGAATAGGCATCATCACTATCGCCATCGGGTTCCCATTGATCCTCTGTCCGGGCAATTGCGGCCTCCAACGCTTCGATCTTGAAGCTAAGGCTATCGACCAGTGCGCCATCCACTTCGGTCTTTGCTTGCTGCTCGGGCGCGGGCTCGGCGTGTTTGACGATGTCACATGCCCGCAGAAGCATCGGCTTGACCGAATCTTCGGCTTTGTACGCGGATTTCTGCTGCTCGGGCTTGGTCTCATCGGCGGAGTCGCTGACCCGCAATGCATCCGTCAGAACCAGCCTGCCGGGCTTGCGACTCATAGAAGATCCCATCAGGCCCGGAACTTTCCGGTCTTCTTCGCTAACCAGACGTTTAATCGAGGACAACACGTCCTCGATTCCTGCGTTTAAGACTTTTTCCGTCATTGTTCTCTACCGCTCTATCCTTGGGGATGAGTGTAGCCAAACAAGCCGTTCCTCACAACAGGTAGTATTGGTTCTTAGTCGCGCCGCAACGCTTTGAGCACGCGATCCAGGTCTTTGCTTTGTCTGCTGACCTGTGCTGGCGCTTTCTTGACCAAATTGTAGTACAGGGTCGGATCATAGATCTGAACCGCAAGACCAAGACGCTCAGCCGTCAGCAAACCCTGCGCCTGCAGCAACTGATACGCCGCCCGCGACCGTTCCGTTCGCGATGCAACCTCTGCCAATTGCGCATCCAGCAAATCCTGCTGCGCGTTCAGCACGTCCAGAGTGGTCCGCGCGCCCAAGGTTGCTTCTTCCCGGATACCGTCAAACGCAACCTGCGAGGCGCGGACCCGTTCGGTCGATGCCCGAAGGCTGGCCGAAGCCGCCTGAAAGGCTGCATAAGCGTCTGCGACCCCTTGGGTGATGTTCTTTTGCACGTTCAGCAAGTTGGCACGAGACGCGTCCCGCGTTGCCATGGCCCGGCGGACGCTGGCGGCCAGTCGACCACCGGCATAGATCGGCTGGGTGAACGTCAGCGAAACCGATGCATCCTCTAGACTGTCATCGTTATCATAGCTTTCGGTGATGCCCGCATCAGCGCTCAGGCCGACATTCGGACCCAGATTGGCACGCTGCTGTTGCACGACCAAATCCAGCGCTCGCACCTGGTGCTGTGCTGACTGAATAGCCGGGTGGTTGCGCTGCGCGAGGCCAACGGCCTCACTCTCGGATCGCGGCAGGTTCGGCAGACGCGGCTGACCGGCTGTACGCCCGGGCGCTTTGCCTACGGCGTTGACATATTCCGCCTGCGCAATGCTCAGGTTACCGCGTGCAACCGCCAGATCCGCTTGCGAGCTTGCCAGCTGCGCTTGCGACAGTGCCACGTCAGTGCGGGTCACCTCGCCCACATCGAAACGGTCCTGTGACGCCCGGAGTTCTTCTGCCGACACCTCTACGTTGTTCATCCGAATCTGTACGGTTTCCTCTTGCAGCAAAACGCCCAGATATGCACCCAGCCCTCGGAACAGGACCTGCTGTTCAATATCAAGCAACGTCTGCCGCGTGGCCAAAACCGTTTCCTGCGCAGATTGTTTGCCCAGTACCGAAAAGCCGCCGTCGTAGACCAGTTGGCTCAACGTGAGCCCAGTAAAAAAATCTGATGGCTGATTCAAAGTAGCGACGCCACTTACGGTGGGTCGGTTGTGGCTCTGACTTATCCGCGCTGTCCAGTTTATGATTGGTCTCAACGCCGACAAGGCAATCGCAACATCTTCATCCGCCGCACGCAACAGGGCGCGGTTTTGTTCCAGCAATCCGCTAGTATTATATGCTCCGATAAACGCATCGGTCAGGTTGTCGGCCCAAACCGCACGCCCTGGAAATGCACTGAGCGCTATACCCGCTGTCAATGCAACGGCCTTAATCAGATTCGCCCCCGTCCGTGAACGCATAACAAAATCCTTCTCAAACCAAAATTACGCTGCCCTGCGAACAGTTTGCGTGTTTGTTTTCAACTAATCAAGGCGGCAGAAAAATACAGGGTGCAATTATAGCGAAAATGCACACTCTGCGGAAAATTCCTTCAAAATCGGTGCATTAGCATTGAACGCGTGACGCCAAGTCATCCGGCCACCGGTTTTGTGTCCGATCCGAACCGTGCCAAGCCGCCCTTCCACGAAAAGACAGGCGATACGCCCGTGATCTTTCAACTGAGCGATGAGAGCATCCGGCACCTGTTCTACTCCGCCCTGAATCATGATGACATCATAAGGTCCATGTTCGGTCGCCCCTTGTTCCAACGGACCTGTGTGCACGATTGCATTGTCGGCATCCGCCTCCATCAGAATCGTCTGCGCCTCGGCGGCCAGGCCTTCGTCTTCCTCTACCGCAACCACCAGCTGTGCCATGCGCGCAGCCACAGCGGTCGAGTATCCAAGGGCCGGAGCGATGTCCAAAACAACCTCGTCATTGGAGATGTTCAGCACGTCCAGAATCTTGGCCAGAGTCCGCGGCTCTAACATGCATCGTCCGTCGCCAAGCTCGATCACCCCTTCGGCATAAGCGGCTTCGCGTTGCCCGTCGGGAACAAAATTCTCACGCTTGACGGCCAGCATCGCGTCGATGATGGGAAATTTGGTGACATCAGAGGGTCGGATCTGCGTGTCCACCATCGTGCGGCGCCGGGTTGCGAAATCTGTCATTTGATCGCTCGTTCTTATCCCAAGGTTGATTGGCTTGTGCCATATTCCGACGATACCGGCAACGGCCCTGGCAGCGAAAGTTTCCTCAGACTGCCGGAACTTTGAGGGGCGCAAATCCGATCGATACAAGCCGACAACCGCTTTTTGCAGCCGACCTACTGGACGCCCCTAACGAAAGGTGCTAAAACGCCTGTCACACCACGGCAAGTATTTGATTTTACTTGAAAAGGCGAGTTGGCGGAGTGGTGACGCAGCGGATTGCAAATCCGTGTACACCGGTTCGATTCCGGTACTCGCCTCCACAACATCTTGTAAAATACGCCAATCTTAAGCCCACCAACACAAGATGTAGTCTCGCAATTTTCGTGCACAATTCGTACACAGTCCGCGTGCAGATTCGAATGCAATTTGAGGCCTTTTGCCGTATACTGAGAAAAAACAGGCAACTAGGCGAAACAGCACGCGATGAGTTACGGCGTTACAACGATAGATGTGCACAAAAAACTGAAGCTGGATAAGCGCCAGGGCAGCGAAAATTGGTACGTGCGGCTGACTTTGGACAACGGCAAACGTGTTGTGAAAAGCACAAAGACAGACGACTTAGAGGAAGCAAAAGTACGCGCGATTGAGCTGTACCACGAAACCAAAGCGCGCATCAAAAATCACCTCCCCGCTCAAACCCGCAAATTCAAGCATGTTGCTGAATACGCGATGGCGCGCATGCAGCGCGAACTTGATGAGGGTGGCGGCAAGCAAGCTTACAAAGATTACTTCTCAGCATTGCGCATTTGGCTCATCCCGTACTTTGGCGACACGGATGTAGCGAAGATAGATTTGGCTGCGCTGACGGCGTTTGACGCGTGGCGTACTGAGACGAATAAAAAGCCGTTCTCACAAAGCGGCATCAATAATCACAACGCTGCACTGAACAGAGTACTGGATGAAGCAGAACTGCACGGCTGGATCGTAAAATCTATGCGCCCCACCCTGCTAAACAAAGGCGTCAAAAGCGAAAGCAGAGGCAGCTTCACGGACGCAGAGTACAAGAAGATTTATACCGCGCTGCGCAGTTGGCACAAAAAGACCAAAGACAAAAAGGCAGCGGCAACGCGCGAAGTGCTACGCAACTACGTGCTGTTTCTTGCAAACACTGGCGTGCGTCACGGCACAGAGGCTTTGCGGCTACGTTGGCGGAACATTGAATGGCAGGAGAATGGCGGTGAACGCTATTTGGTGGTGAACGTAGACGGGAAAACGCGAAAGAGAAGCGCAGTGGCGCGAGACACAGTGGAAGGCTACTTGGACAGACAAAGTACGCTGAACCCCGCTCTCAGCTACGACAGCTTCGCTCTGCTCATCGCAGCCAAATGCAACGAGCATGTGTTCACGACCCGCTTGGGCGCAGTTGCAAACATCGCGAGCTTAAACCGCGCATTTAATGCGCTGCTGGATGACTTGGGTTTGAAAATTGGCGCTGATGGCAAATCCCGCACCCTGTACAGCTTGCGGCACTACTATGCGACGCGGGATTTGAAGCGCGGCATCAGCACACATGCCCTGAGCAAACAAATGGGTAACAGCACGGCAATGTTGGACAAGCACTACAGCAAATACAGCCCATTGCTTAACGCAAAAATGCACAGTGGGCGCGACATGCGAAAAATCCAGAAGAAGGAAGCGGCAGCAAACGGCGGGGGCGTGGTGGCTACAGCGTTCAATATGCTTACAGCGGGCAAACTAGATGAAGCTGGGCTGCTGGCGGCTTTGGGCGTTGAACGACAGAATTACGTGGTGACAGAAGAGATTGCGATGAAGGCGCTGGCGGCAAAGAATGACGACTTGATAAAGGGCGATACACTACTGCGGATATTGAATGGGTAGTTGACGCAACCGCTGCTGCGCCAACCAAAACGTCTTACTTCGCCTTTCGACGCTGTGTTGCCTTTGCAATCGCCTCGTCCAGTTCACCAGCGTCTGTCGCCGCCTTCAACGCGTTCAGTGCGCCAGCAATATCTTTCAGCGCTTTCACGAAAACAGAGTTTCCATTGCCAATCGTCAGCGCCTTATTTCCGTATTTGCACTGCACGTACCAGCCGCCGTCCTGTTCAAAAAACCACGGACGTACCTTGCGCAGCTTGTCCACCAGCACTTTTTCACCCTGCTCATTCTTGACCCATGACTTGCGCGCCACCTCATAGGTTTCGTCGTTTAGGCGCATACCCCCGCCTGAGTCGCTTTCAGGAATACTGGTTCAGACCACGAACGAGCTGAGGTGAGCACGCCAGAAAGAGCTATCCAGCGCGAAACAAAGCTCGTCGGCAACTCTTAACGAAATGACCACTAGTCGCTGCCGATGGACAACTGAAGGAAACACGGTGGTTTCCGATGAACCTCGCTTCAAAATATACTTGAAAACACCGTGTGGCTGGCAACAAATGCCGCTGGCTGACCTTTGCTGGTCGCTTTTCTGACCTCGCAGAAATCTACCCATCTCTCATGCTTGACAAGCCCCCTGCCCGTGCCGCATGTCCCTTGCGTTGGTGTCCATCTTGCGATGGATGAAAAGGGAATGCGTCAGCGGGACAACCGTCAAACGCAGCCGCCCCCGCGACCGTGACCGGAGAGGGTGCCCAAAGCCACTGGCCTGACAGGCCGGGAAGGCGGGACATCTGCCAGAGGACCGCCTCTGACATCCGCAAGCCGGGAGACCTGCCAACACCCGAAGATGAAACCGGACGGGGTGTTCCGGTGTCGGGTCCATGTGCAATCGCGTGGCCCGCATGAAACCCCGTCCCCCACAAAGAGGAATTGGGGGGATGAGAGACATGACCGAGACCACACCAGTTGAATTGCTGGTTTGCACCACGTGTCGTCGCGGACTGCCTGTCGAGGACGACGCGCAGCGACCCGGCGCCTTGCTGCACAAAGCACTGGAACAGGCAGGCCTGCCGGATGGCGTGACCCTGAAGCCGGTTGAGTGCCTTTCGAATTGCGATCAGGGCTGTTCCATCGTCCTGCGCGGTGGGCCAACACGCTGGACCTTTGTCTACGAAAACCTGACCGAAACCGAGCACGTCGAAACGATTGTCGATGGTGCAACCAAATACTTGGCTGCCGAAGACGGTTTGGTGAAATGGCGCGAGCGTCCTGAACATTTCCGCAAAAACTGTGCGGCCCGTATTCCCCCGATTGGAGCCCTGAAATGAGTACTCTTGAGAAACTTCCCGTCACCGTGATCACCGGTTTTCTGGGCGCAGGAAAAACCACACTTGTCCGCCACCTGATGCAAAACCCACAAGGCAAGCGGCTGGCCATTGTGGTTAATGAGTTCGGTGACGTTGGGGTCGATGGCGACATCCTGAAATCCTGTGCCATCCCCGATTGCCCGGCGGAAAACATCATGGAGCTGGCCAATGGCTGTATCTGCTGCACCGTGGCTGATGACTTCATCCCTACCATCGAGGCGCTGATGGCACTGGAGCCGCGGCCCGATCACATCCTGATCGAAACCTCGGGTCTTGCCCTGCCCAAACCACTGCTGAAAGCGTTTGACTGGCCTGATATCCGCTCAAAAATAACCGTTGATGGCGTGATCGCGCTGGCCGATGCCGAAGCAGTCGCCGCTGGCCGCTTTGCACCCAATGTCGCGGCAGTTGACGCCCAGCGCCTGGCCGACGATTCGATCAACCATGAAACGCCTTTGTCCGAGGTGTTCGAGGATCAAATCTCTTGCGCTGACATCATTCTGCTGACCAAGCCCGATCTGGCCGGTCCAGAGGGTGTGGCGAAGGCCAAAGCGATCATTGCGGCAGAGGCTCCGCGCTCCCTGCCCGTGGTCGAAGTCGCCGAAGGCGCAGTGGACGTACGTGTGGTTCTGGGGCTGGAATCCGCTGCCGAAGATGACATGGACGCACGTCCCAGCCATCACGACGGCCATCACGATCACGAGCATGATGATTTCGAAAGCATCATTGTCGAATTGCCGGAACAGGTTGATCCAGCCGAGCTGGTCGCCCGGATCGAACGTCTGGCCAATGAGTTGAACATCCTGCGGGTCAAAGGCTATGCTGCCATTCAGGGCAAGCCGATGCGCCTGCTGGTGCAGGCCGTCGGTGCCCGCGTGCGTCACCAGTACGACCGTCCGTGGGAAGCGGGTGAAGAGCGCCGTTCGCGGCTGGTGGTCATTGCGGAACATGACGACATCAAAGAGGCCGCAATCCGCGATATCCTCGTGGGTGTAGCAGAGGCCGCCGAATAAAAATGCACGTCGTCTTCCGCGAAAGCCACGGGTTAGAAGAGACCGAGACCCCAACCGACCTGGGCCAGAGCCCAGCGGATTTGGTGGTGTTGTCGTTCTCGGACAGCGACCTAGGCGCTTTCGCGGCAGGCTGGCATCGCGGTGGTGGGTCCGAGGGACGGATGCCGACGATGCGGCTGGCCAATCTGACCGCGCTGAAACATCCGCTGTCCGTCGACACCTATGTCGAACAGACGCTGGAGGGCGCCAAAGGCATCCTGATCCGTCTGATCGGCGGCGTGCCCTACTGGGCTTACGGGTTGCAGCAGGCGCTGGCGCTGGCGCAGAGCAAAGGCATCGCTTTGGCAGTCCTGCCCGCCGACGGGCGTGAAGACACGCGGCTGGACGAGTATTCCACCCTGCCCGTCTCGACCCTTCGGCGTCTGGCGCATTTGTGTGACACCGGCGGCGAAGTTGCAGCGCAGGCTGCTCTGGCACAGATGGCTCTGGCGGCGGGGCTTTATGCCGGACCGGTCATGGGGGCCAAAACAATCCCCGAATGCGGAGCATGGTGCCCGGATCGTGGGGTCATCCCGGTCGACAAAGCCTTTACCGGCGACGCGAAACGCATTGTTGTGACGTTCTACCGGGCTTACCTGACCTCGGCGGATACCGCGCCAGTCGCGGCGCTGGTCCACGGCTTGCGTGCCCGTGGGTTTGACGCGGTCGGGGTATTCGCGCCTTCGCTGAAAGCGCCTAACGCCGCTGCGTGGCTGCGCGAACAAATCGTCGCGCTGGCCCCTTCGGCGATCATCAACGCCACCTCGTTCTCGGGCAAAGGCGCGTCGGGCACCTCTCCTCTGGACGCCGCCAATGTCCCTGTGTTCCAGGTCGCGCTATCCACGGCACGCCGTAAGGCCTGGGCCGAGGCGGAACGGGGCCTATCCCCTGCCGATCTCGCCATGCACGTGGTGCTGCCCGAAGTGGACGGGAGGATTTCGGCGGGTATCGCCTCGTTCAAAGAACCGGGCAAACGCGACCCATATCTGGAGTATTCGCGCTTTGCCCACCGGGCCGAGCCGGAACGGATCGAGGCGATCATAGACCGCGTAAGCGGCTGGCTGAACCTGAACGATAAGCCAAAGGCAGATCAGATCCCGGCGCTGATCTTATCCACATATCCGGGCAAGAATTGGCAGATGGCCCATGCGGTCGGCCTGGATGCGCTGGCGTCAGCCGAGGCGATGCTGTCCGATCTGCAAACCGAAGGCTATAAGACCGCGCCCGCCGAACCAATAACTGACACACTGCTGGGCGCTCGGCTAACCTGGCCTCTAAAGGACTATCTGTCGGCGCTGGCAGACGTTCCGGAATCCCTGCGCGCAGATCTGCAAACCGTCTGGGGCGGACCCGAGAACGACCCGTCCTTCGCTGGTGGCGCGTTTCACTTCACTGCCCTGCGGCGTGGTAAGGCGTTGGTGGCGCTGCAACCCGAACGCGGTACGCCGGAACTGCGGGAAGACGAATATCACGACCTGTCGCGCACCCCGCGCCACGGCTATGTCGCGTTTTACCTGTGGCTGCGTCAGGGTCTGGGCGCGGACGCTTTGATCCACATCGGGGCGCACGGCACGCTGGAATGGCTGCCCGGAAAATCGGTCGCCCTGTCCCAGGAATGCTGGCCCGAGGTGTTGATCCGCGATCTTCCGGTGATCTACCCCTTTATCGTCAACGATCCAGGCGAAGCCGCGCAGGCCAAGCGCCGGATCGGGGCGGTCACATTGGGACATATCCCGCCCCCTATGAAAGAAAGCGGCACACCGGATCGGATGGTACGGTTGGAATCGCTGCTGGACGAGTTTTCCAATGCGGACGGGTTGGATCCCAAACGGCGCGACCGACTGCAATCCGATATCCGGGATGAGGCGCAGGCCATCGGGCTGGAAAATGATCTGGGTCTGGATCAGGCCACCTGTAGCACCGAGGCGATCACACGTATCGACCGTTTTGTCTGTGACATCAAGGAAAGCCAGTTCGGCGATGGGCTGCATATCTTCGGCCGCGCGCCCAAAGTGACGGGCAATTTCGACGCCGCCCCCTCGGCCCATGCCGAACGCAGCGCCCTGATCGACGCGTTGGCGGGCAAACGGATTGAGGCTGGCCCCTCAGGTTCCCCCTATCGCGGGCGGTCGGATGTGCTACCGACGGGGCGGAACCTCTACACCACCGATCCACGTTCGGTCCCGACCCGCGCCGCCTATACCCAAGGTGTGAAACTGGCCGAAGAACTGGTCCGGCGTCACCTGCAGGAAGAAGGCGATTACCCCAAGGGGCTGATTGTCGATCTCTGGGGCTCGGCCACCATGCGCACCGCAGGCGAGGAATTCGCCATGGCGCTGCACCTGCTGGGTGTCAAACCGGTCTGGGACAAAGGGTCCGAGCGGGTTTCTGGCATCGAAGTGCTGCCCATCACCGACCTCAACCGTCCGCGTCTGGATGTGACCCTGCGCGTCTCGGGCCTGTTCCGCGATGTGTTTCCGACGCTGTCGGCGCTTTACGGTCAGGCGGTACGGGCGCTGTCGGCGCGGGATGAGGCCCAGGATTGGAACCCCTACGCGGGTCAGGCCCCCGCGGCTCGGGTCTTTGGCCCTGCACCCGGCAGCTATGGTCTGAACATGACCCACCTCTCGGAAACCTACACCGATGAAGCCCGCACGCAGGCCGGAGAAGCATGGCTGGAGGCCAGCTCTTTCGCATTGGAGGGTGAGCATATCGCGCAGGACCGGGACGGCATCACCCGGCGTGTCGCCAATGCCGACAGCTTTGTGCACCTGCAGGACCTGACCGAAACCGACCTGCTGCTGGCCAATGACTACGCCACGCATGAGGCTGGTTTTGCAGCCGCCAAGAAGGTTACCGGCGGCACCGCCCAGCTGTATCATCTAGACAATACCAACCCGGAGAACCCGCGCGCGCGCACCCTGCCCGAAGAGATCAGCCGCGTTGTTCACGCGCGGGCCACCAACCCCGGCTGGATTGCGGGCATGCAGCGGCACGGGTTTCGCGGGGCCGCAGAAATTGCCGCGACGCTGGATCATATGGCGAGCTTTGCGCATTTGTCCGGCACCGTCGCGTCGCATCTGTTCGACCTGTACCACGACGCGACGCTGGGCGATCCGCAGGTCGACGCCTTCCTGCAAGAGAGCAACCCGCAAGCGCATCAGGCCATGCAGGACCGCTTTCGCGCGCTTTTGGAGGCGGGGCTGTGGACCACGCGCCGGAACTCAATCCGGGCCGATCTGGAGGGGTTGAGATGAGCGTGCCTTTGGCCAAGCCAATCGTTCAGGGATGGTGCCCCGGCGCCCACCGTCCGATGATGTCGGGCGATGGGCTGGTTGTTCGGGTAAGGCCGCGACTGGCGCGACTTGAAGTCAGTCAGGTCTTGGGGCTTTGCGATCTGGCCCAACGGTTTGGCAATGGTACCATCGATCTGACCAACCGGGCCAATCTTCAATTGCGCGGGGTCAAAGAAGCTGATCATCAGACACTTTTGACGGAACTGGCCGCCCTGAACCTGCTGGACGCCGATCCGGGCATCGAAGTGCGGCGTAACATTCTGGTCTCTCCTCTGTATCAAGCGGGCGATCTGACCGCGCGCCTGACGCAGCACCTGATCGACCGACTGGCAGAGTTACCCACCCTGCCCGCCAAGTTTGGTTTTGCCATAGACACAGGCCCAGAACGCCTGTTGGCAAAGGATTCGGCCGATATCCGGCTGGAAGCCAGAGCCGACAGGCTGATTTTGCGCGCCGATGGGGCGGACACCGGGCTGCACGTGACCGAGGGTGATGCCATCGACGAGCTGATCATGCTGGCACGTTGGTTTGCCGACAGATACACACCTGAATCGCGCCGCATGGCGCGGGTGGTTGCCCTTGGGGATCTACCGCAAAAGTGGCAAGGTGCTGCACTGAGTGCGATTGGCAGCCCGCTGCAACCCGGGCCCTGCGATCTTGGCACGCTTTATGGCGCGGCATTCGGACAATTACCTGCACACCAGCTTCGTGACCTGATTAAGAGCGGTAACGCCGTTGCCCTGCGCGTCACCCCATGGCGGTTGATCCTGCTGGAAGGCGGGGCGGCGATACCTGCCCCGGGTTTTGTCACAGATGGCACCGACCCGCTGATGACCACCGACGCCTGCCCCGGGGCGCCGCTCTGCCCGCAGGCGCAAGTTGAAACCCGCGACATCGCCCGCGCTTTGGCCCGACGCGTTTCCGGCAGCCTGCATGTGTCAGGGTGTTCCAAGGGATGTGCCCGGATGCGCGCCGCAGATTTCACTTTGGTTGGCAATGACGGGCGGTTTGATCTTGTCAAACATGGCTGCGCAGGGGATGAGCCCTGCCAGCGCAGCCTGACCCTCGAAACACTTATGACCATGGACCTGACCTGATGCCTTATGAATACGAAACCGATGGCGCGGCGATTTACAAACAGAGCTTTGCCACCATCCGGTCCGAGGCCGATCTGACCCGCTTCGACCCCGATGAGGAACAGGTCGCTGTCCGGATGATCCACGCCGCAGGAATGGTCGGGCTGGAAGAGTTCGTGCATTTCTCACCCGGATTTGTCGCCGCGGCGCGTACCGCGTTGGAAAATGGCGCGCCGATCTTGTGTGACGCACGCATGGTCAGCGAAGGCGTGACCCGGTTCCGCCTGCCCGCCGATAACGAGGTGATCTGCCCGTTGCACGACGAACGTGTGCGCCCGCTGGCCGCGAAGATGGGCAATACCCGGTCCGCTGCCGCGCTGGAACTGTGGCGTCCACATCTGGAGGGCGCGCTGGTCGCCATCGGCAACGCGCCAACTGCACTGTTCCATTTGTTGAATATGCTGGAAGACCCTGACTGCCCGCGCCCTGCTGCCATCATCGGCTGCCCGGTGGGTTTTGTCGGCGCGGTCGAATCCAAGGACGCGCTATGGCAGGCGCAGCCGGTGCCATCGTGCATCGTACAGGGCCGTCTGGGCGGCAGCGCCATCACGGTCGCCGCCGTCAACGCCATTGCGAGCCGCGCGGAATGAGCGTCGGTACAATATACGGCGTGGGCCTCGGCCCCGGCGACCCGGACCTGATGAGCGTTCGGGCAGATCGTCTGTTGCGCAATGCCCGCCACGTCGCCTTTTTCCGCAAGCCGGGGCGCAGCGGTCAAGCGCGCAAGATCGTCAATGGCATGATCCCCGAAGGTGCCATTGAGTTCCCAATGGAATACCCCGTGACCACGGAAATCCCATTGACCGACCCGCGTTACAATGAGCTGCTCTCGGCGTTTTACGAAGACTGTGCTGCGCATTTGAAAACCTTGTCCGAACAAGGCGAGGACATTGTGGTTTTGTGCGAAGGTGACCCGTTCTTCTATGGGTCTTTTATGCACCTTTACAGTCGGTTGCGCGGAAAATCTGATATCGAAGTGGTTCCCGCGATCACCGGCATGTCCGGTGCCTGGACCGCGACCGGAGACCCGATCACCTGGGGCGACGACGTGTTGACTGTGCTGGTCGGCACGTTGCCCGAGGACGATCTGTCGCGACGCATGGCGCAAACAGATGCGCTGGTGGTGATGAAAATCGGACGCAATATCGACAAGGTAAAGCGGGCGCTGAAAACCGCCGGTCTCTTTGACCGGGCGTGGATCGTGGAATTCGCCCAGATGCCAAACCAGACGGTAACGAAACTGTCCGAGGCCTGTGAGAAAGTGACCCCTTATTTCTCGATCATCATCGTGCACGGTCAAGGCCGACGACCATGAGCGGCTGGGTCAAAATCGCGGGGCTGGGCCCTGGCAGTGAGGAACTTGTGACATCGCAGGTCTCAGCAGTCTTGGCCGAGGCAACGGATGTGGTCGGCTATATCCCTTACGTTGCGCGTGTGGCGGAACGCCCCGGTCTGACCCTGCATGCCAGCGACAACCGGGTTGAGATTGACCGCTCACAACATGCGCTGCAAATGGCGGCCGAAGGCAAACGTGTGGTCGTGGTCTCTTCGGGTGATCCGGGCGTCTTTGCCATGGCAGCTGCGGTGTTTGAGGCGTTGGAAAACGGCCCCCCGGAATGGCGCGACATCCCCATCGACGTGCTGCCGGGCATTACGGCAATGCTGGCGGCTTCGGCGCGCGCGGGGGCGCCATTGGGACATGATTTCTGTGCCATCAACCTCAGCGACAATCTCAAACCTTGGTCTTTGATCGAAAAACGTCTGCGTCTGGCGGCGCAGGGGGATTTCGCCATGGCATTCTACAATCCACGGTCAAAGTCCCGTCCGGAAGGCTTTGTAAAAACGCTGGAAATCCTGCGTGAGGAATGCGAACCCGAACGCCTGATCCTGTTCGCCCGCGCGGTATCACGCCCGGATGAGGCGATCCGGATATCCACATTGGCCGAGGCAACGCCGGACATGGCCGACATGCAAACGGTGGTCATCGTGGGATCATCCCTGACCCGCGTGATCGAGCGCAATGCGGCCCCAATAGTCTACACTCCGAGGTTCACCGAAGCCGGGGATCAAGGATGAGTCAGCCAGTCCAGAACCTGCGTCACGCCCGAAAATTCAACCCGCTTTGGCAGGGTCGGACGGTCAATCATCAGCACCGGCACGCCCTGCACCCGCGCCGCGTCAAGCTTGGCCCGTGCGCCGGTGCCACCTGCGTTCTTGGACACGACCAATTGGGTCTCATGGCGTATTGTCAGTGCCAGATCCTCTTCAAATGTGAACGGCCCGCGCGACACAACCACATCGCAATTCGGCAGCGGCAGCATGTCCGGCTCATCCACCAACCGCAGCAAGTAGCGGTGCTGGGGTTGGGCCGCGAAATCCTCAAGATGCATCCGACCGACGGCCAGAAAAACACGCTGCGCCGGACCCGACAGCGCGGCAACAGCGGCGGCGATGTCGGGTACGTGCTGCCAGCGATCGCCGTCCTGTGCGGCCCATTCCGGGCGGGTCAGCGCGGCCAACGGCACGCCTGTCTCGGCACATGCCGCGACCGCATTGCCGCTCATCTGCGCGGCAAAAGGATGGGTGGCATCAATGACATGAGTAACCGCGGAATCGGACAGATAGCGCGCAAGCCCGGCAGCCCCACCAAATCCACCGACACGCATCGGCAACGGTTGCGGGCGCGGGTTTTCCACCCGTCCCGCATAGGAATAGGTCGCCGGGATACCCAGCTGGGCCACAGCTTTGGCCAGTGCGTTGGCTTCGGTCGTACCGCCAAGGATCAGGAGGTTGGTCATGTCTGATGCTCCGTGGCTGACCGTTCTGGGCTTGGGCGAAGATGGACTGGATGGCCTGCCGCCCGCAAGTCGTCAAGTGCTTGAGCGGGCCGAGATCATTATGGGCCCACCGCGGCACCTATCTCTGATCCCCGACAGCACCGGACAGCGGATCGAATGGCCTGTGCCTTTTGCCGATGGCCTGCCCATTCTGACCGGATTTCGTGGCCGTCCGACTGTGGTTTTGGCTTCGGGTGATCCATTCTGGTTCGGCGCGGGGTCGGTGATCGCACGCAATTTCGATGCCGGGGAATGGGCCGCCCTGCCCGGCCAATCCACCTTTTCGCTAGCCGCCGCGCGGCTGGGTTGGCCGCTGGAGGCCACCCAGACCTTTGGCCTGCACGCGGCCCCGCTGACACGGTTGCGCCCGCATCTGGCCCCCGGGCTGCGCGCAATCTTGCTGCTGCGCAACGGCGCGGCGGTGGCCGAGCTGGCCACCTACCTGACCGAAACCGGCTTTGCTGACACCCGCCTGCATGTGATGGAGGCGCTTGGCGGCGCCCGTGAACGGTCGCGCAATGTGTCGCTGACCGAGGCGTTGCTGGGCGGCTTCGACCACCCGGTCTGCGTCGGGCTTGAGGTCGCAGGCCACGGCGCCGCGTTCCCCAAGGCCTCGGGTAAACCGGATGAGATTTTTGAGACCGACGGCCAGATCACTAAACGTCCAGTTCGTGCATTAACCCTGTCAGCGCTGGCCCCGCAACGGGATGAGCACTTGTGGGATATCGGGGGTGGAACTGGGTCCATCAGCATCGAATGGCTGATGTGCGATCCGACCTTGACCGCCACCTCAATCGAGCCCCGCGCCGACCGGGCCGAGCGTATTCGCCGCAACGCGGATATGCTGGGTCAGGATCGGCTGAACGTGGTGCATGGCACGGCCCCCGATGCGTTGACCGGCCTGGCTCTGCCCGATGTGGTTTTCATCGGCGGCGGGCTAAGCACCGCGTTGCTGGAATGGCTGCAAACTTCCCTGCCAGCGGGCACGCGTCTGATCGCCAACGCGGTGACTTTGGAGAGCGAAGCCTTGCTGGCGCACTGGCACGAAACGCTTGGCGGAGAGCTGCTGCGCATTGAACTGGCGCAGGCCTCGGCCCTTGGCCCAAGGCGCGGCTGGAAATCCGCCTACCCCGTAGTGCAGTGGAGCGTGACCCTATGATCGTCGCGGGCCTGGGATTTTCGTCAGCGGCAACCGTTGACAGCCTGCGTATGGCCTTTGAGCGCGCCAGTACCGACAGGCGGGTCGACGCGATTGCGACCGTCGCCGACAAAGAAGGCCACGCCGCCCTTGCGGCATTCGTCCAGACCATCGCCTTACCCTTACATTTCGTCGCCCCCGCCGATCTGGCGGGGCAACGCACCCTCACCTGCTCGGCCCGCAGCCGCGCCACTTATGGCACCGGCAGCGTGGCTGAGGCATCCGCTCTTGCCGCCGCCGGTGCTCTGGGTGGTCCGGGTGCGCGGCTGACCTCACCCAGACACATCTCGGACGACCGGCTTGCCACTTGCGCCGTCGCCATCGGAGGACAAACATGACCGTTCACTTCATCGGCGCCGGACCGGGTGCCGCCGACCTTCTGACCTTGCGCGGGCGCGATATCATCGCGTCTTGTCGCGTGTGCCTCTATGCTGGATCGCTGGTGCCCGAAGAAATTCTGAGCCACTGCCCCGAGGGCGCAAAGATCGTCAACACCGCACCAATGGACCTGAACCAGATCATGGCCGAGATCGACGCTGCACATCAGGCCGGTCAGGACGTGGCGCGGCTGCACTCCGGTGACCTGTCCGTCTGGTCGGCCATGGGTGAACAGATCCGACGACTGAAAGAGATGGGGATTCCTGTCAGTGTCACGCCGGGCGTGCCGTCTTTTGCGGCCGCCGCTGCTGCATTGGGCACGGAACTGACCTTGCCGGGACTGGCGCAATCGGTGGTTCTGACCAGAACGCCGGGGCGCGCGTCCTCGATGCCCGAGGGCGAAACGCTGAAAAACTTCGCGCGCACCGGCGCGACCCTCGCCATCCACCTGTCGATCGGCAATTTGGACACGGTCATCGCCGATCTGGTCCCCGCCTATGGCGCGGATAGCCCTGTGGCCGTTGTCTACCGGGCCAGCTGGCCGGACGAGCGGATCATCCGCGCCACTTTGAATACCCTGAAGGACGCGCTGGACGAGAGCATCTCGCGCACCGCTCTGATCTTGGTCGGCCCGGCGCTGGCCGGAGAAGGGTTCGACGAAAGCTGTTTGTATTCCAAAGATTACGACCGCCGCTACCGCCCGCAAAGCACAGATAGCCCGTGGTCAAGTTGGAGCCCCGAGAATGAATGAAGCGATGACCAACCCTCCGGGTGTGCTGATATCCGCGCCCTCTTCGGGCACCGGTAAAACCACCGTCATGCTAGGCCTGCTGCGCGCGCTGGCCGAAGACGGGCTGACTGTGCAACCGTTCAAGAGCGGCCCTGACTACATCGATCCGGCCTTTCACCGGGCTGCGGCTGGGCGGGCTTCGTTCAATCTGGACAGCTGGGCGATGGGCGACCCGCTGCTGAGTGCGATTTCCGCTCAGGCGGATGGGGCCGATATTGTGGTCGCCGAGGGCTCAATGGGTCTGTTTGATGGCGTCGCCAAACCCGGAGAATTGGGCCATGGCTCCAGCGCTGAAACCGCGCAGCGCATGGGTTGGCCTGTGGTGCTGGTGCTGGATGTGGGTGGCCAGGCGCAGTCTGCGGCAGCCACGGCGCTGGGGTTTCGGATGTACAATCCGGACTTGCCCTTTGCGGGCGTGATACTGAACCGCTGCGCCAGCCCTCGGCATGAGAGGTTGACGCGGCTGGGCATGGAACGTGCAGGTATGCCGGTGCTGGGTGTGCTGCCACGTCGTGGTGATCTGACTTTGCCCGAGCGGCATCTGGGCCTGATCCAGGCGGTCGAGCACCCCGATCTGGAAAGTGCGATTGTCGGTTATGCAGCCTTTCTGCGGGAACACGTGGATTTGGAGGCAATCAAAAAGGCGGCTTCCTCAGGCCCCAGTGGGCCATCGTCAGCCGCGCTGCCGCGCCCGCCTGCCCAGCGGATCGCGCTGGCTAGGGATGCGGCGTTTTCGTTCACCTATCCGCATTTGCTGAAAGGCTGGCGGGCCGCTGGGGCTGAAATTCTGCCCTTTTCGCCCTTGGCGAACGAAGCCCCCGCACCAGATGCCGATCTGGTGTGGCTGCCCGGCGGATATCCTGAATTGCATGCAGGTACATTGGCTGCGGCCGGAACCTTTTTGGGCGGGTTACGCAAACACGCAGAAACCAAGCCGGTGCATGGTGAATGCGGTGGGTATATGGCGCTTGGCCAGGCGCTGGTCGACAAGGACGGCGTTCGACATGAAATGGCCGGGCTGCTGGGGCTGGTGACCTCATACGAAAAACGCAAGTTCAACCTTGGATACCGTCGGGCGGAACTGCTGGCGCCGATGCCCGGGTTTTCGACGGGGTCTGGTTTGCGTGGGCATGAGTTCCACTATTCCTCGATCCTCGATCAGCCTGACGCTGCGCTGGCGCGGGTGTTTGACGCCGAAGGCGCAGAAGGGCCACAGACCGGGTCCGTACGCGGCCATGTGACCGGCACCTTCTTTCACCTGATCGCGGAGGCCTCGGCATGAGTGGCTTTGTCTCGTTCGTCGGCTCGGGCCCCGGAGACCCCGAGTTGTTGACGTTGAAAGCGGTGGACCGGATGCAGAAGGCGGATGCTGTGCTGTTCGACGACCTCAGCAGCGGCCCGATCCTGAGCCATGCGCGTGACGACGCCGACCTGGTGGGCGTCGGCAAACGCGCCGGGCGCCCCTCGCCCAAACAGAATCACGTTAGCCAGTTGCTGGTGGACTATGCCAAAACCGGCGCCCGCGTCGTGCGGTTGAAGTCCGGCGATGGCGGGTTATTCGGGCGGCTAGAGGAAGAGCTGACGGCGCTGCGCGCGGCCGAGATCGACTATGAGATCATACCCGGCATCCCTTCGGCTGTGGCAGCGGCTGCAGCGGCGGGCATTCCACTGACCCGACGGTTGACCGCCCGGCGGGTTCAGTTTGTGACTGGCCATGACGTCAGCGGCAAACTGCCCGAAGACCTGAACCTGCCCGCTTTGGCCGATCCTGATGCCACAACAGTTGTATTCATGGGCAAGCGAACTTTCCCTTTGCTGGTGAAAGCGCTGCATGCGCATGGCTTGCCCTTGGATACTCAGGCAATGATGGCTGAATCCGTTTCGACCCCGGATCAGAAACTGCACCGTGCAACCGTTGGTGCGTTGTCCGCACAATTAGAGACCGAGATCGGAACTGCCCCGGCGCTGATCCTTTATGGCCCGCTGGCTGAGGTCGGCAATGTTTGACCTGACCTTGATCGGCATTGGCACCGGCAACCCCAACCATTTGACTTATCAGGGTGCGCGGGCCATTCGGACCGCGGACCTGATCCTGATCCCTCGAAAAGGCGAGAACAAAGCCGATCTTGTCGGGCTGCGGGAAGAGATTATCACTCAGGTCACCGACACGCCGCCACTGATTGCCTATTTTGACATACCCAAGCGGCGCGTCGACGACGGGTATCTGCGCGGGGTGGACGACTGGCACGACGCGATTGCCTTGCGCTGGCAGAAAGCGATCTCGGCTCATCCGCAAGCGCGCAATGTGGCCCTGTTGATCTGGGGCGATCCGTCTTTGTACGACAGTTCGCTGCGAATCGCCGCACGGCTAACCCCCAAACCGCAGACGCAGGTGATTCCCGGCATCACCGCCCTACAGGCACTGACGGCAGCACATGCGATTCCGATTAATGATCTGGGCGCGCCCTATGTCGTGACAACCGGACGGCGCATTCGGGATGAGGGCTGGCCACCAGATGCCACAACAGCAGCGGTGATGCTGGATGGAGAATGCGCTTTTCAAAACCTTGAAATGCAGGATTATGACATCTGGTGGGGCGCTTACGTGGGCATGAAAGAAGAACTGCTGATCAGCGGACCTTTGGCCGACGTGTCCGTGCAGATTCTGGAAACCCGGGCGCGGGCGCGTACGGATCATGGCTGGATCATGGATATCTATTTGCTGAAAAAGCGCGTGATCTGACCTGAAAGGTCGCAAATGACGATTGCGCCCTTGCAGGCATAGCGGCTAAATGGAGACGTCTGGTCCCGCCGGAGACATCCGGATGCTAAGAGGGAATTTGGTGCGACTGCCCGTTCAGTCAAGTCCAGAGCCGCCCCCGCGACTGTAAGCGGAGAGCTCCTGTTCAACCAGCCACTCCTGTTTTCAGGGGGAAGGCGAACAGAGGCATCGACCCGCAAGCCAGGAGACCTGCCAGGCGTGAATCGTAACACCAGCCGTCGGGTGCGACGGCAGAGGAGAACTAGTAATGGCAACACAAACAAAAACAGCATCCGCCGCGCGCACAGGCTTTTTTCCGGTCATGTTCGCAGTGGTTTTGGGTCTGGGCCTCATCACGCTGACGGGTCACGTTCAAGCCGCAGCGCTGCATGACGCCGCACATGACGTGCGTCACGCAACCGGCTTCCCCTGCCACTAAGACCATGTTCAGTCGTATTCTGACCAGCGCGTTGTTCGCTGGTGCTGCAGCAGGGCTGATTGCCGCCTTGCTGCAGTTGGTCTTTGTGCAACCTGTCTTACTGCACGCGGAACTGTACGAATCCGGAGAGCTGGTGCATTTCGGAGCAGAGGCGGTGTCCGCCCATCCCGAACTGCCGGGCATGTTCTCAGAATTGACCCGCGACGCGCTGAGCGTCATCTTTACCATGCTGACTTATACCGGTTACGCGCTGGTGATGGTTGCGCTGATGTCGGTGGCTGAAGGACAAGGTCACACGATTGATGGCCGAACCGGTGTATTGTGGGGCCTGGCGGGATTTGTCGCGTTCCATCTGGCACCCGGCTTCACTTTGGCACCCGAAGTGCCGGGCGTTGCCGCGGCTGACGTCTATGCCCGACAGGTCTGGTGGTTTGCCACTGTTGCGGCGGCGCTTGTGGCGCTGTGGCTGATAGCCTTTGGCGGCAATCTGATCAGCTATTTGATCGCAGCTGCCCTGCTGATGGCCCCGCACCTGATCGGCGCGCCCGAGCCGGACGTATTCACCGGCCCTGTCCCAACCGAAATCGGCGCCCTGTTTGCGGCCCGCGCCTTTGGCATCGGCCTGGTTGCCTGGGTTCTGGTTGGCGCTTTTGCCGGGTATTTCTGGCAAACCGAAGGCAAGCGCGCTGCGGCGACGGCCTGATTTAGAAAAACGCGCGCCGGGCATTCCCCGGCGCGTTTCTTTTTGTTTTCAAGGAAATAAAATGGCACGCTCACTTGCCCTTTTTGCCATCGGACTGGTGTTCGGCGGCGGGGCCGGATTTGTTCTGGCCGCCGCCAATGGCGTAACTTTTGATGGCCACGACCATGGCGACCCATCCCACCACGGCGGCGTACAGGCCGAAGCGATGGCACATGACCACTCGACCCCTGTGAACCTGCCTGCAGGTGCGGATGCGCCCAGCGTTGCGATTGCAGTGATTCCAGATCCTATGGCCGGTTGGAACCTGCACGTGATGCCGCAGAATTTCCGGTTCGCTCCGGAAAGCGCGTCGGCGGCAGAAAAAGACGGCGAAGGTCATGCGCACGTCTACATCAACGGTGAAAAACTTGGCCGACTTTACGGCAACTGGATGCATATTCCAGCCTTACCCAAAGGCGCGGTCGAGGTCGAAGTTTCATTGAACGCTAACAGTCACAGCCCGTTGACCGTCGACAATGTGCCTGTCCGCGCGGTGGTCACCGTTCAGGTCGACTAAAGCGCTGGAATTCGCGTACGCAAACACATCCGAAGCCGCCCGCAAGGCCGGGCGTCTTCGATCCAGCCCTTGGGACTGTCCAGATAGGTCTGACAGGTCTTGGCGATGTCCCCGGCGTCTGCAACCACATTGATCCCGGAAAACACATACGACGCACGCCCCGCACTTTGCAGCGCCAGTGCAGTCGGTTCGGCGCAACTGCTGAAACAGGCATGTGTGGCAAACTCAACCCGTTCCTCAAGCCCGGCTTGGGTGAGTGTGGTTTGCACAGCCTGTGCCTCGGCCGCGTGGTCACGCGCGCCCGCGCAACTGCTGCAGATTGATAGGCGTAACTTGTCCACAAACGGCCTCATATCCTGACGTCCGCACGTTTCTGCGGTTTTATGACGGTCGGCGCAATCCTGAATACGCACGTGTTTGTGAGTGCGCCGTGCCTCGTTTTCTGCCATCAATTGGTCCGACATAAAACAGGAGACACTGTTATGCGCGCCTTGTGGGCTATGCTCTGCTTTCTGGCCCTGCCCCTATGGGCGGACGAGCCGCTGTCGGGATGGGCGGTCTACTCTACGGACAAAAGCTATGACCAGCTTGTCGCGGATACCAAAGCGGCCGTAAAGGAAAACGGTCTGATTGTGGTCACGCAGGCTGGCCCCACCAAAGCTGCCGCCGCGCGGGGCATCACCATTCCAGGCAATCTGGTGATCGGGGTCTTTAACAACGATTTTGCCGTGCGCGTGCTGGAAACCTCGGTCGATGCGATGATCGAAGCGCCGATCCGGTTTTACGTGACCGAAAATGATGACGGCAGCGCCACACTGTCTTACAAAACCCCCAGCTTTGTCTTTGCACCCTATGTGTACGAGGGCGGAGAGCCCCTGAGGGATATTGCCGCTGATCTTGACACAAAGTTCCAGACAGTGGCGGAATCTGCAGTCAAATAGTCACACTGACGTGAACCAGCTTGCCTCTGACCGCGTCCTCCGCAATCTCCTGTACAACAAAAACTTCGGAGCATACCTGATGCAGGACCTGTCCCCCCGCGCGGCTGACCTCTTGGCCCAACGATTGTATGAGGCTGGGTGCCGCCACGCCTTTGGCATGCCAGGGGGCGAGGTGCTGACCCTGGTTGATGCGCTGGAACAGGCCGGTATCACCTTTCATCTGACCAAACACGAGAACGCAGCCGGATTCATGGCCGAAGCCGTTCATCACCGCGACGGCGCGCCTGCGATTCTGGTGGCCACGCTGGGCCCCGGCGCGATGAACGGCATCAACGTGGTCGCCAACGCGTTTCAGGACCGGGTTCCGATGATCGTGCTGACTGGCTGTGTAGATGCGGATGAGGCGTTGACCTATACCCATCAGGTCATGGATCACGCGCAAGTCTACCAATCAATCACCAAGGGGACATTCACCCTGACTGCGCAGGGTGCAGACATTATTGCCGACAAAGCTGTGTCACTGGCCAACCAACCCCGCCCCGGTCCCGTGCATATCGATGTGCCGATCTCGGTTGCGGATACGCGCGTTTCTGGCGTCAAGCGCCGTCGGCGTGCCAAGATCGCCGCCGTGGCACCCGAAGGCAATTGCGTGGAAAAGGCCCGCCGTTGGGTGGCCGAGGCGGAACGCCCCATCGCCATTGTCGGTCTGGATGTCCTGTATGACGACTCGCGCAATGTGGTGCAGGCGTTTCTGGAACATTTCAACATTCCGTTTGTCACCACCTACAAGGCAAAGGGTGTCGTCCCCGAGGGTCACCCCTTGTGCCTGGGTGGTGCGGGCCTGTCCCCGCTGGCCGACAAGCATCTGGTACCGCTGGTCGAGCAGGCAGATCTGGTGGTGTGTCTGGGCTATGACCCCATCGAAATGCGTCCGGGCTGGCGCGAGATCTGGGATCCTGAAGAAACGCGCGTCATAGACATTTCGGCGGTGGTTAACGACCATTACATGCATCAGGCCGGGTTGAATTTGGTGGCGCATACCGGCGCCACGTTGGAGGCAATCGCCAAAGGTAACCCGGCCCGCGCGACATGGCCGAGAGGGGAGCCGCAACTGGTCAAGGATGCTTTGGCGCAGGCCTTCCCGACGGATGACGATTGGGGGCCAGCCGCAGTGATCGCCGAAACCCGCGCTGCACTGCCGCCGGAAACGCTGGCCACAGCTGACAGCGGCGCGCATCGCATCCTGCTGAGCCAGATGTGGGAATGCTCCGAGGAACGCGGGCTGATCCAATCCTCGGCCTTGTGTACAATGGGCTGTGCCGTGCCGATGGCCATCGGCCTGAAACTGGTTGAGCCCAAGCGCCCGGTGATCAGCTTTTCGGGCGATGCCGGGTTCCTGATGGTCGCCGGAGAGCTGTCAACTGCGGCCGAGATGGGTGGAAACCCGATCTTTCTGGTCTTTGTCGACGCCAGCCTTGCTCTGATCGAGTTGAAGCAGCGCCAGCGTCAGATGGGCAATACAGGCGTGGATTTCGACCGCCACGACTTTGCCGCCATGGGCCGGGCCTTTGGTGGTAATGGGCATACTGTACGCAACCGGGCTGAACTGCGCGCAGCACTGGACGCCGCCGTCAAAGCCGACAGTTTCACCGTCATTGCTGCCGAAATTGACCGTGGGGGATATGATGGCCGTATCTGAAGGACCGCTGAAGGGCGTCAAGGTTCTGGACCTGTCCCGCATTCTGGCAGGGCCGACCTGCACGCAGTTGTTGGGCGATCTGGGCGCCAGCGTCATCAAGATCGAAAACCCCGCCACGGGTGGCGACGACACCCGCCAATGGGGGCCACCGTATGTCGAGGATGCCGAGGGCAACCGCTCGGACCTGAGCGCATACTTCATGGCGGCCAACAGAAACAAAAAATCTGTGGCGATCGACATCACCAGGCCGGATGGGCAGGCTGAAATCAAACGGCTGGCCGGCCACGCAGACATCCTGATCGAGAATTTCAAACCCGGCGGGCTGGCGAAATACGGGCTGGATTACGCAAGCCTGTCACCGGACTTGCCCGGCCTCGTCTATTGCTCGATCTCGGGCTATGGCCAGACTGGACCAAATGCGTCCAAGCCCGGTTATGATCTGATGGCGCAAGGCTATGGCGGAATCATGTCACTGACCGGTGATCCCGAGGGCGCACCAATGAAGGTAGGCGTGGGCATCTCGGACGTCATGTGCGGGATGTACGCCACAGTCGGTATTCTGGCTGCCCTGCGACACCGCGATCAGACGGGCGAAGGCCAGCAGATCGATCTGGCATTGGTCGATTCCCAAGTGGCTTGGCTGATCAATGAGGGTGTGAACTATCTGACCTCAGGCGATGTGCCCCAGCGGCGCGGCAACGGGCACCCAAACATCGTCCCCTACGACGTCTATGAAACTGCCGATGGCCACGTCATTCTGGCTGTTGGCAATGACAGCCAGTTCCGGCGGCTCTGCGATTTCATCGATCTGCCTGAACTGGCCGATGATGCACGCTTTGCCACCAACCCGGCCCGGTTGGAACATCGCGATGCCCTGAATGCTGTGCTGCGCCCGGCGGTGCAATCTTACCAGACACAAACAGTCATTGCTCAGCTTGAAGCGCGCAAAGTCCCCGTGGGTCCGGTGCAGACGATGGACCAGGTTTTTGCCACCGATCAAGTCGCAGCCCGCGAGATGCAGATCGATATGCAGGCCGATCCGGGCGCGGTGCAATTGATCGGGAATCCACTAAAATTGTCCCGTACACCTGTGACATATCGCACGGCGCCACCTGTGTTCGGCGCTGACACTCAGGGTGTTTTAAGCGCTGAAAACCCGTTCGACGACTGAAACACAGTGCCTCATTAGGCGGCATGTTGCTGAAACATGCCGTTGAATCGGCGGTTTTTTTCACCTTTTCCACACACAGCTTTTCACCAATTCGAGAGCAGGGCCGATACTGATACGACGCCACCTGAGTCTCTGCTAAGTCGAATAGAGAAGAAAATCGCAATTGGATTGGACTGCACGTATGAAACAAGATGTTTTCGGACAGATGAACACTCTCAGCCAATCGGCAAGCGTCGAGGCATGGGATGGTGTTCTGCTTGGCTTCATGGCGCATGCGGCAATAACCCCGCAACATCTGGGCACCGTGCTTGAGCTTGAGCCCGATTTTGCTTTGGGCCACGCGGTCAAAGGTCTGTTCATGGTTCTGCTGGGACGGCGCGAGATGATGCCAGTCGCGGTCGAGGCACTGGCAACAGCCAACGCCGCGATGGAACGGCAGCCGGTATCTGATCGCGAACGCATGTATGTCGAGTCACTGGGGCTGTATCTGGCGGACCTGCCAACGCAGGCCATTCAGAAATTCGAAGAAATTCTACGCAACCACCCGCAGGACACGCTGGCGATGAAGCTGAGCCACGCCACCCGTTTTGTTCTGGGCGATCCGCAAGGCATGCGGCGGTCCATCGAACGCGTGATGCCTGCGTATGAACCCGATCATGCCGGGCGCGGCTATCTGTTGGGATGTCATTCCTTTGCGCTGGAAGAAACTGGCGCATATGAAAAAGCCGAGATTGCCGGTCGCCAGGCGCTGTGGATGGTGTCGGACGATGCCTGGGGCCTGCACGCCGTTGCGCATGTGCATGAGATGACCGGCAATGCGCAGCTGGGTCTTGACTGGTTGGCGGGTCGCGAGGACGCCTGGGCGCATTGCAACAACTTCCGCTATCACGTCTGGTGGCACAAGGCGCTGATGCATCTGGATCTGGGCCAGGTGGATCAAGTGTTCGAGCTGTACGATCAGCACATCCGTCAGGACAAAACCGACGACTATCGCGATATCTCGAACGCAACATCACTGCTGTCACGGCTTGAACTTGAAGGCGTAAACGTAGGTTCTCGCTGGGAAGAGCTGGCAGATCTCAGCGCCGCCCGGACCGAGGATGGCTGCCTGATCTTCGCAGATTTGCACTATCTTCTGGCGCTGACTGGTGACAATCGCAATGATGCGACCGGCCAGATGCTGAAACGCATCCAGAAGGACGCGCAGCGCAATCAGGGGGACACCCCGATCCGCATGTCCGATCCGGGCATTGCAGCCGCCAAGGGGCTTGAGGCCTTTGGCGACGGGCTTTACGGCGAAGCCTTTGATTTTCTGTCAAATGCACGCGACGGAATGCAACTGGCAGGTGGCAGCCACGCCCAACGTGATGTATTCGAGCGCATCACAATTGATTCCGGCCTGCGCGCCGGCCGTCTGGATGCTGTCGAGCGTATCCTTGACGACCGCCGCACCAAACGGGCCGGAGGCGAGGACAATTACGCTCTGGCGCGCCGCGCATTGATTGACGCGGCCCGCGACGACGGAGACGCACAAAGCGTCCCGGCTGAATAACAAAAACTAAGACCAAGAAGGACAGAATACGTATGGCGACAGTTTCGCCCGCTTCTGATTTTGCGCCAGTGGCTGCCTCTGCGGCGGCCCCTGCCCGCACGCGCGACCCGCGCCTGGATTTCTATCGCGGCATCGCGATGTTCATCATCCTGATCGCCCATATCCCGAACGATCCATGGGCTAAGTGGATTCCCGCGCGGTTTGGATTCTCGGACGCGACCGAGATTTTCGTGTTCTGCTCGGGCATGGCGTCGGCGATTGCCTTCGGCGGGGCGTTCCTGCGCAAAGGCTGGTGGATGGGCACCGCCCGCGTCGCCTATCGCATCTGGCAGGTGTACTGGGCGCACATCGCGTTGTTCTTCTTTGTCGCCATGTCCATGGCCGCGTTGGATCAGACGGGATTGTTTGAGAAAACATATATTTCGTCGCTGAACCTGCAGCATTTCTTCAACAACCCGGCGCCTCAAATCGTTGGGCTGTTCACACTGACCTATGTGCCGAACTACTTTGACATCCTTCCGATGTATCTGGTGGTTCTGGCGATGATGCCGCTGTTCATGGGGCTGTCGCGGATTGGGTTCTGGGCGGTTGCCATGGCTTCGGTTGCGATCTGGTTGGTGGCACAGACCGGCGCTTTGGCTTTGCCGGCAGAGCCTTGGTCAGACCGCCAGTGGTTCTTTAACCCATTTGGCTGGCAGTTGCTGTTTTTCACCGGCTTTGCGTTCATGCGCGGCTGGATTCCCGCACCTCCAGTGTCCAAGGCGCTGATCTGGGCGGCAGCATTGTTCCTGATTTTCTCGATGCCTTTCGGGTCTTGGAAAGTGTTCAGCTGGATTAACGCGGCCGCCCCCGATCTGGCCGATGAAATCCGCAAGGTCTGGCCGGTCACCAAGGAATTCCGCGACAAGACCGATTTCGGCCTGTTCCGCTATCTCCACTTCCTGTCGCTGGCGTATCTGGGTTGGGTCGTCGCAGGAGAGCATGGTCACCGCCTGATCGCAACCGGTCAAGGCGCAGCCGCACGGACCTGGCAAGCCCTGTTGACCGTGATCTCGAAAGTGGGTCAGCAATCTCTGGCCGTGTTCGTTTTTTCCATGGCAGCAGCAAGACTTATCGGCGTCGGACTGGACCTGAGTGGGCGGGATGTTGCCAGTGTCTTCGTCGCTAACATGATTGGCTTTGCCATGATCATCGGCGTGGCCTATTTGGCCGCTTGGTTTAAGTCGCAACCTTGGAAATCACAGAAATGAATTTTACACGTCGCGCATTTCTGGCTTCAACTTCAGCGCTTGCTTTCGCGCCAGCCACATTTGCCACCGGAGGGGAAACCCCCTTTGACCGCAGCGATGTCATCGCGCTGGCCAAAGATCTGGCCAGCCGACCCTATGCTGAGCGCGAGATGGTACCGCAGGAATGGCAGGACCTGACGTATCAGCAATACCGCTCGATCCGGTTCCGGCTGGACCGTGCCCTGTGGTTTGAGAGCGAGACGCCCTTCAACGTCGATTTCTTTACGCCAGGACTGTATTTCCCGCGCGCAGTCAAAGTGTCGACAGTGGAAAACGGAATGGCCAGACCGGTCGCCTTTGACCTGGCGATGTTCGACAAATCCGAGGATGTGCCGCAGCTGCCCATTGATGATACGCTGGGCTTTTCCGGCTTGCGCCTGCGGACTGAAATGCATCGCCCCGGCAAAACCGATGAGTTCTGCGTCTGGCAAGGGGCCAGCTATTTCCGTGCCATTGGCCTGCACGAGGTTTACGGCCTGTCTGCCCGCGGTCTGGCCCTGAAAACCGGCGACCCGGATGGTGAGGAATTTCCCGAATTCATCCGTTTCTGGCTGGAACGTCCCGCTCTTGGACAGCGCGACATGGTGGTTCACGCCCTGATGGACAGCCCCAGCGTGACCGGTGCCTACCGGTTCAATGTCACCGCCGGGGCCGATTGCGTGATGGATATCGAGGCCACGCTGTTCCCGCGTGAAGAGCTGACCCATGTGGGCATCGCGCCCGGAACGTCCATGTTCCTGTTTGATCAGACCAACCACAGCCGGTTTGACGATTTCCGCCCAGCCGTGCATGACAGCGACGGGCTGTTGATCCGCAATGGCGCGGGCGAAGTGTTGTGGCGGCCTCTGGCCAATCCGACCCGATTACAGATTTCTTCGTTCGTCGATACGAACCCGCGCGGTTTTGGTCTGATGCAGCGAAAGCGCGACTTTTCGGACTATGCGGATCTTGAGGCCAACTACCACAAACGCCCCGGCCTGTGGGTCGAACCCAATGGCGATTGGGGCAAAGGCACGGTCACGCTGGTGGAAATTCCCGCTGATCAGGAAATCTATGACAACATCGTTGCCTATTGGCGCCCGGCTGAACCCTATAAGGCTGGCAGCCAAGTTGATCTGTCCTACCGCCTAATCTGGGGAGAGGAGCCGCAGCGCACGCCGATGCCTCGCGTGATCAACACCGCGATGGGCGAAAACACATTTGGCGAAGGGCGTTTGGCCATCATCGATTTTGAGGCCAGCGAGCTGTTCGACGACCCCGAGGCGATGACGATCTTTGTCGACTCCCCCCATGCTGAAACGTCCGAAGGTGTACTGCAGCGTAACCCTGACACAGGCGGGCTGCGGTTGGCGTTTTCCTTCCAGCCTGGCGACCGGACCTATGTCGAGCTGCGGGCCCAGCTGCTGAAAGACAAGCAACCGGCCTCTGAGGTCTGGCTCTACCGTTGGACCACATGACGCGCGATCTGCATATCATGCCCCCTGAGGCGCCTCTGGCCATGCCTGCGCAGGATTTCAGCGCAGGCTTCCGTGACGCGCAGGTGCCGGATGCTAAGCGTCCCTCGGCCGGGTTCTGGCGGGCGCTGGCGTTCTCGCCAGCCATGGCCGCCACATTGGGTCTGCTTTGGGTCATGAGCGATTGGTTCGGGGCCGAAGGGATCAACCTGGTCGAGGCGATCCTGCTGGCACTGATCTCGTTCAATTTCTTCTGGATTTCTTTCACCGTCTGCACCGTGCTCCTGGGTATGGTGTCGCTGTCGCGACAGGAAAAGCCAATCCGCGAAACCCGGCCCGAACCGCTGCGCGTAGCTTTGTTGATGCCGGTCTACAACGAGGTGCCGTGGAACGTGCTGGGCAATGCCCGTTCGATGCTGGAAGATCTGCAGGCGCGCGGCGGTCAACACCACTATGCCATGTTCATCCTGTCCGACACCCGTGACCCCGAGATCGCGGCACAGGAACAAGCCAGTGTCGAGGCGCTGCGCACTACCCTCGACCCTGGGTTGGAGCTGTATTACCGTCGCCGCGAACAGAATACAGACCGCAAGGTTGGCAATATCGCCGATTGGGTTAGCCGCTGGGGTGCAGATTGGGATGCGATGCTGGTGCTGGACGCCGACAGCCTGATGACCGGTCGCGCCATCCTGCGCCTGACGGATTCGCTGGCGCGCGATTCCGGCGCGGGCTTGATCCAAAGCTATCCACAATTGATCGGCGCGCAGTCGGTATTTGCCCGGATGCAGCAATTTGCCAACGGCGTCTACGGCATCGCCTTTGCCGAGGGACTGGCGCGCTGGTGCGGGCAAGAGGGCAACTATTGGGGCCACAACGCTATAATTCGGACCAGTGCCTTCGCCAATTGCGCAGGCCTGCCCAAGCTGCGGGCGTTTAACGGTCAGGAAAAACTGATCATGAGCCACGATTTCGTCGAGGCCGGACTGATGCGTCGCGCCGGATGGGGCGTGCGTTTTCTGCCTCGTATCCGCGGATCCTACGAAGAAACGCCGCCCACTCTGATCGATCATGCGCTGCGCGACCGCCGCTGGTGTCAGGGCAACCTGCAACACCTGAAACTGTTGGGCTCGGCCGGGTTCCGGTCTGTGTCGCGGTTCCACATGTTCCACGGCGCGGTCGGCTATCTGATGTCGCCGCTGTGGTTTGCCCTGCTGGTGATGTGGGCGCTGATTGGTCAGGGCGAGGACGCCTCGGTCCTGCATTACTTCAGCCCCGACAACCCGCTGTTCCCGCAATGGCCCGAGATGTCGGAAACCCGGCATGTTCTGATCATATTGGTGATGTATGCAATGCTGCTGGCTCCCAAGGTATTGGGTGTGCTGGCCCTGCCCCTCAGCGGCGTGCGATATGCTGATTTCGGTGGCGGGTCCAAGTTCCTGACCTCGTTCCTGGCCGAGGTGATCCTTTCGATCTTGTACGCCCCGATCCTGATGGTGCAGCAGATGATCGCCGTGTTCCGAACCACTCTGGGCGTTCAAAAGGGATGGTCCCCGCAAGCGCGGGATGGCGGCAGCTACAGCCTACGTACACTGATCCTGTGTCACACGCTGGAAACCGTCAGCGGCATTGCCCTGAGCGCGGGGATTCTGTCCGGTCTGGTTTCGGTCTGGCTAGCCCCGATTGCCATCAGTTTGGCATTGGCGATCCCGCTTTCCGCGCTCAGCGGTGTCTCGGCGGGTGCTGCGCGGCGCATGGTGGGCATGAAAGAAGATTTCCACGAGCCCGCCATCACACGGTCTGCCCGCCGTCATCGGAACGAGTTGAAGCGCGTGATCGAAGGCAAAGGCATCATGACCCCTGCCGAGTGATCACCCACCCGGCAGGCCTTCGTACCAATCCACCATCATGTCCGACCAGCCCTGCGGCACGTTATGCCCACCGGGGAACAGCGCAAACTCCAGCGCGCTGCCATCGGCACAGGTGGTCCATCTGCGGCGCATGAACTGGTCTGTAGTGCTGAACCCGCTTGGTTTGGTGTCGACACATTCATTGGCTTCGCGCCAGATTTCCAGGCCGGCAAAGATGTCGCCCTGATGAAAGCGTCCGCCGCCCAGTAGCCGCCCTTCCAGTGGCACAACGTTATCCGTCCAGCCATGGGTGTGAAGCAGGCGCACCGGGCCGTCACAGGCCTCGGGATGCGGTCGCCAGAACCCGCCTGAGACCGGCACGTAGGCTGAAAACGTCTCGGGTGCTGCGCAAGCCAAATAATAGACCATGAACGCCCCTGCTGAAAATCCGCCCAGCACCGTCCGTTCCGGATCAATACCGAATCTGCTGGCGGCATCCTGGACGGCTTCGGTCAGAAAGGCGGTTTCATCCCGTTCACCAAAGCCCGGGTAGAAATTCCAGCTTTTGGTGCCGCCCCGGTCGGGCCTCTCAAGACCTTCGGGTGCCATGACGGCATAGCCACGCGCCAGCAGCGGTTCGACCATTCCCCGATTGTTCATCGTCCCGGTACCACTGCCGCCATAACCGTGCAGAAACACCACCAACGGCGGGTTTTCATCCTCTGGCAGTTCTATGTGATACCCTCCGGATGGCGTTTCACACAGGCCAACCTGATCGGCGCAATCGGCAAATCCCATCTGCCCGACCAGCGCAAAGCCAGTTGCCAGGGTCATTTCACGGATCATTCTGTTCCCTCTTCCTTGCGTTGAATCGGTAAACCGGCGCGCACCCATCCCGGCCCTGCAGCCGAGCCCAACATACCTTCGGGTACGTCGATAATGTTTGTGAACCCGGCTTCGGTCAAACGATTGCTCAATCGGGCCGAGCGCACACCGCGGGCGCAGATCAACGCCACCGGGGCGTCGAGACGTCCTTCTGTCAGTTGCGCCAGCGCCTGTTCGAAATCATCGCGGCGCATGTCCAGCGGATGCGCCGCTTCGCCTATACCTGTGGCCTGCCATTCACGTGGCGTGCGGATATCCACCAACAGTATATCGCCGGACACAGCCCGTTTATGCGCGGCGCTGACGCTGATCTGGCCGCCGGCATAGTCCTGTGGAATCAGCCGATACTCTCGGATTGCAAAACCACCCGCCACAACCGCGCAACCGCCCAACAGAACCCACCGCCGTGTTCGGTTCGTCTTATCCGCCAACTTGATCTCTCCTGATCTGACGCGGATGTGTTTACCACAGCGCCTGCCGTAAATCCGCGCCGAATTAAGAGCAACAGATCAAGTTCGCGTCATTTTTCTCAACTCAGAAAACATGTGTTTCTTGGCGCCAGAGCAGAGCGAAAATCTTGCAATAGCTGGACAGTCTGAAAATTATCTTTACAAAATCAGGACTACCTTGACCGCTCAGACCGGAGTATCGCACTTGTCCCTATTCCTCATCGCGGCCCTTCCCTTTCTCGGCGCTGTTTTTCCAGCCTTGCTGATCCGGGCAGGCCGTAACGCAGCGGCCTCGGCGGCGGGGCTGACCACGTTTTTGGCGCTGATGGGGTTGTTGATCCATATCCCCTCGGTCATGCGAGGTGAGGTTGTAACCGCGCGGTTTGACTGGATACCTGCGTTGGGTCTGAACGCGAACTTCATGCTGGACGGGCTTGGGTTTCTGTTTGCCCTGTTGATCCTGGGGATCGGGCTGCTGATCATCTTGTATGCCCGGTTCTACTTGTCGCGCGAAGATCCGATGGGGCAGTTCTACACATATCTGTTGCTGTTTCAGGGCGCGATGGTCGGGATTGTCCTGTCAGACAACATTCTTCTTCTGCTTATTTTCTGGGAACTTACGTCGCTAAGCTCATTCCTTTTGATTGGCTATTGGAAACATCTGCCCGAGGGTCGTCAGGGTGCGCGAATGGCGCTGGCCGTAACTGGATCCGGTGGCCTGGCGATGATTGCGGGAATGCTGATTCTGGGCAATATCGTGGGCTCTTTTGACCTGAGCACTATCCTGCAGAACAAAGAGCTCATCCAGGCCTCGCCCTATTACTTGCCGGCGCTGATCCTGATCCTGCTGGGCTGTTTCACCAAATCAGCGCAGTTCCCGTTCCACTTCTGGCTACCCCATGCAATGGCCGCTCCGACCCCGGTTTCGGCCTATCTGCACTCGGCCACGATGGTGAAGGCCGGGTTGTTTCTTATGGCGCGGATGTGGCCAGTGCTGGCTGGGACGGATGCGTGGTTCTATATCGTGGCCACCACGGGGCTGGTCACAATGCTGATTGGTGCCTGCATCGCGCTGTTCAAAGACGACCTCAAGGCGCTGTTGGCGTTTTCAACCGTGTCGCATCTGGGTCTGGTGACGATGCTGCTGGGCTTTGGCACCAAGATCGCCGCCGTTGCCGCCATTTTCCACATCATCAACCACGCCACTTTCAAGGCCGCGTTGTTCATGACCGCCGGGATCGTGGATCACGAAACAGGTACGCGTGACATCAAACGGCTGGGTGGGTTGCGCCACCTGATGCCGATCACCTTTACCATCGGCACGATTGCCGCGCTGTCCATGGCTGGTTTGCCCCCGCTGAACGGGTTCCTGTCCAAGGAAATGATGCTTGAGGAAACGGTCCACACTACATGGCTGCATTCACACTATCTGGTACCTGGCCTGGCGTTGCTGGCGGCGCTGTTCTCGGCGGCCTATTCTTTCCGCTTTGTCAGCCATGTTTTCTTTGGTCCGCAACGCGCAGATTATCCGACCCATCCGCATGATCCGCCAGTGGGGTTGTGGCTGGCGCCAGGGTTCCTTGTGGTGCTGGTTGTGCTGATTGGTCTGAATTCCAAGGTCATCGTTGGCCCGTTGGTTGCTGTTGTGTCCAGCGCTGTCATCGGCGGTGAAAAGCTGCCTTACTATTCGCTGAAACTGTGGCACGGCTTTACACCTGCGCTTTACATGTCTGCCGTGGCCACTTTGGGTGGTCTGTTCCTGCTGTCCCAGCACCGTCGCGGAGAGCAGCTGTGGAATGCCATTCCCCGCCCCGAAGCCAAAACGATTTTTGATGCGGTGATCCGTACGCTGACAATGTTCAGCCGCTGGATCACGGACACGCTGCATAACGGCGTCATCAGCCGCTATGCGATCATCATGATCACCTTCACGGTCGGGCTTGGATATTACGCCTTTGCCACCGGCGTGATTGGCCCGGAAACGCGCGCGCCGCTGCCCGTGCAGATCATCCCGGTTATCGGTTGGATCTGTCTTGTGGGCGCGACTCTGGCGATCATGTGGTTCCATCGCAACCGTCTGCTCTCGCTGGTGCTGATCGGCGTTGTTGGCCTGATCGTGTCGATGGCGTTCAACTACCTGTCTGCTCCTGACCTTGCCCTGACCCAGATCTCGGTCGAAGTGGTGACGATGATCCTGCTGCTTCTGTCGCTGAACTTCCTGCCGACGGACACACCATGGGACAGCAGCGCAGCACGACGTTGGCGGGATGCGGGGATTTCCGTCGTGGCGGGCATCGGCTCGGGCGCATTGATTTATGCACTGATGTTGCGGGACTTCGCTTTTCCGACGATTTCAGAGTTTCATCTGGCGAACTCGTACAAAGGCGGCGGCGGTACCAACGTGGTCAATGTGATTCTGGTTGATTTCCGGGGCTTTGATACTTTCGGAGAGATCATCGTCCTGGGTATTGCCGCGCTTGTGATCTTTGCCCTGACCGAGGCTGTTCTGAACTCTAACGTGCGTGGCTACCTACTGAACCGCAAACCGCATTGGCCACAATCGGGGGATTCCCACCCGCTGATGATGGTGGTTGTAACCCGCATGATGATGCCGATTGCCCTGATGGTTGGTGCCTATATCTTTTTCCGCGGCCACAACCAACCCGGCGGTGGCTTTATCGCCGGTCTGATCGTCGCCATCGCCTACCTTATGCAATACATGGCCAGCGGATATACTTGGGCCATCGAACGACAGCGGTTCTATTATCACGGCACTATCGGCTGGGGCGTGTTGATCGCGGCCGCGACTGGTATCGGGGCCTGGTTCAACGATCGTCCGTTCCTAACCAGTGACTTTGGCTATATCCACTGGCCACCGCTGGAAGAGTTCGAATGGGCCACCGCGATCCTGTTCGACACCGGTGTATTCCTCGCGGTTCTTGGTGCGGTCATGTTGGCATTGGACAGCTTGTCACGGTTTGCCTGGCAGCCTGGTATGGCACAGGAATTCCCAATGGATATCAACCCACTGCGGGACACGCCACCGGACGAAGAACAAGAGAAGGAGCAGGTCTGATGGAAGCGCTCGTCGCCTCAGCCGTAGGCATCATGACCGCTGCCGGGATTTTCCTGATCCTGCGCCGCCGCACATTCCCTGTCATTCTGGGCCTTTCGCTGATCACCTATGCGGTCAATGTGTTCCTGTTTGCCACTGGACGGCTGGCACTGGATGCGCCCGCGGTACTGAACAAGTACGAAGAAGTGGCCTATACCGACCCGCTGCCGCAAGCGCTGGTTCTGACCGCCATCGTAATTTCCTTTGGGATGACGGCAGTGATCGTGATGATCGCGCTGTCCGCTTATCTGTCGTCAAAAGATGACCATATCGACATGTCAGCCCACGACAGTGTGGACGCGACAGGAGAAGACGCATGAACCACTGGATCGTTGCGCCGATCGTCCTGCCCGCGATCCTGGCCCCTTTCATCATCATGGTCCTGCGATACCATCTGGACCTACAGCGCATCTTCTCGGTCGCTGGTGTCATCAGTCTGCTGGGTATTGCGCTGACCATCACCGCGCAGGCCGCGGGCGGTGACATTCAGGTTTATGAGTTGGGCAACTGGCCTGCACCTTTTGGCATCGTATTGGTGCTGGATCGGTTGTCAGCGATGATGGTGCTGTTGACCGCGTTACTGGCTTTGCCCATCGTTCTTTATGCGATTGCGTCCGGCTGGGATGACCGGGGCAAGCATTTCCACGCCCTGTTTCATTTCCAGCTTATGGGGGTCTGCGGCGCTTTTCTGACCGGGGACGCATTTAACCTGTTTGTGTTCTTCGAAGTGCTGCTGATCGCCTCTTACGGTCTGATGACCCACGGGGGCGGGTCTGTGCGCCTGAAGGCAGGCGTTCAGTACGTGGCCTATAACCTGCTGGGCTCGACCCTGTTTCTGTTTGCTTTGGGCACGCTCTATGCGGTGACCGGAACGCTGAACATGGCTGACATGGCGCTGCGCGTGGCGGAACTGCCGGCCGAAGACACCGCCCTGTTGCGTGTCGGCGCGGTTCTGTTGCTGTTGGTGTTCTGCATCAAAGCTGCCGTGTTGCCTCTGCATTTCTGGCTGCCGGCCAGCTATGCCAATGCACCTTTGCCTGTGGCCGCGCTGTTTGCCATCATGACCAAGGTAGGGGCCTATTCGATCCTGCGGATGTACACACTGACCTTCGGCCCCGAGGTCGAGGCCACTCAGGGCCTTGTTGGCACATGGCTGCAACCCGCCGCGCTCGTGACCCTGGCCATCGGGGCAATCGGTATTCTGGGTACGAAGCATATCGCGCGCATGGTGGCCTTTTGCGCTATCGCCTCGATGGGGACGCTGTTGGTTGCGGTATCGCTGTTCACGGAAACAGCCACATCCGCTGCATTGTACTACATCTATCACTCAACCCTCGCTACGGCTCTGATGTTCCTGGTCACGGATCTGGTGATGGAGCGGCGCGGCGGTGCAATAGCGCCAAAAGCGCCAATGCCGCAAAGCGGGCTGATCTCGGCCCTGTTCTTCGTCGGTGCCATTGCGCTGGCTGGTATGCCACCGCTGTCGGGGTTCATTGGCAAGCTGCTGGTGCTGGATGCATCGCGTGACGCGCCGGATGCAAATGCGATCTGGGCTGTGGTTCTGATCGGGTCATTCGTCACGATCGTCGGGTTGGCCCGCGCCGGGTCGCTGATCTTCTGGAAAAGCCATGACGCTTTGCTCGCCGCCGAAGACATCTCTGGTGAAGATGAGGAAGGTGCGGTCCTGCCTGCGCCGGAACCGCAACCCGGGTTGGCCTTTACGGCCGTGTTCGGTGCGGTTCTGGGCCTTGTGATGCTAACCTTGTTTGCAGGTCCGGCTCTGGAATATACAAGCCTGACGGCTGAGCAGTTGTTCACACCTGAGGACTATATCTCTGCCGTTTTGGGAGGCGAAGAATGAGGAGACTGCTGCACCGGATATTCCCGCACCCCCACCTGACGTTTCTGCTGACAATCGTCTGGCTGCTGATGGCAAACAAGCCGTCTTTGAATTCGTTGGTGTTTGGCCTTTTCCTGGGCATCATCATCCCGTTCATCACCCAACCCTATTGGCCCGACCGCCCCAAACTGCGCAACTGGCCGATGATTGTGGAATACATGCTGGTGGTCCTGTGGGATATCGTGATGGCCAACATCACGGTTGCCAGGATCATCCTGTTCAAACGCGATGCCGACCGACAGCCCAACTGGATCAGCATTCCTCTCGAACTGCGCACGCCCGAAGCAATCACGGTTCTGGCCGGGACCATCACCATGACCCCTGGCACTGTCAGCTGCGATCTGTCGGCGCAAGGGCACAATCTTCTGGTCCATTGCCTGGACGCACCCGATCCCGACGCAGTGCGCGATGAGATAAAAAACCGCTATGAACGCCGCCTGAAGGAGATTTTCGAATGATCGACTATGCGATCTGGTTTGCCTTCGCCTGTTTCGGTGCTGCGATCATGATGTGCCTGTGGCGGATCATCACCGCTGACGGTGTAGGTACACGCGTTCTGGCGCTGGACACCATGGTCATCAACACCATTGCATTGATGATCCTGTATGGCCTTGCTCTGGGCACTGAAATCTTTTTCGAGGTCGCCATGATCATCGCCATGCTGGGCTTTGTTTCAACCGTGGCCTATGCGCGCTTTATGCTGCGCGGCAACATTATCGAGTGAGGGGACAGCATGACATTTCTGGTTGAACTGCTGATTGCGTTCTTTCTGATCGTCTCGGGTATTTTCGGCTTTGTCGGATCTTATGGAATGATCAAACTGAAAGATCCGATGTCACGCCTGCACGCGCCCACCAAGGCGACAACACTGGGCGTGGGCGGCGTCTTGCTGGCCTCGATCTGCCATTCGGTTCTGCTAGAGGGTAAGCTGTCGCTGCACGAATTGCTAATCACCCTGTTCCTGTTCCTGACCGCGCCGATCACAGCTCTGTTCATTGCCAAATGGCACATTCATCGCCATGAAAAACCCAGCGATCTGCCGGATGCGGGCGAAGATGAGCTTTGGGCGACTCACGCGGTCGAACAGGTCGAAGACGTCCCGGACCACACAGCGAACTAGAACCCATGCATATGCCTCCGCTTCCCCTGACCCGTGATCTGGTTCTGATTGGCGGCGGCCACACGCACGCGTTGATGCTGCGCAAATGGGGCATGGACCCCCTGCCCGGCGCACGGGTTACGGTGATCAACCCAGGCCCCACCGCGCCTTATTCGGGCATGTTGCCCGGCTTTGTCGCGGGGCACTATGACAGGGCAGAGCTGGACATCGATCTGGTTCGGCTGGCCCGGTTTGCCGGTGCGCGTGTCATTCTTGGCAAGGTGGAAGGGATCGATCCTGACCAGCATGAGGTTCATGTACCGGGCCGACCGCCGGTGGGTTTCGATGTGGCCTCGATCAACGTCGGGATCACCTCGGACATGCCCGCGATGCCGGGGTTTGCGGATCATGCGGTCCCTGCCAAACCGCTGGGGACGTTCGCGTCGCGATGGGCCGAATACCTTGCCGGCAGCGAAGCTGCCTCGGTTGTGGTGATCGGCGGGGGTGTTGCGGGGGTGGAACTGGTCATGGCTATGGCCCACGCCCTGCGCACCAAGGAGCGAGCGGGTCAGGTGACACTGATCGACAACACTCAGGCCCTGACAGCAACCAGCGAAAAGGCAGGCGCAACCATCCGTCAGGCCATGGCCGACCTGGGTGTCGAACTGATCGAACAGGCCCAGATCGCGCACATTGCTGCGGATCACGTCACCCTGCAGGATGGCCGCGACATCCCAGCCGCTTTTGTCACCGGAGCCGCAGGGGCTCGCCCCTATGAATGGATGGCTCGGTCGGGATTGGACCTGCACGACGGGTACATCCGGGTGAACGGGTTTCTGCAGTCCAGTGACCCGGCAATCTTTGCGGCTGGCGATTGCGCCCATTTGTCCGACAATCCACGCCCAAAGGCCGGGGTGTATGCAGTGCGCGAAGCCCCTGTTCTGTTCGACAACCTTCGTGCCGCGCTGGGGGCCGGAAAGATGCGGCGCTATGTGCCGCAGAAGGATTACCTAAAGCTGATCTCACTGGGTGGCAAATCTGCGCTGGCTGAACGGCTGGGCACCTCGTTCAGCGGGCGTATGATGTGGGCTTGGAAAAACCATATCGACCAGAGCTTTATGAACAAGTTCCGCGACCTGCTGCAGATGGGGCGCCTGGCTTTGCCTCGCCACCATGCCGCAGGCCTGCACGAGGCGGTGGGCGACAAACCCATGTGCGGCGGCTGTGGGGCCAAGGTCGGGCGCGGTGCGCTGCGATCTGTACTGCAAGGCCTGCCCGCGCCGGATCGCGCCGACATTACCCCCCTACCCGGAGACGACGCCGCCCTGCTGATGACCGGCGGTGCGCGGCAGGTGATGACCTCGGACCATTTGCGCAGCTTCACTGATGATCCCGCCCTGATGACGCGTATTGCAGCGGTTCATGCGCTTGGGGATATCTGGGCGATGGGTGCCAAACCGCAGGCGGCAACTGCAACAATTATTCTGCCGCGTATGTCACCGTCTCTACAACACCGCACCATGGCCGAGATTATGGCCACCGCAAGCGACGTTATCCGCATGGCCGGGGCTGAAATCGTCGGCGGTCACAGCTCGATGGGGGATGAGATGACCATCGGTTTCACCCTGACCGGCCTATGCGAGAACGACCCGATTGCCCTGTCTGGTGGCCGGGTCGGTGATGCTTTGATCCTGACCAAACCGCTGGGCAGCGGCGTGCTGATGGCGGCAGAAATGGCGGGGCTGGCCAACGGAGCCTGGGTGGCCGAGGCTTTCCGCCAGATGGTACACCCACAGAGCGTGGCCTCGGGCATTTTGGCTGGGGCCCATGCGATGACCGACGTGACCGGCTTTGGTCTGGCAGGACATCTTTTGGGCATATGCGAGGCTTCCGATTGCGGGGCCGAGCTGGACCTGGGTGCCATTCCGCTGATGCAAGGCGCGTTAGAGCTGAGTGCGAAAGGCACCCGGTCAACAATATTCAACGACAACCGCACCATCGCCCCTGACCTGCCATCGGGTGACAAGGTTGATCTGCTGTTCGACCCTCAAACCGCCGGAGGGTTATTGGCAGCCGTGGCCAGAGATACAGCTCAGCGGCTATGCGAAGACCTGCGACACGCGGGATATCCGGCGGTGGTGATTGGTCGCCTGACGGATGTGCCGGGGCTGCGCCTTCAAAGCTGATCCAAAACCCGTTCGATACGTGCAGCGGTAGCGTTTAGCCCCGCCTTATCCAATGCACAGGCATCAATCCGGGCAAGGACCTTTGACGGCCGCACGCGGCTGGACTTGGCATAGGCCGGGTCATAGTGCTGCTCCATCAAGGCCCGCGTCAGCGCATGTTTGTCACCGGCGTCGATCAGTTCAAGCCAACCATCAACCACCTCATGTCCCCGATGAGACCGCAGCGGCGACAGGCAGTTTTGCAAACGGTCTGCGTCTGACAGGATGTCGTTGTAGGCGGTCACCAGATAGGCTGTTCGCGCGTCGGCCGAAGCATTGATCTGAATACGCGGCGCGCTGCGCAATGCCGCCCACACGGATGGCGGCAAAATCAACCCGCCGATTTTCGAGGACTCTGCCTCGACCACCACGGGGCGCGCCGTGTCACACCTGCACAGAGCAGCGGCCAGCGCGGATTCAAACGCTTTTTGACTGGGTTGCCCGCCGGGCATCTCGCCCAGCAACGACCCACGGTGATTGGCCAGCCCTTCAAGGTCAAGAACCTGCACGCCGCGTGTTTTCAGGTGGACCAAAAGCTCTGTCTTGGCAGTCCCAGTATAGCCATCCAGCGCGACCAACCGGTGGCGCAATGGGTCTTGGTAAAGATGTTGGCTGACCAGGCGACGATAAGTGCGATAGCCGCCCTCTACCACCTCTGCCCGCCAACCGATCTGCTGCAGCATCCATGTAAAAGACCCCGATCTCTGACCGCCGCGCCAGCAATAGACCATTGGCTTCCAGCCGCCCTCGTGATGCGACAGGCTTTGTTCGATGTGATTGGCCGCGTTGCGAAACACCAGCGCCGCACCCAATTTTCGCGCCAGAAACGGGCTTTGCTGAACATAGATTGTTCCCACGCGAGCGCGCTCTTGGTCGTCGAGCACCGGCAGGTTGATGGCACCGGGCAGATGATCTTCGGCATATTCCGCCGGGCTGCGCACGTCGATTACCGTGTCGTAATCATGCGCATAAAGGCTGGGCAGGTCAGTGAATTTCAGAACCATGGCAATGGTCTATCTCGCGCAGTTGGGAATGAAAAGACGCGCTGTCAGGTCAGTGCTGGCTCGATCAGGTCCGGCCCGCTGGCCCGGTTCGAATTCACTGCTGGATCAACCCGGTAATAGTCCAGCACACCGTCAACACCGGGCCGCATCAGGGTTGCGGCCCCTTTGCCCACCTCGCCTAGCCAGAGCGGCCAATCGTCCGGCTCCAGGATCAGAGGCATGCGGTGGTGGATCGCGCTTAGGTAAGTATTGGCCGGGGTCGTCACGATGGCACAGGTCCCTTGCCGTGCATCCTCGGTGCCCCAATCCTGCCAAACCCCGGCAAAGGCAATCGGCGCGCCGTCCTTGCGGTGGATGTACCATGGCAAGCGGTCGCCCTTTTCCGTCTTGGTCCATTCATAGAACCCAGTCGCTGCGATCAGGCAGCGCCGCGCGCGACAAGCCGCACGGAAGGCTGGCTTTTCCGCCAGGGTTTCGGCCCGCGCATTGATCAAGAGTGGTCCTGCGTTTTCAGTTTTGTACCAATGCGGCAGAAACCCCCAGCGCAAGGGATCCAGCTGACGCCCGGATTCCCCGGCACGCACCACATGAACCTGATTGGTCGGGCAAACATTGAAATTTGGCACCGAAGGCAGCGTGTTAGCCGGACGTGCAGAAAACAGCTGCGCCATCGCGTCATTGGGAAGGGTTATTGCAAACCGTCCGCACATGGGTAAAGAACCATAAGTAATCGTTTCATACAGACACAGGACGTCCCCGGGTCATATGCAAAATCAAACAGCGAAAACCCTAAAAAGCAAGGCGGTGGCGGCACTGGAAGCAGGCAAGCTTAATCAGGCGCTGAAAAAAGCCCAGTTGGGAGCCAAGAAGTATCCCAAGGATTCCGATTTCCATGCCATCTCGGGCTTTGTTCTGACCGAGATGAAGCAATACAAGAAATCCATCCCGCATTTCGTTGAAGCGTCCCGGATGAAACCGGACGATCCGCAATTCGTTGAGAATCTGGCGAATGCCCTTATGCAGACCAACCAGATCACAAAAGCGTTGGAATACACCGAACAGAAGCTGGAACAGTTCCCCAACAACCAGGAACTGAACCGCGTCCTGGACGAAATCCATCTGAAGGGCAGCAACTGGCGTGCGATCGTTGAACACACAACCAAAAAGCTTCAAGGTGACCCGGATAATGCCGACCTTCTGTCCACACGCGCAAAAGCTTACGGACGTATTGGTTTTGTGGATGACAACGCGCGCGATATTGACCGGGCTTATGCATTAGAACCCGAAAATGAAAAGATCGCCTATCAGAAGGCCATCAGCCTGCATCAAAGCGGTGACAAGGCAGGATCCAAAGCCATCATAAAGGGGTTAATTGAATCCTATCCTGAACACATTTCAGCCCTCCTGCAGATGTCGACAATGGCCAGCGCAGAAGAAATCCCAAACCTGATGGAGGCCGTCGAATCCGCAATCGCCAACAGCGAACACGACCGGCTAGAGCTTGAGTTTGCCAAGGCTCATCTGATTTCGAAAACGGACGGGTTGGCTGCATCCATGCCACAGTTTGCACGCGCCAACACTGTGCAGCACGAAGGCAACCCCTACGACTTTGCCGAGGAAGAATCAAAACAGGATCAGATCACCGGCCTGTTCCCGATTGGAATAGCCCCCCCGAATTCAGAACTACGCGAGGCACCGATTCCGATCTTCGTGATCGGACAGCCGCGATCCGGCACGACGCTGATGGAAATGATGCTGAGTTCAGTGCCCGATATCGCCGGGTGCGGTGAGCTTACACTGGGCGCTGATCTGTCACGTGAGTTTGAGAAAGGCTCCAAGGCTTTTGGTACAACCGAAGCCGTTGAATACGCGCAAGAGTTCCGCAAGCTGATGCCCCCTATCCCAGAAGGATGTGAGGCGTTTGTCGACAAGATGCCGCATAACTATCAACGTGTTGGCTTCCTGCTGTCGGCCTTCCCAAATGCCAAAATCATCCACATGCTGCGTGACCCGCGCGATGTCGGGTTGTCCAAATGGATCAGGCGGTTCCCGGCCGGTGGGATGCGCTATGCCTCGAACCTACAGGCGATAGCCCATTCGGCGAATATGTACCGTCGCTATATGGCACATTGGGATGCCGTGTTTGGGGACAAAATCCTAACCGTGCCTTACGAAAGGCTGGTGGCTGACCCTGAGACATACAGTCGGCAAGTCGCCTCGTTCTGCGACATTGAGTGGACGGAAACGATGATGCACCCTGAGAAGAACACCAAACAGGTGCGAACAGCCAGTATCGACCAGGTGCGCAACAAAATTTCAACCAAGTCCATCGGTGGATGGCAAAGCGTGTCGGACGACCTTCGGCCTTTGCTGGATGGTCTCGATCCAGCGCTTTGGCCGGAATACGAATTGACTATGTAAGCCACAAAAAAGGCCGCATCCAATGATGCGGCCTTAGTCGTTTTTCCAAAGGTTTACTTCTGCTTGATACGGCCGTCCAAGTATGGCTGATACGGGGCGTTTTCCGCCAGATACTCTGCCGTCACATCCGCCAGATCTGGACCAAAGTCATAGGCGTTTTTGTCATCGCCTTCGAACATGTTGTAGCCATCTCCGCCATTTCGGACATAGTTGTTCGTGACCACCAGGTACGTCGCCGCGGGATCAATCGGCACGAACCCTTCACCGCTTGCGACCATGACGTCGGACACGCGCCCCTCATTCGGTGCAACGGACGCGTCCCAGGCAAAGGTCATGCCTGCGACCTGGGGAAAGCGGCCTTTGACCTCTTCGACCTGGCTCACACCGTTTTCCAGCGCGTCGATGACACCCTGACCGCTGATCTCAAAGGTCGATAAGGTGTTCTGGAACGGCAGCACCGTCAGAACTTCGCCCATTGTCACCTCACCCGGATCGATTGAGGCGCGCAGACCGCCCGAGTTCGCAATCGCGATCTGAACGCCCTGATCGGCGACCCGCGCCAGCATGGCATCGGCGACCAGATTGCCCATCTGGCATTCCTGCACGCGGCAGACCGCGCGGTCGCCTTCAATCGCATCAGCAGAGTCGGCAACCACCTTGTTGCGGATTTCGTCCAGCGGCACAGCCAGTTCGGCGATACGGTCCAGCGCGGCCTGATCCTCGGTCACTGAGTTGTCCATGATCAGCGGCTCACCCGCTGCCTCAACCACGTTGCCGTCATCGTCAAAGGTCACGTTCAGCTCACCCAGGAACTTGCCATAGGCATAGGCCTGAACAATCTGAACACCGTTAACCACGGTTGGATAGGGCCCAGCCGCCTTGTCGGACACGTTCGACAGATAAGTGTTCGAGTGGCCGCCCACGATGACATCTACGCCGGTGGTTTCCTGCGCCACGCGCTGGTCGACCCCGTAGCCCGAGTGGCTCAGCACGATGATCTTGTTCACGCCCTCGCCGGTCAGCCTGTCGACCTCGGCCTGAACTGCAGGAACCGGGTCCGAGAAGGTGATGTTCGGGCCGGGTGAGGCCAGATCGTGGGTGTCTTCCGGTGTCAGCCCGATCAGGCCGATCATTTCTCCGCCAACTTCGATGATCGTTGATTTCTTGATCTTGTCGGTCAACAGTTCTTCGTCGCGGATATCCGCGTTTGACATCAGAACCGGGAAATCCACCGTGTCGACAAAGCCGCGCAACACTTCGGGGCCGTCGTCAAACTCGTGGTTTCCTACGGTCATCGCATTGTAGCCCAGCTTGTTCATGAACTCGGCCGCGACTTTGCCTTTGTAATAGGTATAAAACAACGAGCCCTGAAACTGATCACCCCCATCCACGAGGATCGAGTTTTCGGCCCGTCCCCGCGCGTCGTTCACGGCGGTGACCAGACGCGCAGACCCGCCAAAGCACTTGCCCTCGGCGTTGTCTTCGGCGTCGCAACCGCTGTCATATTTATTGATCGGTTCAAAGCGCGCGTGGAAATCGTTGGTGTGCAGAATCGTCAGCTTGTAATCGGCCGCGGCCATCCCTGCGGTCAGGCCAAGTATCGCGGCTGAAGCCAGGAAACGGGTCAACATATTCAAACTCCCTGTTGTTATTTGTCGCGATGGTGCGCCGCACGGCTGGAAGAGTCAAAGGGGGAAATCCAGCTTGATTCTACCCGTCGCGCGAGGCATCACCACGTCATGCTGATTTACAAGATTTTCCGAGCTGAAGAGTGGGCAACTTTGCAGACACAGGGCGCGTCGGCCGGCGCACCGATTGATGTGGCAGATGGCTTTGTCCATTTCTCAACCGCCAAACAGGCCGCTGAAACTGCGGCCAAACATTTCGCCGGGATCGAAGGGTTGACCCTTTTGGCCTGCGATGCCGAAGCCATGGGTGATGACCTGAAATGGGAGGTCTCGCGCGGTGGGGCCTTGTTCCCGCATCTTTATCGCCAATTCCGCCTGTCGGATGTGGCGTGGTCGCGCCCCTTGCCGTTTGACGGCCAGTCTCACCACTTCCCCGAGGAGATGACATGACCGCTTATGTCGATCCCGATCGCACCCAGTTTGAGGCGTTAAAAGCACTGGACCGGGACCATCCGATCGAGATGCTCAATCTGGTCAAATTCCGTGCCCAGGCGGCCTACCCCGATGGGCACGAACTGGCGGCTACCGGTCTGACAGGTGCCCAAGCCTATCACAATTACGGGTCCGAGACCGCCCCGATCATCGCCCGGCTTGGTGCATCCATACTCTGGCGCGGCCGGTTTGAGACCATGCTGATCGGCCCCGAAGATGAGGCATGGGATGCGGTCTTTGTCGCGCATTATCCAACGGCGCATGCATTCATGGAAATGGTTACCGACCCTGTATACCAAAAAGCGGTGGTGCATCGGCAGGCTGCGGTCGAGACCTCGCGCCTGATCCGCTGTGCGCCGGCACAAGGCAGTGAGGCCTTTGGATGAAACTGACCGAAAAACTGGGACTGGCTGCCCTGCACAAGCTTGATCCCGAAACCGCCCATGGGTTGTCAATCAAGGCGCTGAAGGCAGGGCTTGCACCTGCACCCGGCCCCATAACATCGCCGCGTCTGCGCACGCAGCTTACGGGTCTGGATCTGCCGAACCCTGTTGGTCTGGCCGCCGGGTTTGACAAGAACGGCGAGGTTCTGACCCCTCTGTCCCGCGCAGGTTTTGGGTTTATCGAAGTGGGTGCTGTTACGCCACGACCGCAGCCCGGCAACCCCAAGCCCCGGCTGTTTCGCCTGACCGAAGACAAGGCTGCGATCAACCGTTTTGGCTTTAACAACGACGGCATGGAGGTGATGGCAGAGCGTCTGGCCCATCGCCCCAAAGACGCTGTGATCGGCCTGAATCTGGGCGCCAACAAAGACAGCGTTGATCGGCCCGGCGATTTCGCCAAAGTGCTGGCGCATTGCGCGGCCCATTTGGATTTTGCCACGGTCAACGTGTCCTCGCCTAATACCGAAAAACTGCGGGATTTGCAGGGCAAAGCTGCGCTGAGAGCATTGTTGGGCGGCGTGATCCAAACCCGCAACACGCTGCCCCGCCCCTTGCCGATCTTCCTGAAGATCGCGCCTGATCTGACCAAGGCAGAATTGCAGGACATAGCCGAGGTTGCCGTTGAAACTGGCGTGGATGCGGTGATTGCCACCAATACCACCCTGTCGCGCGACGGTCTGCGCAGCGCCCATAAGGGCGAGGCCGGCGGCCTGTCCGGTGCGCCTCTGTTCGAAAAATCAACTCGTGTTCTGGCGCAGCTCAGCCAACTGACCGAGGGGAAAATCCCGCTGATCGGGGTTGGTGGCATCAGCAATGCCCAACATGCTTACACCAAGATTTGCGCCGGGGCCTCGGCTGTTCAGCTGTATACCGCAATGGTCTATGGCGGGATATCTCTGGCGGCAGAAATCGTGCAGGAATTGGACGGGTTGTTGGCGCAGGACGGGTTTAACTCCGTCGCCCAAGCCGTTGGAAGTAAACGAGAGGATTGGCTGTGATTGAATACTGGCACAACCCGAGATGTTCGAAATCACGCGCGGGGCTGGCGTTGCTGCAAGACAACGGCGCACAGGTTGAGATTCGCAAATACCTCGAAGACGCCCCCTCGGCGGATGAGATACGTGCGGTACTGACCCGGCTTGGCATCCCGCCCATTGCCTTGGTGCGGACGGGGGAAAAGCGGTTCAAGGAACTGGGACTGACCAAAACCACCCCTGTCGACGCATTGATCGTGGCCATGGCCGAAAACCCAATCCTGATCGAGCGCCCTTTGGCCATCGCCGGTGACAAGGCCGCTGTTGGACGCCCGCCTGAGGATCTGTTGGGTCTGCTTTAGGCGATTTGTGCCTCAAGCCGGGGGTAACGCCATCCCAGAGTGACACCGCGCGCGATGTTCAAAACCATCAGTGCTGCCCAAAGTCCGTGATTGCCCAGGGTCGGGACCAGAATGAACAGGGCGACCACATAGACTGCGACCGACAGAACCATCGCGTTGCGCATCGCTCGGGTCCATGTGGCGCCTATATAGATTCCGTCGAACATCCAGCTCGCCACACCGATCACCGGTGCAAGCGCGGCCCAGAACAGATAGTCGCGCGCAGCCATCCTAACTTCGGGCGAAGTGGTCATCAAATCGATCAAGGCTGGCCCGGCCAGATAGAACAGGGCCCCCAGTGCAAATGCGCCCCCCACCCCCCATTGTGAGGCCATGACCGACGCGCGTCGGACCTGATATCGGTCGCGCGCGCCCACAGCGCTGCCGACCAACGCTTCGGCAGAAAAGGCGAACCCATCCAAGGCAAAGGCGGTGATTTCGAGGAATTGCAGCAACACCTGATTGGCCGCCAGGTTCACATCCCCCAGATCAGAGCCGACGAACAGAAACGTGGTAAAAGCCCCCGTCAGCAGCACAGACCGGATCATGATATCTCCGTTCACCTGCATCATACGACGCAACCGGGCGGCATCGAAAATCCGCGGCCAGTCGCACCATTGGTTGCCGTAAAACGCCTCTCGGCACAGCCATAGGCCCAGCGCCAATCCGGTCCATTCGGCAATCAGAGTTGCGATAGCCACGCCTTCGACACCCCAGCCAAGCCCCAGAACGAACCACAAATCCAACAGGATGTTCAGCCCGTTCATCCAAACCTGCAGGACAAAAACACCACGCGTCCGTTCGACCGCGATCAACCAGCCGGTAATGGCAAACAGCGCTATCGTTGCCGGAGCGCCCCAGATGCGGATTTGCAGGTAATCCCGCGTCAACGCCTCGACCTCGGGGCTGGCGGGGGACAGCGCAAACGCCCCCAGAAACAGCCAGACCTGGATCAGAACAAAGAACATCCCCGCCGCGCCGCCCAGCAGCAAGCCGCGCATCAGCAGAGCACCGGTTTCCGCCGTATCCCCCGCCCCGCGCGCCTGCGCCGCAAGACCCGTGGTGCCCATGCGCAGGAACCCGAAGATCCAATAGATCGAGGCCAGGATAACCGCCCCCATACCCACCGCTCCGATGGGTGCGGGCAGCCCCATCTGCCCGACCACACCGGTGTCAACCGCCCCAAGAATGGGAACCGTGGCGTTCGACAGCACGATTGGAAAGGCGATTTTCAACACCCGCCCGTGTGTGAGGGGCGCCGGGGCCTCGTGCATCAGGGTTTCTCTTTTTCGGGCTTGGATTGCGGCATCAGAAAATGCCCGGATGCCTGAGCGTAAGGACGTGCGTGATTGTCCTGCCAGGCTTCGACCCGAACAGAGGCATAACGACGTCCTGCCCGGCTGATGAAGGCGCGGGCATAGGCGTCGCGCGGCAGGCCGGATCGCAGGTAGTCGACCGTGAAATCAACCGTCTTGGGGAACCTGACGTTTTCGGATTTAAGAATGTCCTGAGCATCCATTTCACCGCTTTCGATGCGGGGAAGAAAATAGTCCCAGCTTAAGGTAATGACCCCTGTGACCTCGAGAAACGCGGCTGTGACACCGCCATGCAACGCGGGCAGCAAAGGGTTACCGATCAGCTTTTGATCAAAGTTCAGCACTCCGGTCAGTTCATCCCCACGCCGATCGAAGTCAATATTGAGAAAGCGGATATAGGGTACGCCTTCGACAATCGCGTTCAGCGCCGCATCCCGGCGTTGTTTGACGACCTGCGCAGATTCGGGGATGGGGCGCGCCATCACAGACCCTCCACCGTAAATGACCCCGCAGCTGTGGCCACCGGCAGATCCTGATTCTCATCCATCGCCGTCGCCCGGACAAAGGCGACGTTGCGGGTAATGTGGTAACACGTGGCATGGGTGGTGATGCTCTGCCCCGGTGTTGCTGCCCGCATGTAGTCGATCCTCAGGTCGATTGTCGCCGTACCGCGCGGGGCGGATGGATGGCTCATAACTGCGGCACCACAGCAGGTGTCCAGAGCAGCAAATACCGCGCCGCCATGGATAACTCCGGTCCTCGGATCTCCGACCAGATCCTTGCTGTAAGGCATGGTGATTCCCGCCTCACCATCGCCGATTTTGGTCAGGTTCATACCCAGCGCCTTTGCATGTGGAATCGCTTCGATGAACTGTCGGGCAATTGATACTTTATCGACCATGTACTTGTGTCCCTTCGATTTCTTCTTTTATGAGCGTGTGGCCAGTAAAAGAGCAAGCCCACCTGTTGCGCTCGTTAAAAACAAGCCATAGTCTGTTTCAGAGGAGAACAGGAATGTCCGACAAGCGTTTGTCATTCAAAGAGATGTGTACTGAGTTCGATGTAACTCCACGCACCCTGCGCTACTATGAGTACATAGAATTGCTGCAGCCGGATCGTGAAGGCAGGTCTCGATTCTATGGCCCGCGCGAATGCGCGCGGATGACTTTGATCATGCGCGGCCGCAGGTACGGATTCCCTCTGGAAGACATCCGCCAATGGCTGTTGATCTACGAAGATCAGGGAAATCAGGCTCAGATGGCTGCTTTTGTCGAAGTGGCTGATCAGCAGATGGTTGAACTGCGCAGTCAGCGCCAACAGTTGGACGATGCGATCGATGCGCTGCAGCAGATGCGGGACCAGACCGCTAAGTCATTGGGCTAACTCTCCGACAACCACACTCAGAATTTTTTGCCACATGTGACAGCCGCAGGTCATCGGCGCGGATCGTGGTGTTGCCGCCACCTTCCCGGGTGTTTTCCTGTGCTTTTTCGCAATTCCGTTACGTTACGTCTGAAAATGCGACCCTGTAGGACCTTGACGCAGGCGGATGCCACGTCAACTTATTTGTGACGTAGCGTTTGAATTTCGAGAACGCCAACTCCGTGTTGTAACGTGCGCGACAACTGCGCACCTGCCTTTGATAGACGCCAGTGACGAGAGTGCTGAACCATGACCGAAGACCAGATGACCATTCGTGAAATGTGCGAGACATATGATGTCACACCACGCACCTTGCGATTTTACGAAGCCAAGGAACTGCTGTTCCCGATCCGCGAAGGACAAAAACGTCTGTTCACCAAGCGTGACCGCGCCCGCCTAAAGCTGATCCTGCGCGGCAAACGTTTTGGGTTCAGCCTGGAAGAGATCAGGCAGTTGCTGGACCTGTACCATGTTGGTGACCAGCAAATGACCCAGATGACCCGCACCTATGATATCGCGCGGGATCGACTGGCGGATATGGAATCCCGCCGCGAAGAACTGACCCAGGCCATTGACGACCTGAAAGAGCAGTTGCGTTGGGGCGAAAAAGTCATCGCCTCGATCAAGACCGAAAAGAAAGCCGCCGAGTAACGCACGCGGATCAATCTCCGGACATCTGAATTAAGGGAGCTTCGAATGCCCATCTACAACGCGCCTAACAAAGATACGCAGTTCATTCTGCACGAAGTACTTAACATTTCCGGATCTGACATCCCCGGCTACTCCGAGTTGGAGCCCGAGTTCACTGGTGCTGTGCTGGAAGAAGCTGGCAAGATCGCGACCAACGTCCTGCACCCGCTGAACGTGGTCGGCGACACCGAAGGGTGCCGTCTTGAAAACGGCGTCGTCTATACGCCCACTGGCTTCAAGGACGGGTTCGCACAGATGAAAGAGGGCGGCTGGACTGGTCTGGACATGCCCGAAGAATATGGCGGGCAGAACATGCCCTACGTTCTGGGTACTGCGGTGGGAGAGCTGTTCTCGGCTTCCAACCAGGCCTTCACCATGTACCAAGGCCTGACCCACGGTGCGGCCTCGGCCATTCTGGCACACGGCACCGAAGAGCAGAAAAACACTTATCTGCCCAACATGGTCAGCTGTGAATGGACCGGCACCATGAACCTGACCGAGCCGCATTGCGGCACCGATCTGGGCCTGATGCGCACCAAGGCAGAACCACAAACGGATGGTAGCTATAAAATCTCCGGCCAGAAGATCTTTATCTCGGCGGGTGAGCATGACATGGCCGACAACATCATCCATTTGGTGTTGGCCAAGATCGTGGGCGGCCCCGAAGGCATCAAAGGTGTGTCGCTGTTCATCGTTCCGAAGTACCACGTAAACGAGGACGGCAGCCTGGGCGAACGCAATGGCGCGACAGTGGGCAACATCGAAGAAAAGATGGGCATCCACGGCAACTCGACCTGCGTCATGAACTATGACGAAGCAACCGGTTACCTGTTGGGTGAAGAACACAAAGGCATGCGTGCCATGTTCACCATGATGAACGAGGCCCGTCTTGGCGTCGCCATGCAGGGTCTGGCCCAGGCCGACGCCGCCTATCAGAACGCCGTGGAATACGCCAAGGATCGTCTGCAGGGCCGCGCTGTCACTGGCACGGAAAACCCCGACGGCCCGGCTGATCCGCTGATCGTACATCCCGATATTCGCCGCAGCCTGATGGACCAGAAAAGCTTTGCAGAGGGCGCCCGCGCCTTTGTCCTGTGGGGCGCGACAATGATCGACAAGGCGCACCGCTCTGGCGACAAGGATGCCGATGGCTTGATCTCACTGCTGACGCCGGTTCTCAAAGGTTTCCTGACCGACGAAGGCTATGACATGACCGTCAAGGCGCAGCAGGTCTATGGTGGCCACGGCTACATCGAAGAATGGGGCATGTCGCAATACACCCGCGATGCCCGTATCGCAATGATCTACGAAGGGGCCAATGGCGTTCAGGCGCTTGACCTCGTGGGCCGCAAGCTGGCGCAGGACGGTGGCAAACATGTCATGGCATTCTTTGAGATGGTCAAGACTTTCTGCAAGGAAAACGCGGGCCAGAATGAAGCCTATGACAAAGCCTTCATCGAACCTTTGAAAGCTGCATCCAAGGACCTGCAATCTGCTGGCATGTACTTTATGCAGGAAGGCGTGAAGAACCCAAACAATGCTCTGTCCGGATCCAATGACTTCATGCACATGTTCGGCCATGTTTGCCTTGGTCTGATGTGGGCTCAGATGGCAAAGGCCGCTCAGGAAACACTGGACGGCGGCACATCCGACAAAGAGTTCTACGAGGCCAAGATTAACACCGGTCGCTTCTACATGGCGCGCCGCCTGCCCGCGACGGCGCTGCACCTGGCGCGTATCCAGACCGGCGCAAACACGGTTATGGCGCTGGAGGCCGCAAGCTTCTGATCTCAATCCGGTTCCGGGGACAAGACCTCGGAACCGATCCCTTTCAAGGACCTATCATGCCGAAACGCTTTCGCCTGACCCGTCGCTTTCCGGTCGCCATGACCGAGGACGGCTATCGCAAACTACGAGATTTCGCGCGCGATGCTGGGTTGGACGAAGGTGAAGCACTGTCCTTTTTGTTTGAGAACTTCAACAGCGTCACTGATGAGGAGAAACTGACCCGAAGACTACGCATCTTCAATTCCGAGCTTGAGGCACGCAAGCGCTAAACGTTCATGTCACACCAGATCCAAGGGTGTGTTTTCAGCAAGACGAACCCCACATATCATTGTGGCCGTTCCTGGATGGACCGGTTCGCCTTTCTCGAAACACATGAGTTTCGATACTGACTTTGCGCCTGGGAGGGGTAATTGCTTGACCATTAAGCTGTATTGTTTCGGAGAAAGCGGCAACTCCTACAAGGCTGCGCTGGCGTTGGAAATGTCCGGTCTGGACTGGCAGCCGGTCAATGTGGATTTTTTCAATGGTGCAACCCGCACTGCTGAATATCGGTCCGAAATCAATGAGATGGGCGAAGCACCTGTCCTAGTCGACGGTGATTTCCGCACCAGCCAATCGGGGGCTATACAGGCATATGTCACTGAAACATCAGGCAAATTTGGCGGCAAAACCCGAGAAGAAAACTACGACATTTTCCGTTGGGTTCTGTGGGACAACCACAAACTCAGCTCAATGGCGGGGCTGACCCGGTTCCTGATCAATTTCCTGCCCGAAGAACACCGCAACGCAGATGTGATTGCCTTCAACCAAGGTCGTCTGAAAGCCGCTTATCAGGTGCTGAATACGCATCTGGATGGCCGCGACTGGATTGTCGGAGACGGCGTCACCAATGCCGATCTCAGCTGCTGCGGCTACCTCTATTATCCTGAACCTTTCGGCTTTGACCGCGCCGACTGGCCCCATATCGATGCCTGGCTGACCCGCTTGTCCGAGCAGCCCGGCTGGAAACACCCCTACGACCTGATGCCCGGCAAACAGCCGGATCGAGCTTAAGGAGAGCACTATGACCGAAGCTTATATCTATGATGCCCTGCGCACCCCGCGCGGCAAGGGCCGCAAAGATGGCAGCCTGCACGAACTCACTGCAGCACGCTTGTCATCCCTGACCTTAAACGCCGTAAAAGAGCGTAACAATCTGGAAGGCCATGCCGTCGAGGACGTGATCTGGGGCAACGTGACCCAGGTCATGGAACAAGGCGGTTGTCTGGCGCGGACGGCTGTTCTGGGCTCGGACCTGGATGAATCCATCCCCGGTCTGGCCATCAACCGTTTCTGCGCGTCCGGCATGGAAGCCGTGAACCTGGCCGCGAACCAGGTCAAGGGCGGCGCAGGCGACGCATACATTGCAGGCGGCGTCGAGATGATGGGCCGCGTGCCTATGGGCAGCGATGGTGCCGCGATTGCGGTTGATCCCTCGCTGGCGATGAACACCTACTTTGTGCCGCAAGGTATTTCGGCTGACATCATTGCCACTGAATACGGGTTCTCTCGGGATCAGGCCGACCAATTGGCGATGGAATCGCAGCGTCGTGCGAAAGAAGCTTGGGATGACAACCGCTTTTCCAAATCAGTCATCACTGTAAAGGATCAGAACGGCCTGACTATTCTGGACCATGACGAATACATGCGCCCCGGCACTGATATGCAAAGCCTTGGCGGCTTGAACCCGGCCTTCCAGATGATGGGCGAACAGATGCCTGGCTTCGACAAGGTGGCGATGCTGAAGTACCCGCATCTGGAAAAGATCAATCACATCCACCACGCGGGCAACAGCTCGGGCATCGTGGACGGCTCTGCTGCGGTTCTGATCGGCAACAAGGAGTTTGGTGAGAAATACGGCCTGAAGCCACGCGCGCGCATCAAGGCGACCGCCAAGATCGGCACAGACCCGACCATCATGCTGACTGGTCCGGTTCCGGTGACCGAGAAGATCCTTGCCGACAATGGCATGCAGATCAGCGATCTGGACCTGTTCGAGGTGAACGAAGCCTTTGCCTCGGTTGTTCTGCGCTTCCAGCAGGCCTTTGATGTCGATCCGGCACTGGTCAACGTCAACGGCGGTTCGATCGCGATGGGTCACCCGCTGGGCGCAACTGGTGCGATGATCATCGGCACGCTGCTGGATGAGCTTGAGCGTCAGGACAAGGAAACCGGTCTGGCTACGCTCTGCATTGCATCCGGCATGGGTGCGGCGACCATTATCGAGCGCGTCTGATGCCCAAGCTGGATCTCTCTCAGATTCCGTTTCAGGGCGGCTCGGCCTATCCCGGTAAACTGGCTGAGGCGACCGCAGGTCGCTTTGCCCAGCGCGTCGGCGATGCGGGCGGGCTGACCCATTACGGTGTCAACATCGTGCGGCTGGAACCGCAGGGCATGTCCTCGCTGCGCCATTACCATATGGAGCAGGACGAGTTTGCCATCATGCTCAGCGGCACCTGTACGCTGATCGACGACGATGGCGAGCACGAGATGCAGCCCGGTGATTGCGCCGCATGGCCCGCAGGTGAGGCCAACGGCCATCACCTTGTGAACAACACCGATGCGCCCGCGACCTTTCTGGTGGTGGGCACACGGACCCCGACCGAGACCGGCTATTACAGCGATATCGACATGATGGTGAAGGATGATGAAAACGGATTCGCCTTCACCCGCAAAGATGGCAGCCCGCTGACGGCTGACCAGATTGGAGATGACAATGACTGATTTCACTCTGACAAAAGGCGACGACAGCGTCGCCCTGATCACCTGGGATGTCCCGGGCAAATCCATGAACGTGATGTCCTTTGACGGGCTGGCACAGCTGGGCGATTGCATCGATCAGGCACTGGCCGATGATGCGGTCAAAGGCATTGTCATCACGTCAGGTAAAGAAGGCTCCTTTGCTGGTGGCATGGACCTGAACCTGCTGGCGGTGATGAAGGAAGAGGCTGGCGACAACCCTGCCAAGGGCCTGTTCGAAGGCACCATGAAAATGCACGCCCTGCTGCGCAAGATCGAACTGGCCGGCATGGACCCCAAAACCAAGAAGGGTGGCAAGCCGATTGCCGCCGCCCTGCCCGGCACCGCCGCTGGTATTGGGATGGAGTTGCCGCTGTCCACGCACCGCATCTTTGCGGCCGAAAACCCCAAGGCCAAATACGGCCTGCCCGAGATCATGGTCGGTATCTTCCCCGGCGCTGGCGGCACCACTCGTATGGTTCGCAAGGTTGGCGCCATCGCTGCGGCTCCGCTGTTGCTGGAAGGCAAGATGCTGGACGTCAAAAAGGCCAAAGGCGCAGGCTACATTGACGAGATTGCCGCCGACCCGGTGGCCGCAGCCAAGGAGTGGGTGCTGAACGCCAGCGAGGCTGACATCGTCAAGCCATGGGATGCCAAAGGCTATAAAATGCCCGGCGGCGCGCCCTATCACCCTGCTGGCTTTATGAACTTCGTCGGTGCCTCGGCCATGGTGAACGGCAAGACACAAGGTGCCTTCCCGGCTGCCAAAGCCTTGCTGAGCGCGGTTTATGAAGGGGCGCTGGTCGATTTCGACACGGCGCTTAAGATCGAGGCCCGCTGGTTCACCTCCGTACTGATGAACCCGTCCTCGGGTGCGATGATCCGCTCGCTGTTCCTGAACAAGGAAGCGCTGGACAAGGGTGCCGTGCGCCCAGCAGGTATCCCCGACCAGTCGGTCAAGAAGATCGGCGTTCTGGGCGCGGGGATGATGGGCGCGGGTATCGCGCTGGTTTCGGCGCAGGCCGGGATGGAGGTTGTGCTGATCGACCGCGATCAGGAAGCGGCTGACAAGGGCAAGGCCTATACCGAAGCGCATCTGGACAAGGGCATCAAGCGCGGCAAGACCACCGAAGAGAAAAAAGCGGCCATGCTGGGGCGGATCACCGCAACGCCTGATCTGAACCTGTTGCAGGGCTGTGACCTGATCATCGAAGCCGTCTTCGAAGACGTTGGCGTCAAGGCCGAGATGACCAATAAGGTCGAGGCGATCATCCCCGAGGATTGCATCTTTGCTTCGAACACCTCGACCCTGCCGATCACCGATCTGGCCGAGGCGAGCGTCCGTCCGGATCAGTTCATCGGCATCCACTTCTTCTCGCCGGTTGAGAAGATGTTCCTGGTTGAGATCATCAAGGGCAAAGAAACCGGTCCTCGTGCCGTTGCCAAGGCGCTGGATTATGTTCGCCAGATCCGCAAAACGCCGATCGTGGTCAATGACGCGCGGTTCTTCTACTGCAACCGCTGCATCATTCCCTACATCAACGAAGGTGCCCGCATGGTCACCGAGGGTGTCAGCCCCGTGCTGATCGACAATGCGGCGCGTCAGCTGGGCTTCCCGGTTGGTCCGGTCACGCTGACCGACGAAACCTCGATCGATCTGGGCGCCAAGATTGCGCGCGCAACCAAGGCGGCTATGGGCAACGAATATCCCGAAAGCCCGGCGGATGACCTGATCTTCTGGATGGAAGGCGAAGGCCGTCTGGGCCGCAAGTCCAAGGCCGGATTCTTTGACTATGACGAAAAAGGCAAGCGTCAGGGTTATTGGAAAGGTCTGCAGGACAAATACCCGCTGGTCGAAGATCAGCCCGATCTGATCGAAGTTCAGGAACGTCTGATGTTCGCGCAGGTTCTGGAAGCCGTTCGCGCACTGGAAGAAGGTGTTGTGGAAGATATCCGCGAGGCCGACGTGGGCGCGATCCTGGCCTGGGGCTTTGCGCCTTGGTCAGGCGGTCCGCTCAGCTGGCTGGACATCATTGGCGCGCCTTACGCTGCCGAGCGGTGCGACCAACTGGCCGAAGCCTATGGCGACCGCTTTGCCTGCCCGGCGCTGCTGCGTGAGATGGCTACAAAGGGTCAGGCATTCTATGACCGCTTCGCCCCCGAGGCAAAAGCGGCCTGATAAAAAAACGCTGGCGCATCCCCAAATGCGCCAGCGTTCTTTCCAACTGTGTGTCCGGATGGACCCGACGGTCAGATCATCGCAACAGGACGGCCTGGCCGCCCTGGTCGGCGTGCACCACGAACGGGCCGCATAGGCATAATCGGGTGCTCCATGATTGGTGCGGGCAATGCCCCCAACGAATTCGCCAGCGCTGAAATATCCCCGTGTTTTGCTGTCTGATAGACCAACTCAGCTGCCGCTTCGCCTGCCGCCACTGTATAGCTTTTGGTGCCGGACATGCTGCCCATGCCAAACCGGCCAGACGGGCAAAAGGCCCGAAGCCCACCTTCGATGTAGATCACCTCATCCTTGTCGAAAAACAGGGTGCTGATATCGAAATAGGACGATGGCGTATCCGAGATAATGCGAAACGTCCCGCTCAGTAATCTTGCTGGAACAATCGGCATGCTGACCGGAAGGCTGATAGGATCATGGTTCAGTTTCGTGTGATCCAGGGCCACCCCTTGTTCCGGCATGATCCAGACCGGGCGCCCATTATACGCTGCGTGTGACGGGATGCGGATTGGCAGGTTCTCAGGTGAGGCTTCATCAGATGGCACCACAATGCAATCCGTTGCAACGCGGCTGATCCGTTTGAAACCGCTGTCCAGTGTGCGAACCAAATCCCCGGGTTGCAGATCTTCGACCAGCCTCCACCCGTTGTTGGTCGCAACTGTGGTTCCATGGACAAGCCCACCCCGGCGCGCGTTCAGGGCAAACTGAGGCTCACCCTTGTCCTGGTAACTCGGACGTTCTTCAAAACCTATGACACTCTCTACTTTCAACACGACCGAACCCACCTATTACTCACAACTACTGGTCAAAATGACTAACACAGGTTAACCGGCGCCGACTTATTTTTGACATATTGAGGCCAGATTTAGGCCGTTAAAGCCCTAAAAATACAGGTATTTTCAAACAACACCTGTATTTTTTGGCGCATTGATCGCCAATTGGAAACTATGCGCCTTGTGCCGGATCGAACGTATACCCGAATCTGCGGATGTCTTCGGCACAGGCTGATGCTACAGCTGCGGCGGTCTCAGCGGTATAGTACTGGCGATAGCCTTGGGTGCGGTCAGACCGGTTTGCATGCGGCAAGCTCACGCGGAATCCCAAATGGTCGAACACGGGTGCTGCGTCCTGTTCGAATTGCTCCAGCCGGATATAGGCGTGGCATTGTTCAACCCCGTCCGCACGGGTCATGTATTGGCGCGCCGGATTTTGTGCAACGGATCGCAATATGTCCGGATGCAGGACAAACTCGCCAAACTGCAGGTATTTGGCCAAGGAAACGGCGGCATGGTCAAAGCTTTGGACGCGCAGCCAGCGGTAATAGCTGACGATCCGGTCCCAGGGGTTGCGCACCATGGTGAAGGCGGTCAGAGATTGCAGCTCCTCATTGGTCAGCACGCCGTCGATATCGGCCAAGGTCGAATGTTTCCACAACCGGCCCCTGCCCCGCAGACCTTTGACGCGGTTACGGCGCTTGACAGCCTTGGGTGTATCGCCAATCAAAATGTCGTCCTTATGCGCCCGATCTTCCAAAGCCATAGCCAGCGAAGTACCTCCCGTCTTCGGGATATGAACAAAGACATACGCGCGGCCAGAAGAGATAATCACGTGACCTCCTCCGGCTCGGGTGCACGCCCCGCTCGCCAGCCCAGCAGCGCTCCGGCCAGGGCAATCAGCGCGATACCGGCGATCTGTATGACACCGATGGCTTGCCCAAACGCAGCCCAGGCAAATAGCGGGCCGAAAATCATTACCGAGTATTCAAATACCGCCACGTAAGACGGCTCTCCGATCTGGTAGGCCTTGATCAGCATAAAAACCGCCGCTGTAGACCCAACCGCCTGCACCACAATCCATGGCACGGCCGGGCCTATCTGCCAGACCCAACCCCGGGTCACGAAGCCATCCGGACCATCCGATACCGGCAGCGGATAAACCACCAACGCGACCACACCAATCGCACCTGCCAGCCCCAGTGTAATGACCATGGCGGCCAGCAGCGCCACCGTGCTTTCCTGTGCGCAATGGCTGCGGGTAATGATGGCGCTAAGTGCATAGAACAACCCTCCGGCCATCGGTAAAAGGGTCAGGGCGTCAAATTCATATGGGTTCAGTTGCAGCACGATCAGAATGCCTGAAAATCCGGTCAGAACGGCCAGAATACGCCACGGCCCTATTTTTTGCCGCAGAACCAGTGCCGAGATCAGCAGCACAAAGATCGGTGACGTAAAAAGTCCCGCCAAAGCCTGCGCAATCGGCATCAACGCCAGAGAGGCAAAGTAACACAACATGGCCAGTGTGATCAGCACGCTGCGTAGAACAACTGGCCCAAGCCGTTTGGGCCGCAGGCCGCCAAACCCCAACAGGGACAGTCCAACAATCAATGGCAACATCAGCACCGCCCGGCTGAGATGGAACTGCCACAGCCCGATTGTCTCGGCCAGCAGGATCACAACGTTGTCGACCACTCCAATGATCGCCATCGCGCTGATCATCAGTACCGACGCCAATACCGGTGAAGTCTGAGTATCCGCCTGCATTCCCTGCCCCGGTTGTGAAATTGCGTCGGCAACCAGATTTACCGCGCGTCGTGATATCCAGCACGTTTCTCGAACAGGGCGCAACAGGTTTGCGCCTTTTGATTTTAGCGTGTTAAGCTGAGACAAAATAAGTACGAGCACACCTCACCTTGAAGACGGCACTTAAACAGTACCAGCGGATCGAAGCCACCGGTCTGTGGCGCCCCTCGCCCGATGTTCAACGGCGCGAGGTCGTGGTGTCGATTGGCGAGGCCACTCTGACGATCTCAGATTTCAATGAACAGGCGCTGACGCATTGGTCACTGGCCGCGTTGGAACGTCAAAACCCCGGTACTTTCCCAGCCATCTTCAACCCGGATGGAGACCCGGACGAGACGCTAGAACTGGAAGAAACCGAAACAACGATGATCGAGGCCATCGATCGCCTGCAACATGCGATCGACCGGTCCCGACCGCATCCCGGACGGTTGCGCTGGCTCAGCGTAGCCGGAGTAATGGCCGCCGTTGCCGCGTTGCTGCTGCTTTGGATGCCGATTGCATTGAAGACCCACGTTGTTTCAGTCGTGCCCGAGATCAAGCGACAGGATATCGGCGATGCCATCCTGAACCGGATTGAGCGTGTCTCGGGCCGCGCCTGCACGTCCGAAGACACGCAAGCGGTCTTGGATCAGCTGGCGACACGTACCGGTGTGCGCGCGGTGGTGATTCTGCCAGCCGGGGTTCAAAGCAGCCTCAGCCTGCCCGGCGGGATCGTGTTGCTGAACCGAGCGCTGGTCGAGGACCACGAGGATCCAACAGTAGCAGCCGGTTACATCATTGCTGAACGTGCCCGGTCCGAGGCACAAGACCCCCTAACCGATCTGCTGGACCGCACTGGGGTTACAACCGCATTCCGTCTGTTGACGACCGGAGAGCTGACCTCTGAGATTGTCGATACCTATACCGAGCAGATGCTGTCAGACCCGCGCCCATCCCTACCGGATGAGGATTTGCTGGCGGTGTTCGCCCAAGCCGCGTTGCCGTCTACACCTTATGCCTATGCCAAAGATATCACCGGCGAGACGGTCCTGGGCCTGATTGAGGCCGACCCGATGGCAGGCCGTCCCACGCCGCAGGTTTTACCGGACCGCGATTGGGTTCGGTTGCAAAACATCTGCGGCGGCTAGGTTCGTCTACTTGGTACCGAACATCCGGTCGCCGGCATCGCCCAGACCGGGCATGATATAGCCTTTTGAATTCAGCTCACGATCCAGCGCTGCCGTGACGATATGCACGTCCGGATGCGCCTCTTTCATCCGTTCCACCCCTTCTGGCGCGGCCAGCAGGCAGAGGAAACGGATATCGGTCGCCCCGGCCTCTTTCAGCAGATCAATGGCCGCGGCCGAGCTGTTGCCGGTGGCCAGCATCGGGTCTACCGCGATGACCAAGCGGTCCTTCAGGCCTTCGGGAGCCTTGAAATAATACTGAACGGGCTTCAGCGTCTCTTCATCGCGGTAAAGGCCAACAAAGCCGACCCGCGCCGAGGGGATCAGCTCAAGCACTCCGTCCAGCATCCCATTGCCCGCCCGCAGGATCGACACCAGCGCCAATTTCTTACCGGCCAGAATGGGGGCGTCCATCTCCTCCATCGGGGTTTCGATATGACGGGTCGTCAGCTTCATTTCACGCGTGACCTCATAGGCCAAAAGCAGCGTGATCTCGCGCAGCAGCTGGCGGAACACGGCAGTCGAGGTGCCCTTGTCCCGCATGAGCGTCAATTTGTGCTGTACCAGCGGATGGTCAACGACGGTCAGGTGTTCGCTCATGTTTTCTCCAGTCTTTTCTTGACCCGCGCACGGGTGTCTTCATCGCAAAACGCCGCGTTCAGGGCGGTTTCATTCAGGGCGGCGAAATCCTCGGCGTTCCAGCCAAAGGCTTCGCTCAGCATTTCATATTCACGCCGCATCGTGGTGTGGAAAAACGGCGGATCATCGGTCGAGACGGTGACATTTACACCCGCCTCACGCAACCGCGCAATCGGATGCGCTGCAAAGTCAGGATACAGGCCCAGAACCACGTTCGAGCCCGGGCAAACCTCAAGCGTGATATCCCGGTCGACCAGTTCCCGAATAAGATCCGGATCTTCGATAGCCCGCACGCCGTGGCCCACGCGTTCGACCCCCAGATCGTGGATGGCGTCGCGCACGCTTTCCGGGCCGCCGAACTCTCCGGCATGGGTGGTCAGGTGCAGACCGGCCTCACGCGCGCAATCGAACGCCCATTTGAATTCACCCTGAGTTCCGATGGATTCGTTGCCCCCCATGCCAAACCCGGTGACCCAATCACCGGCGGTTTCAGCGGCACAATGGGCGCTAAACTTTGCCTGTTCAGGCCCAAAATGGCGAACACACGTAACAACCCCGCGCAGGGTGATGTCGAACTTGCGCTCGGCCTCGTCTGCTGCGTCCTGAATAGCGGTCAGATAGTCCTGCCAGGCATGCAGGTCGCCGCCCCCGCAGAAATCGGGGCTGAGGAAGGTTTCGGAATACACCACCCCATTAGCAGCGCTTTCCTCCAGGATGGCCAGCGTCAGACGGCGGAAATCCTCAGGCGATTTCAGCACCTCACAGGCGGCCTCATACACGCTGAGAAAATGCGCAAAGTCGCGAAAATCATAACTGCCATCGGGCTTGAAAATACCGCTCAGGTCGATGCGTTTTTCATGGGCAAGCTGGCGGATAAATGCCGGAGGAGCCGCACCTTCGTGGTGCAGGTGCAGTTCGATCTTGGGCAGGTCTGCAACAGTCATAGAAATGTCCTTCCCGGCCCTTGGGGCGGAATGCTCAGGTGGTGTGCAATACTGGCGGCAACATCCGTGAAATTAGCTTTGCCGATTTCGCCAGAGCCTTGCCCGGCGATCAGCACAGGCACTTGTTCGCGCGTATGATCCGTACCGATCCAGCTGGGATCGTTGCCGTGATCAGCGGTCAGCAGCATCAGGTCTTCGGGGCGCAGTTTTTGCAGAACGCTGCCAATCTCATGATCGAACCATTCCAGCGCGCGAGCGTATCCGCTGATATCGCGGCGATGGCCATAGAGGCTGTCAAACTCGACAAAATTGGCGAAGGTCAGGCTGCCCTCTTCCGCGTCATCGACCAGATCGGACAGGTGCCGCATCAACTGGGCATCCGGGCCTTTGCGCAGTGTGTCGATCCCCTGCATCGAGAAGATGTCGCCAATCTTGCCAACCGCATGAACCCGGCGACCGGTGTCCTGCGCCCAGTTGGTCAGGACCGGCGCAGGCGGCAGGATGGCGAAATCCTTGCGGTTGGTGGTGCGGGTAAACCCATCCTCGGGCGAGCCCACAAATGGCCGTGCAATAACCCGGCCCACCTTCATCTCGTGCAACCGGGGCGCAAGCGCCCTGCACATTGCCAGCAGGCGATCGAGGCCAAAGCTCTCTTCATGGGCAGCGATCTGGAAAACGCTGTCGGCTGAGGTGTAGCAGATCGGCCTGCCGGTGCGCATATGCTCTGCCCCCAGCTCAGCGATGATCGTGGTGCCCGAGGCGTGGCAATCCCCCAATATGCCCTCGGTTCCTGCCGCTTGGGCGGCAGCACCGCTTAGGTCAGCCGGAAACGCAGGCGTGGTGTCTGGGAAATAATGCCAATCCCACGGCACTGGCAGGCCGGCCAGTTCCCAATGCCCTGACGGGGTATCCTTGCCCTTTGAGTGTTCGCGCGCGCAGCCCCAAAGGCCGGTTGGCGTGACCTCAAGACCGGGCGTGTCCGTGCCCGAAGCAAGACGTGTGGCCGCACCCAGGCCCAGCGCGTCCAGATTAGGCAGATACAACGGACCCGAGCGCCCATCCTCGGCCCGCCCTTCGGCGCAAGTCTGCGCTATATGGGCCAGCGTGTTGGCGCCAGTGTCGGGTGTATCGCCATTGAAAAACCGATCAGCGTCCGGCGCTCCGCCAATCCCCACGGAGTCCATTACCACAAGAAAGGCCCGGGTCACGCCGTGATCCTTTCGTGGACCAGAGGAATGATCGGACCGGAATCCGGGCTGAGTGTTACAGCCCGTCGCACCGTTTCAGCTGCCTGCTGCGCCGCATCCTCGCGGGCGGCGTGGACCACCGCCAAAGGTGCGCCCTTGTCTATCTTGTCACCCAACCGGACGATGCCTGACAGGCCCACGGCCGGATCAATCACATCGTCTTCAACCTGTCGCCCGCCGCCCAGCGCGACCACGGCCAGGCCCAGCGCCTCACCATTGATCGAGGCGACATACCCGTTGGTCGGCGCGGCAACCTCAAGGATCACGCTGGCTTCGGGCAGGTAACGCGACCAGTTTTCGACAAACTGCAGTGGACCGCCGACAGCAGCCATCATGCGCCCGAACCGTTCAGCCGCGCGGCCATCGCGAATAACCGCAGCGACTTTTTCGCGCCCGTCCTCGGCAGTGGAACACATCCCGGCATCTGCCAGCAACACGCCGCCCAGCTCTGCCGAGATTTCGGCCAGTGGATCGTAATGTGCGTGGGTCAGCACGTTCATCACCTCGGCCACTTCCAACGCATTACCCAGCGCCGGGGCCAGGGGTTGGTGCATGTCGGTGATTACTGCCGATGTCCGACATCCGGCCGCGTTTGCGGTTTCTGTCAGGGCTTTGGCCAGCTTGCGCGCATCCTCAAGCGTCTTCATGAATGCGCCAGAGCCAACTTTAACGTCCAGCACCAGCGCCTGAGGGCTGGCGGCCAGTTTCTTGGACAGAATTGATGCGGTGATCAAATCCAGGCTTTCCACCGTCGCGGTTACATCACGGATCGCGTAAAGCCGCTTGTCCGCAGGCGCGATCTGACCCGTCGCGCCGACAATGGCCGCGCCTGTATCGCGCAGAATCTGGGTCAGACGCTCCTGCCCGATTTGGGTGCTGACACCGGGGATGGATTCAAGTTTATCCAGCGTACCACCAGTATGCCCCAATCCGCGGCCAGAGATCATCGGGACATAGGCCCCAAGCTCAGCCAACGCGGGCGCAAGCACCAGGCTGACACTGTCACCCACCCCTCCGGTCGAGTGTTTATCAATCACCGGGCCGTCGAAATCCCAGCTTAGAACATCGCCACTGTCGCGCATCGCAACGGTCAGGTCAGCGCGTCCTTGTGCGCCCAGCCCACCCATGCAGACAGCCATCGCAAAAGCTCCGGCCTGCGCGTCACTGACGCCGCCATCGGCCAGGCCCTGCGCGAACCATTTCAACTCGTCACTGCTGGGCACCTGATCCCGGCGCAGCTTGGCGATGATCGAGCGAGCATCCATGGGCTTAGACATCCTCCATATGCGAGGCGCCAAACGCACCGGGCAAAAGCTGACCGATGGTGGTTTCAAACTCGGCCCCGTCCATTGTGGCAAGGATCACCTTGACCTCACGCTTGCCAAACTCGGCCAGCTTTTGGCGACACCCACCGCAGGGTGGAACCGGTTGGGGCGATGAGGCGACCACATAGACTTCGGTCAACTCTTTTTCACCGGCGGCAACCATCGCGGCAATGGCACCAGCCTCGGCGCAGGTGCCTTCGGGGTAGGCTACGTTTTCCACATTACAGCCGGAATAGACCACCCCAGTCGAGGACCGGATCGCTGCGCCGACTTTGAAGTTGGAATACGGCGCATATGCGTTTTCCCGGACAGACAGCGCTGCATCTTTCAAAGCCATGGCGATTCCCCATTTTTTGATCATCTGGTCAGAAAGACATATCCTAAATTAAGTAACCCGGGGAGTTGAAGCCCCGGGCAACAGTTTTCTCGGCCAAAATTCACTCAGCCCAGTGTGGTATTGAAGGTGCCTGGCAGGGTGACCTCAAGCAGTTCGACATCGTCAGAGGGATTGGTCAGCCGTGTGCGCATTCCGGGCGGGATGACAAAAGCATCGCCCTGTTCCAACCGAAATGGGTCGCGGTTTTCCCCTTCCAACGTGACCGCGCCATTCATCACAAAGGTGAAATGGATATCGGTGTCGTGCGCGGCCCAGACCGGATCACCCTGCCCTTTGCGCACAACCTGCACCCCAGCCACGCCTTTGGTATTTTCTGCAATTGTGGTGTCGCGGCAGATATAACCCGGCAGGCGGAACGGAATCCACTCAGCCCCTTCGGCCTGGTTGTAGACAAAGCGCTGCCCCTGCCATTCTCTGCCCGGTCGGTAATGCGGCGTGGGTAGGTTCATATCATGGTCGATTTCGGTGACGTGTTCCGCCGGCACGCCGATCTCGATCACCTGCACGTTGTCCGATGCTTCAAGCACGCGGTGGCGAATTTCAGGCGGCTGGATAAAGCAATCACCTGCCGTCAGACGCATCTTGTCACCCTGATCTTCATAGACCACGTCCACCCAGCCATGAATGCAGAAGATCAACTGAAACCCGACCTTGTGGAAATGCACCATATCCGGCACCGGACCGCCATCGGGGATGCGGATATGGCTGGCGATGATCGACCCGCCCAACCGATCTGGCACCAAGTCACGATAGTGCATTCCGGCCCGGCCAATAATCCATGGGGCCTGGTCTTTGAGCCTGCGCACCACAAAGGAATGCACCGTATCCGGCATCACCATCGGGGGGTTCAGCTCTTCAATCTCAATTCGAGTGCCGTTCGGGGCGACCAGACTGCGCGCTCCGTCAGCAAAGGCGTCTGGGTTTTCTGTCAGAATGCGCAGAGTTCCGGGAGATTCAGGTGCGTCTTTTTCAATACGCAAGCGCAAGCCGTGACCCGAAAAGACAGCAACACTTGGATCATCCGCAGGATAGATCATGTCCATCCGCATGCCCAATACCCTGGTGAAAAACGGGATATCGTCACGTAGTTCCTGCGTTGGCAGGCGGACTTCAGCGAGGATCGGGTTTTGAGACTTGGTCATTCACGTTCTCTTCGGTGCTGGATTTTGGCCATCCGATCAGAACGGCGGCCAAAATGCCAATCGAAAAGAACATCTCAAGCGTTTCTTCCAGAACGAACAATCGGGTCACCATAACCTCTGACATCTCAGCGTCGAACGCGCTGCTGATCTCTTCCAGCGACTGCGCCACGACAGCACACATACCGGCAAGAAAAAATATCAGAAGGAACGGCGCGCGCTGTTTAAGGGCGCGCCAGGCATTCGGCACCCCGTGCCAAAAAAGCCCGCCCAAAACCAACACAGCCAGCACCACACGCACAATCGTCATGTCCAGCAAGACGTCCAGCCCGTGCAACACAAAGTATGGCAGGCTGTCGACTGCGTACACGTCAGCCTCCAGCTCTCGTTCGGCAAGCAACAGGCATACCAGCCCAATATACAGGCGCTTTATCCCCGAAAAGCGATAGAGTGACGCCAAGCCCGCCACGAAAAGCGCCGCAGCCGAGATGGTTTCGAACGGTCCGCCCTCTTGATTGAAGACCGAGGCCTGCATCGGCCAGATCGCAATGACGATAAGAACCAGTACAGCCACGACAAGCGCCGCTCGGAACGCAAAGCGATCCGTGCCAAAAGACCTCTTGTTCTCGGGTATCGTGTTCCCTGACTGAAACTGGCCTTTAGAGCTCATGCCTGTCTTCCATTTTACACAACGATTGCCGGAATTTTGAAAGTGGCGAACTTAGCCAGTTGGCCGCAAATTTCAACCAAGGCGCCGGTGAGGTTGCGACACTGTTGCAAAATGACGCGACGTAGCCAAGCCTCGAAAAATAGTTTAGCTCTAAATCAAATTTCGAAGGGAGTTCCTAAGCCGATGTCTGACACACCCAGCCTGCGACAGGCCGCGCTTGATTATCACGCCCACCCTAAGCCCGGTAAGCTTGAGATCAAGGCGACAAAGCCAATGGCCAACGGTCGCGATCTGGCGCGCGCCTATTCGCCCGGTGTGGCTGAGGCCAGCCTCGAGATTAAGGCGGACCCCTCAAATGCAGAACTCTACACTTCCCGAGGCAATCTGGTGGCGGTCGTGTCGAACGGAACAGCCGTTCTGGGACTTGGCAATATCGGCGCACTGGCCTCAAAGCCGGTGATGGAGGGCAAAGCCGTTCTGTTCAAGAAATTTGCCGGTATCGATTGTTTTGACATCGAGGTCGACCAGCCCGACCCGGAAAAGCTGGCGGATATTGTTTGTGCGCTTGAGCCCACCTTTGGGGCCATCAATCTTGAGGACATCAAGGCACCCGACTGCTTTATTGTCGAGAAGCTGTGCCGCGAGCGTATGAACATCCCCGTTTTTCACGACGATCAGCACGGAACCGCCATCGTCGTCGGGGCTGCTGCGAAAAACGCGCTGCATGTCGCAGGGAAAAAGTTCGAAGAGATCAAGATTGTCTCGACAGGTGGCGGTGCAGCGGGGATCGCCTGCCTCAGTATGCTGGTGAAACTGGGGGTCAAACGCGAAAACATCTGGTTGTGCGACATTCACGGCCTGGTTTACCAGGGCCGCACTGAAGACATGAACCCGCATAAAGACCAGTTCGCACAAAAGACCGACCTGCGCACCTTGGACGATGTGATTGCCGATGCCGACCTGTTCCTTGGCCTCAGCGGACCGAACGTCCTAAAGCCGGAAATGGTCGCGAAAATGGCCAGACGCCCGATTATCTTTGCGCTGGCCAATCCGACCCCCGAGATCCTTCCTCAGGCCGCGCGCGAGGTTGCTCCGGATGCGATCATCGCCACCGGACGCAGCGATTTTCCCAATCAAGTCAACAACGTCCTGTGCTTTCCTTTCATCTTCCGCGGTGCGCTGGACGTCGGCGCGACCGAGATCAATGACGAGATGCAGATCGCCTGCGTCGACGGTATCGCCGATATGGCCCGTGCCACCACCAGCGCCGAGGCTGCAGCCGCCTATAAAGGAGAACAGCTGACCTTTGGCCCCGACTACCTGATTCCCAAGCCGTTTGACCCACGCCTTGTGGGTGTTGTGTCTTCATCCGTCGCCAAGGCGGCGATGGCCAGTGGCGTAGCCAAGCGCCCGATTGACGATATCGAGGCCTATAAAGAGCGTCTGAACCAGTCGGTGTTCAAGTCCGCCCTGCTCATGCGCCCGGTTTTTGAAGCAGCCGCCGTCGCCTCCCGCCGCATCGTTTTTGCCGAGGGCGAAGATGAACGGGTCCTGCGTGCCGCTCAAGCCATTTTGGAAGAAACGACCGAGACCCCTATCCTTATCGGTCGCCCCGACGTCATCGGAGCACGGTGTGAAAAGCTGGGCCTGACAGTGCGCCCCGGTGAGGACTTTCAGATCGTAAACCCGGAAAACGACCCACGCTATTACGATTATTGGAACTCCTACCACGAGATCATGCAACGACGGGGTGTGACGCCGGATCTCGCCAAGGCGATTATGCGCACCAACAACACTGCCATTGCCGCTATCATGGTGTATCGGGGCGAGGCTGACAGCATGATCTGCGGCACTTTTGGTGAGTTCCGCTGGCATCTGAACTATGTCGAACAGGTTCTGGACGATGGGGATTTGCGCCCGCACGGCGCGTTGTCGCTGATGATCCTGGAAGACGGGCCACTGTTCATTGCCGACACCCATGTCAGGCAATTGCCAAATCCTGAAGAACTGGCCGAGACGACCATCGGGGCCGCCCGACATGTGCGGCGGTTTGGGATAGAGCCCAAGATCGCCTTCTGTTCGCAATCACAGTTCGGCAATCAGGCCGAGGGGTCGGGCAAACGTCTTCGGGCCGCGCTGGATATCCTCGATTCCGAACCTCGGGATTTTACCTATGAAGGTGAGATGAACCTGGACGTAGCACTGAACCCGGAGCTGCGATCACGCATCTTCCCGAACTCGCGCCTGCAAGGAACAGCGAACGTGCTGATTTTTGCCCACGCAGACGCGGCCAGCGGTGTGCGAAACATCCTGAAGATGAAAGCGGACGGTCTGGAAGTAGGGCCAATTCTGATGGGAATGGGCAACAAGGCCCATATCGTGACCCCGTCAATTACCGCACGTGGACTATTGAATATGGCCGCTATTGCCGGCACACCAGTGGCCCACTACGGATAGACGGCGCAAACCCGGATCAGGCGTCTCTGAGGCGCCTGACCTCACGAGGCGGGTGATTCTTTGCACGGCAGGATTTGCAGATTTGCAAATGCTGCCAGCCCGTGCAGAAAATACTGCGCATTTTAACCTGTTTGCAAAAATTTGCAGACCATTTTGACGAATTCTGCAAATGGTTTGCGGTAAAGTGACGCCCCGTCATTTCCCTCACTTGTGTGGTGCACCCGGTCCACCTTACACACGATACGAGGAGTTTAAGGAGGATGCTACCGTGGCTTATCAGGACGTTTATGAAAGCTGGAAATCTGATCCGGATGCATTCTGGATGGAGGCCGCAAAAGGGATCGATTGGGTTCAGCCTCCGACCAAAGCTTTGTTTGACGATAATGCGCCGCTTTATGAATGGTTCTGCGATGCCAAGGTAAACACGTGCTGGAACGCTGTGGACCGCCACGTGGAAAACGGCCGCGGCGAGCAGACAGCGATTATCTATGACAGCCCGATTACGCATACAAAGCGCGAAATCTCGTATGTCGAGCTGCGCAATCGCGTCGCCACGTTGGCCGGGGCGCTGCGCGACAAAGGCATAGAGAAAGGTGACCGGGTCATCATCTACATGCCGATGATCCCCGAAGCGCTTGAGGCGATGCTGGCCTGCGCCCGGTTAGGTGCGGTGCATTCTGTGGTCTTTGGTGGCTTTGCCAGTAACGAACTGGCTGTCCGGATTGATGACGCCAAACCCAAGGCGATCATCGCGGCCTCATGTGGGATGGAGCCAGGGCGTGTGGTACATTATAAACCCCTGCTGGACGGGGCCATCGACTTGGCCAGTCATAAGCCCGACTTTTGCGTTATCTTCCAGCGGGAACAGGAGGTGGCGCAGCTGATCGAGGGGCGCGATTTCAACTGGCACGGATTTCAATACGGAGTTGAACCTGCAGAATGTGTTCCGGTCGACGGCAATGATCCCGCGTATATCCTGTACACCTCAGGCACCACGGGGGCGCCCAAAGGGGTCGTGCGTTCGACGGCGGGCCATCTGGTCGCACTGAACTGGACGATGAAGAATATCTATGACGTCGATCCGGGCGATGTGTTCTGGGCGGCCTCGGATGTGGGTTGGGTCGTTGGGCATTCCTATATCTGCTATGCCCCGCTGATCCACGGCAACACCACCATCGTGTTCGAGGGCAAACCGGTTGGCACCCCCGATGCGGGTACCTTCTGGCGAGTAATCGCCGAGCATAAGGTCAAATCCTTCTTCACCGCCCCCACTGCCATCCGCGCCGTAAAACGCGAAGACCCAAAGGGTGAGATGTTGGCAAAATACGACCTGTCCAGCCTACGCGCCCTGTTCCTGGCCGGTGAACGGGCTGATCCCGACACCATCGAATGGGCGCAAAAAGCGCTCAATGTTCCGGTCATCGACCATTGGTGGCAGACCGAGACTGGCTGGACCATCGCAGGCAACCCGATAGGTATCGAAAAACTGCCGACGAAACTCGGCTCGCCCGCCAAACCAATGCCGGGTTATGATGTGCAGATTCTGGATGAGGGCGGCCACCCGATGAAGCCCGGTGAACTGGGTGCGATTGCGGTCAAACTGCCGCTGCCTCCAGGCACTTTGCCGACGCTGTGGAATGCAGAGGATCGGTTCAAAAGCTCGTACCTCAACCAATTCCCCGGTTATTATGAAACCGGCGATGCAGGCATGATTGATGAGGACGGTTACCTTTATATCATGGCCCGCACCGATGACGTGATCAACGTGGCTGGCCACCGCCTGTCCACCGGCGGAATGGAGGAGGTTCTGGCCGCCCACCCCGATGTCGCCGAATGCGCTGTGATCGGCGTGACCGATCAGCTTAAAGGCCAGATGCCAGTGGGTTTCTTGTGTCTGAACGCCGGGTGTGATCGCGACCACGGCGAGGTGACGCAAGACGTGGTCAAGCTGGTACGTGAAAAGATCGGCCCTGTCGCAGCCTTCAAACTGGCTGTTGTGGTGGATCGCCTGCCAAAAACCCGGTCGGGTAAAATCTTGCGGGGAACGATGGTGTCGATTGCGGACAACAAGGAATACAAAATGCCCGCGACCATCGACGATCCGGCCATTCTGGATGAAATCACCGTCGCGCTGAAATCCATCGGGTACGCGCAGTGATCGGGCTTTGGGCGACCACTGGTCGCCCGCCCACAGGCTTTCGCTTGCAACCTGAAACGGGGCCCCTACTGTCACGATAAGACAGTGAGGCCCCATGACAAAAAACGACATCTGGCGTCTAAGCGCCACAGCCCTGACCAAGCTGACCCGCACTGGCGAACTGAGCGCCGAACAGGCTGTGCAAAGAGCCATTGATCGCATGCATCAGGTCAACCCGGACCTGAATGCGGTGGCCGAGGATCTAAGCGTCGAGGCATTGCAGAAGGCGCGCGCCTTGGATCAGGCAGTCGTCCGCGGCGCATCACCTGGGCCGCTGCACGGCGTGCCAGTAACCATCAAGATCAATGTCGACCAGAAAGGGCACGCAACCAGTAACGGCGTTGTAGCGCTGAAGGACGTGATCGCACCGAATGATGCCCCGATTGTCACCAACCTGCAGAATGCCGGGGCCGTTGTCATCGGGCGGACAAATACGCCCGAGTTTTCATTTCGCGCGGACACAGACAATGACCTGCATGGCCGCACGCACAATCCATGGGGTCGGCATATCTCGCCCGGTGGGTCATCGGGGGGCGCGGGTGCAGGTGTGATGGCCGGGATCGGTGCGTTGGCCCATGGCAATGATATCGGCGGCAGCCTACGGTTTCCCGCTGCGGCCAACGGGGCGGTCACGGTGAAACCCGGCCTTGGGCGCGTACCCGCCTGGAACCCCAGCCAACCGGCCGAGCGTGGGATTTTGGCCCAATCCATGTCAGTGCAGGGCCTTATCACCCGGTCAGCCGCCGATCTTCACCTGTCCATGCCCAGCGTGATTGCCGCCGATCCCCGCGATCCGTTCCATGTCTCAATGCCTTGGCGCGGCGCGCCCTGCGACACCTCCCTCAAAGTTGCCTTTACCAAAAACACCTTTGGCTACGCTTTGCACCCCGAAGTGGAAAAGGCGCTGGACACCGCCCGTGACGCGTTGGTCGACGCCGGGTATCTGGTAACTGAAATAGACCCGCCTGATGTTTTCGAATGCGGCCGGGCGGGTTATCGCGCGCTGATGGGCGAAGTGTTGACCCTGATGAAAGATGATATCGAAGCCGCCGGCTCTCAAACCATCCGCAACATCTTCGAGGTCTACTTTCAGGAATTTCCACCCATTACAGACACCGATCTGATCCGAATGTTGGCTCAGCGCACCCACTATGCACGGGAATGGTCACTGTTCATGGAGGACTATGCTCTGGTTTTGTCTCCGTTCCTGCCGCAGCCGTTTTTTGGACCGGACCGGGACACCGATGGTGCCGAGGGCGTGCACGAGGTTCTGGGTTGCGCTGTCTATTCCTACGCAATGAACTTTCTAGGCCTGCCCGCCGCCTGCGTTCCCGCCCGGCTCGCACAGCTGCCGAAGGGGCCGCAACCCATCAACGTTCAAATCGCTGCCCGGCGCTGGCGCGAAGATATGGCTGTTGACGCTGCCGCCGCCATCGAATCGCGTGTCGGCCAAATGTGCTTACCACTGTGGGACAGAATGGACGCGGCTCTGTAGGCCGATCCTGTAAAAAATAGACCCTGGGTTTTTGTGCCCAGGGTCCGCTTACTTAAATAAGCCCAGAAATTTGTTAACAAGCGTAGCACCACCTACCCTCATCAGCGCGAAAACTGCGCAACCATTCGAAAACGCCGGTTGGTGGCCACTCACTTCCACCTTGGCGTGTTCTCCGGGCAAGTTCACATTAACGGAAGATTAAGAAACCTCCTGTGAACTGGTTCACACAAGTCTCAAAAAACGTCCTTGTGGTTGAATTAGGTGAACTGTTCCGAGATCAGTCGCTCTTCCAGCCCATGCCCCGGGTCAAAAAGAATACGGTGTTCGATGGCGGGTTCCGACCGGATTTCCACCCAGTCGATGTCTTTGAAAGAAACCGAATCCGCATCCGCCATGACCGGTCGCTTGTCCGCGTCCAGCACGTCAAACCGCACTTTGGCAATCTTTGGCAGCAAAGCGCCGCGCCACCGGCGTGGACGAAACGCGGCAATCGCCGTCAGGGCCAGAACATCAGACCCAATTGGCAGAATCGGACCATGTGCTGAGTAATTATACGCTGTCGACCCGGCCGGTGTTGACAGCAGTGCCCCGTCGCAGACCAGTTCGTCCATCCGAACCCGACCATCGACGCTGATCTGCAGCCGCGCCGCCTGTGGGCCGGCCCGCAAAAGAGACACTTCGTTTATGGCCAGCGCTTCGTGCAGTTTGCCGGATTGATCCATCGCCCGCATCGCCAGCGGGTTGATGACCTCTTCCTCGGCATCGACAAGGCGCTGCATCAGGTCGATCTCGTGAAACTCGTTCATCAGAAACCCGATGGTGCCACGGTTCATGCCGTAGACGGGTGTGTTGAGGTGCTGCATGTGGTGCAGCGTGTGCAACATGAACCCATCCCCACCCAAGGCCACCACCACATCCGCATCCCGCGGGGCGGAATTTCCATACCGGGCGATCAAGGCAACCCGGGCCGATTGCGCGACATTGGCGTCGCTGGCAAGAAAGGCGATTCTCTGGATCATCAATTCCGGTTTCCGGTGTTGCACATTTGGTTCCGAAACAACCATACCTTTCCCCGATAGGCCAGACTTGACGCCACAGCGGGCCAAATCGTCGCTTTAAGCCTTTTGCAAAAGTAGGGTTTCCGATAGGAAATCCGCAAGAATTCCCCCAGCCATGTGGAGCCCCCATGAACGCCAATCTTCGTGATACCGGTTTTTTCACCCAGTCCCTGTCTGAGCGCGACCCCGAGCTGTTCGGCTCGATCACATCCGAGCTGGGCCGCCAGCGCGACGAGATCGAGTTGATCGCGTCCGAGAACATCGTCTCGGCCGCCGTG
>NZ_FWFP01000013.1 GCF_900172215.1 Ruegeria meonggei
CCTTCGCCTTGTCGTGGCCATAAGGCAGCAAATCATCACTGGAGATGCCAATCCTGGCCCCAATCTCCTGAATAGGCTTCTTATGCGCCTCTCGCGCAATCTCAATGTCCGATTTATAACTCATTGGGCAGGGTCCCTGGTTGAATGCCGTGCAAAACCGACGCAACGCGTCGGTGCTGTGCAATCCATACCGTTGTGTACCAAACTGGTGACTATGGATTCCGACATAATTGTGCCTTGAAACGTCGTAGCGTCACTTCATCGGTTTCTGATTGGAAACGGCGGGCCTTTATGGCCTCCAAGCGCGCTGATCCGGGACAAACAGCGCCATCTTGTCCCCCAATCTCAATTCTCCCGGCCGTTCGACCCATGCCGTGACTCCGCGACGCCCCTGAGCCGCGGGTTTGAATGCTGCGCCATAACCGGGCTGGTCGGATTCAATTTCCCGCCCCGGTAACACGCAGGGGCGGTTTTCCATGTCGACCGTGATGGTCAGACCGTCGGCCACCTGCAACCGCGAGGACGGCGGTACATGGGTAAAATCCGGGATGCCCCGCAGCAAGATACTGACACCCAAAAAGGTTGGGTCCAGCTGCGTCAGGCCCATCTCTTGGGCTGTTGCCTGAATTTCTTCGACGGACAGAACCGACAATTGGCGCACATTGCGGATTTCAGTACCTTGGGTATACAGGTTTTTCACTCGAACGCATGAGGCTCGGTTCACCCCCTCGTGCCGCGCGTCTTTTTCCCCGGAAAACCCTAATTCGAGCTTTTCGACCGGCAAAGCCCGGATCGATTTTCCAGCAGGCACATGCCCCAACCAGGCCACTTCGGCCACAAATTCCGTTTTGCGCAGTACTGGCATCGCTCGCCCCTTTTACAATCCTGCATTCGGCGCCAATAAAAAACCAATACCGTCAAATGAAAAGAAAAAACCCGGGCATTGCCCGGGTTTGATTTGCTTAGGTCGAAGGTTCCGGCTCCATATCTCCGTCCGGAGGCGTCTTCTTGACCTTGGTTTTCGGGATCGCCGTGACGCTGGGCGCGCTGCCTTCATCCGGGCTGTCGCCTTCGTCATCACCTTCGCTGGGTGGTTCGCCATTCATGACGCGCTTGATCTCTTCCCCGGTCAGCGTTTCATATTCCAGCAGGCCTTGCGCCAGACGTTCCCATTCTTCACCTTGCTCGGACAGGATTTTATGGGCCCGTTCGTATCCCTGCTGGATCAGGCGCTTGACCTCTTCTTCGATCAGTTCCTTGGTATGCGCTGAGACCGAGAACCCGGCGGTGTTACCAGAATACCCATCATGCGCCTCGGCATAGTCGATATTGCCGACCTTGTCAGACATGCCCCAGCGCATCACCATTGCGCGCGACAACTGGCTAGCCTGCATGATGTCACCGGCCGGACCGTTCGAGACATGGTCTTCACCGTATTTGATCACCTCGGCGGCCTTACCGGCCATGGTCATCGCCAGCTTTTGCTCACATTCATCGCGGTGATAGTTCAGACGGTCCATTTCTGGCAGCGACACAACCATACCCAATGCGCCACCGCGCGGGATGATCGTCGCCTTATAGACCGGATCACACAGCGGCAGGCTCAGGCCGACAACGGCATGTCCAGCCTCGTGATAGGCGGTTTTTTCCTTCTGATCCTGAGTCAGCACCATCGAGCGACGCTCGGCCCCCATCATCACCTTGTCCTTGGCGTTCTCAAAGTCCTCCATGGTGACAAAGCGACGGCCTACGCGGGCGGCCATCAACGCGGCCTCGTTCACAAGGTTGGCCAGATCAGCACCCGAGAAACCCGGTGTCCCACGCGCGATGATGCGCAGATCGACATCGGGACCCAGAGGTGTCTTGCGGGCATGTACGCCCAGGATCTTTTCACGGCCTTTGATGTCGGGATTGCCAACGGTCACGTTGCGGTCGAACCGGCCCGGGCGCAGCAGCGCAGGGTCCAGCACGTCTTTACGGTTGGTCGCCGCCAGAATGATCACGCCCTCATTGGCCTCGAACCCGTCCATCTCGACCAGCAACTGGTTGAGGGTCTGTTCGCGTTCGTCATTGCCGCCGCCATAGCCCGCGCCACGATGGCGACCGACCGCGTCGATCTCATCGATAAACACGATGCATGGCGCGTTTTTCTTGGCCTGTTCGAACATATCGCGCACACGGGATGCACCCACGCCCACAAACATCTCAACGAAATCAGAACCGGAAATGGTGAAGAACGGCACACCCGCCTCGCCGGCAATGGCCCGCGCCAGCAGCGTCTTACCGGTGCCTGGAGGGCCAACCAGCAGCGCGCCTTTGGGGATCTTACCGCCCAGACGGCTGAATTTCTGCGGGTTGCGCAGGAATTCGACGATCTCTTCCAGCTCTTCCTTGGCCTCATCAATGCCTGCGACGTCATCAAAGGTTACGCGGCCATGCTTTTCGGTCAGCATTTTGGCCTTTGATTTGCCAAAGCCCATCGCACCGCCTTTGCCGCCACCCTGCATCCGGTTCATGAAATAAACCCAGACACCGATCAGCAGCAGGAAAGGCAGCAGCGTGATCAGGAACGACTGGAACCCGGATTGCTGCTGTTTCACCGCCTGAACCGGAATGTTTTCGTCGATCAAAAGCTTGGTCACCTCAGCATCCGCAGGCTTGATGGTGACATAAGTTGCACCGCTTTGCGTGGTGTACCGAATCTGTTCGCCGTCCAGTGTCACGTTCTCGACCTCACCACCTTCAACAGCGGTGACAAAATCCGAATAAGTTCTTTCATTGTTCTGAAGCGATCCGCCTGGTCCGCTGAACAGATTGAACAGTGCAAGAATCAGCAGAAACAGAACGACCCAGAAGGCGATATTACGAGCGTTGCCCAAGGAAATTCTCCCAAAAGATATCGGCAGATGGGGGTCTGCCGTGTTGCTCTTTAAAATAGAGATGATTCAAGCATGTTCAATGCGATAAAAGAGAAGTGTAAAACTCAGGCCTTTCTGGCGTGAAATTGGCGCTCCAGCCGTTCGAAAACCCCGCCAGCGGAGCGGAAAGCAAGGTTTCCCCCTCCCACACCGCCGGTGACGATAACAAAACTGGCCGCGGTTTGCCCATTGTTCGCCACTCGGAGACCTGACGCAATCCGGCCTCACCCAGTGCACGGACCTGTGTTTTTTCTGTCGCCGGACCAGACAGGACCCAACGTTTATCCCAGGTCTGGTGCGTCCGGACAGATTCGTGCGCAACCGCGTTTAGCTCTCTGCAAAACCACGCTTTATCCCCCTGACAGGTCAGCAGGCAGCCCGCCATAGCCAGCGTTTTCCCGTCACACACAGCAGCCACCGCCTGCTCTACAGCGGACCCGCGCGGCGGGTAACCCGGCCCTGCAATCCAAGCGATGATGCCAATAAGCAGGCGACGTTGGATTTCGTTGGGCAGATCATCAAACTTTGCACGGTCAACGCAGATGTCACCGCCATCCACCACAGTGATTTTGCGGGCGGTTTCCTGCGTATAACGCGCTAACGCCTCACGGGCTTGTGCAAGATTTTCGGCCACGCGACTCAGCGAAGCGGCCGAAATCCCCAACGTGCCGAGGCCCAATAGCGCGTCGCGCGTTTTAATTCGGTCAAATCGCTGATCGTGATTCGACGGATCTTCGACCCAATCCACACCAGCTTCAGTCAGATAGTCGCGCAGCTGTTGACGGGTGAGGCCCAGCATCGGGCGCAATAGGGTGATGCTGTTTCGCTCTCGGGAATTGGGCATGCCGGATAGCCCTGTCACTCCCGCCGCCCGGCCCAGACGCATCAGAACCGTTTCAGCCTGGTCGTCAGCAGTATGGCCCAGCGCAATCGCCGGAATTCCATTGCGATGCGCCCAGTTGGTCAGCAGAGCATACCGCGCCTGGCGGGCTTGGTCCTGCAGGTTTCCTGTCCCATCCCAGCCCTGCCAGAGCAGCGTTTCATGCGGCAGCCCCAGATGTGTCGCCTGTACGGCAACGCGCGCGGCCTCATCCGCCGATCCGGCGCGCAGACTATGGTCTACGGTGGCGACATGCATCGCGACCCCTTCACGCTGTGCAATCGCGTGCAGCAGGTACATCAATGCAACCGAATCGCCACCGCCGGATACGGCCACACCCAATCGCGGCGGCAGCGTTTCAGGCAACCGCGCGCGGAGTTCGGATTGAAGAATGTCGGCCCTGTCGGTCAAGAACAGCCCAGAGATGCCATTTCCTGCGTCGCTTGGGACGCATTGGCCGAAGTCGGAAAGCGCACACCAACCTCGGACAAGGTGATGCAAGCTTGATCCGTCTGCCCCAGACGGCCCAGGGCCGCCCCGAGCTCGAACAGTGCCTCAGGCGCGACGGCACCTTCGGAATCGCCGGTGAAACTGGCCAGAAACGCGCGCGCAGCCTCACGCGTGTCGCCCAGACCTTCCAGCGCCTGTCCGCGTTTCAGATTGGCCTCGGGCGCAAGCGGGCTGCCGGGGTAAGACGTGTCGAACTGCGCGAACTGGTCAGCAGCGGCTTGAAAGTTTCCATCAGCCAAGGCCTGCGCTGCGGTATCGAAATCCGCCTGTTCGCCGATGGCCAGCTCACCTTGATCAGTCGCCGCCGGGGCCGTCGGAATCGCAGGGGCCGACGGGGAAGCTGCGGTGATGTCCGTGTCGCCACCCAATGTTGTGGTTTCACCCAGCGTACTCAGATCGCCGCCTTCCAGCTCAACCAGGCGGAACTCAAGGTCACCAATCCGGTTGGTGCCATCAGTCACAATATTCTGCACGCGTTGATTCAATTGCTCGGTCTGCCGCGTCAGGCGCTGCAATTCGGCCTCGATCGCATCGACGCGTTCAAGGACGGAATTGCCGGACAGGTTCGGTGCCGGAGACCCGGTTGTCGAGAACTCGCGCTTCAGACGCTGAACTTCTACATGCAGCACAGTCAACTCTTGCCGGATATCCGCCAGAGTCTGCTGGTCCTGCGCTTGTGCCACACCGGCGGTCGCAACAACCGCCGCTAAAACCCATCCTGCAAATCGCATTGTCTTACCCCAAGGTTGAACCGGTCAGCACCGTCACAGCGCGACGGTTTTTGGAATAGCATTCCTCGGTGCTGCAAATCTCGATCGGGCGTTCCTTGCCATAGCTGACCGTGGTCAGACGATTGCCTGCCACCCCGCGCGAAATCAGGTATTCGCGCGCTGCATTGGCGCGCTTTGCTCCAAGCCCAAGGTTGTATTCCCGCGTGCCCTGTTCGTCTGCGTGACCTTCGATCGTGGCCACAAAATCCGTATTGGCCAGCAACCAGTCGGCCTGTCCCTGCAATACCGTCTGCGCCTGCGGTGTCAATGTCGACTGATCCACCGAGAACAGGACCCGGTCCCCAACGGTTTGCTGGAAATAGGCAGGTGAGCGCGGATCACTTGGCGAGCCCGGTGAAATGGCACCATTCGCACCATTGCCGAAACCGCCGCCCAATGCGGATGGATCATTGTTGGTGCAGGCTGCAATTACGCTCAGCATGCCCAAAGCCAGGATTTTGCCCAATACATTCATTTCAAGTGCCTCGTCGTTTTATCGTTTATTGCCGTCTCTGTACCACAGTGCAGGTTTTATGTGAACTTTTCCAACACTCTGGCGCGATCAATTCTGCAATGGCCCCCAGGACGGATCGCTGCCACCGTCGGGGGTGCGCACCGGGCGCAGGTTCCGACCCGAGATATCCACCGAATAGAGAGTTGCCCGGCCGCTTGCGCCCTGCGTTTCGCGGGTGAACATGATGACCCGGCCGTTGGGTGACCAGGTCGGGCCCTCGTCCAGGAAAGAGGACGTTAGAAGGCGTTCCTCACTGCCATCCACGCGCATGACGCCAATATGGAACCGACCCTTGTTCTGCTTGGTAAAGGCAACAAGATCCCCACGCGGCGACCAGACTGGCGTGCCATAGCGGCCCTGACCAAAACTGATGCGCGTGGCCTCGCCCCCGTTTGCGGGCATGATGTACAGCTGCGGCGTTCCCGAGCGATCGCTTTCGAACACGATCCGCGTGCCATCCGGCGAATAGCTGGGGGCGGTTTCAATCGCCGGCGTATTGGTCAGGCGCACGCTTTGCCCCGACGCCAGATCCATCTTCCACAGGTCGGTATTGCCGCCTTGGATCAGCGAATAAACGATCGAACGCCCATCCGGAGAAAACCGCGGCGAAAAACTCATTGTGCCGCCTTGGGTATTCAACTCAGTCTGCCTGACCCGGTCGACATCCAGAACATAGATGCGCGGGCTGCCACTGGCATAGCTGGTGTAAAGAAGCCGGTCGCCAGTGGGCGAAAAACGCGGGGCCAGCACGATGGCGGCGCTGTCGGTCAGATACTGCACATTCGCGCCGTCGTAATCCATGATCGCCAGACGTTTCAGACGCTGGTTCTTGGGCCCGCTCTCGGACACAAAGGCCACGCGGCTGTCGAAATAGGCCCCCTCACCCGTAATCCGGCTATAGACCTGATCGGCCACCTTATGTGCCATGCGCCGCCAGCCCTCGGTGGTTCCGGTAAACTGCAAACCGTTGCCAAGTTCCTTGTCCGAGAACACATCCCATACCCGGAACCGCACCGTCAGCTTGTTGCCTGACACGTTGACCGCACCGGTTACCAGCGCCTCGGCATTGATCGCTTTCCAGTCCGCGAACTGCAAAGGAGCCTCAAAGCTGCTGACCCGGCTGATGAAGGCGTCCGAAGAAATCTCGCGAAACAACCCGGTGCCGATCAGATCGTCTGCGATCACCCGAGAGAGATCATTGGCGTATTGCGTCGCCGCTGGCCCGTCAGGTACGAAGTTCGGCACCGCAAAGGGCAAGGGCTCGATGATCCCCTGATCCAGTTCCAGACGCAACGGTCCGTTTTGGGCGCTTACCGGCGCTGCCAAAAGTGTCAGGCCAAGCAACAGGCTGGTCAGAAATCTCATCATTTGATCCGCATCCTCTCGGGATTGAATGTAATCTCAATATCTTTCCACTGTGCGTATTTGTCAGCAGGCAGATCATATCCTTTGGCGCCACAGCGCAAAATTGCCCGCCTGGCAGCCTCAAAGGCCTGGCCCGCAGCACCATCGGATTCGCCAGAACTGTCGATCATACGAAGGCTACCGCCGACAACAGTTCCGTCTGTGTTCAGCGAAAAGCCGACAACCACTACAGTTTGCAGCGCATCCGTAGACAGAGACCCTACGTTCCAGCAACGTGATACCGCCAGCCGCATCGCATCCTTTTCACCGCCGGTTAGTGGCGGACCAGTTGGTTCACTGCCCTGCCCCAACGCCTCGGCCAGCGCATCATCAATGGCTGTGTCGGGTTCTGTGGGTTCCGGCGGTGTCGTCTCCTCGGTCTCAGCCACGACGGGCTGGGCCGGTGGCGCGGGTCTGTTGGGCCGTGTTTTTGGGCGTGGTGACGTTCGTGGGGCGTTTTCTTTGGTCTCTTCCGCCTCGGTCACAATCACATCTGTGGCCTCTTCCGGGGCGGTCTGATCCTGTTGTTCCTGTTGAACCTCGGCACCCTCATCCAATGACACCGCGGGGGATTCCACGTCATCCGGCTGAGCGTCCGGTGGTGGCGGGGCGACGGGTTCCGGTGCGACGATATCTGACGGGCGCGGTAACGCCTCGGGGCCTTCAGGTACGGGCAGGACCTCGGTCACCGGCTCGGGCTGATCCAAGGTCGGGGGCTCTTCGATCACCACGGGTTCGGGCGGTGCCTCAACTGGTTCAGGCACCGGGTCGGGTTCCGGTTCCGCCGGTGTCGTAACATCGGGTCGGGGTTGCTCTTCCTCGACCGGTTCTGGGGTGCTGACCTCTTCCTCGGGCGCTTCGGGCTGTTGCAATGCGGTGGGAACCGGCACTTCGGGCGCGTCGCTTTGTGCAGTCATCGCCGCAAATTGCTCAGCCGTAATCACCGACACCTCCTGCACAGCCATAGGTAACGGTTCGGACCGGAAGGTGCCGCCAAACAAGGCCCATCCGATCAGGCCAGCATGGGCAATCGCCGAAATCTTGGTGCCGGTGTCCACCGCGCGGCCTCACTCTCCGCCTTCGTCCAGCGTCGGCCCGCCGGTATCGGTCACAAGGCCCACATTGGAAAATCCGCCCGCATTCAGCGCGCCCATGACCTGCATCACCTGCGCATAGGGGATCGCCCCATCGGCCCGCAGGAACACGCGGTCGCTGGTGCGTTCAACGGCGATGGCCTGCAGCTTGCCAATTAACTCTTCGCGCAGCACATCCGTGGTCTGGATCTGCACCCGGCCATCAGCGGTCAAGGTTACCGTCAAAGGTTCTTCGTTATCGCCAGGCAGGGCACTGGCGGCGGTCTTCGGCAAGTCTACCGGCACGCCCACGGTCAGCAACGGCGCTGCCACCATGAAGATGATCAGCAACACCAACATGACGTCCACAAAGGGCGTCACGTTGATCTCGGCCATTGGTTGCGCGCGCCCGCGACGCCGTCCGCGTCTGCGCCCGTTCCCGCCCGAAGATTGCTGAACCGCAGCACCCATATCAGCTGTCCAACTGACGCGACAGGATGGTGGCGAACTCGTCGGCAAAGGCCTCATACCCGCCGACGATCCGATCACTGTCCGCGCTGAGCTTGTTGTAGAAAATAACCGCCGGAATCGCAGCCAGCAGGCCCAGACCGGTGGCCAGCAATGCTTCGGCAATACCGGGGGCGACAACGGCGAGGTTGGTGTTTTGCTGCTCGGCGATCTCGATAAAGGCGTTCATGATGCCCCAGACAGTACCGAACAGGCCGATAAATGGCGCGGTCGAGCCAACAGTGGCGAGAATGGGCAGGCCTTTTTGCAGCCCCTCGGCCTCTTTCGCGATTGCCACGTCCATCGAGCGGTCAATCCGCGCGGTGGCCCCCGCAATCAACCCGCCATCCGTGCGATGCGATCTACGCCATTCAATCATGCCCGAGGCAAAAATCTTCTCAGAACTGCCATCAGGTTGCGTTCCGATTTGTTCAAACAGCTCGTCCAGCGGGTTACCCGACCAGAAGGATTCGTCGAATACCGCAGCTTCACGCCGAGCAGCCCGATAATTGATCAGCTTTTGAATGATAATCGCCCAGGACCAGCCCGATGCAATAATCAGCATCAGCATCACCAGTTTGACGATAAAAGTCGCGCGGGCAAATAGCCCCCACATGGAGAAATCGATCTCCTGCGCCAGCGCCAGCGTTTCAGCTTCCATGAACCTGCTCTTTGTTTTTGCCTGACGGCCGTTTGTTTTGGCCTTGTTTTGCCAAACGCTAACGCAGTTGGGTACGAAATGCCAACAGAACCACCCTGATCCCGGAAATTGTTACAGCAATGCGCGGATCTCTGCCGGGAGGCGTACCGGCTTGCCTAGCGCATTCATGCAAACAGCCGTTACCGTGGCTCGGAATATCTCGGTTTCGCCCCTTTTGATCAGCTGCCCCATCGTCAACCGGACGCCAGACAATGAAACAACTTCGGTTTCCACCGTCAGCTCGTCCTCGAACTTGGCAGTGGTTAGGTAATCCGCTTCGATCCGGCGAACGACCCAAACGATGCCTGCATCACGCATGGCGTTCTGGTCATTGCCCAACTGACGCACGTAATCAGACCGGGCGCGTTCGATGAATTTCAGGTAATTGGCGTGATAGACCACGCCCCCCATGTCGGTGTCTTCGTAATAAACACGGACTGGATAGGTGTGTTTCGGGTGATCGTGCGTGTCGGTGGCCATGCTGAAAGATCCGGTCATGCAATTTGCTCAAAAATGTAGGGCACGGGCAAGGCGCCTTTGCCTCAGAGATGCATGCGCGCTGTCGATCCTGCAATCCCCTGACCCGGATAAAGTTCGAGTGAACCCTATCGCGGCGTCAAAATTTAGCAGTTTGCCCCTAAGCTTCAGAGACATGCGACATTTTAGAACAGGTGATCGAATGGTCAGAATCCGCGGCCAAGGGAACAGTGCCAATGTGGTTGTTTGAGGCAGCCATCCCTGATCGCAGAGTTTTCGAACCGCACCAAACCCGCGCGGTTGCCACCCCTTTTCACTGAGGGGGTTGAAACCTAGCAAACAACCGCAATGCATGGGACGCATCCTGCGTTGCCCCGGGCAGAACCGGATCGTAGGATGCCCGGATCACCTCGGCTATGTCCGGCCGCAAGATCGTCGCCTCGCCGGCCACCGCCAAGGGGGATTGGTTGCGAAATGCGGTGTCGGACCACAGCAGGATAGTCTGCACCACCTGGCTGAGCGCCAGAGTGTCGGCGGGGATATTGGACAGCTCTTCATCCATCCTCAGGAATACAAAGGCTGCCCGGATGGCGCCGTCGTCTTCGAACCGGAAAATGCGATACTGATTGGCATCTGCGGCCTCAAGACGGCCCACCAGCGGTGCCAGATCAGGGATCAGCCGATCCAGATCGGGAACTTCCAGCAACTCCTGCCAATCACGAAAGAAGAAGACCATGCAATTGGCACCCAACTCTGGGTCAGTTTCCGCCATCTTGTGACCAGACAGGGCCACAACGGCTTCGAACGCGCCTTTTACCACGGCCAGCGTCTTGTCTTCGACACCAAAGACGATGGGCACGATGGGACGTCCCCATCTGGCGAACAGGAACTCTCCGCTTTCGCGGGTAAACAACGCCTCGATCTCTTCCGGAGTCACGTCTGGCCCTTCATCTTTTCTGGTTCACTCTTGCCGAAGGCATAAAATCTCCGGGCCAAAGCTTCAACCAAACAGATCGTTTTGGCCTTTGGGGGCCGCCATACCCAGATGTGTCCACGCTTTTTGCGCCAACATCCGCCCGCGCGGGGTGCGTTGGATCAGGCCTTGCTGCAGCAAATATGGCTCAATCACCTCTTCCAGCGAGTCGCGGCTTTCCGACAATGCGGCGGATAGGGTTTCAATCCCAACCGGACCACCCGCGTAATTCTCAGCGATCAGTTTCAGATACCGCCGGTCCGCACCGTCCAGCCCCAGATTATCAACCCCCAACCGAGTCAGCGCCCCATCCGCCAGTTCGCGTGAGATTCGACCGTCGCCTTCCACAATCGCAAAATCCACCACTCGACGCAGCAACCGACCCGCAATTCGAGGGGTGCCTCGTGATCGGCGCGCGATCTCGCGGGCTCCATCATTATCCGCGGGCGCGCCCAGTTTGCGGGCGTTGCGGGTGACGATCTCGTGTAGCTCATCGATCGTGTAGAACTGCAACCGCGTCGGGATCCCGAACCGGTCGCGCAGCGGGGTGGTCAGCAAGCCCATCCGAGTGGTTGCCCCAACCAGAGTAAAGGGCTGCAGCTCGATCCGAACAGTGCGTGCAGCCGGGCCTTCGCCGATCACCAGATCCAGTTCGAAATCCTCCATCGCCGGGTACAGGACCTCTTCGACAGCGGGGTTCAGGCGATGGATTTCGTCAATGAACAAAACATCGCGCGCTTCCAGATTGGTCAAAATCGCCGCCAGATCGCCCGCCTTGGCCAGAACCGGGCCCGAGGTCATGCGGAAATTCACCCCAAGTTCACGCGCAATGATCTGAGCCAGTGTCGTCTTTCCCAACCCCGGCGGGCCGTGAAACAAGGTATGGTCCATCGCCTCGCCGCGTTGCCGGGCGGATTGAATAAAGATGCGCAGGTTGGCGCGGGCTTCAGCCTGCCCGATGAATTCATCCAGCCCCTGCGGTCGCAGGGCACGGTCGTTGTCTTCGGGTAAAGGCTCGGGGCGCAGGTTGGGATCGGCGTCTACCATTCAATCACCCTTTCGGAGCAAGCAGCTTGAGCGCCGCGCGGATCAAATTTGCCTCGCCCGCTTCAGGATCGTTGGCCGCAGCTTCGGCTACGGCCGAGGCCGCCTCGGACGGCCCATAGCCTAGATTGGACAGGGCTGACAAAGCCCCGGCCGACGCAGCCGCCGAACCTGAGGCCGGTTTCGCCATGCGTTTGGGCGCAGGTGCAGGTTCCGACAGTTCGACAACATCCAGATTGGGGCCATCCATCGCCTCGGTCACGGTGCCGCCCATCGCCATCACGCCCGGCGCCTTATCCTTGAGGTCAAGCACAATGCGTTGCGCCGTTTTAGGACCAACCCCTTTGGCAGCCTTGACCGCACCCCAGTCCCCCAGCGCAATCGACCGGCTGACCCCATCGGGACCCAACGCGCTGAGAATGGCCAGTGAAACCTTGGCACCGACGCCCTGAACCGAACACAACAGCCGGTGCCATTCTTTTTCGATCAACGACAGGAACCCGTAAAGCTGCATCAGATCCTCACGCACGACCATGTCGGTGTAGATCGAGACCGCCTCGCCCACACCCGGCAGCGCGGCCATTGTCCGATCTGAACAATAGACGATGTACCCAACCCCCCGCACGTCAATCAGCACGTGGTCTGCGGCGCGGTAATCCAGTCGCCCTGTCAGTTTGCCAATCATGCCTTCACCTCTTTCATCCGTGCGCCCGGTGCTGTGCCGTAATAAGAGTGACAGATGGCAATCGCCAGCGCATCCGCCGCGTCCGCACCTTTGGGCTGACACCCCGGCAATTGCAGTTTCACCATATGCAGGACCTGCTGTTTTTCGGCATGACCCACGCCTACGACGGTTTTCTTGACCCGGTTTGGTGCATATTCCCCAACCGGCAACCCGGCTTGCGCCAGGGTCAGCAATGCCACCCCCCGCGCCTGACCCAGTTTCAATGTGCCGGCCCCGTCCTTGTTTACGAAAGTCTGTTCGATGGCAGCCTGATCGGGTTGATGTGCGGCAATGACCTCGACAATCTGATTGTGCAGAGACAGCAGGCGTTCGCCCAGATCGTCGCCGTCGGATTTGCATAACCCGTTGGCCACGTGGCTCAGACGGCTGCCATGTGATTCGATGACGCCCCATCCCAGGGTTCGAAGCCCCGGATCAATGCCCAGAATTCGCATGTTTTGCCTCGACCTGCTCGGGTTTTTGAGATCTTTCATTCGGACTAGCACGAAGCATGAACATTTTCCAAGCGAATTGACCGAAAGTCTAAAAAACGACAGACCTGTCCCAGTGACGACACGACGGCCAGTTTGCGACAGCGAAACGCCTGAATTCGACACGTTTCATAACCGCCCAATGGTCAATAAATTAACGGTTTTTTAGATTTCTGAAGCATTGCAAAAAATGCATAGGACACATGCAATTTCCTCACTTGCATAGTCAAATCGACATCACTAAATGCCGCTCAGATCAGATGATCTAGACCTTAACTCAAACCAGAAGGAAACAGGATATGGCTGCTCTGGACACCACCCGCATCACCACTGGCTCGTTCGGCCTCGTCGGCCGTATCGGCGCAATTTTCGCATCGGTCGTGAACGCCGTTGTTGAATGGAACGACGCCCGCGTTACTCGTAACGTGCTGAGCGGTCTGACAGATCGCGAACTGGAAGATATCGGTCTGTGCCGTGGCGATATTGACGTCGTGACAGATGGTCGTCGGTAAGACTTAAAACCTACCACTCATACGCCCCTTCTTCTCCCTCGGGGGCAAAAAAGAACGCCGCGCATCTGCAGATGGGCGGCGTTTCTTGTTCATTCAGATAGTTTCTAAGACGTGAACCGGTCTATCTGGGCAGCCAAAAATCCCGAGACAGGGTCAATCTGCATCACCCAGGCACCAGCCTTTTCAACAGTTGTCCCTTGCGCAAGGCTATCAACCCGGAACTCGTAGGCCGATGTTCCCAAGCTTGTCATTAAGAATGTCTTGAACGCAAACAAGCCGAACAGGCACATCAGAAGAACCTTTGCCGGAACCGCAGACTTTACACGCTGCGGTTTCATCACAACAAGGCCATCTTTGCGCATCGTGGCGCGATAGCCACGGCTGAGCTTGGCGTGCTTTTTATTCAGGCGAGTTACGCGCTGATCAAATTCCACTTGTTTTACTGTCATGGCAGCCTCCAAACAACCGCCCCCGTTTTCCACGCTATGACGGTAGATAGAGATTGCGACAAAAAAGAGGCGAAAATCCAGAAAACTCCTGCAAATGGTCTAAATTGCGCCCTGTTTGCTTAAGACTAGCGTCGTCCATTCACCAATCTCGTCTCTTTTTGTCAGATTGAACCCGTTTTGTGAATAAACCGAGACCACATCATCGGCCTGTTCATTGAGGATTCCCGACAAAATAGCATAGCCCCCATCCCGCAGATTCGCTGCTATTTCCGGTGACAACGCCACCAGCGGACCTTTGAGGATATTTGCGAGAACAAGGTCGTATGGTGCGCTGGCTTGCAGGTCGGGGTGATCAAAGCCCGCAGCCTCGATACACTTCACCTGCCCGGACATTCCGTTTGCCTTCAGGTTGGCCTCGGCCACATCAACAGCGACCTGGTCAATATCGCTGGCGATTACATCGCCATCCCAGACCCGGGCAGCTGCCATGGCCAGAACTGCAGTACCACAGCCGATGTCTGCCACTTTGGTCGCAGCAAACCCATTATCCAGCAAGTGGTCCAGCGCTTTGAGGCAGCCCAGCGTTGTGCCATGGTGACCGGTTCCAAACGCCATCGCGGCCTCGATCAGCAGCGGGATGCGCCCTTCGGGCATCTTGTCGGCATCGTGACTACCATAGACGAAAAACCGCCCCGCTTCGACCGGGGCCAGTTCGCGGCGCACATGGGCAACCCAATCGGTATCGGGCAATTCCGACACGACAAAGGGCTTGGCCTCGAAAGCGGCGGCCAGAACAGCCAGCGCGGTTTCGTCCGGCGCTTCGGTGAAATAGCCGCCGACCTCCCACAGGCCCGATCCATCTTCGACCTCGAACACGCCGATGCCAGTGGGTTCAGGATCCAAACGCTCCATCGCGTCGCCCAGCCCTTCGGCAGCTTTCTTGCCAGTCATGGTGGTAAGCGCGGTGAATGTGGGCATAGGGGCCTCCGTGTATCAGTTGATACAGCGCCTATGGCGCAGGCCCGCCAAGGTCAAGCTTTGGCGCTTATTCCGCCGGGGCCGGGGCGTATTTCGACAGAACTGTCTCATTCCCCGGTTCCGGGTGGCGCGGGATCAACAGCGACAGGGTCAGCGAGATTGTCGCCATAGCAGCAGCCAGCGCAAAAACCGTACCGGGTGACACGACCCACAACAAGCCCAACAGCGCCGGCAGGAACACGGCCGCGATGTGATTGATGGTGAAGGCTACCGCCGCTGTCGGCGCAATATCCGCCGGGTCTGCGATTTTCTGGAAATAAGTCTTCAACGCCAACGCCAGCGCAAACAGCACGTGGTCAATCACATAGAGGATCGCAGCCAAAACCACCCCCCATCCAAACCAGTAGATGCCGCCATAAGCCGCAAAGACAATGGCCAGACCAGTATATTCGAAGATCAGCGTGCGGCGTTCACCAAACAGCGAGACAGCCTTACCCAACATCGGGGCCGCCGCCATGTTTATCAGCAGGTTGATCATGTAAAGGCTGGTCAGCTCGTGCACTTCAAAGCCAAACTTCTCGACCATCATGAAGCCCGCAAAGACCACAAAGATCTGCCGCCGCGCACCGGCCATGAATTGCAGCGCATAATATAGCCAATAACGGCGGCGCAGCACGATCTTTTTAGTTTGCGGCGTTGGTGAGTCGAATTGCGGATAGACGACCAGGCACAACAGCGCCAGCACGGCAGTAAATCCACCCGCCGCCATGAATACGGTGTTGTAGGACAGATCGAACCTCTCCCAGCTTAGCACGATCAAACCGTACACTACCAAGGTCGCCGCCGATCCCATTGCGACCAACCAGCCCAGTGCCTGCGGCGCACGGTCCTTGGGCAGCCATTGCAGCTGCAGGGACTGGTTCACCGTCTCGTAATAGTGAAAGCCGATTGAGCTGAACAACGTTACAAAAAGCAGCCCGCCGAGGCTGGGAAACCAGGCTGTTATGGCGGTGGCGACACCCAGCAGCATCAAAGAGATCATGGCCAGGACCTGTTCGCGGACAAACAGGATGACCGCGATCACACCAACGGCCAGAAAGCCCGGAATTTCGCGCACCGTATGCAGCAACCCGATATCCGCACCATCGAAATTCGCCACCTCGATGACGAAGTTGTTCAACAGCGCGCTCCACGCGTTGAACGCGATGGGCATTGTCAGCGCCATAACGAACAAAAGCGTCACAGGACGGCGCCAGAACGGAAGGCTCTGCGCCTCGGAAAGCGGCATGGATTTCAGCATGAGACTCCTCTACGCCCATTTTCGCGCTTTGGCGAGGGGCAAGCAGGTGGTGCACAGCCGCTCTGCGTTTATGCAGAGGTCAGTAGAAACTTTGCGGGTCAATATCCACTGTCAGCCGGATATCGCCCTTCAGCCGCAACGGCGCGATCCAACGGGCGATGGCGTCCTGAATAGGGGCGCCTTTTGGCGCTTTGACCAACAGACGCACGCGATGCCGCCCCCGTATTCGAGCGATCGGTGCAGGCGCCGGACCAAAGACCTGCGCCCCGATCTGGCGCAGCGGCGCATCGTTGCGTGCCATCGCGTTTCCGACATCAAAAACCGGTCCCACTTCTGGCCCGGACAATACGATCCCGGCCATTCGCCCATAGGGTGGGACCCCCGCTGCCAGTCGCCCGGCAGCCTCGGTTTTCCAAAACCCTTCCTCGTCACCCGACAGAATGGCCCGGATCACAGGATGTTCGGGTTGAAACGTCTGCAACAAGGCCTGCCCCGGCATGTCCGCCCGACCAGCGCGCCCAGCCACCTGCCGCATCAGCTGAAACGTGCGTTCCGCCGCCCGCAGGTCGGCGCCATGCAGACTGAGGTCAGCATCAATAACCCCCACCAGCGTCAATTTAGGGAAATTGTGTCCCTTGGCCACCAGCTGTGTGCCGATGATGATATCTGCGTCGCCCTGCGCAATCTCTTCGATCTTGGCTTTCAGCGCCCGGGCCGAGCCAAACAGATCAGAGCTGAGCATGGCGATCTTGGCCTCGGGGAAGGTCGCCTCAGCCTCTTCGGCCAGCCGTTCGATCCCTGGCCCGACCGGAGCAAGCTTGCCCTCAACCTGACAGGAGGGGCAGACCTCGGGCATCGGTTTGGTCTCACCACACTGGTGGCACATCAGCCGTTTGAGGAACCGGTGTTCGACCATACGCGCATCGCAATGGTCACAGGCGATCTGTTCCCCACAGGCCCGGCACAGGGTCACCGGCGCATAGCCACGACGGTTGATGAACAGCAAAGACTGCTCACCCCGTTCGATCCGCTGGCGCACTGCCTGCCGCAAGGACGGGGAAATCCACGTGCCCGGCTGCATCTGCTCGGCCCGCATGTCGATCGGCTTCATCTCGGGCAGGACGGCCACGCCAAAGCGCGAGGTCAGATCAAGCCGCTCATACTTGCCCGCCTCGGCGTTGGCCCAGCTTTCCAGCGATGGCGTGGCGCTTGCCAGTATCACCCGCGCGCCACAGATCGCTGACCGCAGGACCGCCATATCGCGGGCGCTGTAATGCACCCCGTCTTCCTGTTTGTACGAGGTGTCGTGTTCCTCATCCACTACGACCAGCCCCAGATTTCGGAACGGCAGGAACAGCGCCGACCGCGCGCCGACCACCAGCTGCGCATCACCCTGCCCGACCATGCGCCAGACCCGGCGGCGTTCCGTCATCGTGGCACCCGAATGCCACTCGGCCGGACGCGCTCCGAACCGGGCCTCGACCCGTGTCAGGAACTCGGCGGTCAGCGCGATCTCGGGCAGCAGTACCAGCGCCTGCCGACCCTGGCGCAAGGTTTCCGCCACCGCTTCCAGATACACCTCGGTCTTGCCTGATCCGGTGACGCCTTTCAGCAATGTGGTGCCATAGTTACCGGTCTGTTGCCCCTGTTGCAGCCGCCCGACCGCCGCGGCCTGGTCCGCAGTCAGGTCCTTGCCGGGCAAATCCGGGTCCAAACGCGGATAGGGCAGATCGCGCGGACTGTCTTCTTCCCGGACCGCCCTTTGCTTGACCAAGCCTTTGACAACCGAAGAGGTCACCCCCGCCTGCTCCGCCAGTTCCTTCAGTGTAAAAGCCAACCCGCCATAGTCGCGCAACACCTCCAAAACCCGGGTTCGCGCATCGGTCATTCGGTCAGGCTCACCATTCCCCAGGCGATAAATCTTGCGCATCGACGGAGGATCACTCAGCCCCGGTGCGCGCGTGGCAAGGCGCAGCATCGCAGACATCGGTGTCAGCGTGTAATCCGCCACCTTGCCCAGAAACAGCCGCATCTCTTCGCGCATCGGCGCCACCTCAAGCACCCGGATCACAGATCTGGCCTTGCTCAGATCAAAGCCACCCTGCCCCGGCCCCCAGACCACGCCCAGCACCTTGCGGGGGCCCAAAGGCACTTCGACAAAGGCGCCCAGAAAACACCCACCCTCGGGCGCTTTGTAGTCGAGCGTCCGGTCCAGCGGCTGCGTTGTCAGCACCGCAACTAGCTCTCCTTGGTCGAAAAATCCGTTAGCGCTCACGGCATATCCTTCGCAGGGGGTTCCAGCATGGGTCTCTTTGAGGTAAAGCCATCCGCGACCAAGGCCAACCCATCAAAGGACTGCCCGCATGAAATTCTTCGTAGACACAGCCGAGATCGACGCCATTGCCGAACTGAACGATCTGGGCATGGTGGATGGTGTGACCACCAACCCGTCGCTGATCCTCAAATCAGGTCGCGACATTCTGGAAGTGACCAAAGAGATCTGCAATCTGGTCGATGGCCCCGTCTCGGCCGAAGTCGTCGCAACCGAAGCCGACGAGATGATCGCCGAAGGCCGCAAGCTGGCCAAGATCGCGCCCAATATTGCCGTCAAAGTGCCGCTGACATGGGCGGGCCTGAAAACCTGCAAGGCGCTGTCGGATGAAGGCCAGATGGTCAATGTCACCTTGTGTTTCTCGGCCAATCAGGCGTTGCTGGCCGCCAAAGCAGGCGCAACATTCATCTCGCCCTTCATTGGTCGCCTCGACGACGTCAACCTGGACGGAATGGACCTGATTGCGGACATCCGCCAGATCTACGACAACTACGGGTTTGAGACTGAAATTCTGGCCGCATCCATCCGCACCGTGAACCACGTCACCGACAGCGCCCTCGTCGGGGCGGACGTAATCACAGCGCCGCCTGCCGTCATCAAAAAGCTGGCCGACCACCCACTGACCGACAAGGGTCTGGAAACCTTTTTGGCCGACTGGGCCAAGACCGGACAGAAAATCCTCTGACACCCCACGCAGCCGCGCGGCGCCCACAGGCGCCGCGCCTGGCCCAACTGCAAGACTGATCCCATGATCAGGGAATTGCAGGCGGGAGCCTTTCCGCCACAGCGGCCCGGGAAATCCACTTTTGCGTGTATTTTTCCCAAGGCAAACCTTGCAAATCATGTTATAAGCCGCCCAACAAAAAAAGACCGGACAGGACATGAGCAGTAACACCAAACTTAAGGATAATCTCCGCGCCGCGATTCTGGCCGAGCCGGACGCAGTACTGGACGACAAGGATCTGATGCAGGCGCTGGTTACCGCTGACGAAATGGCGCGCGGTGACAATGTGATCGATCTGCGTGGCATCGCCATGCAGCGGCTTGAGACGCGACTGGACCGGCTGGAGGACACCCACCGCTCGGTCATTGCCGCCGCTTATGAAAACCTCGCCGGCACCAATCAGGTGCACCGCGCCATCTTGCGCCTGCTGGAACCCATGGAATTCGAAGGCTTTCTGCAAGCACTCGGCAGCGATGTGGCTGAAATCCTGCGGGTCGATCATGTCACGCTGGTTCTGGAAACCACGGCCCTGCAAGAAGACCCTGCCATCGAAAAACTGGGCGGCGTGCTTACCGTGGTCGAACCCGGCACAGTCGACGCCTATCTCAGCCTTGACCGGGGCGGCCCCGCGCGTGAGGTCATTCTGCGCCAGATTCAGCAACATAGCCCAAGGATTTTTGGCCCGATCGCAAGCCAGCTTCGGTCTGAGGCTTGCCTCAGGCTTAATCTGGGCGAAGGCCGCCTGCCCGGTATGATTGTGATGGGGGCCAAAGATGCCAACCATTTCACCCCGCAATTGGGTACTGATCTCTTGACCTTCTTCGCTGGCGTCTTCGAACGCTCGATGCGTCACTGGTTGTCGTGAGTTTGATCTCCCCAGCCTGCCGCGATGCTTTGCAGCATTGGCTGGACAGTCTGGGGGCCTTGGCCGGAAGGTCAGAAAACACACAAACCGCCTATCGCGGCGATGTCACCGAATTCCTGTCCTTCATGACCTTACATCACAGTGAGCGTCAGGGGTTGGCGGCACTGGCCCGGATCACCGTGTCGGACATGCGCGCCTGGATGGCTGATCAGCGTGCCGCGGGCGTGGGCGCGCGGTCGCTGGCCCGCAAGCTGTCAGCGGTCAAATCCTTCTATCGTTGGCTGTCTGAACGCGAAGGCTTTGAACCCACAGCCGTGCTCTCGACCCGGGCACCAAAATTCACCAAAAAGCTGCCGCGCCCGCTGGCCGAAGACGCCGCCCGCGCCATGATCGACACGGTCGAGATGCAATCGACCAATGACTGGGTTTCTGCCCGCGACGTGGCTGTGGTCACGCTGCTTTATGGCTGCGGGTTGCGCATATCCGAGGCCCTGTCTCTGACCGGGACTGACGCACCATTGCCTGCCACGCTGCGCATTGTAGGCAAAGGTGACAAAGAGCGGATCGTTCCCGTCCTGCCAGCAGCACAGGCGGCTGTAGAGCGTTATGTGCAGCTGTGCCCGCACCCGCAAGCCCCAGACAAAGCTCTGTTTCGCGGCGTTCGTGGCGGTCCGCTGAACCCACGGGCCATTCAGGGCGTGATGGCCAAAGCGCGCATGCAACTGGGTCTGCCAGCCACCGCGACACCGCATGCGATGCGTCACAGCTTTGCCACGCATCTTTTGTCGGCGGGGGGCGATTTGCGCTCTATTCAGGAATTGCTCGGGCATGCATCGCTTTCGACAACGCAGGCCTACACAGCCGTCGATACCGCGCGCCTGATGGAGGTCTACAACCGCGCGCACCCCAAAGCGTGACTCCCTGATACATCGTACCATCACGCATTCTACAAGGGCCGGGATTTTGGTTTGCATCTGCGGCACGCATCGTCCAAGAGACAGGCATGACACTTAGATTCAAAGCACTTTCCGTCCATTTGTTCACCGCCACCGGTGCCGTTTTTGCGATGCTGGCCATGCTGGCCGCGGTCGAGGAAAAGTGGAGCCTGATGTATCTTTGGCTGGTCGTGTCGTTTGTCGTTGATGGTATCGACGGTCCGCTGGCGAGGCATTACCATGTCAAAAAGAACGCACCCGAATTTGATGGCGTGCTGTTAGATCTGATCATCGATTACCTGACCTATGTGTTCATCCCGGCCTTTGCCCTGTTCAAGTCGGGCCTGATGGACGGGTGGACCGGCTGGTTTGCCATCATCGTCATCACCTTTGCCAGCGCCATGTATTTCGCCGACACGCGAATGAAAACAAAGGACAATTCCTTTTCCGGCTTTCCGGGGTGCTGGAACATGTTTGTCATTGTGATCTTCGCGCTTGAGCCCAATTTCTGGATCATTCTGCTGCTGGTTTCGCTGTTGTCTCTGGCGATGTTCCTGCCGCTGAAATTCATCCACCCTGTCCGGACCGAACGCTGGCGTTCTCTGTCACTGCCGATGGCCTTCGCCTGGACCTTCTTTGCCGGCTGGGCGGCCTGGGTGGATTTTCACCCCGAAAGCTGGGCGCATTGGGGTCTGGTCGTCACCAGCCTGTATCTGGTCTCGGCCGGGGTTGCGCAGCAGGTGTTCCCGCAGCGCAAGGGTTAGGATTACAAGATTTTCTGCACCTCAAACTCGGTTCCGTTATGGGTAAACACGTCCCCTTCTTGCAGTCCGACCATGGCCAGATAGATCGGGCTTTGGGTTGAGATACCCATATAGGTCTTTCCATCCACCTCGAACCGGGTCGTCGAGACACAAACAACAAACCGTCGGTTGTTGAACTTGATCACTGCACCCGGCTGCACCGTGTCGGTCAACGCGAAATCGGTGTTTTCGATCACGTCGATCTTGGCGTGATGGGCGTGCACAGGCGCATCAAACGCCGCTGCCAGATCGGCATTCTCGCGCGAGGCGGCGATGTCATCCTTGTCATGCCCTTCACGGTCATCCAACTGAGAGTCCTTTAGAAACGCGTCGTAATGGGCCTGCGCGGTCGCCAGCTCTTGCGCTTCCAGCGACATCAGGCGGTCAATAATGGCCTTCTTGCGGGTGGCCGGGTCTGTTTGAGCAGTCATTCAAAGCGGTCCTTCAAATTCTCTATTTGATACAAGTTGGGACTCAAACAGCGGGATTGCAACAGATTTAAGCCGATCAGATCAGCAGACCCGCAGCCCTCTCATGGCGCAATAACGCAACCTTGGTCTCGATCCCGCCATCGCCGGAAAACCCACCCAGACTGTTTGCAGCCAGCACCCGGTGACAGGGGATGATCACCGGAATGGGGTTTGCACCGCAGGCCTGCCCCACAGGCTGAGCGGGTTGACCCAGTTCCCTGGCAATATCGCCGTAGGTCCGCGTCTCGCCCAGAGGGATGGCAAACATAAGGTCACAGACGTGCTGCTGAAACTCAGACCCCCCCACGCGATAAGGCAGATCAAACCGGTCCAGACGCCCCTGATCATACGCCGCCAGTTGTGCGGCAGCTTCCTGCAACAACGGTGTGTCCGGCGCATCGTCCTGCCCGTTCCAGACAAGGCGCGTTATTGCACCGTCGGTTTCTTCGACGCCAAGGCGTCCAAACTGGGTTTCCACTGCGATCATCGCCATGGATGCAGCGTTTCAGATCGCAGGAACCGGCGCAAGCGCTGAACGAAAAAACCCCCGGCCGTTGGGCCGGGGGGTTGCAGGGTTTAGCTCAGCGCGTCGTTGCAGCGCCCGCACACGCCATTATGGGCGTGGCGGCCCACATCGGGCAGGATTTTCCAACACCGCTGACATTTTTCGCCCTCGGCCTTTTCGAACACAACCGCGACGCCCTCGATTTCCGGCACGCGGAACGCCTCGGCCGGGGCCGGATCTCCGGTGACGGTCAAACCGGACGTGATGCACATGTCATCGACGTCAAACGTTGCCAGAAGATCGCGGGTTTCACCATCTTCGACATGCACGATCGGTGCGGCCTCAAGGCTGGAACCGATGACCTTATCCTGTCTCTGAACCTCGAGCGCGGCAGTCACAGCGCGGCGGACCCGGCGGATCTTGGCCATACCCGCCTCAAGCTCGGCGTTGCGCCAGTCGGCGGGCGTGTCCGGGAAGTCCACCAGATGGACCGAGCTGTCATCACCCGGGAAGCGCTCCAACCAAACCTCTTCCATAGTGAAGACCAGAACCGGGGCCAGCCAGGTGGTCAGGCGGTGGAACAGGATATCCAACACTGTGCGCGCAGAACGGCGGCGCAGGTTGTCGCCGTCGCAATAGAGCGCATCCTTGCGCACGTCGAAATAGAACGACGACAGGTCAACCGTGGCAAAGGTGAACACGGCACTGAACACGCCTTGGAAATCGAAGGCGGCATAGCCCTGGCGCACCTTCTCATCCAAATCGGCCAGACGGCTAAGCACCCAGCGTTCCAGGCGCGGCATATCTTCGGGCGCAACGCGATCGGCCTCGGTGAAGTCCGCCAGCGAGCCCAGCATGAACCGCATGGTGTTGCGCAACCGGCGATAGCTGTCGGCGGTGCCCTTCAGGATTTCCGGCCCGATCCGCTGATCGGCGGTATAATCCGTCTGGGCCACCCAGAGGCGCAGGATATCGGCGCCGTATTGTTTGATCACCTCTTCCGGCACGATGGTATTGCCCAGCGATTTGGACATCTTGTTGCCCTTGGCATCCAGCGTGAACCCATGGGTCACCACGTTGCGATAAGGCGCGCGGCCCTTGGTGCCGCAGGCCTGCAGCATGGACGAATGGAACCACCCGCGGTGCTGGTCGGTGCCTTCCATGTAGACATCGGCGATACCGTCCTCGGTCCCGTCCTCGCGGTCACGCAGAACAAAAGCGTGGGTCGAGCCGGAATCGAACCATACGTCCAGAACATCAAACACCTGATCGCAATCGTCGGGGTTGGCGATTCCGTCCAGCACCTGTGCCTTGAACCCGTCGCTGTACCAGATATCCGCGCCGTCTTTTTCGAACGCGGCCTTGATGCGGGCGTTGAGGTCTTCGTTGCGCAGCAGGTAATCTGCGTCGGTCGGCAGAACGCCCTTCTTGGTAAAGCAGGTCAGCGGCACACCCCAGGCGCGTTGGCGCGACAGAACCCAATCCGGGCGTGCTTCGATCATCGAATACAGACGGTTGCGACCGGTCTGAGGGGTCCATTTCACCAACTCATCGATGGACCGCAGGGCGCGTTCGCGGATGGTGTCGCCCATACCGCCCATACCGTCATCCAGCTTGCGGTCGACCGAGGCAAACCACTGCGGCGTGTTGCGATAGATGATCGGAGCCTTCGAGCGCCAGGAATGCGGATAGCTGTGCTTGATCTTGCCACGGGCCAGCAGCCCGCCGACCTCGACCAGCTTGTCGATGATGGCTTTGTTGGCGTCGCCTTCGCCGCCCTTGCGGGACAGGATGTATTTGCCGCCAAAGAACGGCAGATCAGCGCGGAAACCGCCATCATCCATCACGTTATAGGTGATGACCTGTTCCAGCATGCCCAGATCACGGTACAGCTCAAATTCTTCCATGCCATGCGAGGGCGCGCAGTGGACAAAACCGGTGCCTTCGGTATCGGTCACGAACTCAGCGGCACGGAAATCGCGGATATCGTCCCATTCACTATTGCCGCCCTCGGCCCCGGCCAGCGGGTGGGTCAGTTGGACGCCTGCAAGTTCATCCGTGGTCACATCGCGGACACGGGTCCATTGATCATCGTTCAGGCGGGCACGACCCAGCACGTCAGCGGCCAGATTGTCAGCCAGCAGGAACTTGTCGCCCACGGCGGCCCAGCATTCATCCGGTGCGCCAGTGACTTCGTACAGCCCGTAAGAGATGTCTTTGCCATACACCACCGCTTTGTTCGACGGCATGGTCCAGGGCGTGGTGGTCCAGATCACTACAAAGGCATCATCCAGATCGCCCGCATTCACGACCTTGAACTTCACCCAGATGGTGAAGCTTTCCTTGTCGTGATACTCGACCTCGGCCTCGGCCAGCGCAGTCTTTTCAACCGGTGACCACATCACGGGTTTGGAGCCCTGATAGAGCGTGCCGTTCATCAGGAACTTCATGAACTCATCGGCGATCACGGCCTCTGCGTGATAGTCCATGGTGACATAGGGATCAGGCCAGTTGCCTGTGATGCCCAGACGCTTGAACTCTTCGCGCTGGATGTCGATCCAGCCCTCGGCGAACTTGCGGCATTCCTGACGGAAGTCGACGATGTTCACCTCGTCCTTGTTCTTGCCCTTCTTGCGGTATTGCTCCTCGATCTTCCATTCGATGGGCAGGCCGTGACAGTCCCAGCCGGGCACATAACGCGCGTCGAACCCCATCATCTGATGGGAGCGTACGATCATGTCCTTGATGGTCTTGTTCAGCGCGTGGCCGATATGCAGGTGACCGTTGGCATAGGGCGGGCCGTCATGCAGGGTAAAGGGCTTGCGGCCCTGTTTTTCACGCAGGCGATCATAGACGCCGATTGTCTCCCACCGCTCCAGCCAGTTGGGCTCGCGCTTGGGCAGGCCTGCGCGCATGGGAAAGTCGGTTTTGGGCAGGTTCAGCGTGTCTTTGTAGTCAGGGGTTTGGGTCGTGTCGGCGCACATTGGGGGCGTCCTCAGGATGATCTGGTCATATATGGATCGAAGCGGTCAGTGCGAATTCTCAAGCACCTTTGCCCGGCGTCTCGCGATATCAGAGCGCCGGGGATATAATTCGAATAATGATGGCCAAACGGTCAAGCATGGCGGGCTTATAGGACGCCCGCCCTCAATGGTCCAGTGGTTCCGCCCCCTGCGACGCATAGCGCAGCTTGGCCCATCTGTTCAGCCAAGCCAGACCCGCCAGCGAGAGGCCCAAAGCCAACAGCGAAAAGACCCGGATCAGACCACCAAGCCCGGCAATATCGATCAGGAACACCTTGGCCACTGCCAACCCGATCACGATCAATCCGGCCTTGCGCATACCGCCCGACTGGCGTGCCAGGGACTGATAGAACAGGCCTGCACCAATTGTCAGCAGCGCCATTGTATAGGTGTACAACTCTGCCTGGGTCACGCCGTTGCCTTCAAACATCCCCCCAGCCCCCTGCCACATATGGCGGATCGTCAGCCCAAGCCAGACAGCGGACAGCGCCCCGGCCAGTGCATAGCTGGCCTGTTTCAACCACACCGGCGTCGCCGCGATGCGCCATGCCGAAAAGGCGATTGCAACCGCAGGCAACAGATAAGCCACCGCAAGTGAGTTCAAAACCGGTGGGCCCAGTACGGGATCGGACAAGGGATTGATCACAGGGTTCGCCTCTGACAGAGCCTGCACCAGCCTTACAAGGCCGTGGCCTGCAAAAAACACCGCCAACAGATACCGCACATAGGTCAGCCTGCCGCCCAGCGCAAACCTTTGGACCTGCGCATATGCCAGCAACAGCCAGATCACGGACAGCAGACCAAGGCCCCAATGACTGTCTTTTGCGCCGCCCTCACCGAACCCCTCGAGCCAACGCAACAGCAGGAGTGACAACAGAATTCCCGCCGTGGCCCAGGCCGCGCTTTCCAACAGCAATTTGGCAACCGGACGCTGCAGTGGTTTCAGCAAGATCCAACCCGACAGGAACCCTGCCGTGGCTGTTGCATAGACCAGTGTCATTTCCGTCAATGGCGCAGTGTCAGCCCAATCCAGCCCCGGGTTCAGAACCAGGCGCACAGTCACCGTGAACACGCCAGCCCAGATGAACCAGCTCATCGGTGGCAGGATGAATTTGCGATCCAGCGCCGCGGCCACGACGACCATTGCAACCAGCGCAATGGTCAGCGCGACCGAGCTGAGCACGATGACACAAGCGAAGCTCAGGCAGGACAACGCGGATAAGGTCGCCAAGGCTGGGCGCATCCGGTTGTCACCATCGAGCCGGGCGAAACGTTCGGCCAGGATGACCATCAGCGCGCCCAGCCCAATCGCATGAAGCGCCCATGGATAGGCACCGATAACTTTGGCGGGATGCCAGCTGACCTCTAATGCGATGGCCATCATCGGTGCATAGATTGCCGCCGCCCCGGCCCAGATGGCCGAGAACGCCTTGGCCTGCATCGAACGCCAGGCCGCAAGCACCGAGAGCAGCGCGCCCAGCCCGGTCAGTACCGTGACGACCCACGGGAAATCAGCCTCTGGCGTTTCGGCATAGGTGTCCGCAAACAGGCGCAGGGTCATCCCGTTGTCCAACCCGTGGCCCAAGACAAACCAGATCAGGCCAAGGGCAGGCAATACGGTTGCGTCCTGCAATGCGGTTGAGTCTTTGGCCCACAGCAGCAACGCAAGTGTGAGCCCGGACAACAACACGACACTCAGCCAGAATTCGCCAGCGGAATCCGGCCAGTGCAGCGCCAATATCGCCGAGCTGACAGCCACCGCGCCAAAAGCCAGACGGGTTGGAAACTCGGGCCAGGCCTCTCCCTTTTTGCGCCAAAGGACCTGCGTGATCGTCGGACCGCCGTGATCGGGCCAGACCCGCCGGACCGGGATCGCCATGGCAATCACTGCCAGCGCAGTAACGCAGGTCAGATAAGCTGGTTCGGTCAGCGGAGACGACATCACCAGCAACAGGCATGCAGAATAGGTCCCAAACAACGTCAAAACCGAAATCCACGCCCAGCGCCGCACTGTGTCTATGCCCAACCCCAGAACAGCGATCACAAAGAAGTACCCATAAAGCCAGCCGGGATCGTCTGATGCTCCGCCCACGACGAAGGGGGCTGCGAACGCGCCGATCAGACCCACCGCTGCCAGCAAAGGTCCGTGAAACCATCCCAGGACCAGCCCCATGAGGGCAACACAGATCATCGCGATCAACGCCGCCTCGGGGCCGATCAGGTCATAGAGCTGCCGGGCGGCCAGAATGCCCCCGAACAATGTCACCAACCCCGCACCCGAGAAGACTGATGGCAGATACGCGGTGGCCGTTTCTTCGTTGTCACCAAATCTGCGCCTGATGAATTCTCCGGTGCCGATCAGGGCGGTGCCAAATCCCAATGCGGCCATTACACGTGCGATTGGGGGCAACAGGCCATTTTCCTCGCCATATTGCACCAGAAAAATACCCGCCATGGCGAGCGACAGTGCCGAGACCGCGTAAAACCAATTCTCTCGCAACCAATTTGCCAGGGTGGCCAGTCGATCTTCTCGAAACACAACGGCGGCCGGTGGGGTTGGGTCGGGCGCTGCTCTGGTCCGTGGATCGTTGGGCGCAGCATCGACGGCCTTGGTCTTGGCGGTAGGCCAAGGGGCAGGTTTTGTTTTTTGGTTCGGCCGTTCCTCGGGGTGCGTTTGGGTAGGCTCTGACAGGTCTGCGGGGGCATCACTGCTCAACAATTGGATATGCTGTTCAAGCAGCGCTAGCCGGCGGCGCAGACGTGCTTGCCCAACTAACAGCACAATGATGGTCACCGGGATGGCCAAAACAATCAATCCGACTAGAACAAGCAGGGATTCCAATGGATCCTCCGGGATAGCTGCGCAGTCAGGGTACCTGAGGCGATGTGTCGGTAACAGTCAGAAATACCAGCAGTTTCAGCCTAAGACCGGCCGCGCAATCATCAGCCAGATGATGGCCAACACAGCGGCAAAGGCAGGGAACCCACAGACCAACCAGATACGGAACAGCCGATAGTATCCGACAGGCAGCACAGTTCCCGCGTCAACGCTGGCCTGTGCCAAGCGGCGTATCCTGACCTGAATCCACACAACCGGCAGCCAGAACACGCCGGCCACGATATACAGCCCCAGCGAGGTCAAAACCCACCCTTCGGTCAATGACCACCCAAGCCGCCATGCAAGCAAGGCACCGGTTATTGGCTGTACAATGACCGCTGTCGCTGTGAACAGCATATCGGCCAGCACAACTGTTCCGGCGGTTTGCGCAATAAACCGAGCGTCGCCAGACCGATGCGCCATAAGCATGAAAAACGCGATACCGGCACCAGTGCCCAACAGGACGCAGGCGCCGATGACATGTAACCAACGCAATATCAGATCAGGGTCCATCAGCGGCTCTGCAACAAGGGCCAGGCGACAAGCGGCAGGACTATCGCCGGTAGGATTTTGGTCAACGGCCCCAGCGAGTCCAGCCACAAATCAGGCACCGCGAAACTTGCGGCCAGCAAGTAGAACAGGGCAACCCCGCATTGCGCCAGACAGGCCCGCGCGGCCCAGGGGCGCCACAGGATGGCCAGCCCCAGTGCGATATCGATGAGGGACCAGAACAGGACACTTGTGGTCGCCATCCCCACGCCCCACCCTGCGTTGGTCAAAACGGCCGCGGCCTGGGACAATCCGAACAGGCCAAACACGCCAGAGAGAACCCAGAAAACGCTCAGCACCGCGACGACCAGCGGCATCAACAACGCCATCCGTGCCGACAGCCTGTGTTCGCGCGCGCAGGTCAGGCCCGCGTATATCTCGGGCAAGGTTTCAAGCGATTGACCAGAGGCCGTCTGGTAAGGCGCAGGGTTTCCAACCACACCTTCTGCTATGAGGGTCAGTGCGTTTCGACGCAGCGGTGAACGCCACCCCAACCAGCCCAGCGCATCTGCGCATGCGGCGACCGACGCTGTCAGGAACGCAGGCATGTGTATGGTGACCCGGGCGGGCGGGAATCCCATCCAGCGGCGTGTTTCCTCCAGAACCTCAGACAGCGGGGCGGGTTCATCTTCAACCAGATCATATGCACCTTGCGGCAACTCTTTGGCCACGGCGGCCGAGACTGCGTGGCACAAATCCGGCATGCCCACGCACTGCACCGGCGTTTTCGGGTATGCGACGGGCTGCAGTAACGGCACAGCAGCCAGCATGCGCAGCAGCGCGGTTCCCCCATAGTCGGATTGCCCAATCACAAGACCGGGTCGGAAGACCCACAATGGTATTGCGCACGCCCCAAGCGCCGCATCCCCGGCAGCTTTGGTCCGCATGAAATCCGTCCCGGCATCGGCGGTTGCTCCTATTGCCGAAATCTGCACGACTGCGATATCGCACTGTTCGCAGGCTTTCCCCAATGCAGCAATCGCGGTGTGATGCGCGGCCTCAAGATCATCGGCTGGCCCATCCTGCAAGGCACCCGCACAGTTCACGACGCAGTCGATACCGGACAAGGCAGCAATCCAATCCTCAGGTCGCAGACAGGCGCGCAGATCCCCTTGCACCACCGTCACATCCGGCAAAACCCGTGCCCCGGTTGCGCCACTGCGCACAAAGGCTGACACCTGCGCGCCCTCCACCCGCAGAGACCGCGTCACAGCGGCTCCGATAAACCCATAAGCCCCTAGTATCAGAACGTTTTTGCCTGAAAGCCGCATGCGTTGCACAATCTCTGGTTCGTTTGCGCCAGACTAGCGGTTGCGCCCAGCATGACCAGCAGTTCAAGACAATCTGCGACAATCTTGGCCCCTAAGGGTGAAAGAGCGAACCAACAAGATAGGCGATCAGGGCCGCCGCCCCTCCGATCAAAAAGGTCTCGACCCCTGATCGCCACCACGGCGACAGAGACCAGCGGCTTTTCAGCGCCCCGATGGCAAAAAATACGCCCATCGTCATCCACGTAGACACGGCAAAGGCCCGATCCATCGAAAACAGGAACGGCAATAGCGGGACCATACCGGCCACAAGAAATGCCAGAAACGTGGCCATTGCGGCCTTTAGCGGATGTGGGTCTACACTGCCCAACCCGTATTCGCCTTCGATCATCAGATCGATCCAATTGTCATGATTGGCCGTGATCGCGTCCGTGGCATCGTCCAGAACCGGCCCGGACAGCCCCTTTTGCAGCAAAATCTCACGCACCTCACGGCGTTCGCCATCCGGGTGCTGTTCAATGTGGCGGGCCTCAATTGCACGAATACGGCGGATATTGTCCAACTCGGCCTTGGTGCCCGAGTAGTTCCCCGCCGCCATCGAGAACCCATCCGCCAACACATTGGCTAAACCCAACGCCACAATGATGAACGGCGACAACCCTGCCCCGGCCACACCTGCCACAATGGCAAAGGTGGTGACCGACCCGTCGACCCCACCATAAACGACGTCCCGCAACACCCCTCGACCTGGGGGCGCATTGATCCGCGCGGCGACTTCCTGTTGGCTGTGTCCGTGTTCGGTCATGGCTGGCTCCATCCTCGTTATGGACGAGGCCGGGTCATCGGGCATTGCGTCAGGTCAAGTTTTCGAAAACAGCCCGCTGAGGGCGCGTTTGACCATCCCGCGCGTTGATGGCTTGTGCCGAGCCGAGAAGGGCAGCGGACGACAGACCTCCATTGCTGCCACGCCGACCCTCGCGCTTAGCGCGCCGTTCACCAGCCCCTCGCCAAAACGACGGGACAATTTGCTGAGGACAGAGCCACCCAAAACCGGTTCCAGCAGGTCGTCGCCTACAGCGACAGCCCCGGTCGCAACCAGATGAACAAACACGGCCCGGGTCAGTCGCCAACTGCCCAGAAATCCCGCCCGCCCACCGTAAATCTCAGCTACACGTCGGATCATCCGCAACGAAGCCGCCAAGGCGGTTACTACATCCGCCAGCGCCAATGGCACCAGCGCGGTAACAGTCGCAACCTGCCGCGCGGCGGCCTCTACCTCGCGGCTGGCGGCGGCGTCCAGAGGAGCGAGCACCTCGTCCTCGGCCAATGTAATCAGGCCTGAGGCATCGAATTGCTCTCCTATCCGTTCTGTCAGGCGATCGCGGCCCCATTGGGTTTCCGCCCGGCCTTTGTAAAAGGCAATCAACCTGTTGGTCACAGCACGGGCCTGCGTCAAATCACGCTCGGCCAGAGCGGCGTCCGCAGCACGGCGCATCCCGTCGACGCGGGACAGGCGGCCAATGGCGGCCAGCTCACGCACGGCAATAATCAGCGCGACTAGAACAAGCGCAGTAACCAGACCGGTTACAATCCAACCCAGAATTGGGGACCGCAGCAGCAGCGCATTGACAAAATCCCACGCCGCAACGGACACCACTGCGCCGATCACAGCCAGCGCCAACCCCCAAAACCACCGTGACAGCGCCGAGGGTTTGCGCGCGGCCAATCGAGCAGCCGCCTGCATCGCGTGCCCTTGCGGCTGTGCGATGTCTGGCACTGGCGGGGCCTGTGCCACGTCCGCAACGGGTTCTTCTGCGTCGAGATCAATCAGTACCGGACCTTTAGCCATCTGCAGCCCCTTTCCGGTGCCAGACATATTTGACGTCCGGCAAGTTTTCATCATTGTCTGCCCCATCGCTGCGGGCAAATTCAGTAAAGCCGTTGCGTTCATAAAACCGGCATGCGCCATGGTTGGCTTGAAACGCGAACAGCGAAAGTTTTGGCTGTTTGGACTTTGCGTAATCCAACAGGCGTTGCCCGATCCCCTGCCCGCATTTGGGCGGCGTCAGATACAGCGAATGAATTTCGCCCGCTTTGAGCGCCAGAAACCCGACAACCCTCTCGTCGGTCTCGGCCACGGTGACCCAACCCTGATCAATCATGTATCCGCAAAAGGCGATGGTTTCGGCACCAGAGTGCAACTCTGGCATCCAGTCGTTTTCGCGCGAGAAAGCGTGCAGGATCCCTCCGACCGCACCGGCGTCTGTACTGTGCGCAGGCCTGAGTATGACATTCACAACCGATCTCCGATCAGAAACTGCGCCGCGCGATCCAGCCGGATATGCGGTGGCCCGTCGCCCGGGCGCAGGGTCAGATGAGCCGGGGCAAAGGACATATAGCCAAAATCCTCGTCCAACCAGCTTTCGGCCCCGTTGCGCGCCGGCCCCATGAGATGCGCGGGGTCTTCGGGCAGATCACCGGGGTAAAACGCCGCCTGTTTGCCTTCTAGCAAAGTGCCACGCACGCAGGGCAGTTCAGCTCCGTCATGGGTGCGGATTTCCTCGGTCGTTGCGCGCAATGACGCCAGAGACAGCGCCGCTGTTTCCGCCCCTGCAAAGCTGGCGCGGTCGCGGGCGTCGCGGGTCAGGGCCTCCATAATATGGGTCAGGCGCGGGTGTTGCTGGTGGTGCAGATGATCGGCTTTGGTGGCGGCAAACAGGATCCGTTCGACCCGTTTGCCCAGCAGTAATTGGCTAAGCCACGCGTTGCGCCCCGGACGAAAGGCCGACAGGATATCTCCCATAGCGCGACGCATATCTTCAACCGCTTGTGGGCCCTTGTGGATCGCGCCCAGCGCATCGACCAGCACCACCTGCCGGTCGATCCGGGAAAAGTGGTCACGAAAAAACGGTTTGACGACCTGAGATTTGTAGGCCTCGTACCGCCGCGCCATCTCACGGTGCAAGCTGTGCCGGGGAGCGGGGCCATCAACCGGCAAGGGCGCGAATGTCAGCACGGGCGATCCCGCCAGATCACCCGGCAGCAAAAACCGCCCCGGCGTACAATCGTAGAACCCGGCATCCCGCGCCGCGTTCAGGTAGATCGCAAACTCTTTGGCAAGAGCCTGTGCTCTGGGCTCGTCATGCGCCTCGGCCGGATCGGTCGTCTTGGATTGGGCCAGAAAGGTCGCAGCCTCTCCACGGCTGGTGAGGCGTTCCAGCGTTTCGGCCGACCAGTCCTCGTAGGACTTGTCCAGCAGGGCCAAGTCCAACAGCCACTCGCCCGGGTAATCCACGATATCCAGATGGACGGTCCGCGGCCCCTGAAGCCCGGCCAGCATCCCGGCGGGACGAGCCTTGAAAGACAGGCGCAGTTCCGACACCGCGCGGGTACTGTCTGGCCAGTGCGGTTCCGGCCCGGACAGTGCCGCAAGGTGGTTTTCATAGTCGAACCGCGGCACCGTATCGTCAGGCTGCGGTTGCAGGTACACGGCGTTGATGCGCCCTTCCTGTTGCGCGGCAAGACCTGGCATCCGCCCCCGATCCAGCAGGTTTGCGACCAAGGACGTGATGAACACCGTCTTGCCCGACCGCGCCAGACCGGTGACACCCAGCCTTATCACCGGCTCGAACAGCGCTTCAGACACGCGGTCACCCACGGATTCAACGCCGCGCGCAAGACTGTCTGCCAGAGAAGAGATGACCAAGCCGCCGCCCCGCTTTTATCGTTTCGCTCAAGATAGGTAGAGGTCGCCGCACATACCAGCGCTTTCCCGCTCTTGCTCACTTGTGCACGGCGCGGTACCAGCAACCCATGCCTAGATACGCGCTGAAAGTCGAATACCAGGGGGAACCGTTTGCCGGGTGGCAGCGGCAAAAAGATCAGCCATCCGTGCAAGGTTCGATCGAAGAGGCGTTGTCGCGCCTTCAACCCGGCGATCATACTATTGCTGCGGCTGGCCGTACCGACGCAGGTGTGCATGCCCTGGGCCAGGTGGCCCATTGCGATCTGATCAAAGAATGGGACCCATTCCGCCTGTCGGAGGCACTGAATTATCACCTCAAGCCGCAACCGGTGGCCATAGTAAAGACGGCACACGTGGATGATGACTGGCATGCGCGGTTTTCGGCGCTCGAGCGGCAATACCTGTTCCGCATTCTGATGCGCCGCGCACCCGCGACCCATGAGGCCGGACAGGTGTGGAGGATCAATCACTCGCTGGATCTGGCGGCAATGCAGGCGGGGGCCGATATGCTGATCGGGCGGCATGACTTCACCACTTTCCGCTCGTCCATCTGTCAGGCCGCAAGCCCGGTCAAAACGCTGGACGAATTGCGGATTGAGCAGGTTCAGGGTTTTTCTGGCCCCGAGGTGCACTTCCACGTCCGCGCCCGTTCGTTCCTGCACAATCAGGTGCGCAGCTTTGTCGGCACACTGGAACGCGTCGGTGCCGGTGCCTGGACGCCCGAGGATGTTCGGGATGCGCTAGCCGCCGTTGACCGCGCAGCTTGCGGGCCTGTTTGCCCGCCACAGGGGCTGTATCTGGCGCGGGTTGGCTATCCGGATCCGGTCTTCGACTAGATCGCACGCAACAGCAGACCGCCGGCAATCACGGCTATCAACAGCCCCGCAACCAGTTCGATCGTCGGTGCAAGCACCGCTGCAAACCGCGTAGCCGAGGCCGAGGCAAGCAATCCTCCGCGCAAACCAAACGAGGTCCAGCCGACCAAAGTCGTCACAGTTGCCGTACCCAGCGCCATTGCAAACGCGCCTGCGATGCCAACCATCGCAATGCCCATCTGCCAAGTCAGAATCAGCACAAACAGCGCCCCGGTGCAGGGGCGTGCTGCAATTCCCACGATCAAAAGCACCGCTTCGCGCAGACTGCCAACCTGAGCCACCTCATCGGCTGTTGGACCATGGCGATGGCCGCAATCTGAACATGAACCGCCACCGTGATCATGGTCGTGGCTATGGGCATGTTCAGCTTCGCTCCGGCGACGTTTTGCAAAGCTGCGGATAGCCCGGAACACCAGCCACAATCCAATCGCAGCAATGGCTCCATAGCTGATCGGCGCCATGACCTGCTCGGTCGTGCCCACAAGGCTTTCGCGCGACATCTGAAAGACCAAAACCCCGGCATAGACCAGAACAACAGCCGTAACCGCCTGTCCCAGACTGGACAGCACACTGATCGCAGACAGACGCAGGAAGGCGACGCGACGCCCCAGCCCGTAGCCTCCGATCAGAACCTTGCCGTGGCCGGGGCCGATAGCGTGGAAAAACCCATAGGCAAAACAGACAGTCAAAAGGGTCGCAACCGCCTGTGGTTGTTCGGCCCGTGCCGCACGCAAGGACCGGGCGATCTGATTTTGAAATTCGCGTTGTTCCCCCGCAGCCCAGGCGGCCAGGTGATCAAACCCACCGCTGCCCCAGAACCACAGCAGCAGGGCAATCGAGACCGCAACCGGAAAAATCAGGTACTTGGACATGCAACGAAAATCTCGGTGGCAAAGTTTTCACCGACCAGCGGAATATCGTTTTCCTCAAGGTCGTAATCGGCATCCAGCGTCAGCAGAAAAGCCTGCATCTGTGCCAACTGCCCGTCGATATCGGGTTCGATCCGGGTGATGTCGCAGGACACTGGCCCTGACACCGTGACCGGGCGGGTCACTTCGTAAGCAATATAGAAAGTCTCATCAAAAGCTTTGGCCCTCAGATCGGACGCAGGCACCGCGCCGCCTTCAACTGCGCGCAAATGGCTGGTCACGATGCGCCCGCCCTCGGATGTGGCGCTGGCGTCCTGTGGGCCTGACAATGCCACCTGTGTATCGCCGGACCAAACAATCAGGTCGCCGTTGTAACCTTCGACCCATTGCGCATCAAAGCCGGACAAAAACTGTTCTTCGCTTTCGGTCAGCACACCATCTGCGTCCTGATCCAGCTTCATGTCTTCCAGCACCAGAAGCGAGTAGAACTCATCATAAGCCCAGGTCACACGCACATGGGTCAGGTGGCCGGTTTCGTCCACAATGAGCTCCAACCCGGTGTCGATGAAGACATGGGGATGTGCCAAGGCCGGGATCGGCAGGCAGCAGGTCAACAGGGTCACAATCCAGCGCATGGGCGAAAGATAGGGCCTCTGTCTGCCCCCCGCAATGCGAATTGCAGATGCCGCGCAGAAAGCGGCCATCGGGTCAGCCCGGAGGAAACAGAACCAACGTCTGCAGTGCCGTCCCGACCGGGCCTTCGGTGTCATAGAGAACCGATTGCGACATACCGATCCCAGACCTCTGCCAGTGACAGACCGAATTAGAGGCCAGCCAATCCGACACTGGTTCGCGGTGAATCTGCATCGTCAGATCGGTGTTCATGAACCCCATCTCGGTCGTCGGCGCATTCCACGAGATTCCATTACCGCAATCGGCCAGTGGGCAAAGGGCCTGAATCGGCGACTGCGGCTCATCTTCCAGCAAGGCGGGCGTACGCATCCAGACCGTTTTTGGTCCGACACCCTGATTGCCGCCCTTGGGGTACAGCACCTCGGAATGCGTGGCAAAGCCTGGCAGGTCGTGCCGGGTTTCACCAATTGGAAAAGGTCCCGTCACCGCATCCTCCAGTCGTGGAGCGGGCATCGCCACATTCGGAACCGCTCCAAGATCCCGGCGCACCAGGTGCATCGTGGTCGCGGTGGCGCACAGAGAGTCATCCAAATCATGAACAGTGACCCGCGTGGTCGCCAGCGTCTTGGTGTGGCGCGTGGTTTCCGCAGCCACGCGCAGACCCGCCAGCGGCAGAGGGCGCAACAGATCAACCGTCAGCCGGGTCAGCATTTTGTCCGGCCCGATCTCGGTTTCAGCGGCCCGCACAATCAGGCCGCTGACCGGACCGGCATGACAATGATCAGCCGACCACGGACCGCGCGCAGGGTCATTGCCGACAAAGGCGCCGTCTGCACGCAGGTGAAAATAGGCCTGTCGGATCTGGCCTGGGGCCTTAGTCATCAGCAGCCTATACCTTTTCCTGTGTGTGTTTTTTCAACTCGGTTCGCGCCACCTGACGCCGATGCACCGCATCAGGGCCGTCAGCCAGCCGCAAAGTGCGCACATGGGTCCAGGCAGCGGCCAGAGGCGTATCCTGGCTGATCCCTTGGGCCCCAAACATCTGCGCGGCCTCGTCAATCACCTTCAGCGCCACCCGCGGGGCCACGACCTTGATCTGACTGATCCATGGTGCCGCCGCGCGCGCATCGCCCTGATCCATGAACCAAGCTGCTTTCAGGCACAACAGACGGGCCATCTCGATCTCCATCCGGCATTCGGCGATGATGTCGTAATTCGCACCCAGCTGCGCCAGCTTTTTGCCAAACGCCTCACGTTGCATCGAGCGTTTGCACATCTGTTCCAGCGCGATCTCGGCCTGCCCAATTGCGCGCATGCAGTGATGGATACGACCGGGCCCAAGACGCCCCTGCGCAATCTCGAACCCACGACCTTCGCCTAGCAGGATGTTCTCGGCCGGCACCCGGACATTCGTGAATCGGATGTGCATATGCCCGTGCGGCGCATCATCGTGACCATAAACCTCCATTGGGCGCAGAACCTCGATCCCCGGCGTGTTAGCCGGAACAACAATCATCGATTGGCGTTTGTGCTTGGGCTGTTCTTCGCCCGCTGTGCGCACCATCACGATATAGACCTGACAGCGTGGGTCCCCTGCGCCAGAGGCCCACCATTTCTCACCGTTCAGAACATAATCATCCCCATCCCGCACACAGGACATCGCAACATTTGTGGCATCTGAAGACGCGACATTCGGTTCTGTCATCAGGTAAGCCGATCGAATCTCCCCCTCAAGCAGAGGTTTCAGCCAGGCCGCCTTCATCTTTTCGGTTCCATAGCGCTCAAAGACTTCCATGTTGCCGGTATCAGGCGCTGAGCAGTTGAAAACCTCGGCCCCAAGGGGCGTCTTACCCATTTCCTCGGCAAAAAAGGCGTATTCAACCGTGGTCAGGCCCAGGCCCTTGTCGCTGTCGGTCAACCAGAAATTCCACAGGCCTGCCGCCTTGGCCTTGGCTTTCAGACCTTCGAGGATTTCCGTCTGCCGAGCCGTGTATTGCCAACGGTCACCTTTGCCGACTTCGGACTGGTACTCTTCTTCCAGCGGCATGATCTCGGTGCGGATCATATCTGCCACGCGTTCAAGCATCGCGCGACTTTCATCGCGCAGGCCGAATGACATATTCATGGGTTTTCCTCCTTCGGCCCGGCGACCGGGCTTTACCTTTTGTCCGAGAATGACTTAGCTGCGGTGAAGATGTCCAGTTGGGTGACGGCACGTCAATACAATCATTTTGAGAGGGAGGAGGCGCACCATGGCGTTGTTGATCGAAACCGGGCTGACCGATTGGATAAGCGACGACGACATTGCCCACGATGTTCGGCAGCAACACCCGGACATGGATGTGCGAACGCCGGCCACCCTTGGTGATGCCAGTGAAGTCACTATGGTGGCTGTCGTTGGCCTAAGCGACGATCACCCCAAACGCCTGCCCAACCTGCAACTGGTGCAAAAGTTGGGCGCCGGGGTCGAGACGATCGTGAGCAACCCAAACCTGCCGTCCCATGTGCGCGTTACACGTCTGAAACCGGATGCACCGGCGCAAGAGATTGCCGAGTGGTTTGTTGCCTACGTCCTACGTCATCAGCGCCATATGGCCTTTCACGAAGCCGCCCAGCGCCGCGCGGAATGGGTCCCTAAAGCCCCGCTATGTGCCCCCGAAACGGTGGTAGGCGTGCTTGGGCTGGGCCATATTGGTACGCGCAGTGCCGCAATGCTTCGGGCGGTTGGATTTCAGGTCATGGGCTGGAGCCGCTCCCCCAAGCAAATCGAGGGCGTCACCTGCCTGCACGGCAACGCGGCGCTGCCGGAATTGCTGGGTCAATGCGACCATGTCTGCTCCATTTTGCCGTCCACGCCTGAAACCATCGGCCTTTTCGACGCCGAGATGCTGGTGGCGATGAAACCCGGCAGCCAGTTGCTGAACGCAGGTCGCGGCGATTTGATCGACGAAACGGCCCTAGTCGCCGCCCTGAACAACGGCACACCGGGCCATGCGGTGCTGGATGTGACCTCAACAGAACCGCTGCCGTCGGACCACCGGCTATGGGCGCATCCCGGGGTCACGATCACTCCTCACGTCTCGGGCTGGCATCTGGGCGAAGCGCTCACGGATGTGGGCGAGAATTTCAGGCGGCTGAGCACTGGCGACCCCTTGCTGCACGAGGTCGACCGGGCGCGCGGCTATTGAACCCGTATCAGGGCGTCAGGATCCAATTGCCGCCGGCATCGCGGCATCGGCGGGTCCTGACCTCACGCGTTTGCTCGGCCCCTTCTGGCTGAATAAAGTGCTGCAAATGCACACAATTGTCGCGCACGTCCCGAACACGAATAGTACCTTTCGAGCCGGTCGTTTCGTTCATCCACGTGCTTTCCGTACCCACCTGCGGCGTGCCGCTGGCCAGCATGGCATCCGCCGTCGCATTCACGACGCTGAAATCCTCGGGGCTCAAACCCATTTCCGCGATGATTCGGGACAGCGGCTTGGCCTGAACGGCCGCAGCCGCTCCTAACAGGGCAACCGCCATCAGTGTAGAAGAAATCCAGGCTTTCATGATCGCCTTACCTCGCTGAAATAGATTTGCATTCAAGAATATACTGGCAACGCAGGCGGGCCAAGCCCCGTTACGCGACCTTCAAATTATCCCGAACAAACCTATCGCAATCCGGGCGCTAGGACCGGCAGATTAATCCCCCCATAGTGCCCAAACCACGAAGCAGAGGCACCCTATGGCACATCCATCCTATTACGCACCCACAGGCGGACACCCCGGTCAGGACCAGCTGTTGACTGATCGCGCCATGTTCACCGATGCCTATGCCGTGATCCCCAAAGGCACGATGCGCGACATTGTCACCAGCTTTCTGCCGTTTTGGGAAAAAACCCGCCTTTGGGTCCTGTCCCGCCCCCTCAGTGGATTTGCCGAGACGTTTTCGCAATACATCATGGAGGTTCAGCCCGGTGGCGGCAGTGACCGTCCCGAAATTGATCCTCAGGCACAAGGCGTGCTGTTTGTGGTTGAGGGCACAGTGACGCTGACCCTGGGCAGGGATGTTCATGTGCTGGAAACAGGCGGATATGCCTATATTCCCCCAGGATCGGACTGGGCCCTGCACAACCGCGCCCAAGACACCGCCCGGTTCCATTGGGTCCGCAAGGCCTATGAGACAGTTCCGGGTCTGGATATCCCTGATCCGATCATAACCAATGAGCGCGACATCGCCCCCACTGAAATGCCCGGCACCGAAGGGCGCTGGTCAACGACCCGTTTCACCGACCCTCAGGACCTGCGCCACGACATGCACGTGAACATCGTCAATTTCGAGCCTGGCGGCGTAATTCCCTTTGCCGAAACCCATGTGATGGAGCACGGGCTTTACGTGCTGGAAGGCAAGGCGGTTTACCGGCTCAATCAGGACTGGGTCGAGGTTGAGGCCGGCGACTATATGTGGTTGCGCGCTTTTTGCCCTCAGGCCTGTTATGCGGGCGGTCCGGGGCGATTCCGCTATCTGTTATACAAGGATGTGAACCGTCACATGCCTCTGACATTGTCCAAACGCTGAAGCCAAACAGGCTTTTTCCGCCGCAGGGGTTCACACAAGAGCTTGAATCTGGTGAAATAACCTCGGCATTTTAACACTGGAGATTGTTCAATGGTACTGCGTGGATCGATTCTGGCACTGGTCGCCATCACTGGCCTGACGGCGTTTGAGGCAACCCCGGTTGCCGCCAAGGAAGAGACCAAATCGGTCTTCAGCATGAGCCGCACCTGGGCCGTCACGCAGGTCTCGGACTCTCCGGTGGTGTATCGTGCCACCCGCGACAACAACAATCTGAACCCCTTTGGCCCACCCCCGCGTCTGCGCACGGTTCAGGCTATCGCAGCGATTCAGCAAGCCACAGGGTGCAAGCCGATCGTGGCCAGTATGTATCAGAACATTTCGGGCCAGTTCTTCTCGCAGGTCAGTTGCAACTGACTTGGGCGGCGGCTTGGGCATTGAGGTCTGATGGGCTCGCTGCCATAGCTTGCGCATGAAACTCGCGATTAACGGATTCGGCCGTATTGGCCGCACGATCCTGCGGCAGCTGCTGGCTTTGCCGCTGGGTCAGGATATTGAGCTGGTGCTGATCAACGATGTCGCACCACTTGAAACCTGCGCTTATCTTTTCAAATACGACAGCACTTTTGGCCCCTATCCCGGAGCGGTCGAAACCGGCACTGCGTCCATCATCGTTGATGGGCACACTATCCCGGTCACCCATAGCCCGGATCTGTCCCGCGTTGATCTGACCGGGGTCGATGTTCTGATGGATTGCACCGGGATTGCGCGTACTTCGGACGTGGCCAGCCAGGGGCTGACCGCCGGGGCAAGCAAAGTTCTGATCTCTGGCCCGTCGCCCGCGACCGAGGTAACCATCGTTCTGGGCGCCAACGAGGACCAGCTGGGGGACGCGCGGATCGTGTCCAATGCGTCCTGCACCACCAACGGGCTTGCACCGCTGGTCAAGGTTCTGGACCGGATCGGAGGCATCGCTGCGGCACATATGACCACCATCCACTGCTACACCAACAGTCAGCCGATGGTCGACGCACCGCGCGGCGATCTAGCCCGGTCCCGCGCCGGGGCGTTGTCTATGGTGCCTACCACCACCAGCGCAACGCACCTGATTGATGAGGTCATGCCCCATCTCGCAGGCCGTATCTCGGGCGCCGCTGTGCGCGTCCCCACCGCTAGCGTGTCTGCCGTCGACCTGATCGTGACACTGGAACGGGGGATGTCAGAAACTGCTTTTGATACGGCACTGCGCGAGGCCATTGCACACTCATCGGTTCTGGGTTGGACCGACCAACCCTTGGTCTCTTCAGACCTCCGTACCAGACCAGAGTCCCTTGTCCTTGCAGGTCCCGAGACGCGAATGGTGGGGAAGAACCAAGTCCGTGTTTTTGGTTGGTATGACAATGAGTGGGGCTTTTCCGCGCGAATGTTGGACGTCGCCCGCCTGATGACCAAAAGCTAAGCGGACCGCAGCGCACTGCGGTCCGCGTCTTCAGAGTTACTCGCGTGGCAAACTGCCTGACCCATGCCCGGCCATACCGCCCGAAACTTCTTCGGTCGCTTCGTCGGCCAGTTCATCAGGCAGGATCAGGTTCAGCACAATAGCGATCAAAGCAGCAGGCAAAAGGCCACTTTTCATCAGAATACCCAGCGTATCAGGCAGGTGCTGAACTGCGTCGGGTTCCAATTGCAGGCCGAAACCAATGGAAAGCGAGATCGCAAAGACCACCATATTGCGCCGGTTCCAATCCACGTCAGACAGCATCGACACACCTGCCGCAACCACCATCCCAAACATAACGATAACACCACCGCCCAGAACTTCGATCGGAACAGTCCGAATGATTGCACCGACCTTGGGCACCAAGCCACACAGGATCAGGAACAACGCACCGATGGTTACGACATTGCGGCTCATGACTCCGGTCATCGCGATCAGGCCGACATTCTGACTGAACGACGTATTCGGCAGACCGCCAAACACCCCGGCCAGCGCCGAGCCGAAACCGTCCGCATAGGTGGCACCCGTGATCTCTTTATCGGTAGCCTCGCGCGCGGCACCGCCCTTGGTCACGCCTGAGACGTCGCCCACCGTTTCAATGGCCGACACAAAAGCCATCAGACAGAAGCCAATGATAGCAGCAAAAGAAAACTCGAACCCGTATTTGAAAGGAACCGGAAGGGCAAAAGCTGAGGCCCGGCTCCAACTGGTGCCAATGGCCTCAAACGTGACCATTCCAACCATCAGAGCATAGACATAGCCAACGGCCAATCCGATTAGCACAGCTGAAACCGAGAGCATTCCGCGGGTAAAGAACTTCAAGCCCAATGTGACAATGATCACCACCAACGCTGCTGACCAGTTCAGTGCTGACCCGTACTCTGGCGTGCCAATCGCAGGAACGCCTCCTGCCGCGTATTGGATACCCACTTTGACAAGCGCCAGACCGATCATGGTGACGACAAGCCCAGTTACCAGCGGTGGCAGGGCAAACCGAATCTTACCGATCACTGTGCCCAGCAACGCATGGAAAACTCCACCAACGACAACCCCACCAAACAACGCCGCCAGACCGTCAACGCCTTTGCCCGCGACAAGCGGGATCATGATCGGCAGAAACGCAAAGCTTGTTCCTTGTACAATTGGCAGCGCCGCACCAATCGGGCCGACTGTAACGGTTTGCAGCAAGGTCGCCACACCCGCAAACAGCATCGACATCTGGATCAGATACAGCAGTTCAGGGAAATCGGGTGAGTTTGACCCGAACCCGAAACCAGCCGCCCCTGCGACGATAATCGCCGGCGTCACGTTCGAGACAAACATCGCCAAAACGTGCTGAATGCCCAACGGGATCGCCTTGTGCAAAGCCGGAGTATAGTTTGGATCCCGAAGCTGTTCGGGTGTTCCTATGGAAGTGTCAGCCATGAGTTACTGTCCTCTCTGTCAGAGTTCACGGGGGTCTTGCCGCTTATCCCGCGGCTTCAATGGTCAGGGCACAACCTCATACGGAGTGTCGAACCAGTGTTCTTCCAGATTGCTGCCCGCCCCGATCCGGTCGACAACTGCAAACAGCCCCGAACCCTGCAACGGTGTCAGAACGCCGTGCCATGTGCCCCGGTGGTAATTCACCGCCTGCCCCGGCGCTGTGCAAAAGGCCAGTGGCACACCCGGCTGGCCCGCGATATCCGGCGCGACGATTACCAGAAACGATTGGTGCGTCATCGGGATAAAGGCCTGACTGCCCTCGGGGTGCCGCTCAACCATTTCCAGTTGATAAGGCAAGCTGCGTGGGTTTGCATTGAACAGGCTGACCCCTGCCCGACCATCCGAGAAGTCCAGCGCCGCGCGGTCGTGGTACCGGCCACACTGTCCCTGATTGATGAGCTTGTCCGGATCGCCCGCGCAATCGATCACGTCGCCAAAAGGCGCAAATGCCTCAGCCGTCAAGGGCGCAATCACAACCCTGTGGCTCATGACGGCAGCAAGTCCTGAAGGCGGAACGCAGCAATCCGTTCGACCTGTCGGCAGGCCTCGGCGAATTCAACATCGCGGCTTTGGTCAATCCGACGCTGAAACGCATCCTGGATCGAGGCTTTGTCGTGATCGCGCACCGCGATGATGAACGGAAACCCGAACTTGTCGGTGTATTGTTGGTTCAGCTTAGTGAAAGCCGCCCGCTCTGCATCGGTCAGCGCATCCAACCCGGCCGAGGCCTGTTCGGATGTGCTTTCCTGCGTTAGCCGCTTGGCCTGCGCCAGCTTGCCGGCCAAATCCGGGTGCGCGGTCAGCACACCCAGCCGCTCTTCCGGCGTGGCCGACCGGAACATGCGGGTCAGCGCGTTGAGCAACCCGCCCGCCGTGTCATGGGCCGGTCCCAGCTCTAATGCATAGGCCCGTTCGGCAATCCAGGCGGAATGCTCAAAGATTCCGCTATAGGTCGCGACAAAGACCTCACGATCCATCTGAGACGGTCTCGGCTGCCGCCTGGGGGGATGCTGTGTCGCCCAATGTTCGGCGATCTGCAGCCGCGTCGCGAACCACACATCCGAAAACCCGCGCACGTAATCCAGAAACCGCTTCAAGGCCATCACGCGTCCCGGACGCCCGATCAGACGACAATGCAACCCGATCGACAGCATCTTCGGCGCGCCCGCTTCACCTTCGGCGTAAAGCGCGTCGAAACTGTCCTTGAGGTAGGAATAGAACTGATCACCCGCATTGAACCCCTGCGGCGTGGCAAAGCGCATGTCGTTGCAATCCAGCGTGTAGGGCACAATCAACTGATCCCGCCCGCCGGTCTGCACCCAGTAGGGCAGATCATCCGCGTAGGTGTCAGCCACATAGGCGAACCCTCCCTCTTCTGCCACCAAGCGCACCGTGTTCTCAGAGCAGCGGCCAGTATACCAGCCTCGCGGGCGTTCGCCGACGACCTCGGAATGCAAACGGATGGCCTCGGCAATCTGCGCGCGTTCCTCGTCCTCGGACATGTCCTTGTGTTCGACCCATTTCAGGCCGTGGCTGGCGATCTCCCACCCAGCGTCCTTCATTGCCGCTAGTTGATCAGGTGACCGGGCCAGGGCTGTCGCCACACCATAAACAGTGATCGGCATATCCTGCATCAACCGATGCAAACGCCAGAACCCCGCGCGCGACCCGTATTCATAGATCGATTCCATGTTCCAATGCCGCTGACCCGGCCATTGCGCCGCGCCTACGATTTCCGACAGGAACGCCTCGGATGCTGCATCCCCGTGCAGCACACAGTTCTCACCGCCTTCTTCGTAGTTCAGCACGATTTGTACGGCCAGCCGGGAACCACCCGGCCAGGCGGCGTCTGGAGGATTGGCTCCGTATCCGATCATGTCACGGGGGTATCGAGGCGGCTGCATGGCATCTTCCGTTGTTGGGCGTTGTAACAGCATTAGCCTAGAAAGACGCTCATGATTATCAAACTAATCCGAACGCTGTTTCCGGTTCTTTAGGCATTTCCACTGTTTTGAACTTTGCGTCACACTGTGGCAAACCAAAAGACAAATCAAAGGAGATACCCGTGGCTGGCTATTTAACAACCCACGTTCTGGACACGGCGCGCGGCTGTCCGGCCGATGGGCTGCAAATCATTCTATATGAAACCTCCGGAGACACCCGCCGTGAACTGGCCGTCATGGAAACCAACGCGGACGGACGCACCAACAGTCCCATTCTGCCACAAGATGCCTTCAAGACGGGCACATATGAGTTGATCTTTTTCGCCGGAGATTACCTGCGCGCCACCGGTCAGGACGGGGATGATCCCCTGTTTCTGGATCAGGTGCCGATCCGGTTCGGCATGTCAGACCCTGACGCGCATTACCATGTGCCGCTCTTGCTGTCGCCCTACGGGTATTCAACTTACCGGGGCAGCTGAACCGTCACGGCAGGCACCCGCCTCTGCGTCGCTTTGAACACCGCGCACCTGCGCCGCGGCTTTGCCGCGGCGCCCGGCCCAACGCTGTGCAGGGCCCGCTGGGCACAAACAGGGGCGGTAGTGTTTCTTAATCTGCAACCTCGGCACTGCGCACGACCTTTGCAACGCGCGCAATCATGAAGTCCATGAACAGGCGCGCCTTGGGGTCCTGGTGCCGCCGATGGGTGTACAGACACGCCATCTGCACAGGAACCGGAGGCGTCTCAACCGCAACAGGCACAAGACGCCCGGCGCTCAGATGGTCTGCGACTTCAAACATCGGTTTCATCGCGATGCCCTGCCCGGACAGAGCCCAGTCGGTCAAAACATCTCCGTCATCGCATTCGAACCGGCCTGACACTGCGAACCGCTTGGGGCCGTCGGGCGTATCCAACACCCATTGGAACTCCGAGGCCCCCGGAAAGCGCAGGTTCAGGCACTCGTGCTTATCAGCGACCAGATCGGCCCCGGTGATTGGCATGCCGCGGCGTTTGACATAGTCCGGTGCCGCACACAGGACCCGCTGACAATCCGCGATCTTGCGGATTCGCAGGGTACTGTCCTCGGGCTGACCGATGAAAAACGCCAGATCAAGCCCTTCAGTCGTCAGGTCCACAGACCGGTCCGTCAGACGCAGGCGAACGTCAATCTCGGGGTATTCCGCCAGAAAATCAGGCACATGCGGCGCAAGTAACCTGCGCCCGACGCCCAATGGGGCCGCCACAAACAGCGACCCGCGCGGTGCCTCGGTCAAGTGAACGACCTGCGCCTCGGCCTCATCTACCGCATCCAGAACCGCCACCGCACCCGGATAGAAGGCCCGCCCCTGCTCGGTCGGGCTGAGGTTGCGCGTCGTGCGCTGAAACAGACGCACGCCCAGATGATCCTCAAGCTGGGAAATCCGGGCCGACGTCACCGCAGGTGAAATCCGCAGGTCTCGCCCGGCGGCTGACATACTACCAAGATCGTAGACCCTGACGAAGGTGCGGATGTTATCGAGATAGGACATCTTATCGTTTTTTTTGATACAGTTTGACAATATACGGGAATACCGAAGAAAAGCCCGCTTGCCTAGTGTAGCGGTAAGCAATCGGAGAGATCTTTCATGTACGACTTCGCCGTGTTCTGGGACTGGATGGCTTTTGCCGTGCGCTGGCTGCACGTAATCACCGCCATCGCATGGATCGGATCGTCCTTCTATTTCATCGCGCTGGACCTTGGCCTGAACCGCGACATCCCCGGCCCGGCGGATGGCGAGGAATGGCAGGTGCACGGCGGCGGTTTCTATCACATCCAGAAATACCTGGTCGCGCCCGAGCGGATGCCGGACCACCTGACCTGGTTCAAATGGGAAAGCTATGCCACGTGGCTCAGCGGCGCAGCGCTGTTGATGATCGTCTATTGGGTCGGCGGAGAGCTTTACCTGATCGACGCGCAGAAAGCTGATCTGGCGCTGTGGCAGGGCATCCTGATCTCGGCTGCGTCACTGACCATTGGCTGGCTGATCTATGACTTCCTGTGCAAATCGGGGCTGGGTGAACGTCCCACCCTGCTGATGGTGCTGCTGTTTGTTCTGCTGGTGGCGATGGGCTGGGGTTACAACCAGATCTTCACCGGTCGCGCAATGATGCTGCATCTGGGCGCATTCACCGCCACGATCATGACCGCCAATGTGTTTTTCATCATCATGCCAAACCAGCGCATCGTGGTGGATGACTTAAAAAACGGGCGCACGCCCGATCCGAAATACGGCAAGATCGCCAAGCTGCGTTCTACCCACAACAACTACCTGACACTGCCGGTCGTGTTCCTGATGCTGTCGAACCACTACCCGCTGGCCTTCGCGACCGAATACAACTGGATCATTGCCGCACTGGTGTTCCTGATGGGTGTCACGATCCGGCATTACTTCAACACACGCCATGCCCGCACGGGCAATCCGACCTGGACATGGCTGGTCACCGCGTTGCTGTTCATCGCCATTATGTGGCTGTCCACCGCACCCATGTACAAACCGCTGGAAGAAGCCGAGGCGCAGCCTTTGACGCCATTTGAACAGCGTTTCGCAGCCGCTGACGGGTTCGAAGAGGCACATGACGTCGTGCTGGGCCGTTGTTCCATGTGCCACGCGCGCGAACCTGTGTGGGAGGGTATCCTATGGGCCCCAAAAGGCGTGCTGCTGGAGACCGAAGGCGACATTGCCCGCAACGCCAAACAAATCTACCTGCAGGCGGGCGTCAGCCACGCTATGCCGCCAGCCAACGTGACCTATATGGAACCCGAAGACCGCGAGGCGATCATTCGTTGGTTCCGCAGTGCCGGGTCCTGAAACACCAGTAGGACAAGCACACACGCCTTTATTTCGGGCTGTCTTTCGATAAGTCCTTTCCCTGCGCGGAAACTGATGCTCTAACATGAGTAATATCAGCCGTTGTTTACATAAGACGGCGATATTGATTTCGACTTGGGGCAGTTGGAGCCATTCGATGCACAGGAGCAGGCCGCAGGTCTTTGTCAAAAAGTGCCTTATCGGCATTGCTGTCGCCATTCTGCCGACCTCACTGGCCGCCCTGGAAACAACGCTGTCAGCACCCGGTGCACCAAAGGCGTTGGTTGAGCGGATTGAAGAAACATCCTCAATCGCTACGGCCGAGGATCGCGGGCTGGACACACCGCTGGAGATCTTGTCTGCCGCGTTGTCCGATTATCGCACAATCGTTCAAATCCTGTATGACGAAGGGTATTTCAGCCCCATCGTCAGCATCAAGCTGGATGGTCAGGAAGCCGCAGACCTAAGCTCTCTCAGTGTACCGGCAAAGATCAATCGCGCTCTCATTACCGTCAATACCGGCCCCACTTTTACCTTTGGCACAGCCATTGTCGAACCGGTTGCCCCCGACACCATGTTGCCCGAGGAGTTCGCCACCGGAAAGCTGGCCACAACCGGTGCCATTCAACAGGCAGCCTCGGCCGGAGTTCAGGGCTGGCGCAATGCGGGCCACGCCAAGGCCACCGTTGACGGACAGCGGGTCATTGCCCGCCATGTGCAGAAAAAGCTGGACGCTGAAATCGACCTCGAGCCGGGGCCGCGCCTGACCTTTGGCAAAATGATTATCTCGGGCGACACCGATGTGCGCCACAGATCAATCGAGAAGATCGCAGGCTTTCCCACCGGAGAAGTCTATTCGCCGGAGAAAATTCAAAGGGTCGGCACGCGGCTGCGCCGCACCGGCACGTTCAATGTCGTTTCGATCGAGGAAAAAGACACTCCCAACGCCGATGGCACGCTGGATTTCGATGCCACATTCGAGGACCTGCCCAAACGCCGCCTGACCTTCGGGGTAGAGCTTGCCTCTAACGCCGGGCTGGACCTGACCGCGACCTGGACGCACCGAAACGTTTTCCGACGCGCCGAGAGGCTGCGGTTCGAAGCCGCGCTGCGCAATATCGGCGGTACCGAAGACCTGGACGGTCGTATCGGCCTGCGTCTGGATCAGCCCGACCGGCTGGGGCCGGATGACAACACGTTTTGGAGCGCCCTGCTGGAACGGCGCAACACCGAGAACTACAACGTATCAGTCGCGTCGCTGGCCTATGGTGCACGACGCACCTTTTCCGACCGGCTTTATGCCGAGGCTTCGATCGGGTTTCAGTGGTCGGATGCGGATGATGCCTATGGCGATGGCCGCAAGTTTCGTTATTTCATCATCCCGTTCCGGTCCGAATGGGATCAACGCGACAGCAAAGTCAGCGCCACACGCGGGTATTACCTGGATGCACAGGTCATGCCATTTGTCGGACTGTCTGGTACGGAAACTGGCCTTCGGATGTTCTTTGACGGGCGCGGTTATACCAGCCTGCGTACAAATGGGCGGATTGTTCTGGCCGGTCGCGCCCAGTTGGGGTCGATCATTGGTCCATCCCCCGACGGGGTAACGCCCGACTTCCTGTTCTTCTCGGGCGGTGCTGGAACGGTCCGTGGACAACCTTTCGAAAGCCTCGGCATACCAGTCGGAGGCGGCGTGGCCGGGGGTAAGTCCTTTCTTGGACTTTCCGGCGAGGTGCGCGGGAAGATTACGGACACGATATCGCTGGTCGGGTTTTACGATTATGGTGTGGTGGACACGTCCTCATTCATCGGCAGCGGGGCGGAATACCATTCGGGTGCCGGGCTTGGGGTCCGGTACGATCTGGGCGGTTTCGGCCCCCTGCGACTTGACCTTGCCCTTCCGGTACAGGGAGATACGGGCGACGGTTTGCAATTCTATATCGGGATCGGGCAGGCATTTTGATACGGCGGCTTTCATACCCTGTGCTGACCACTGTTCTTGTGCTGTCCGCACCACCTGTCGCAGCACAGGACGACAGCGGCGGCAGCATGATCGAGCAGTTCCTTCAGGACACGCTGTCGGGGGATGACCAGAACGTCTCGGTCAAGGGTCTGCAAGGGGCACTAAGCGCGCGTGCCACGATCGAAGAGATTACCGTCTCGGACGACGAAGGGGTCTGGCTGACAATCAAGGATGCCGAGCTGGACTGGAACCGTTTGGCCCTGATCCGTGGCCGGTTCTCGGTCAATACACTGACAGCGCAGGAAATCGACATCGCCCGCACACCCGGAACAACCACAAAGGAAACACCGCCGCCATCGGCGGAAACACAGCCTTTTCAACTGCCCGAGCTGCCGGTGTCCATCGAGATCGGTGAAATCAAAATCGACGAGCTGTCATTGGGTGAGCCGCTGATCGGGGTGGCAGCTGATCTTTCGGTTACCGGGAACTTGTCGCTGGCCGATGGCACGCTGGACACGCAGCTGGACATTATCCGTCTGGACCGGTCCGGCGACAGGATCACGCTGACTGCCGGGTTCCAGAACACCTCGCGCGAGATCAATCTGGATCTGCTGGTGAACGAGGCAGAAGGCGGGTTGATCTCAACCGCGCTGAACATACCCGACAGCCCCGCATTGGGTCTGTCGGCGCAAGGCGCTGGACCGTTGACTGATTTCACGGCGGACATTGCGCTGAGCAGCGATAAGCAGCCTCAGGTCACCGGACAGGTCCGCCTGCAGGCCGCCGAAACCGGTGCTGCGGACGGGATCGCCTTTACCGCCGATCTAGGCGGTGACCTGACACCGTTCATGGCCGAAGATCTGGACCCGTTCTTCGGACCCAAAACGCGCCTTTTTGTGGATGGCCAGACCAAACCGCGCGGCGCGCTGGACATCTCGGATCTGGAACTGACGACGCAAGCACTGGAAGTGAAGGGTAAACTGAAACTGGCCGAGGGCGGCACCTTACAACTGGCCGCGCTGCAAGGGCGGATTACCCCGCCTGATGGCGAAACCGTGGTTCTGCCGGTCGCAGACGGAGAGACCTCGATCGAGGCGGCGCAAATCTCAGCTCTGTTTGACCAACAGAATGGCAACCTGTGGGACCTGAGCCTGACAGCAGATGCTTTCCAGTCGCCACAAGCCAAACTGGACAATGCAAGGATCACGGCGCAGGGCACGCTGGAACAGGGCGATGCGATGACCGTCCAAGGCGACCTTCAGGCCATCGTGGACGGGATCGACCTAAGCGATGCGGCACTGACCACGGCGCTGGGTCAACGCATCACTCTGGACGGTCAGTTTGCCTATGGCAGTGACAAATCGCTGAACCTGTCGGGATTTGAGCTGGTAGGCACAGACTACACCCTGGCCCTGGATGCGCTGATCGCCGGGTTGAACAGCGGTCTTACGGTTGACGGGTCAGCCCAGTTGGATGCGGCGGATTTGTCGCGGTTTTCCGATCTGGCCAAAATGGATCTGGGCGGGTCGGCGACGGCCCGGGTCAATGGCAAGGGATCGCCGCTGGAAGGCAGCTTTGACGGCAAGCTGGTTGTCGAAGGCAGCGACCTGGTTACCGGCCGTGACGATATCGATCCAGTGATCAAAGGAGAAACGACGATCACGCTGGACGGCAGCCGCGGCTCTGATGGCATCAGCATCCGCGCGTTCGAGCTGAACAGCGAGGCTGCACAGGCCCAGGCCAGTGGCGAGGTCACTACGCCTGATGGCAATCTCTCCATCACCGGGCAAGCCAGCGTGAACGCGCCCGATCTGGCCGTCTTTTCGGGTCTGGCCCAGCGTGATCTTGGCGGTTCCTTGCAGGCACAGCTGAACGGTACAGGCACGGTGCAAACGCTGGAATTTGACGGAACCGCCAGCATCAAAGGGCAAGACATTAAAACCGGCATGCCCGAGATCGATCCACTGCTGAGCGGGCAGACCTCGATCACATGGGATGGAGCGCGCACGGCTGATCAGATTGAGATCCGTGAAGCGACCGTCAACGGAACCGCCCTGACCGCGCAGGTTGCCGCCACCGTGAACGACCCGACCGGAGATCTGTCAGTTGATGGGAACGCCCGCGTGAACGCACCCGATCTTTCGCTGTTTTCGGGCCTTGCCGGCCGCGACCTCGGCGGGTCCCTCGACGCTACAGTGCAAGGCAACGGCAACCTTTCCAGCCGGGTGTTTGATGTGCAAGGCAATCTGAACGCCGACGACATTCAGACCGGCATCGATATTGTCGACAAGCTGATCAAGGGGCGGACCACCCTGACCGTCGATGCCGAAAACGGCGATGAGGGTCTGGATGTGCGGACCTTCAGCCTGAAAGGCACCGCCCTTTCGGCCAATGCGTCGGGGAAAGTAGATCGCGCCTCTGGCGGTCTGGATTATTCCGTTGTTCTGGACGACATGTCGCGGATCGCCACCACACTGTCGGGGCCACTGACGCTGGATGGCAATGTTGCCCCGACCGCGTCCGGGCTGGAAGGCACAGCCAACCTGCGCGGGCCGGACAGCTCTTTCGCCTCGCTCAAAGGTCAGGTGAACAATGACGGCTCGGCAGACGTGGATTTTGATGCCAAGCTGAACAGGATCGAACGGTTTGCGCCCGAGTTTCCCGGCACCGTCTCCGCCAAAGGCAATGCCAAGCGCGACAACGGCGTCTGGACCGTCAATGCCAAGGCCGACGGGCCAGCGCAGATCAGCAGCAATGTTTCTGGAACCTTCGATGAAGGCTCCGGCGAGGCGGATCTGAAGGCCACTGGCGGGATCAATATCGGTGTCGCCAACTTGTTTATATCGCCCAACAAAATCGACGGAACGGCCCGGTTTGACCTGGCGCTGAAAGGCGAACCCGCACTGGATGCGCTTAGCGGTTCGATCACAACCTCGGGCACCTCAATGGCGATACCGGGCATCGGGCAGACGATCACAGGCATCAGCGGGTCGGTCGATCTGGCACAAAGCCGCGCGACGATTTCCTTGAATGGCGGAGTGCGGGCGGGTGGTAACTTTACGGTCGCCGGACCCGTGGATCTGACGCCGCCATTCAATGCCGACATCGTCACCCAGCTCAACAGCCTCGTTCTGACGGACAGGCTGTTGTACGAAACCACCCTGAACGGTCAGATCGCCATGACCGGCGCATTAGCAGGTAACAGCGCGATTTCAGGGCAGATCACGTTTGAAGAAACCAACATCAACCTCGCCGCTGCCGCCGGTGCGGTGGGCGCGGCACCTATCCCGGACATCGAACATGTCAACGAAAGCGCACCCGCGTATCTGACCCGCGAGCGCGCGCGCCTGGTAGTCGATGAGAATGCCACCAAAGGTGAGTCCCGCATCGCGCTGGATATCAGCCTGTTGGCCCCCAAAGCGGTGTTTGTCCGTGGCCGCGGTGTGAATGCCGAACTTGGTGGCCGGTTATTCATTGGCGGGACTACAACCTCGGTCATCCCGTCTGGTCAGATCGAATTGATCCGCGGCAATTTTGATATTCTGGGACGCCGGTTGGCGCTGACCAAGGGTATCGTGACCCTGCAGGGGGATCTGACGCCGTATATCGAGTTCGAATCCTCGACCAGCACCTCGGACGGGACCGCCACAATCGAAATCGCCGGTCCATTGGATGCGCCTGAGGTCGACGTGTTTTCAGACCCTGAACGCCCGACAGAAGAGGCGCTGGCCATGTTGTTGTTCGGCAATCGGTTCTCGGAACTGTCACCCTTTGTAATTGCCCAGATGGCGGCGTCATTGGCACAACTCAGCGGCGCCGGCGGTGACGCAACCAAGGGGCTGAGGGATGCAACCGGTGTCGACACGGTAGATATCGGCGCATCAGCAGGCGGCGCGGGGCGTCTGGGCGCAGGCGCATACCTCAGCGACAATCTGTATACTGATTTCACCGTCAACACCGAGGGCGATACCGAGGTAAACCTGAACCTGGGCGTAACCGACAATTTCACCGTACGCGGCACGGTCGACGGACGTGGTGAAACCGGCGTGGGTGTATTTTTCGAACGAGACTACTAAAGGCGCTTACTTTCGACGAATGCCAATCTGTTGCCCAACCTGCGACGCGGGCTCCAGATCCGCGTGATCAGCGACCATACGCGCCAGCCGCGCGGCAGCCCAATCCGAATAGGGTTCCGACCGCCCTGTCGCGTGGCTGACATTCATGAACAACGCCTCTTGCGTGGCGCAGACCACATCATCAACACCCGAGACCATCTGCGCAAAATAGTGGCCGCGTTTCTGGTCGGCATCCAGCATCCGAAACCGGAAATAGAGAGGCTCATCCGGCTGGGCCTCGCGCAGAAAATTCATACTTGATTGCAGCACATAGGGCCCCTGCCCAAGTGCGGCGACCTGACCCTCTCCTAGCCCAAGATGATCGACCATCAGCCGTTCCAGCGCCATGTCAAAAACCACACCATAAAATCCAACATTCATGTGCCCGTTATAGTCAATCCACTCTGGCAGCACCGAGAACCCCCGAACAACAATCGGCGCATCATATGGGCCGTCATGGCCGCTTAGTGGTTCACTCATCTGGTGTTCCTTCTTCGGTCTCGAAAATCGCGACAGCGCGCACAAACCCTGCCGAGGCCCCTTTGATCTTGAACGGAAAGCACGAGATTTCGAAACCTGAAGGCGGCAGGTTTTCGAGATTGGTCAGCTTTTCGAGGTGGCAATAGCCGATGTCCATCGAAGCACGATGCCCTTCCCAAATGATCGAGGGATCCTGCGTTTCGGCATATTGGCGGGCAGTCAGAGGAAATGGCGCATCCCAGCTCCAGGCATCCGTTCCAGTGACACGAACACCTCGCTCGGTCAGGTACATGGTCGCCTCGCGACCCATGCCGCAGCCTTTTGTCAGATAGTCAGCCTGCCCGTACCGTGTACCAGCTGCGGTGTTCACCACCACGATATCCAGCGGTTGCAAGTCATGACCGATACGCTTCAGTTCTGCGTCAACATCGGCGGCGGACGCAACATAGCCGTCTTCGAAATGCCGGAAATCCAGTTTTACACCGGGGTTCATGCACCACTCCAGCGGTACTTCGTCTATGGTGATCGCCCGCTGGCCTTTGTTCATGGTGGAATGATGATGATACGGCGCGTCCAAGTGGGTGCCATTATGGGTCGCGATCTGAAGCCGCTCAATGGCCCAGCCCTCGCCCCCCGGCAAATCTTCTTTCTGCAAGCCCGGAAAGAACGCCATGACCTGTTCCGCGGTTTGGTCATGGGTCAGATATTCGATTTCCGGCAACATGATCGGCGGGTCAGAAACGATACCGGTTTCCAACGGAACCGAAAGATCAACGAAACGACGCGCCATTCTCATCTCCATCATCACGGCCTGTCTCAGGGTTGGCCGCGACCAACCCGCTGTCAAGACGCGAAAAGGCGGGCCCGATTGAGCCCGCCTTGCACACGGATAAAATGCACCTACTCCGCCGCGATAGCGTCTTCGATCTTTTCGACGCGAATGGCCGAGAATTTGAACTCGGGGATTTTACCATAAGGGTCGATGGCCGAGTTGGTCAGGATATTCGCCGCAGCTTCGACATAGGCGAAGGGGATGAACACCATATCCTCGGCAATCGCGCGGTCCGCACGTACCATTATTTCGATCGATCCACGACGCGTGGTCAGGCGGATCAACTCACCCGGTTCAATCCCCATCAGTTTCAGCTGGCGCGGGTTCATCGAGCAGTTCGCTTCCGGTTCCACAGCATCCAGAACCGTGGCGCGACGGGTCATCGATCCGGTGTGCCAGTGTTCCAACTGACGGCCGGTGGTGGCGATCATCGGGTATTCCTCATCCGGGGCCTCATCCGGTGGGATGACGCTGGCCGGGGTGAACCTGGCCCGTCCATCAGCACGCGGGAAGCCATCGCCGAACACGATCGCCTGACCGGGATCGGTTTCGGACAGCGACGGATAGGTGATCGTCTCGGTCTCAAGCCGGTCCCACGTGATGTTATCTAGCGAGGCCATGGTCAGCTTCATCTCGGCGAAGACCTCAGACACGTCTGTATAGTCCCAGTTCAACCCGATGCGCTGCGCCAGCTCGACCGTGATCTTCCAATCCTCGCGCGCCTCACCCGGTGGCGTCACGGCCGGTCGCACACGCTGCACCTGACGGTTGGTGTTCGACACCGTGCCGTTCTTTTCATACAGCGCCGACGCGGGCAGGATGATGTCGGCATAGTTCGCCGTTTCGGTCAGGAAGATATCCTGCACGATCATCAGCTCAAGCTTGGCCAGCGCTTCGCGCGCATGGCCGACATCCGGGTCGGACATGGCCGGGTTTTCGCCCTGAATATACATGCCCTTGATGTTGCCCGCATAAGCCTGATCGATGATCTCGGTGACCGTCAGTCCCTTTTCGTTCGAGAAGTCGTCCGAGTTCCAGACATTGTTGAACTTGGCCCGAATGTCATCATCCATAACCGACTGGTAATCCGGCAGGAACATCGGGATCAAACCGGCGTCCGAGGCACCCTGCACGTTGTTCTGACCCCGCAGCGGGTGCAAACCTGCGCCCGGTTTGCCAACATTTCCGGTCATCAACGCCAGACTGATCAGGCAGCGCGAGTTATCCGTGCCGTGGATATGCTGGCTGACGCCCATACCCCAGAAAATCAGACCAGCCTTGGCCTGCGCAAAGGTACGCGCGACCCTGCGCAGCTGAGCCGGCTCAATACCACAGATCGGGGCCATCGCCTCAGGCGTGAAGGCGCGCAGATGCTCTTTCTCGGCCTCCCAGTTCTCGGTCCAGCGGTGGATGTACTGGCTGTCGTACAGTTCCTCTTCAACGATCACGTTCATGATCGCGTTGAGCATCGAGACATCAGCACCCGGACGGAATTGCAGCATTTCATCGGCAAACTTGCGCATCCCAACGCCGCGCGGATCCATCACGATCAACTTGCCGCCGCGTTTGGTGAACTGCTTGAAATAGGTCGCGGCAACGGGGTGGTTTTCAATCGGGTTGGCCCCGATGATGATAACCACGTCCGAGTTTTCGACCTCGTTAAATGTCGCGGTCACAGCGCCCGAGCCGACGTTTTCGATCAGCGCCGCCACGGATGAGGCATGGCACAAACGCGTGCAGTGATCGACATTGTTGTGGCGGAAACCCTGACGGATGAACTTCTGGAACAGATACGCCTCTTCGTTGGTGCATTTGGCCGATCCAAAGCCAGCGACGTTGCGCGGATCTTCATCTCGCAGCGTCTTCAGCTTGGTGGCCGCCAGATCCATCGCCTCTTCCCATGTCGCTTCACGGAAATGCGTACCCAGATTGCCGGGATCAACGTTCAATCCCTTGGCAGGGGCGTCTTCGCGCCGGATCAACGGCTTGGTCAGACGGTGCGGATGGTGGATATAGTCGAACCCGAACCGGCCTTTGACGCACAGACGGCCTTCGTTGGCGGGGCCATTGATGCCTTCGACGTATTTGACCTTGCCGTCCTTGACCTTGAGCGAGACCTTGCAGCCCACGCCGCAGAACGGGCAGACGCTTTCGGTCTCGGAATCGTAATCCTTGCTGTCGCCGTGCTGTTGGTCGTCCAGCACCGTTGCGGGCATCAGTGCGCCGGTCGGGCAGGCCTGAACGCATTCGCCACAGGCCACACAAGAGGACTCGCCCATCGGGTCGTTTTGGTCGAACACGACCTGCGCGGTGTGCCCGCGACCGGCCATGCCAATCACATCGTTCACTTGCACGTCCCGGCAGGCGCGAACGCAGAGGTTGCAGTTGATACAGGCGTCCAGATTGACGCGCATCGCGATGTGGCTGTCATCCAGCAGCGGGATTTTCGCAGGTTCCTTCGCAGGAAAGCGGCTGTCATCGACGCCGTTCATCGCTGCCATGCCCCAGAAATGGCTGGAGTTATCATGCGCCACTTCGGGCTGATCGGCCACCAGCAGCTCCATCACCAGAGCGCGCGATTTCTCGGCCCGGTCGGTGTCGGTTTTGACCACCATGCCTTCCGCTGCCGGGCGGATACACGAGGCGACCAATGTGCGCTCGCCTTCTACCTCGACCATACAGGCGCGACAATTGCCGTCAGGCGTGTAGCCTGGTGCCGGTTTGTGACACAGGTGCGGGATGGTGAACCCCTGCCCCTTGGCGGCTTCCCAGATGGTCCAGCCTTCGGGCACGGTGACGTCATTTCCGTTCAAGTTGAAGGTGACGGTCTTTGTTGGGCTTGCATCAAGCATTGCTCTGTCTCCCTCAGATTTCGTCAGCGAAGTGTTTGATGACCAGGCGGATCGGGTTCGGGGCCGCCTGCCCAAGACCACAGATCGAGGCATCTCCCATGACCTGGCACAGGTCTTCCAGCAGGTCCTGATCCCATGTGTCAGCCTGCATCAGCTTGACCGCCTTTTCACAACCCGCCCGACAAGGCGTGCATTGGCCACAGCTTTCATCCTCGAAGAACCGCAGCATATTCAGCGCGGCGTCGCGGGCCGCGTCCTGATCGGACAGGACCACCACAGCGGCAGAGCCGATGAAGGTGCCCAACGGCTGCAGCGTGTCGAAATCCAGCGGCACATCGTCGATGCTGGCTGGCAGCAAGCCCGAAGACGGCCCGCCCGGTTGATAAGCTTTGAAGGCGTGACCCTCGGCCATACCACCGGCGGCGTCGATCACGTCCAGAATGGTTGACCCTGCGGGCAGCAAGAATACACCCGGATTGGCCACCCGGCCCGAAACGGAATAGCTACGCAAACCTTTGCGACCATTCTTTTCGACAGAATTCAAAACCTGCGGCCCTTCGCGGCAGATCTTTGACACCCAATGCAGCGTCTCGACATTGTGCACCAGCGTTGGGCGGTTAAAGACCCCAACTTGCGCCACGAACGGAGGACGGTGACGCGGCAGGCCCTTCTTTCCCTCGATCGACTCGATCATCGCGGATTCTTCACCGCAGATGTAAGCACCAGCACCCCGGCGCAGGTCAATGTAACCCTTTTCGACGATCCCGGCCTCTTCCAACGCGGCAATCTCGCGGGCGAGGATTTCCAGCACCGCAGGGTATTCATCACGCATGTAGATGAAGCAGGTCTCTGCCTCGACCGCCCAAGCAGCGATCAACATACCCTCAAGGAAAACATGCGGCATACGCTCCAGATAGTAGCGATCTTTGAACGTGCCGGGCTCGCCCTCATCGCCGTTCACAGCCAGATAGCGGGTACCTTCGTTCATGCGAACAAAACCCCATTTCTTGCCAGACGGGAAACCTGCGCCACCCAGACCGCGCAGGCCCGAGGACAGGATGTCTTCTTGCACCTTTTCCCAATCACCGCTGTCACGCAGCTCTTGCAGCTTGGCATAGCCGCCGTTGGCGGCATAGGCGGCAAAGGCCTCATATTCGGGCAGATGGGCGTGGGTGTCACCGGCCGCAATCGCCGCCTGCACTTTTTCCGGGGTCGCGTAATCGATATGGTTGTGACCGATCTCCAGCACAGGGGCGGTGTCGCAGCGGCCCATACAGGGCGCGCGCAGCACGCGAACCTCAGACGAGTCCAGCCCATCCTCCAACGCCTTTTGCAACTGCTGGGCACCAGCCATTTCGCAAGACAGGGAATCGCAGACCCGGATGGTCAGCGCGGGTGGCGGGGCTTTATCCTCTTTCACCACATCGAAATGGGCATAGAAGGTGGCGGTCTCATAAATCTCGGCCTGACCTAGGCGCATATCCACGGCCAAGGCGGCGATGTGGTCGGCGCTGATATGGCCATGCGCGTCCTGAATCAAATGTAAAAACTCGATCAGAAGATCACGGCGCCGGGGGCGATCGCCCAGCAGGTGCGCAATTTCGACCTGTGCCTCATCCGTGAACTGACGGCCTTTGGGCGTGTGCCGCCCCTTGCCTTTACCTGACTTCCAGACGCCCTTGGGTGCGCCTGATGGCTTGGTATCTAATGGTGCCATGATGCCCTCCGATTAGGACTTCGTTTCTCATCAGACTAGCATATCGTCAAATCGCTTATTACTATCGCACGATAACGACAGGTTATCACCGTAAAGACGTCACCACCGCGCGCAAAGCCTCGACCGTTGGCAATTCCGGCTCGCGTATCAGTGTGGCCAAACAAATTGGTTTGCTGACAACCGGATCCACCAAAGGCAGCACTTTCGTGCCCTTCAGCTCTCCAAGTGCCCGCACCAGAACACGAGGGACAACCGTGGCCGCCAACCCCTCGCGCGCCATCACCATCGAGGCGGTAAACCCGCTGGTCTCGGCCACCACATCCGGATGCAGCCCCTGTTCTTCGAAGATATGGTCCAGAATGCGCCGGTTCTGCATTCGCGGTTCTAGCAGGCTGAGCGGGAATTCGGCCACCCGTGCCCAGGGGATCGGGCCGGTTTCATCCGTCATGTGGGACGGCAGCAGCAAAACATAGGTCTCTTCGTATAGAGGCTGAACCTGCCGCAGATCTGTGCCGATACTGTCGCCATAAGTCACACCGGCATCAAGGCTGCCCTCGTCCAACCGATGTTGGATCGCAGTTGAAGACATGGTTTCAATCCGCGTCACGATCCGGGGATGGGCCTGCCGCAAGCGTTTGGTCAGACGACCGGTAAAAGCAATCGCTGTCGGGATCACCCCAAGGATCAATGTCCCGGTGATTTCGCCCTTGGCGGCCAGCACCTGTTGCTCCAGGGCCTTGGTGTCATCAAGAATACGCCGCGCCCGCTGGACGATCATCTCACCTTCTTCGGTCAGGCCCTGAAACCGGTTGGCCCGCCGCACGATGGACACGCCCAGCCGGTCCTCAAGATTGCGGATGCGCATCGAGAATGCTGGCTGCGAAATCCCACATTCCGCGGCCGCCTTGGCGAAATGGCGATGCCGCGCCAAAGCGCTGAGCAATTGCAGGTCGCGGATCTCGATCATCTAAGGTTATCCCAGGGGGCAGGTTGAACGGCAGACTAGCGGGTTTTGCGCGGGGGGAAAGCGAGAGTTACTGCAGAGCCCGACGAGGGGCGGTTTGGTATTGGTGCGAGAATTCAAACAACTGGACGTTTCAAACGCAAAGCAAAAGCCAACTCTGCAGAATTAGAAGCTGTTTGATAATCTACTATTGTCAGTCTTAAACTCGATGCTGAAGCAGCTTGGTTTCACCATCTGAAATCACCACGCCCTTACGCCAAAGATGATCCTTCATCACAGTCGGGTATTTGCTTGCGTAGTCACGGTATTTGTCGTTGGTCACGGCAAAAGAGATCGGCATGTGTTTCAGAGCCTCTAAAATATACTTGTCTGCCTGAACGCCGCCAGGAACGACATAAACCTCGTCTTCTTTGAGGCCAAAAATTTGTGCCAGCAGGATCAAAGAATGTCGTTGGCTGCTTGGAAAAGCCCCGTGTTCACTGAGTGTATGAAAAATACTGGCATCAAAGAAACAAACGATACGGTATCCCTGTGAGCGGAGCAGATTGGCGATCTCACCAAGCGGTTGTGCATCCAATCCGTTGTCATGCCCAAGATGGTAGATATTGCTGCCATCAAAAACAGCCGTTTTTTCATCCAGTCTGAGACCCCGCAAAAACCCCTGACGGTCATTGGCCAACAAGAAGTGCTGTTTACCTGTGCGAACTCTGCGAACTACAAACCACCAAATGATAACAAGTGCAGACAGAAGGATCAAAACCTGAGTGTTCTTCGAACCTGACGATCCTAAAAGCCACCACACAGACAGTGCAGATATGCAAACCAACAGACCAAAGCTCAAGAGCCTTTGCAGGGTGCACCATAACCATGCGACGGTATTGCGGTCTTGTTTTGAGGCAAAACCTTTTGAGAGCACTTCACCTAATGTAGTTGGTTTGGAAGCCATAGTGGGTCTTATGCTAATGCCCATTGGGCAAATGGTTGTTAAGTTAATCTTGGGCAACCATAAGAGCTTATAGCGGACTTAGCCTGTTCTCACTTCGACCCCAATGCGTCATCCTTCAGGCTCTACGTGTTGAACAGAAAATGCATCACATCGCCATCCTTGACGATGTATCCCTTGCCCTCGGCCCGCATCTTGCCCGCTTCTTTCGCGCCCTGCTCACCATTGGCGGTGATATAGTCGTCATAGGCGATGGTTTCGGCACGGATGAAGCCTTTTTCGAAATCGCCGTGGATCACTCCGGCGGCCTGCGGCGCGGCGGTTCCGGTACGGATGGTCCAGGCACGTGCCTCTTTCGGGCCGACGGTGAAATAGGTCTCGAGCTTGAGCAGGTCGTAACCTGCGCGGATCAGACGATCGAGGCCGGGCTCTTCCAGGCCCATCTCTTCCAGGAACATCTGGGCCTCATCTTCTTCCAGCAGGCTGATCTCTTCTTCGATCTTGGCGCTGATGATGACGTGCGCGTTGCCTTGTGCTGCGGCGATCTCGGCTACGCGAGCTGAGTATTCATTGCCTTCGGCGGACTCTTCCTCTGAGACGTTGCAAACGTAAAGCACCGGTTTGGTGGTCAGCAATTGCAGCATTTTCCAGGCCTTGTCGTCTTCGGCGGTGACCTCAACCAGACGGGCCGGCTTGCCGCTTTCCAGCATCGCCTGCGCCTCGGCCAGCAGGCGTTCCTGCTGCTGAGCCTCTTTGTCGTTGCCCTTCAGCTTGCGCACCAGATTGGCGCGGCGCTTTTCGATGCTTTCCAGATCGGCCAGCATCAGTTCGGTCTCGATGGTATCGGCATCGGCTACCGGATCGACGCGCCCATCCACATGGGTCACGTCACCGTCTTCGAAACAGCGCAACACATGGGCAATCGCGTCGGTCTCACGAATATTGGCCAAAAATTGGTTGCCCAGCCCTTCCCCCTGCGAGGCGCCTTTAACCAAACCGGCAATATCCACAAACGTCATCCGCGTCGGGATGATCTGCTTTGAACTTGCGATCGCGGCCAGCCTGTCCAGCCGGTCATCAGGGACCGCAACATCGCCCACATTTGGTTCGATGGTACAGAACGGGAAATTCGCCGCCTGCGCGGCCGCGGTCTTGGTCAACGCGTTGAACAGAGTCGACTTGCCGACGTTCGGCAAACCCACGATTCCCATTTTAAAGCCCATGCTGGCCTCCTGAAGCGATACGACGGCGTCTTCTATGCAGGTCAGGAGAAATGCGCAACCCAGAGGCCCAAATTGGGCCGAGTCCGTTTTGCAACATCACACATCTGTCAAGCACAGTTGATAACTGGATGGTTGCAATCATCGATCCAGCGTCACCAAATGTTTCATAACGCGCAACAGAACTGACGAATTACGACCATGAAATCACTCATTCTTTCCGTTTTCCTAATGGCAACGGCCACTGCCGTTCAGGCCCAATCCGTCATATTTGGCGCAGGCTATTCAGACTTCTCGAGCGGCGCATCAGACGATCATGCGCTTTTTTCGCTCGAGTATCAGCACAGACCTTTTCACCAGGCGACGCGGTTCAGCGCAGGCTTGGGCGCGGCGCTGTCGGTGGACACCGCCGGAGATACTCATATCGGTGCCGGACTGGTCGGTCTCTACAATCTGTCCGACCGCTGGTTTGCCGAACTCAGTGTCATGCCGGGCTATTTCAACGCCGGGGACGACGACAACGATCTGGGTGGCAACTTTCAGATCCGCAGCCTGCTGGGTGTTGGCTACACGCTGGACCGCGGAAACAAGATCTCGGTGGCCGTGGCGCATAAGTCCAACGCTAGTACCAACTCCTCCAACCCGGGCGTAAACTCAGTGTTACTGCGCTATCACTACGGGTTCTGACGCAATCTGGCCCTGGCGGGATTGATTTCCGGTCAAAGTTTCTGCACATCAGGATCAACTCTGAATGCAAGGACTGCAGATGACCCGTATAGATGCCAAGTTCGCTGCCCTGAAGGCCGAAGGGAAAAAGGCCTTTGTGTCTTACATCATGGCAGGCGACCCCGATTTCGACACCTCGCTTGAAATCGTAAAAGGCCTGCCCGGCGCCGGCGTCGATGTGATCGAGCTGGGCTTGCCCTTCACCGACCCGATGGCAGATGGCCCTACCATTCAGGCCGCGGGTCAACGGGCATTGGAAAGCGGCATGACCTTGCAGCGCACGCTGGATCTGGCGCGCGCCTTCCGCGAATCCGATGACACAACGCCGATTGTCCTGATGGGGTATTACAATCCGATCTACAGTCGGGGCGTCGACACGTTCTTGGCAGATGCCAAAGCCGCGGGGATCGACGGTCTGATCGTCGTCGACCTGCCCCCGGAAGAAGATGAAGAACTGTGCTTGCCAGCACAAGCGGCGGGTCTCAACTTTATTCGCCTTGCCACCCCAACCACAGATGACAAACGCCTGCCCCGCGTTCTGCAAAACACCTCGGGCTTTGTGTACTATGTCTCGATCACCGGCATCACCGGAGCGGCCGAGGCTCAGGCCACCAATGTCGGCCCCGAAGTGGCCCGGATCAAATCGGCAACCGATCTGCCGGTGATTGTTGGGTTTGGCATCAACACGCCTGACAAATCCAAAGCCATCGCCAGTGTCGCAGACGGGGCTGTGGTCGGGTCTGCCATTGTCAGTCAGATTGCCGAAGGCAAATCTGTTCCCGATGTCCTGGGCTTTGTCAAATCGCTGGCCGACGGAGCCCACTCCGCCTGACCACAGCCAAATTCGCGTTTTCAACCGCCGCAGTGAGTTCTTTGCTTGCTGCGGCTTTTTTGTTGTCTGGACGCGATTGACCCACGCGTCAATAAATTGGTATGAAAATTTAACCAAATCGACGAAAGCGCCCCAAAATGCCCGTCATCACAACCATAGAAGATCTCCGCCGCATCTATGAACGCCGCGTTCCGAGGATGTTTTACGATTACGCAGAAAGCGGCAGCTGGACAGAGCAGACCTTTCGCGAGAACAGCTCAGACTTTGAAGATATCAGGCTGCGCCAACGGGTTGCCGTCGATATGTCCGGGCGCTCGACCGCATCGCAGATGATCGGACAAGAGGTCGCGATGCCGGTCGCCCTGGCACCTGTCGGGTTGACCGGGATGCAACATGCGGACGGAGAGATGAAGGCCGCCAAAGCCGCCGAGGATTTCGGTGTACCCTTTACATTGTCGACCATGTCGATCAACTCGATCGAAGACGTGGCGGAACACACCAACAAACCATTCTGGTTCCAGCTCTATACAATGAAGGATCAGGATTACGTAAGCCGTCTGATCCAACGGGCGAAAGACGCTAAATGTTCGGCCCTCGTGATCACGCTGGACCTGCAAGTACTTGGGCAGCGGCACAAGGACCTGAAGAACGGATTGTCCGCCCCACCAAAGCTGACCGCAAAAACCATCGCAAACCTGATGACCAAATGGTCCTGGGGCCTTGAGATGCTGGGCGCGAAGCGCCGGGAATTCGGTAACATCGTTGGCCATGTCGAAGGTATTTCTGATGCGTCATCGCTGGGGGCATGGACGGCAGAACAATTCGACCCCAGCCTGGATTGGCATAAGGTCGAAAAATTGATGGAACAGTGGGGCGGCAAGGTCATCCTGAAAGGGATACTAGACGCTGAAGATGCCAAAATGGCGGCTAAACTGGGCGCGGATGCTATTGTGGTTTCAAATCATGGCGGCCGCCAACTGGACGGCGCACTCAGCTCAATTCGGATGTTGCCACAAATCATGGACGCCGTGGGCAATGATGTTGAGGTCCATCTCGACAGCGGCATTCGTTCTGGTCAGGACGTGCTGAAAGCGTTGGCTCTTGGCGCCAAAGGCACCTTTATCGGCCGTGCATTCGTGTACGGTCTTGGTGCCATGGGTCAAAATGGCGTCACGACGGCATTGAACGTCATCCGCACAGAGCTGGACACCACAATGGCCTTGTGCGGCGAACGTCACGTCCAGGATCTGGGACGTCACAACGTGCTAGTGCCCCAAGATTTTGGCGGATGTTGGCAGACCTGATCGGCCGCTGTCTGAACCGACCTCGGTATAGGGGCTCTGCCCCCGACGCCTACGGCACCTCCCCCGGGGATACTTGTAGCCAGATGAACAAGGGATACCAGCTTCATCTGGCTAAAAATATCCCGGAGCGCGAGGCAGAGCCTCGCTGAAAAATAATCCTGCGGCAGGCCTTTCCAAATCCAGTGAATCAAGCTAAGGACGCGGCTTCACGCGGGTATACAGCCTTGGAGGATGCCCGCCCTAACATTGGAGAATTATCATGGCTGGAGAGATTCCTGATCTCGTAGCTCTGGAACGGACGGGGACAGGCAAGGGCGCCGCTCGTCAGGCACGCCGCGATGGCATGGTTCCGGGCATTGTTTTTGGTGGCGACAAAGAACCGCTGCCGATTCAGATCCCGTTTAACGTCCTGTTCAAGCGCCTGAAAGCAGGCCGGTTCAAGTCGACCCTGTGGAACCTGAAGGTTGAAGGCCACGATGACGTCCGTGTCATCTGCCGCGACGTTCAGCGTGACGTTGTCAAAGACCTGCCGACCCACCTGGACCTGATGCGTCTGCGTCGGACCACCAAAATCGCGCTGTTCATTCCCGTTGATTTCATCAACGAAGAAGAGGCACCCGGTATCAAGAAGGGTGGCGTTCTGACCGTTGTCCGCCCGGAAGTCGAACTGTTGTGCACCGCCGGCGACATCCCCGAGAAGATCACCGTTGATCTGACCGGCATGGAAATCAATGACGTTGTGACCATCTCGTCGGTTGATCTGCCGGGTGGCACCAAGCCGACCATCGACCGTGATTTCGTTATTGCGAACATCTCGGCCCCGACCGGTCTTGCGTCGGACGACGACGAAGATGACGAAGAAGTGGCCGTTGACGAGGTTGAAGTCGTTGGTCAGGAAGAAGCAGAAGAATAAATCCAGACCCAGTTTTCTGGATTGCGAAACGGGGCCCCTGTGGTCCCGTTTTTCTTTGTGCACAGAGGGTGGAAACCCAAGTACAAACCATGCGATCAAGCAGATGTACATTTCTCGCTTGAGATAGGGACGTAGCAATGAAGTTGTTTGTCGGATTGGGAAACCCGGGTTCAAAATACGCCCGCAATCGGCACAATATCGGCTTTATGGCTGTAGACCGGATTGCCGATGACCACGGGTTTGGTCCCTGGAAGTCCAAGTTTCAGGCAGAAATCGCCGAAGGGCGTCTGGGGCATGAAAAGGTTCTGCTCATCAAACCGCAAACCTTCATGAACCGCTCGGGCCAGACAGTGGGCGAGGCGATGCGTTTTTATAAATTGGAGCCAACCGAAGTAACGGTGTTCCATGACGAGCTGGATCTTGCCCCCGGCAAGGTGCGGGTCAAGGCGGGCGGCGGGCTTGCGGGCCATAACGGTTTGCGCTCGATCCACGAACACATCAGCCCGACCTATGACAGGGTGCGCCTTGGGATCGGACATCCGGGCCGAAAAGAAATGGTCTCACCCTATGTACTGGGTGACTTTTCCAAAGCTGATGCAGACTGGCTGGATGATGTCCTGCGAGGCGTCTCGGATGGCGCAGGTCATCTCGCCGACGGCGAAGGTGGCAAGTTCATGAATGCGGTTGCGCTGCGCACGGTCCCGCCGCGGTCGTCGAAATCACCTGCGGAGGCACCCAAAACCGCGCCAAAACCAGCGCCGCATTCTGAACCTGACGACCGCTCAGCGATGCAGAAACTGATGGACAAATTCAGGTAGAGCCAGATCTCTTGCCGTAACGTCCCATTTGCCCAATGGCACCGGGCACGGTCCAATACGATACGCAAATGGGAGGCGACATATGAAAACTTTGTTGAAGTGGGTGCTGCGCATCCTGCTGATGCTGGTGCTGGCCGCAGTTGTTGTGGGTATTTGGAAACGAGAAGAAATTCAGCGCCTAGTGGCCGTGAATTCCCTGTTTGCCGAAGACAAGATCGTTCACAACTTTTCCCATATGAATGAGGCCTTCAAAACCGTGGACCTGCCACGCGGCAAAGGGCCGACATCAGAGCTTGGCTATGGCACTGGCTTTGACCTGCCGGAAGGCACCGATACTTGGATCGAAGACCGCTCGGTGACCTCGTTATTGGTTATGCAAGGCGGTCAGATCCGGTTCGAGGAATACTATCTGGGCACAACAGCCGAAGACCGGCGGATATCTTGGTCTGTCGCCAAAAGCTATTTGTCCGCCCTTTTCGGTATCCTGTTGGCCGAAGGTTCAATCGATTCACTGGACGATCCGGTGGTGAAATACGCGCCCAAACTGGAAGGCTCGGCCTATGAAGGCGTGACGATCCGCAACGTGTTGAACATGGCCAGCGGCGTGACCTTTGATGAGGACTACCTGGACTACAACTCGGACATCAACCGGATGGGTCGTGTTGTGGCCTTGGGCGGAGAACTGGACAATTTCGCAGCCTCGCTGCAGGACAGTTTCACCGCGCCGGGCGAGACCTGGCAGTATGTCTCAATCGACACGCATGTTGTCGGCATGGTAGTGCGCGGCGCAACCGGCCGCAGCGTTGCCGAGCTGTTGAGCGAGAAGATATTGCAGCCGCTTGGGTTGGAACATGACGGCTATTACGTCACCGACGGTGCAGGCGTAGCCTTTGTTTTAGGCGGGTTGAACTTCACCACCCGCGACTATGCCCGATTCGGCCAGTTGATCCTGCAAAACGGCACTTACGATGGCCAGCAACTGGTGCCTGCGGACTGGATTGCCGAGTCCGTCTGGCCCAGCGCACCGACCGCATCCGGCAAGATCGGCTATGGATACCAGTGGTGGATTCCTGTTGGCGCGCATGAGGGTGAATTTCTGGCGCGCGGTGTGTATGGTCAGTACATCTATTTTGATCAACCCCGCGATATGCTGATTGTTGCGACTGGGGCAGATCGCAGGTTTCGCGATCCCGGCGTAAACGACGCAAACATCGAGATGTTCCGCAAGATCGCCCAAAGCCTGTAAGGTGAAGCCATGCAGAAACAGGACAGCATCAACGTATTGGGGGGCGCTCTGGCCCCATGTTCGCGCGATCCGCTGACCGGGTTCTTTCGGGATGGGGCCTGCAACACCTGCCCCGAGGATCAGGGCAGTCACACGGTCTGTGCGGTGATGACGGCCGAATTCCTGGCCTTCTCAAAATACGTAGGCAATGATCTGAGCAGCCCGCACCCAGATTTCAACTTTCCGGGGCTAAAGCCCGGGGACAGCTGGTGCCTGTGCGCTGCACGGTTCCTTCAGGCCCATGACGAAGGGTGCGCCCCCAAAGTGCATCTGGAAGCGACCCATCAACGTGCACTGGAAGTGGTGCCGTTGCGCCTGCTGAAAGACCACGCGACCCAAAACTAGTCGAACCGGCCCAGGCTTTCCCGGGCCCGTCGTATTTTGGGCTCAATCGATGCTGCGACCTTCGGTATCCGACATGTCGAAGTTCAGATATTTGGCCACGGTCTGCACATCCTTGTCACCGCGCCCGCACATGTTCATGCAGATCAGGTGATCTTCGGGCAAATCTGGCGCGATCTTCATGACGTGAGCCAATGCGTGGCAGGGCTCCAGCGCCGGGATGATGCCCTCGGTTGCGCAGCACAGCTGGAACGCCTCCAGCGCCTCTTTGTCGGTGATCGAGACATATTGTGCGCGGCCTATTTCATGCAACCACGAGTGTTCTGGCCCGATACCCGGGTAATCCAGTCCAGCCGAGATCGAATAACCTTCCAGAATCTGCCCGTCGTCATCCTGCAGCAGATAGGTCCGGTTACCGTGCAGCACGCCAGGACGTCCACCGGTCAGAGACGCGCAATGTTCCATCTTTTCATTCACTCCCTTGCCACCCGCCTCGACGCCGATGATATTGACGTCCTTGTCGTCCAGAAACGGATAAAACAGACCCATCGCGTTCGAGCCACCGCCAATGGCGGCGATAAGCGTGTCGGGCAAACGGCCCTCGGCTTTGTGCATCTGTTCCTTGGCTTCTTTGCCGATGATCGACTGGAAATCGCGCACCATCGCCGGGTAAGGATGCGGACCCGCCACCGTGCCAATGCAGTAGAACGTGTCGTTCACATTTGTCACCCAGTCGCGCAAGGCATCGTTCATGGCGTCTTTCAAGGTGCCGCGGCCAGATGTCACCGGAATGACCTCGGCTCCAAGCAGACGCATGCGGAACACATTGGGGGCCTGCCGCTGTACGTCATGCGCGCCCATGTAAACCACGCATTTTAGGCCGAACTTTGCACAGACGGTGGCGGTTGCCACGCCGTGCTGCCCTGCCCCGGTTTCGGCGATGATCCGGGTTTTGCCCATGCGCCGCGCCAGAATGATCTGGCCCAGCACGTTGTTGATCTTATGCGCGCCGGTATGGTTCAGCTCATCCCGTTTCAGGTAAATCTTCGCGCCGCCCAGATGCTGGGTCAAACGTTCCGCATAATACAGCGGCGAAGGGCGACCAACATAGTTGGTCCACAGATCTTCCATCTCGGCCCAGAAGGTCGGATCGTCCTTGGCCTTCTCGTATTCCTCTTCCAGCGCCAGGATCAGCGGCATCAGAGTTTCGCTGACAAACCGCCCGCCGAAGATGCCAAAACGGCCCTGTTCATCGGGACCGGACATGAAGGAATTGAAAAGATCGTTGGCCATGGGTGTCTCCCTCGTCGTTCCCGTTGTTCATAGGAGGTGACGACGGGTTTTGCCATGGCAAAACGCGCCTTTTGTCCCGCCTAAGGGCTATCGCACCGCGTCAATGAAGGCCCGCATCAGCGCGGCATCCTTGACCCCCGGTGCGCTTTCCACGCCCGAGGCCACATCGACTTGCTGAGCACCTGTCATCCGGATCGCCTCGGCCACGTTTTTGGGGTTCAACCCACCGGCCAGCATCCAGGGTTTGCGCCAATACTTACGCCCCGCCAGCAAACGCCAATCAAATGCCAACCCGTTCCCTCCCGGCAAAACCGCGGTCTTGGGGGCCTTAGCGTCGATCAAAAGCTGGTCGGCCACTTCGCTGTAAGTATCAATGGCGGCGAGATCTTCAGTGTCGGCCACGCCGATCACTTTCATCACCGGCAAGCCGTACCGTTCTTTAACGTCGCGCACCCGGTCTACCGGTTCGGATCCGTGCAATTGCAACATATCGAAAGGTGCCGCCTGCGTGATGCTGTCCAACAGATCATCCGAGGCGTTTACAACAAGGGCCACCTTTGCCACTCCGACGGGAACATGCGCCATCAGTTCCGCCGCCTGCTGGGGCGTGACATAGCGGGGCGATTTGGGAAAGAAGTTAAACCCAAGGTACCGCGCACCTGCGTCGGTTGCTGCGCGCACGTGATCCGGCGCGGTCAGGCCGCAGATTTTTACAGAAACATCCGGCATTAAAGGGCCTCAGCTTGCCTCGTCCAGAAGCGCCAGCACTTCGTCCTGGTCTTGATTCTGCTTTTTCTTAAGCTTCTTGACCTCGCGCTCAAGCTTGCGCACTTCGCTGGTCTTGGCAGAGGCGTCGCGGCGATGTTTGTGCTCGCGCAGCCATTCCCACAGGAAGCCGATGATCAGGCCAGCGACGACACCGCCCAGCACGACAACAAACAACGGCAGGGACGTGCTGAGGTTAAAGCCAACAAGTTCGGCAAAGGCGTCCGGCATCAGCTTAAGCTCAACCGATTCCCGGTTGGCCAGAGAGATGGAGATAAGAACGATCCCGAGGACCGCCAGAAAAGCATATCGAAGGTAACGCATCATAGCCTAGGCTTTACCGTTCAAACGATCCCTTAGCAACTTGCCAGTCTTGAAAAACGGAACACATTTTTCTTCGACCTGCACGGTCTCACCGGTTCTGGGGTTGCGGCCCACGCGCGCGTCGCGCTGTTTAACGGAAAAAGCCCCAAAGCCACGCAGTTCGACACGGTCGCCGCGTGCCATCGCATCCGTTACTTCTTCGAACACAGTATTCACGATCCGCTCGACGTCTCGCTGATAGAGATGCGGGTTTTCGTCGGCAATTTTCTGAATCAGTTCTGAACGGATCATGAGTATTTCCCTCCCAGGCGACCGGTTTACCATGTCTATTACTTTGGACAGTATAGGAAAAAAGCCGGTTCGGGGGAACGTAAACTCTTTAGGCAAAGCGGTCATTTTGCGGGTAAGTAACGCAATTTTTCGCTTGTTCGCCCAAATTCCTCGCCTCAAGCGCGAACGACCGCCGGAATAAGCCTAAAAATCGGAACATATTGATTCGCAACAAAAACGGCCCCGCGCGGTCACGCGGGGCCGAAAAACCGGCTAAGGCTGAGGCCCGAGCTTAGTCGCCGGATTTCAGCGCTGCACCCAGGATATCGCCCAGCGATGCGCCCGAGTCGGAAGAACCGTACTGTTCCACGGCCTCTTTCTCTTCGGCGATCTCACGTGCCTTGATCGACAGACCCAGACGGCGGGTTTTGCTGTCGACATTGGTGACGCGGACGTCGACCTTGTTACCGACCGAGAAACGCTCGGGGCGCTGTTCGGCACGGTCACGCGACAGGTCAGAGCGGCGGATGAAGGACTTCATGCCTTCGTATTCCACTTCGATGCCGCCATCTTCGATCGCGGTGACCTCAACGGTGATGATCGAGCCACGCTTCACGCCGCCCACGGCTTCGGCGAACTTGTCACCGCCCAGGGCTTTGATCGACAGCGAGATACGCTCTTTCTCGACATCAACTTCAGACACAACGGCCTGTACCACGTCGTTCTTGTGGTAGTTCTGGATGGCATCCTCGCCACGCTCGTCCCAGGACAGGTCGCTGAGGTGAACCATGCCGTCGATGTCGCCTTCGAGGCCAATGAACAGACCGAATTCGGTGATGTTCTTGACTTCGCCTTCGACTTCGGTGCCCTCGGGGTGTGTTTCTGCAAACACTTCCCATGGGTTGCGCTGAGTCTGCTTCAGGCCCAGAGACACGCGGCGCTTGGCACCATCGATTTCCAGAACCATGACGTCGACTTCCTGGCTGGTCGAAACGATCTTGCCGGGGTGGACGTTTTTCTTGGTCCACGACATCTCGGACACGTGCACCAGACCTTCGACACCGGCTTCCAGCTCGACGAACGCGCCGTAATCAGTGATGTTGGTGACGCGACCCTGATGAACCGAGCTCAGCGGGTATTTGGCCGCAACCAGATCCCACGGATCGTCCTGCAGCTGCTTCATGCCAAGGCTGATACGGTGGGTCTCTTTGTTGATCTTGATGACCTGAACGTTGATTGTCTCGCCGATCGTCAGGATTTCGGATGGGTGGTTCACACGACGCCACGCCATATCGGTGACGTGCAGCAGGCCATCTACGCCGCCCAGATCAACAAACGCACCGTATTCGGTGATGTTCTTGACCACGCCTTCAACGGTCTGACCTTCGGTCAGGTTGCCGATAACTTCGGCACGCTGTTCGGCACGCGATTCTTCAAGGATTGCACGGCGCGAAACAACGATGTTGCCACGGCGGCGGTCCATTTTCAGAATCTGGAACGGCTGCTTTAGACCCATCAACGGGCCCGCGTCGCGCACGGGGCGGACGTCGACTTGCGAACCAGGCAAGAACGCAACTGCGCCACCGAGATCGACAGTGAAGCCACCTTTGACACGACCAAAGATTGCGCCTTCGACGCGCTGGTCGTCTGCGTATGCTTTTTCCAGACGGTCCCATGCCTCTTCACGGCGGGCCATCTCACGAGAGATGACAGCTTCGCCGCGGGCGTTTTCTGCGGCGCGCAGGTAAACTTCTACCTCGTCACCAACAGCGATTTCAGGGGCTTCGCCGGGATTTGCGAATTCTTTCAGATCAACGCGGCCTTCCATTTTGTAGCCGACGTCGATGATGGCCTGGCCCGCTTCGACTGCGAGAACCTTGCCTTTGACAACAGAACCCTCTTCGGGCGTGTCCATTTCGAAGCTTTCGTTCAGGAGGGCTTCGAATTCCTCCATGGTTGTATCAGCCATCTGGCAGTGTTTTCCTTTACATAACGTTTTTACTGGCCGAGCGGTTGTCTCCGCCGGTCTTAATAGATTGGTCAGGCGAACTGACTTAGTGCACAAAACAAAGAGGGCCGGTTGGTTCCGACCCTGCTCGTCTCATTGTTTTATGGCTCAAATCGCCTTGTCGACGCGCGCTCTATAGCGGCTTGGCGGGTGTCTCGCAAGTCGAAAGCGGTTCCGCGCCAGCAGACCAAACAATCTTGCCGCGTTCACATTCCACTGATCCCGGCTCTTCCCTGTTGCACCTACCCGTTTATTGCGGCACCCCACCGGCAACACTTATCGACCCAGCGACCGGAGCTTTAGTCGAACCATGGAAGAATTTGACCTCATTGTCGCGCAGCAACCCCAATGGGTTCAGATTTGGTTGAACATCCTGATGTTTGGCGCCTTTGTTCTGCCCATCACACTGGTTATCTGGCGACAAACGCGTCTGACGGCATTGATCACAGTCGTAGGCAGCTTGCTCGGTGCAGTTGGGGTGATACTGATCTTCTCGCAGATGGGATATGTCCGTCTGATGGGTCTGGGACATGCAGTGGCCTGGACGCCGCTGGCCTATTACCTGTGGCGGCAACAAGGGCGTTCCGACATACCGACCCCGCCAAAGTGGATCATACGCGTTGTACTGCTGACACTCGTGGTTTCGCTGGTGTTCGATTATGTCGATGTCATCCGGTATCTGCTGGGGGATCGGGCGGCGGTGCCAGTTCCTGTGTGACCGCGGGTATCAGATCTCTTCGCCTTTTTTCAGCAGTTCATCGATCAAATCACGCTGCAAATTCTCGCTGTCGCCGCCACCATATTGCTGCGCGCCACCAGAATAGAGCGAGCCGTAGGTTTTCGCGATATTGACTGTCTGCGCCAACCCCGAAATCAGTTGATCTTTTTCCAGCGACGACAAGGGGTGGATGAACGCGGCCCACAGCATCCCATTGGCAATCGCATAGCGGGCGTCCAGGGTGCTGTCGAAATTGGCTTGCATCATGCGTTGCATGTCTTCGGAGGTCAGACCTTCAGCGCTGCGGATGGGGACCATGGCGCGCATCCGGTCCGCATTGGAATCGATGACCACCAAAACCAGCTCATCCGACACAGTCATCTGAAAACCGGGGCCATGCGGCTGTGCATCGGGGTCCAGCGCAAATAGGATATTGCCCAGACGCTCGTAGTCCATGCGCGGCTCGCTCTCCTGTGCTGTCAGGCTTCCGGCCAAAAATATCAGCATTAGGGCTAGTCGGATCATGGTCTCTCTCCTGCGGGCAATTTCCTAACCATAGGAACCTGCCTGCGCACTGACCAAACAAAGCTTAGTGAAGAGCCTTTCCTGCACGCTCACTTCTTTGAACGATCTGCAAGGTTTGCTGGCCTTGCTGCGATAGCGCGTTCAAAACCCACGCCCTAACTTTGTTTCAGCGGATGGAAAATCAACCAACCCGCCCCTGAACACAAAAGGAAAATGCAATGAAATCCCTTATCCTGACGACTCTGATTGCCACCCTGCCGCTGATCGCGGCCCCGGCCTTTGCAGCCGATGAGATCAACGTTTCAAACGGTATCTCGGCCGCGGGCGCGCCGTTGGCCGCGCATGGTGTCGATCTGGTTGCGCTGGTCAATGATGGCAATCCGGTCGAAGGTTTTGCCTCCAACTCCGCAACATTTGACGGTGCCTCTTACTATTTCACCACCGCCGCAAACCGTGAAGCATTCGAGGCAAACCCTGCCGCCTATCTGCCACAACATGGCGGGTTCTGTTCGTTCGGTGTGTCGGTCGGTAAGAAATTTGACGGCGATCCGGACCAGTATCTGGTTGCAGATGGAAAGCTGTATCTGTTCCTGAGTGCTGAAACGCGCGCCGCATTCCTGAAAGATGTACCCGCCACATCGAAAACGGCTGACGATCAATGGGGAAACATCAAAAGCATCGCTGTCAGCGAGCTTTAAGCCAGTGGCCCGCGGCGTTAACCCGTCGCGGGCCGTTTCTGCTCGACCAAGGCCACAGCCTGAGCGAGGGCCGCCTCGATGCTTAACTCTGAGGTATCCAGCAATATGGCATCCTCCGCAGGCTTCATCGGCGCGGTGCTGCGTTCGGCATCCCGCGCATCGCGCTCGCGGACATCTGCCAACACCTGGTCGCGAGTGACATCCGCACCCTTTGCATTCAGTTCCAAATAGCGCCGCTCTGCGCGAACTTCGGCACTGGCAGTAACGAACAGTTTGACCTCGGCCCGAGGGCAAATAACTGTCCCGATGTCTCGTCCGTCCAGAACCGCGCCACCTGGGCGACGGGCAAAGGCGCGTTGGAAACCCACCAGCGCAGTACGCACATCCGGAATAACAGCAACTTTCGAGGCCGCCTGTGCGATCTGAGCTGTGCGCAAATCGCCCTGCTCCAGTTCTTCAGCAGTCAGAGCCCTGGCCGAGGCTACAGGCTCCATTCCGTCCAGCGTACGACGGCCAACCGCGCGATACAGCAGCCCTGTGTCCAGATGAGCGAAACCGAAATGCGCAGCGACCCCTTTGGAAATCGTCCCCTTACCGGCCGCTGCAGGCCCGTCGATGGCGACCGTAAAGCTCATGTGCGCGCGACCTTGGCACCCAGTGATGACATCAGGGGCTCAAAGATCGGGAAAGAGGTTGCAATCGGGCTACCATCATCGACCGAGACCGGGGATTGGGCGCCCATTCCCATGACCATGAAGGACATGGCGATGCGGTGATCCAGAAAGCTCTCGCAGGTGCCGCCGCCGGGGATGTTGCCGATGCCCAGGCCTTCGACCGACCACCAGTCTTCGCCCTCATCCACGGTGACGCCATTGGCGCGCAACCCTCGGGCCATTGCATCGATTCGGTCGCTTTCCTTCACGCGCAGCTCTTTCACGCCGCTCATCATCGTAGTGCCCGTGGCATTTGCTGCGATCACAGACAGCACCGGGTATTCGTCGATCATTGAGGCCGCGCGTTCAGAGGGCACATTGATGCCCTTCATGTTGGGCGAATACTTTGCGCGCAGGTCGGCGACGGGCTCGCCGCCCTCTTCGCGCTCGTTTTCATAGGTCAGGTCTGCGCCCATATCGCGCAGCGTGGTAAACAACCCCGCGCGCGTAGGGTTCAGTCCGATGCCCGGAATCAACACATCTGAACCGGGCGTGATCAGCGCAGCGCAGACCGGGAAAGCCGCGCTGGACGGGTCGCGCGGCACGGCAATGACCTGTGGCTTCAACTCGGGCCGCCCGGTCAAAGTGATCACCCTGCCCTCATCCGTGTCCTCAACGGTGATTTCCGCGCCAAAGCCCGCCAGCATCCGTTCTGAATGGTCGCGGGTGGCCTCTTTCTCGATTACCACTGTCTTGCCGGGGGCGTTCAGACCGGCCAGCAACACGGCGGATTTCACTTGCGCTGACGGCACCGGCACCTCGTACCGCACAGGCACGGGTTCGGCCGCACCTACGATGGTCATCGGTAACCGCCCGCCAGAGCGGCCGACGGATTGCGTGCCAAACAGCGCCAAAGGATCAGTGACCCGCGCCATGGGGCGTTTGTTCAGGCTGGCATCGCCGGTGAACGTCGCGCTGATGGGACAGGTCGCCATCGCACCCATGATCAATCGCACGCCAGTACCCGAGTTGCCGCAATCGATCACCTGATCCGGCTCAGCAAACCCGCCGACACCGACGCCGTGCACTGTCCATTCACCATTGCCGTGGTCTGTTACTTCGGCCCCAAAGGCACGCATGGCCCTGGCAGTGTCCAGAACATCTTCGCCCTCTAGCAGACCCGAGATCTTCGTCTCACCCACAGCCATCGCACCCAGGATCAGAGACCGGTGCGAGATCGACTTGTCGCCGGGCACCTCTGCCGTGCCGGTCAGCGGGCCGCAGGGATGCGAGGTCATCGGGATGGGCGTGCCGTGTCCGGACATGGGGGCTCCTTTTTGCGCTATCAGTCTAAGGCCGATTAGCGAATTGGGGCCGTTTGGTCCAGCCGCAATCAGCCCTTGCGGCGGAAGGTCAGGTAATGCGGCGTGCGCCCTTCGCGCAGGGCTTTCTGTTCGTAGCGGGTGGAAATCCAATCCTCCCACGGCTCGCGCCAGTCTGCAGGGCGCTCAGCCAGCCATTCGAACCCGGCGCGCGGCACTTCCTCCAGCGTTTGGCGGACATAGTCGGGGATGTCGGTCGCCACGCGGAAAATCGACCCCGGTTTCAGGGCCCGGGCCAGAGGTTCCAGGTGTTCAGGCGTCACAAACCGGCGGCGATGGTGCCGGGTTTTGGGCCAGGGATCGGGATAGAGCAGAAAGGCACGTGAAATGCTGGCTTCGGGCAAGACATCGAAAAGATCGCGCGCGTCACCGGGATGCACGGCAAGGTTTTCGACCCCGGCCCGACGGATTTTGCCCAGCAACATGGCAACACCGTTGATGTAGGGCTCTGCCCCGATGATACCGATACCGGGATTGTTTGCGGCCTGATGCACCAGATGTTCACCACCGCCAAACCCAACCTCAAGCCAGACATCCTTGCCACCAAACAACGCCTTTAGGTCCAGCGGAGTGCGTTCGGGGTTCACATCCCAGTCCACAGCGCCCGGCGATAGGGCGTCAAGGTCTTCGCTGAGATACGTCTTTTGACTGGGCTTCAGGGTCTTGCCCTTGAAGCGGCCATAGAAGTTTCTGCGCGGGCGTTTTGGGGTCTGGGTGCTCATGGGCGTGCCCATACTGCGCGGGCTGCGGCGTTGCAAGCCTTGCGACGCCTTGCACCGAAACGAATAAGCGCGCCTGGTGCGGCGCGCTTGGGTTTGTTTCAGCTCAGACTGTTTTTTTCAGCGCATCCGCCAGGTCGGTACGCTCCCAGCTGAAACCGCCATCTGCCTCGGGCTGTCGTCCAAAATGGCCGTAGGCCGCGGTACGCTGGTAGATCGGCTTGTTCAGTTCCAGGTGCTGACGGATGCCGCGAGGTGTCAGGTCCATCACCTGATCCACAGCTTTTTCAATCAGCGCGTCATCGATCTGGCCGGTTCCATGCGTATCGGCGTAAATTGACAGCGGCTTTGAGACACCAATCGCATAGCTCAGCTGGATGGTGCAGCGTTCGGCCATGCCAGCAGCGACCACGTTCTTGGCCAGGTAGCGCGCGGCGTAAGCGGCCGAGCGGTCCACCTTGGTCGGGTCCTTGCCCGAAAACGCGCCGCCACCATGCGGCGCAGCCCCGCCATAGGTATCAACGATGATCTTGCGTCCGGTCAGACCTGCATCACCGTCCGGTCCGCCAATCACGAATTTGCCGGTGGGGTTCACGTGCCATTCGGTATTCGCTGTCAACCAGCCCTCGGGCAGGGTCTCGCGAATGTACGGTTCAACGATAGCGCGGATATCGTCCGAGCTGAGCGCGGCATCCAGGTGCTGAGTCGACAACACGATTGAGCTGACGCCAACCGGCATGCCATCACGGTAAATCACCGACAGCTGAGATTTTGCATCCGGGCCCAGAGCCGGTTCAGTCCCGTTTTTACGCACCTCGGCCAACCGCCGCAGAACCGCGTGGGAATACTGGATCGGCGCCGGCATCAATGCTGGTGTTTCCGTGGTCGCATAACCGAACATGATGCCCTGGTCGCCAGCGCCTTCGTCTTTCTCGCCGGCTGCGTCGACACCCTGCGCGATATGCGCGGATTGTTCGTGCAGCAGGTTGGTCACCTCGACGGTCTGGTGATGGAACTTGTCCTGTTCATAACCGATATCTTTGATACAGGCGCGGGCGATCTCATCGATGCGGCCCATATAGTCGTGCAGCTTGTCCTGATCCGACAGGCCCACCTCACCACCAATGACAACCCGATTGGTTGTGGCAAAAGTTTCACAAGCCACGCGCGCCTCTGGCTCTTCGTTCAAAAGCGCATCAAGGACGGCATCGGAAATCCGGTCGCAAACCTTATCCGGGTGCCCTTCGGATACGGACTCCGAAGTGAATGTGTAGTTCTGTCGGGACATGAAAGTGCTCCATTAAGATTTCCCCGTCACGCCAGGAAGCCGTTGTGACAAGCATGTGAGGGGATACGCCCACACAAAGACAGGGTCAATCCGTTATTGTGTTTGCCCCCGTGCAGCGTTGCGCCAGAGCAGCGTAAGCAGCACCAAAAGCGCAAAAATCACCGGATTATCGCCCAAGCGTGAATAAAAAGTTGGTGCCATGGGTGCTGGCAGTTCCGCGTCGACATACCCCGCCTGTCCCAGTGCCAGCGCGTCTGTAATACGTCCCAGCGGATCAATCATTGCCGACACGCCGGTATTAGCCGAGCGCATCATCGGCAGCCCTTGTTCAATCGCCCGCATCTGGGCCTGCGCCAGATGCTGATACGGGCCGGATCGCGTACCGAACCAAGCATCATTGGTGATCTGCAACAGAAAATCCGCCCGGCCCGGTGCGGACAGAACATCTTGTGTAAACACCGCCTCGTAGCAGATCAGTGGCAGCGCCTTGCCCAGTTTACCCGCATCCATCAGGGCAGCACCGGGACCCGCGCTGAACCCGTGACCAGTGATTGCCGCCATACCGTAAATGCCGAACTTCGCCATCACATCGCCAAACGGCACGTACTCTCCAAACGGGGCCAGATGGTGTTTGTCATACAGACCCTGCTGCTGGCCGTCCTCATTCAGATAGATCATCGAGTTGTAAATGCGCGGGCCGTCGCCACGCTGGATGCCCAGAAAGACCGGCGTTCCCTGCGCCGCCTTGGCGACGACATCCAGATAAGGCTGCGCGCTGCCCAACCACGCGGGTACCGACGTTTCAGGCCAAACAATCAAATCCGGCCTGGGCCGTGCTGCTGTGAGTTCAATCTGACGCGCAAAAAAGAGCGGCGCGAATTCGGGATCCCATTTCTGATGCTGCGGAGCATTGGGTTGGATCAGACGCACAACATTGCCGGTGGCAGTGACCTCGGGCCGCGTCGCGGCGTATCCGGCGACCAGACAGACAGCCCCCAACGTCAGGCCAAGCGGCAGGGCAAACCCGCCGCGCTGTGTCAGCGCCGCGCCCAAAGGCAGGGTTGCAAGCAAGGTCAACGTGCCCAGACCATAAGGTCCGAACAACGAAAGCAACTGTGCGACCGGCGTATCGACCCAGACCTGTGCCATCCCGGCCCACGGGAACCCCGTTAGCACATAACCGCGGGCGCATTCCGTCAATGAAATGGCGATGGCCAGAAACGTTGTCTGTTGAACGGCTCTGGCACCGGGACGCCGCGCGACCCAAAATGCCAGCGCCCAGAACAAGCCCAATCCACCCGCCATAAGGACAAGCGCAAAGGGCGCCATCCACGCGTGGCGCTCTGCGTCTACAAGGAACGGCTCGATGATCCAGCTGAGGGCATTGGCGAAATATCCGGTCGCAAAAGCCCAACCCAGCCAGGCCGCCCGAATCCGCGTTTCAGTGGACAGAAAAAGCGGTGCCAACAGCACCAGCGCTAGCAGCGTCGCCATCCAGAGGCCAAATGGCGCAAGACCAAAGGCCGCAAGCGCGCCCAGCAGGACCGCCAGTATAAGTCTCAGCCACAGGGGCCAGCCTTGTGCAGGGTTCATCCAACAAGGTCCGGCAACATCACGCGCAATCGCTTGATCCGCCGCGCATCTGCGTCGATCACCTCAAACTCAGGGCCCTCGGGATGCAACACGACCTCACCCCGCGCCGGAACGCGGCCTGATAGCATGAAGACCAGACCACCCAGAGTATCAATCTCTTCTTCGTCCACATCTTCATGACTGGTCAGTGAACGCCCGATCTCGGCCTCAAATTCGTCCAGCGGGACGCGGGCCTGAACGACATAGCAGCCGGGTTTCTCATGCACCCAAAGCTGGTCTTCATCTGCGTCATGCTCATCCGCGATTTCGCCCACGACCTGCTCAATCAGGTCTTCAATCGTCAGCAGCCCGTCGACACCGCCATATTCGTCAATCACCAACGCCATGTGGCGACGTTCGGTCTGCATCTTGGTCATCAGAATGCCAATCGGCATCGAAGGCGGCACGAACAACAACGTGCGCAGCATCGATACCAGATCGAATTCCTTGGACGTCCCGTTGAATCCATGGGTCAAGGCAAAATCCTTGAGGTGCACAAACCCAAGCGGAGTATCGAGCGTCCCTTCATAAACCGGTATCCGGGACAGGCCGCTATCACGAAACACCTGCGCCAATTCGTCTTTGGTGATGGTTGAAGGAACCGAGATAATCTCGGCCGTTGGGATGGCGACATCTTCAACCCGCATCCGGCGCAAGTTGATCATACCGCGCGGCTGAACTGTGTCAGCCTCGTGCCCATTGGCCGTGCCAACCTCTGCGTCGCTTTGTGGTGAAAGCGCGTCCACTATCCGAGAAAAAAATCCGGCTTTCTCGTTAACATTGTCACCGCTGTTCTTCGGTTGCGCGCTCTGCGCCGCCATAGAACTGCCGTCTGTATCGCCCATAAACCTATCCAATTAATCGGCCTTATGGCCATCTCTACACATTATATGGGTCATCAATACCCAGTTTGCCAAGTATATTGACTTCAACAGCCTCCATCAAAGTGGCGTCAAGGTCACGAATATGGTCGTAACCCAGCAAATGTAACGTTCCGTGAATAATCAGGTGTGTCACGTGATCGTCCATGAGTTTGCCGGCCTCAGCCGCTTCGCGCGTACAAGTGTCATACGAAATAGCGATATCACCCAGTGCTATTTCTCCGGTAAAGTCCGGGGTCGGCAACTCCGGGGCCTGCCCGGCAGTTTCTGCAGCCAAATCCTCGGCTGGCCAGCTGAGCACGTTGGTGGGCGTCGGTTTTTCCCGAAACTCCGTATTCAACTCAGCGATTCGGGTGTCATCGCAGGCCAGCAAGCTGATCTCGCAAAGCTCCGCCTCCAGGTCGCAGTGATCCAGCACTGCCTGAACGGTGCGTGTCGCCAGCGCCTCAAGACCCTGCCAACGCGGATCAACAATTATCAGTTCAAGATTCATGTCACGCCGTCCAAAGCCCTGTTCGGGCTTTGACGATTACCTCGTCTCGCGGCCCGAGTCGGCCTCATACGCTTCGATGATGGCGGCGACAAGCGGGTGGCGCACGACATCTTTCGAGGTGAAATAGTTGAAACTGATATTTGGGATCGTATTCAGCAAGCGTTCAGCATCCGCTAAGCCGGACTGAACCCCACGTGGCAGGTCAACCTGAGACCGATCACCGGTAATGACCATGCGACTGCCTTCGCCCAGCCGGGTCAGAAACATCTTCATCTGCATGGTTGTAGCGTTTTGCGCCTCATCCAGAACCACAAACGCATTGGCCAGCGTGCGCCCGCGCATAAAGGCCAGCGGGGCAATTTCGATTCGCTTTTCCTCGATCAGCTTGGCCAGTTGTTTGCCCGGCAAAAAGTCGTTCAGCGCATCATAGAGCGGCTGCATATAGGGGTCGACCTTGTCCTTCATGTCACCGGGCAGATAGCCCAGCTTTTCACCCGCCTCGACGGCCGGGCGACTGAGGATGATCCGGTCAACATGACCCCCGATGAACATCGACACACCTGCCGCGACCGCCAGATAGGTCTTGCCGGTCCCGGCGGGGCCGATTCCAAAGGCCAGCTCATTATTGAACAGGGACTGGACATAGGCCTTCTGTGCATCAGTGCGCGGCTCGACCAGTTTTTTGCGGGTCTTGATCTCTACCGTCCCGCCCTTGAACATCTCTAATTGGTCGCCGTCTCGGGTACCGGTTCCTTTTTCCGCACCGCCCATCCGCAGCTCGCGGTCTACATCCGCAGCCTCGACATCGCGGCCGCCTTCAAGCCGCGTGTATAGCGACTGAAGCACCTCGATCGCCTGTTTCTGGGCGTCTTCGTCACCCATAACAACAAGCTGGTTGCCGCGCCGCACGATCTGGACGGACAGCTTCTGTTCGATATCGGTCAAGTTGCGGTCGTACTCGCCGCACAGATCAATCAATAACCGGTTGTCAGGAAATTCTACAAACGCCTCGCGCTGGGGCATTTCGTTTTGCGGTGGGGTCAGGGCACCGATGGCCAATACGTTCTCCTGTGTTGGCGTTTTCATCTTGAGCGTAGACAACAAATCTTGGTGGGCGCAAGCCACAGTTTCATTTTTTCCGTAGCGGATGGTAAAACCGCCGAGTTTTAAACCGCGCTTGCCGCAAATCCCTTGGCGTGCGGCTTTTGAGGGGTAGGTATCAAAAGGTGTAGTTCAAACCAAATCTCAATCCGCGATAGCGCGGCGTGGATTTTGTTGAAAACCCGCCGTCGAATTCAACCGTCTCCGACTCGAATTGCACATATTCATACTCGCCTGTTATGGACCAGTTTTCATTCAGCCGGTGTTCGGCCCCGATGCTTGCCGAAAACCCCGGTCGACTTCCTTCGTCCTCCAGGGACTGAACCGCAGTGCCGGACGTAATGCTGCTGGTGGTTGTGACGTCACCCTGCACATAGCCAACGGTGAGGAAATACAAAACGGTGCCGCTTTTGTTGCTAAGCCCATTGCGAAAACGCACGGACAAGACATCAGATACCTCGGACCCACCTGTTACATCCACACCGCCAATCTGAGTTGAAACTTCATCATCGAGCGAGCCAAAATCGTAACCAAGCTCAAACCCGTAGACATAGTCGCGACCACCCATGGCAGGCAAAACGCCACGCCATCCGCCGCGGATGCCACCGTAGCCACCGCTCAGGTCTACTTCCCCTATTTCAAAAAGAGACCCCGTGGATGTACGTAGACCAAACCTGTCTGTGCCCCCGGTCGCATAGCCCCCGGAAAGCCCAAGGTAAAAGGCGTTTACATCGCTGCTGAACCGTTTTGGGCTGACAACGGGCGCATCGGTGACGCCCTGATCCAGATTACCCGCGACTGTCGCGCTGGACAGGATGGAATAGACCAGCAGGGTCGAAAGGGCGACATATCTGCCCGGTCCAAAGTAACGTTTCAGGAATTTCACTCGCACCCTCCATCGTCCTAACCTGAAAACAGGTCGGCGCAGATCTTGTTTCTAACGGGCACAAAACACACGCCCCGAAAATCTGACCTTTCTCGGAACATAGTTCCAAGGCATAAATCAAGGGTTAATTTTGGAAACAAACGCCACCGACAGTATTCAGGACACACCCTAAAACAGGATCAAACCAGCGCTCCGGCCAGCGAGTTCGCACCGGACGACGTGATCCGAACGTCCTTCAGATCGCCGATTCCAACATCCGCGTCAGACACGTGTACCGAATGCAGATACTCAGACTTTCCAACCATTTGCCCCGGAAGGCGACCGGGTTTTTCAAACAGGACGCGGACTGTGCGCCCAACCATTGAATCCTGAATTTCGCGCTGATGCCGCGTGATCAGAGCTTGCAGGCGCTGTAGGCGGTCATCCGCCGCCTGAGGATCAACCTGAGACCGTTCCGCCGCAGGTGTTCCGGGCCGCGTGGAATACTTGAACGAATAGGCATAGCCGTATTTGACCTGCTCAACCAGATCCAATGTGGCCTGAAAATCCTCTTCGGTTTCTTCGGGAAACCCGACGATAAAGTCGCCCGACATCACGATATCCGGACGTGCAGCCCGGATGCGTTCGAGCAGTCGCAGATAACTTTCCGCCGTATGGCTGCGGTTCATGCGCTTTAGGATTCTGTCCGATCCTGATTGCACCGGAAGATGCAGGTAAGGCATCAGTTTTTCGCAAGTCCCATGCGCCTCTATCAGATCGTCGGCCATGTCATTGGGGTGCGAGGTGGTAAAACGAATGCGCTCCAGACCATCGACCTTGTTCAGCTCCCAGATCAGACCAGCCAGCGTCATGTCGCCGTTCGAACCTGCGCCGTGATAGGCGTTCACGTTCTGACCAAGCAGAGTGATCTCGCGCACGCCACGTTCGACCAGATCCTGTGCCTCGCGCAGGATACGGTCAGCAGGGCGGCTGACCTCGGCACCTCGGGTATAAGGCACGACACAGAAGGCACAGAACTTGTCGCAACCCTCTTGTACGGTCAGAAATGCCGTCGGGCCTCGTTTGGCCTTGGGTCGGTTCTTCAGCTTTTCGAACTTGTCCTCTTCGGGGAAATCCGTATCCAGCGCCTTGGCGCCTTCGCGCGTCTTCGCCTCCATCTCGGGCAGGCGGTGATAGCTCTGCGGCCCAACTACCAGATCGACCAGAGGCTGACGACGCATGATCTCTTCGCCCTCGGCCTGCGCGACGCAGCCGGCAACACCGATCTTGAGATCGGGTTTTTCGGCCTTCAACCCTTTGAACCGACCCAGCTCGGAATAGACTTTTTCGGCCGCTTTTTCCCGGATATGGCAGGTGTTCAGCAGAATCATATCCGCGTCATCGGGGCTTTGGGTTTCAACATAGCCCTGCCCGCCCAGCGTTTCGGCCATACGCTCGCTGTCATAGACATTCATCTGACAACCATAAGTTTTGATGTACAGCTTTTTGGGGTCTGACATGGTCATAGCCTTTGCGTTCGCGGGATCGGCGTCGTCTATACCTTACGAACGCCGCTTGCAATGCCCGCGCGATTACCCGATTTTGGCCGGAGATTCCAGCAAAGTGGAACCGGACAGGCAATGCAGTACGACTCAATTGACGATTTTCTGACCTCGGGCAAAAGCGCTCTGGCCAAGGGCCCTGTCGCGCTGATCTTTGCCGAGGACGATGTTGAGATCGCCAGCACCATCCAACACCACCTGAACCTGGGTTTCAAATCCCTGATCGCCTTCATGCCGCAGGATTTCGCGCTGAACCCCGAGCTATCGGACCGCATCCACCGCGTCGCTCTGGCCTGCGCGCCTAGAACGGTGGTGTTTGACACGGTCAACAGGCTGATCCAGGCCGCGCCCGGGCTTTGGATGTATTACTGCTATAACGCCGAATACCTGTTTTTTCCGTTTTGCGAGACCCGTACGGTCGGCGAATTGCTGGCCTTTCACACAGAAGAGCGCCGGGATGCGATGCTCAGCCATGTGGTCGATCTGTATGCGGGTGATCTGACCGACTTTCCAAACGGTGTCGCCCCGGACCACGCGATGCTGGACAGCACAGGCTACTACGCCCACACGCGCCACGACGTAGACGACCAACCAGTCGACCGTCAGTTGGATATGTCAGGTGGTTTGCGCTGGCGGTTCGAGGACCACATTCCGTACGAGCGACGGCGCATCGACCGGATCGCCCTTTTCAAGTCCCGCAAAGACCTGAAATTGCAGCCCGATCACACGTTCGATGAACCCGAGTACAATACTTATTCCTGCCCCTGGCACCACAACATGACAGCAGCAATTTGCTCATTCCGAGCGGCCAAAGCCTTGAAAAGCAACGCCGGATCGACATTCGACATCCCAACGTTTCGCTGGCGAAACTCGGTCCCGTTTCAATGGTCGTCAAGCCAATTGCTGGATCTGGGGCTGATCGAACCCGGTCAGTGGTTCTGATCCGACCGGGCCTTTGATCTAACGCTGCAACAGAACCGGAAACCAGTCTTCGCGCAGCCGCTGACCGGGGATCATGTCGTGGCCGGGAAATGGCGGAGAGGTTCGACCCGGACGTTCGACATATCGCGCATCATCGCCAACCAGACGCAGCGAAAAAGCACGGCGACGGCGGTCTGACTGGTTCCCGCGGGCTCCGTGCAGTGTGCGATAGTTGAAGGCAACCGCATCGCCTGGTTCCATTTCGAACTCCACCACTTTCATGCCCTCGGCATCTGGATCAGGGACGGGTATGTACTGGCCCTCGTCCGGGAAAAACCCATCTTCCGAGGCCCAGCGCGTTGGTAACACTTCTTTTTCCCACAGGTGGGACCCGGCAACGCAGCGTAATGTCGCCTGTTTTACAGGGTCCAGCGGTGACCAGAAACTGACCGTTTGGCGACCTTCAACAAAGTAATAAGGCCCGTCCTGGTGCCACGGCGTTGCCATCGACGTCCCCGGTTCCTTGACCAAGACGTGGTCGTGAAACATCTGCACGGTTTGTGACTGCATGAGGTCGGCCGCAACCTCAGCCGCCGGAGAGTTTTTTATCACATCCCGAAACTGATCGATCCGGTGCCAATTGCAGTAATCGTCAAAGAACAGGCCCGTCTCACCCTGCTTTTTGTTCTCGGATGCGTACGGGCCCGGCTCTGCCATATTTGCCGCAATACCGTCGCGCAGCGTGTCCACGTGATTTGCAAACAACCCTTTGATCAAAACAACACCGTCCTTCTGGTAGCTGTCGATCAAGTCCTGGGTAATCAAAGGATGCGTCATCTCTGTCTCCGTGCCCGTGGTCTGATGATCTGCGCATGATACAGCCCTCTGTTCAAATCATATCTTTCAAAGATAGACTTAACTTCATGTTATATATCTCCTTGCGCCAATACGAATATGTCTGCGCCATCGGGCAACACGGCAGCCTGTCCGCCGCCGCACAACACCTGAATGTTTCGCAACCCGCGCTGTCCAACGCGTTGACCCGGGTTGAGGATCAATTGGGCTATGCGTTGTTTGCCCGTAAACGTGGTGCGGCCATGGCGCTGACGCCGCAGGGGCGCAGCTTTATCGAAGACGCCGAGGCCCTGTTGACAAACGCCGCCCGTCTGGAAAACGCCTCTGACACGGGGTCAGTCAAAGCCCGGTTGCGCGTGGGTTGCTTTGTCGATCTGGCACCGTTTCTGCTGGCGCGTGCTCTGCGACGGTTGCGCGTCGAACTGCCTGATGTCGCGGTGTCTTACCGGGTGGACAGTTTTCAGGGGTTGATCTCGGGTCTCGTCGATGGGCAGATCGATATGGCGCTGACCTACGGGCTGAGCATGGATGCAGCTTTTACCCGGCATACATTGTTTTCCAGCACACCAAACGCCGTGATGTCGCCGGATCACGCTTTGGCCTCGCGCAGCAATGTGTCAGTGCGGGATCTGGCCGCCTACCCTCTAATCCTGTCACAAGAGGGACTTTCCGCGCAGCATGTGCTGGGGCTTTTTCGACAGATTGGTCAAAACCCAACCATCGCGCACCGGGCGGCGTCATTGGAAATTCAGCGCAGCCTTGCCGCGCATCAAGAGGGCATTGCGATAAGCTATGCTAACCCTCCGACAGAAGTCAGTTACGACGGCATGCCGTTGCGCAGCCTGCCGGTGTCGGATTCGTTTGCCGCCGAACCGGTAGTACTGGCGAGACATGGAACAGGGCCAGCTGATCCACAAACAGCGGCCGCAGAACGCGTTCTGATCGACTTAATGACGTAAGGTTACTTTTTCCGGAGGCGGATGACCACGTCGACCGACGCAATCTCAACCCCTTCCGGGGCTTCGGGCAGGCGTTGAATCACCAGTTCCTCAGACGGCGCATCACTCAGACGGCTTTCATCTTCCCAGAAGAAATGCGGATGATCATGCGTGTTGGTATCGAAATAGCTTTTCGACCCGTCCACAGTGATTTCCTGCAAAACACCCGCATCGCAGAAAGCGCGCAGAGTGTTGTAGACAGTGGCCAGCGAGACAGCGTCGCCGTTCTTTTTGGCTGCTTCAAACAGGCTTTCTGCGGTGACGTGGCGATGCAGTCCGTCCCCAACCAACAACTCGGCCAGGGCCACACGCTGACGCGTCGGGCGCAGTCTTGCTTGAACCAACCAATTTGTGGCTATGCTCTGGCTTGCAAGTGTCATGTATCCGATACCGATTTGTTGCTGAGCTATATATAAGTAGTCTGGTAAGGTAATTTCAAATGAAATTCATTCGCAAGGAATGATCTGATCACAACAGGATGTGGGCCGCCGCTCTTGCAGGACCTTGCAAACGGGTGGTAGACGAGGCCAAATAACACAAACAGACCCATGGCAGGAGAGGCGGCAGAATGGCCCAATTCCCGAGCAGCTTTGACAAGGACGATCTGCTGAAATGCGCCCGTGGCGAGTTATTCGGCCCAGGCAACGCGCAGCTACCTGCCCCGCCGATGCTGATGATGGACCGGATCACCGATGTTTCTGCAGATGGCGGCGCCCACGGCAAAGGCCACATCCTGGCCGAATTCGATATTAATCCGGACCTGTGGTTCTTTGAGTGTCACTTTCCCGGAAATCCGATCATGCCCGGCTGTCTTGGCCTTGATGGCCTGTGGCAGCTGACCGGCTTTAACCTGGGCTGGCGCGGCTGGCAGGGGCGCGGCATGGCTGTCGGCGTCGGAGAGGTAAAACTGACCGGCATGGTCCGCCCGGATCGCAAGATGCTGACCTATAAAATCGATTTCAAAAAGGCGATCCAGACCCGCCGGCTGACTATGGGTGTGGCGGATGGTATCGTCGAAGCAGACGGTGAAATGATCTATGATGTCAAAGACATGAAAGTCGTCCTGTCTGAAGCCTGAGCCTGACCGGCCCGAAATAAGGAGCACGCACATGCGTCGAGTAGTTGTCACCGGTTTGGGGGTCGTGTCCTCCATCGGGAACAATGCCGAAGAGGTTCTGGCCTCACTTAAGGCTGGCAAGTCCGGCATTGAGGCCAACGAGCAGATGGTCGAACACGGCTTTCGCAGCCAGATCGCCGGATCGCTTAAGATTGATGTATCTGAGCATGTCGAAAAGCGCACTTTGCGGTTCATGGGACCGGGTGCGGCCTATGCCCATATCGCTATGAACCAGGCAATCTCTGATGCCGGTCTGACCGAGGATCTGGTCGAAAACCCGCGCACCGGCCTGGTGGCCGGATCGGGTGGCCCGTCAACCAGCGCCATGCTGACCGCACACCAAACAGTGCTGAAAACCGGCGCCACCAAGCGGATCGGACCTTTTGCGGTGCCGAAATGCATGTGCTCGACGATTTCGGCAAACCTTGCGACTGCATTCAAGATCAAAGGGATCAACTATTCGATCACTTCGGCCTGCTCGACCTCGCTGCATTGCATCGGTAACGCGGCTGAACAAATCATGATGGGCAAGCAGGACATCATGTTTGCAGGTGGTGGTGAGGAACTTGACTGGACCCTGTCCTGCCTGTTTGACGCGATGGGCGCGATGTCCTCGAAATACAACGACACGCCCGAGAAAGCCTCGCGCGCGTTTGACCAAGACCGCGACGGGTTTGTGATCTCGGGCGGCGGGGGCATCGTGGTGTTGGAAGATCTGGAGCACGCGCTGGCCCGTGGTGCCAAGATCTATGCCGAAGTCACGGGATACGCGGCCACCTCGGACGGTCACGATATGGTGGCCCCTTCCGGTGAAGGCGGTGAGCGCGCCATGCGTTTGGCCCTGTCCACCATGCCCGAAGGACGCAAAGTTGATTACATCAACGCCCACGGCACCTCGACGCCAGTAGGCGATGTAGGTGAGGTCGAAGCGGTGCGCCGCATTTTCGGAGCAGGGAACGTACCGCCGATCTCGTCGACCAAGTCGATGACAGGTCACGCGCAGGGTGCGGCTGGCGCGCTTGAGGCTATCTTCTGCCTGCTGATGCTGGACCATGATTTTATTACGCCGTCGATTAATGTCGACACACTTGCCGAAGGCATCGAGCCCGGTGAAATTGCAACGCAAGTTGTTGAAAACGCAGGATTGGACAGTGTCATGACCAACAGCTTCGGCTTTGGCGGCACAAACGGGTCCATGATTCTGTCCAAGTATAACGGGTGAATTAGGATGTCGGATCAAATGAAAGGCAAACGCGGCCTGATCATGGGCGTGGCCAATGACCGCTCGATCGCGTGGGGTATTGCCAAGGCCATGCACGAGGCCGGTGCCGAACTGGCCTTCACCTATCAGGGTGAGGCATTTGGCAAACGCCTTGAGCCGCTGGCCCAAAGCCTGGGCAGCGATTTCATGGTCGATGCAGACGTCACCGACGACGCCTCGCTGGACCGGGCATTTGACGAACTGGGCACCCGCTGGCCAACAATCGACTTTGTGGTTCACGCCATCGCCTATTCGGACAAGTCTGAACTGACGGGCCGGTTTCTGGACACCACACGAGCGAACTTCAAAAACTCGATGGATATTTCGGCCTATTCACTGATCGAAGTATCCCGCCGCGCTTATCCGATGATGAAAGAGAACGGCGGCACCATTCTGACCCTCACCTATCAGGGCTCTAACCGGGTTGTGCCGAATTACAACGTCATGGGCGTGGCCAAGGCGGCGCTGGAATCAGCGACCCGTTACCTGGCCAACGATCTGGGACCAGAAGGCATCCGCGTGAACGCAATCTCGCCCGGTCCGATGAAGACCTTGGCGGGTGCCGCGATCGGCGGCGCGCGCAAGACCTTCAAATTCTGTGATCAAAACGCGCCGATGCGCTCCAACGCAACACTGGAAGCCGTAGGCGGCACGGCCGTTTATCTGGCCTCAGACGCAGGTGCCTGCACCTCGGGCGAGATCATTCGCGTCGACGGTGGTTTCCACGTTCTGGGCATGCCGCAACCCGAGGCTATGTGACCCGATCTTTCCCTGCCTGCGTCAAGATTTCACCATCTTTCGCAGGCAGGAATACCGGCATGAGCAAAGCTGACCAAATAATCGCAAGCAACATACGGGCGTCCCGACGAAAATCCGGCTTTCTGGGTTATCGCGGGCGGGTTGCATTGTTGACACTGACCACCTTGTTGTTCCTGTTTGTGTTCTTCACACAGCCGGACGCACAGGAATCACTGAAGACATGGACCAGCCTGTTTTCAGGCTGACCTGTCCACCCGCATCGCGGTCAGTTGACTGAGACAACCTCGATCTCGAAAACCAAATCCTGCCCCGCCAGTGGATGGTTGGCATCCAATGTTACAGTCGCTTCGTCTGTCTCGACCACTGTTACCGGCAGGGTCTGTCCATCGGGTGTCTGCATCTGCAACTGGACGCCGGGCTCCAGCGGTATGTCGTCCGGGATGCCTTCGCGGGGAATCTGCTGCCGCATTGCGGGATTGATCGGGCCGTAGGCGTCCACACAGGCAATCTCAACGCGCTTTTTCTCACCCGTGGCAAGACCGGGCATGGCCGTGTCCAATCCCGGAATAATCTGGCCCGAGCCAACCACAAACTCCAGCGGATCGCGCCCCTCAGAGCTGTCGAACACGTTCCCGTCCAGCAGGGTGCCGGTGTAATGGATGCGAACCGTGTCGCCTTGTTTGATTGCGGTCATGTGTGGCCTCCGGCCGTTAAGGAATGAGCCGGCAAGCGTAGGGCGAAACACGGTATTGTAAACCCTCTACCCCTTTTGCACCCTGGGTCTTTGTGCCAACCTGCGCGCAATCCAGGGAGGGGTATTGATGCCGATAACAACTTGCGTTTTTGACGCCTACGGAACGCTGTTCGATGTATCCGCCGCGGCGCGTCAGGCCGCCGACGAACCCGGCTTTGAGGCGCTAAGACAAAAATGGCCGGATCTGGCCAATCACTGGCGGTTGAAGCAGTTACAATACACTTGGTTGCGGGCGGTGGCCGATGCGCATGGCGATTTCTGGAACGTGACGCAAGACGGGCTGGACTGGGCGCTTGAGGCCACCGGTCTGGATGGCGATCCCTCGCTGCGTCAGCGCTTGCTTGACCTGTACTGGGAATTGCAGGCTTACCCGGAAGTGCCGGAAATGCTGAGCGCACTGAAAACCGGTGGCCTGCAAACGGCGATTTTGTCGAACGGATCGCCCGCAATGCTGGATGGTGCGGTGCAATCCGCTGGTTTGGGCGATGTGTTGGACGATGTGCTGTCAGTCGAAAGCGTCGGTGTCTTCAAACCACATGCGCGGGTTTACGATCTTGTGCAGCAAAGGTTTGGTTGCGCCCGCGACGAGGTATTGTTCGTCAGCTCAAATGGCTGGGACGCTGCCGGGGCCAGTGGATATGGATTTACCACTGCCTGGGTAAACCGGGCGGGCGAGCCAATGGACCGCTTGCCATGGAAACCTGCACATGTACCGTCCGACCTGACACCCATTCCTCAACTGGCTGGACTTTAATGGCTTTTTTTACCACTTCCGATGGCAGAGACCTCTATTTCGAGGACACAGGGTCGGGGACGCCCCTGCTGTGCCTTGCTGGCCTGACCAGAAACACCAAAGATTTTTCCTTCCTTACCCCCCATGTCACGGACCTGCGGCTGATTGCGATGGATTACCGAGGGCGTGGGCAGTCGGATTATGATCCAGACTTCATGAACTACAACGTCCCGCGTGAATCCCAAGACGTGATTGAGTTGCTTGACCATCTGGGTCTTGACCGCGTGGCCGTCCTTGGAACCTCTCGTGGGGGCCTGATCGCGATGGCACTGGCGATCAGCCACCCCAAGCGGTTGCGGGCCGTGGTTCTGAATGATGTGGGGCCGGTAATCGAACCTTCGGGGATCGCGAAAATCATGGGCTACATCGGCAAACAACCGGTGTCCAAAACTTTTGACCATGCCGCGCAAGCGCTGCAGCACGTTATGGGACCACAGTTCCCTGGTATCTCGCTTGACCGGTGGCGTCAGGTGGCAGAATTCCAGTACGAGCAAACCGCGGACGGTTTGGCGTTGCGCTATGACCCGGCCTTGCGCACGGTCTTGATGGATCAGGCTGCGGCTGGTGAAACTCCGGATTTATGGGCGTTTTTTGAGGCACTGCGGGATATTCCAACCGGCGTAATCCGCGGCGCGAACTCGGACATTCTTAGTACCGAAACGTTGATCGAAATGCACAAACGTCACCCGGGTCTTATCTCTGTTGAGGTGCCTGATCGCGGGCATGTTCCCTTCTTGGACGAACCGCAGTCGCTGAACCTCATTCGCAAAGTACTGGACGCCGCATGAGCACGCTGGACATGATCGAAGCCGCTGCTGTCCGGTTAAATGGGCATGTGCGGGAAACGTCACTTCTGACCTCACCCTTTCTGGACAAGCTCGCCGGGCGGCGCGTATTGGTGAAACCCGAATGCCTGCAACATACCGGCAGCTTCAAGTTCCGCGGGGCGTGGTCGGCAATCTCGGCACTGGATGACGCAGACCGGCAGCGCGGGGTGATCGCCTATTCCTCTGGCAACCATGCGCAAGGCGTAGCCTTTGCCGCCACGCAGCACGGGATTTCATCTGTCATTGTCATGCCGTCGGACGCGCCGCAATTAAAGATCAACAACACCAGGGCATTGGGCGGAGAAGTGGTTTTGTACGACCGCGCCAATGAAAGCCGGGAAGAGATTGGCGAGACTTTGGCCGCCCAGCGCGGCCTGACCTTGATCCGTCCTTATGACGAACCGCAGGTCATCGCAGGACAGGGCACAACAGGGCTGGAGATTGCGCGGCAAGCAGCCGACATGGGCGTGGATCAGGCGGATGTTTTGGTCTGTTGCGGCGGCGGCGGGCTGACATCGGGTATTGCACTAGCCCTGGAAAGTCATGCGCCCGGTCTACGCGCCCGCCCGTGCGAGCCCGAAGGGTTTGACGACGTCAAGCGGTCGCTTGCTACCGGCCAAATTCAAAACAACAACGCAGCTGCTGGCAATATCTGCGACGCGATCCTGACGCCGCAGCCCGGAGACATCACTTTTCCCATCCTGCGCCGCCTGTGCGGCCCGGGCCTGTCCGTGACCGAGGACGAAGCGATGCGCGCCATGGCACAGGCCTTTTTACGGTTGAAGATCGTGCTGGAACCGGGCGGTGCAGTCTCGCTGGCCTCTGCCTTGTTCCGGAGGGACGAAATCGAAGGCGATTCGGTGATTGTTGTGGCGTCGGGGGGCAACGCGGACCCCGAGGTCTTTGGGAAGGCGCTGGAATTCCTGACCTGACACCGATCAAGTAAAGTGTCAGTCTGGGACCTTAGCGTGTGACGGCAGGGGGCTTTGGTCATGCAAATTGCGGATATCGGGGACGTGCAGCTTCACTATCGGGTTGATGGTGATCCAAATGGCGCGCCGATTGTCTTTGCCAATTCACTGGGAACCGATCTGCGCCTTTGGGACGCGGTCCTGCCCCATCTGCCCGCTGGATTGCGGATCATCCGCTATGACAAGCGGGGTCATGGCCTGTCTTCGGAGCCCACCGCGCCTTACTCAATGGGAGCCCTGGTGCGCGATACCGAGGCATTGCTGGATCATCTGCAAGTACGGGATTGTGTATTTGTCGGCCTCTCGATTGGTGGCCTGATCGCGCAAGGGCTGGCAGTCAAACGCATGGATCAGGTGCGCGCGCTGGTTTTGTCAAACACCGCCGCCAAGATCGGCACGCCCAAGATCTGGCAGGACCGGATGGCCGCCGTGCGCAAAGACGGGATCGAAGCGCTGGCCGACGCGGCGATGGAGCGTTGGTTTTCCCGCGACTTTCGCGCATCTGCCGAACACGTGGCATGGCGCAACATGATGGTCCGGCAGCCGGTGGATGGCTATGTCGGCTGTTGCGCTGCCATCTCGGGCACGGATTTCTACACGCCGACCAGCGGCCTGCGATTGCCGACAATGGGCATCGCCGGCAGTGAAGATGGATCAACCCCGCCCGATCTGGTACGAGAGACCATTGATTTGATCCCCGGCGCACGATTTGAGCTGATGCGAAGGGCTGGCCATTTGCCTTGCGTTGAACAACCGTCCGAATACGCCGCCTTGCTGCAGAGCTTTCTAAGCGACATCGGACATATTTAAAGGAGCAGAGACTTGGCAGATTTCCTGTTGGTCCATGGGTCCTGTCACGGTGCATGGTGCTGGCGCGACCTTATCCCCGCGCTTGAGGCGTTGGGACATGCGGCGCAAACCGTCGATATGCCCAGCCACGGGTCTGATCCAACGCCGATTGCGCAGGTCACTCTGGACAGTTGCCGCGATGCCATCCTGGCCGGATCAACGCCTGACACGATCATTGTGGGCCATTCCTGGGGTGGCTATCCCATCAGTGCGGCAGCCGAAGCAAACCCGGATGCCATGCGCGCGCTTGTCTACCTGTGCGCTTATGTGCCCCGCGACGGCCTGTCCATGGTCGAGATGCGTAAACGCGCGCCACGTCAGATGTTTGCCGACGCTGTTGAGAAATCCACAGATGGCTTGTCCTACACGGTCAGGCCGGACCGGGTGCAGGAATTGTTCTATCACGACTGCCCGCCGGAAACGGTGCCGTATTCATTGGCGCGCCTATGCCCGCAACCCATCGCCCCACAGGACACCCCACTGGCGCTGAGCAAGCGCTTTGCGGGTGTTCCCAAAGCCTATATCCGCGCAACCGATGACCGGACGATTCCCCCTGAATATGAAGAAGAAATGAGTCGCGTTGCCCAAGAAGGTCTGCGTCGCGTGATCAACAGCTCGCATTCCCCGTTTTTTTCCCACCCCGGTGAACTGGCCGCCATTCTGGATGATCTGGCGCAGGAGTTACCCTGAGTAAGGTCCCAACGCAGGCCCTTCACACATCAGTTCTCCGTGGTAGTGTCCCGGTAATCCAGTTGAACGGGTCCCATGCGTCTGCCTTTTCTCTTTGTTCTCGGCACGGTTATGATCGACGCAATGGGCATCGGTCTGGTGCTGCCCATCATGCCGGAACTGATTGTCGAGGTTCAGGGCGGCTCGCTGGCTGATGCGGCGATCTGGGGCGGGGTGCTGAGCACCGCTTTTGCCGCCATGCAGTTTGTCTTCGGGCCAATTCTGGGAAATCTGTCGGACGCCTACGGTCGGCGCGCCGTGTTGTTGGTGTCGCTGTTTGTTATGTCGCTGGACTATGTGGTCATGGCGCTTGCCGGCACCATCTGGCTGTTGCTGATCGGGCGTATCGTCGGCGGCGTCACTGCGGCAACCCATGCCACCGCAGCAGCGTTCATGGCGGATGTGTCAAAGCCGCATGAAAAAGCCACCAATTTTGGTCTGCTGGGTGCAGCCTTTGGCGTGGGCTTCGTGCTGGGGCCGGTGATTGGCGGACTGCTCGCCGAATATGGCACGCGCGCGCCTTTCTGGGCGGCGGCGGGGCTATCGGCGTTGACCTTTCTTGCAGGCCTTCTGGTGATGCCCGAAACAGTGACTGACAAGACCCGCAGATCTTTCAGCCTGCGGCGGGCCAACCCCGTGAACTCTCTGCGCGCCATTGCCGCTTTGCCCGGCATACGCCCGTTGCTGTGGGTCTATTTCCTGTATTCAGTTTCGATCTATGTCTACCCCGCGATCTGGGCCTATTTCACGACCGAGCGGTTCGGCTGGTCGCCGCAGATGATCGGCCTGTCATTGGGCATCTACGGCATTGGGATGGCAGCGGTTCAGGGCGGGCTGATCCGCCCGGCCACCCGATATCTGGGCGAACGCATCACGATCATCTTCGGCATGACTTTCGGGATCATCAGCTTTTTGCTGCTTTCACTTCTTACCAACGGCTTCATCGCGCTGATGCTGATCCCCATCACTGCGCTTGGGGCTGTCGTCACCCCGGCCCTGCAGGCCCTTACCTCGCGCGCGACCCCGGATTCGCAACAAGGTGAGCTTCAGGGTGTCCTCACATCGCTTCATGCACTGTCGATGGTTTTGTCTCCGTTGGCCATGACCAGTGTGTTTGCCTATTTTGTACGGCCGGGCACGGCCTACTACCTTCCCGGCGCGCCATTTTTGCTGGCTTTGCTTTTGATGTTCGTTGGATTCGCGATGTTTTTGCGTTCACGCCCTCAGGTAGCATAACAACGACCCTTTCATGACGCTTTCCACCTTGCAGAGCGGATCACCGCGCGCCACCGTGATCAAAATGGAATGAGGAAAACCATGCAAACTATCAAAGCGGCCGTCTGCCATGCGTTCGGCGAACCTCTGGTCATCGAGGACGTATTGATCGAGCCACCCGGCACGGGTGAAGTCGAAGTCACTCTGGATGCAGTTGCCATCTGTCATTCCGACATCTCATTCGCCAGCGGCGCATGGGGCGGATTTCTGCCTGCTGTTTATGGCCACGAAGCGGCTGGGGTGATCACCGCCGCGGGTGATGCGGTTGGCGAATTTCAGGTCGGTGACCCGGTTGTAGTCACGCTGATCCGGGCCTGCGGGTCGTGCCCATCTTGCGCCGGAGGCAAACCGACAATATGCGAAACACCGTTCGATACCAGCAAGGGTCCGCTGCATACCGCGGATGGGGCGCCTTTGGATCAGGCAATGGCTTGCGGCGCCTTTGCCGAAAAGGTTGTGGTCAGTCACCGTCAGATCGTGAAGATCCCACCGGCCCTGCCCAAGGACCTTGCCAGTTTGCTGTCCTGCGGTGTGATCACAGGTGTTGGTGCGGCTGTGAATGCCGCCAATCTGCGACCGGGTCAGGATGTTGTCGTGATCGGCGCAGGTGGTGTGGGCCTAAACGCCATTCAGGGCGCGCGCATCGCGGGGGCCCGGCGCATCGTGGCGGTCGACATGACCGAAGAGAAGTTGGAAATCGCCAAGGAATTCGGCGCGACCCACGGCGTATTGGCAAGCCTCAAGGAACCCTGGAAAGCCGTGTACAAAGCCCTGGGAAATCGCGGGGCGGACGCCGTTCTGATCACCGTCGGTGCGATACCTGCCTATGATCAGGCCCCGCGCTATTTGGGTCGTGGGGGCAAGGCGATCATGATCGGAATGCCCCATTCAGGCGACATGTCCAGCTATGAGCCGGTTGTACTGGCCGCGATGGGCCAGGGATTGGTCGGATCGAAAATGGGGGATGTTGTCATCCAGCGCGATATCCCGTGGATGATTGATCTTTATGAACAGGGGCGGCTGAAACTGGACGAGTTGATCTCGGGCCGTTGGTCCCTGTCGCAGATCAACGAGGCGATCGAGGACACCAAAACCGGATCAGCCAAGCGCAACGTGATTGTCTTTGACAACGACTGACGCCACCAGGCGGGAGGATACCGGATGAAACTGCAGGAACTCGACATCATCGTCACCGCCCCGCCTGCACCGGGCTGGGGCGGGCGCTATTGGATTTTGGTCAAAGTCACGACCGATACCGGGATCACGGGTTGGGGCGAATGCTATGCCTCATCCGTTGGCCCCGAGGCGATGCGCCATGTCATCCGAGATGTGTTCGAACGGCATATGCTGGGCGAAAACCCTGAAAACATCGAGCTGATGTTCCGCCGCGCCTATTCCAGCGGGTTCACCCAGCGCCCGGACCTGACGGTGATGGGTGCATTTTCCGGGCTAGAGATCGCGTGTTGGGACATTCTGGGCAAGGATCGCGACCGTCCCGTCTATGCCCTGTTAGGCGGGCTGATGAATGACCGCATCCGCGCCTATACCTATCTCTACCCGCTGCCGCAGCATAACCTGTCCGATTTCTGGACCTCGGCCGATCAGGCGGCAGAAAGCGCTGCAGAAATGGTCCGGCAGGGGTTTACGGCGGTCAAGTTTGACCCGGCAGGTCCCTACACCATCCGCGGCGGGCACATGCCTGCGATGTCAGACATCGCGATGTCGGTTGCCTTCTGCAAAGCAATCCGCGAGGCGGTTGGCGACAAGGCAGATCTGCTTTTTGGCACCCATGGGCAGTTCAACACCGCAGGTGCCATTCGACTGGGTCAGGCTTTGGAACCCTACTCTCCCCTGTGGTTCGAGGAACCGACACCACCCGACATGATCGAGGATATGGCCCGAGTCGCCCGCAATGTTCGCATTCCCGTTGCGACCGGCGAACGGATGACCACCAAAGCCGAATTTGGCGCCGTACTGCGCGCAGGTGCGGCGGAAATCCTGCAACCCGCCTTGGGCCGTGCAGGCGGCATCTGGGAGATGAAGAAAGTTGCCGCCATGGCCGAAGTGTTCAACGCTCAGATGGCACCTCATTTGTATGCCGGACCGGTTGAGTGGGCGGCAAATGTGCATCTGGCGGCATCCATCCCCAACCTCTTGTTGCTGGAAACCATCGAAACGCCGTTCCACCAACAATTGATCAAAGGCACCTTGCGCACTGAAGACGGTTTCGTGACTGCCCCAACCGCACCCGGCCTGGGCATTGATGTGGACGAAGACCTGGCCCGCGCGCTCCCATATACTGGTGACGGGCTGCATCTGGAGATGCAGGAAGACCCCTGCGACTATGTCAACGGCAATGCGTTTCAGGGGGGTGCCCCGGCGAGCGACGCGTAAAGCACCTGGTCTCACCCCCTGGGCAAAACCCGCCGGCCAGGTCCTCAACCCCTAGTTTGAAACATACCCGGCGATAACCTGCATCAGTTTGAACGCTGTTGCCGCGTCGTTCTCAACTACCGCTAGGAATTCTTCCTCACCGATCCGCAAACAGGACAGGCCGGTTTCCGCAATCATGCTCAGGGCACGTGGTTCTTTTCGGATCAGACCCAATTCACCCACCAGAGCGCCGGATCCGACCTTGGCAATCAACTGATCCGGACCTTCCAACTGAGGCAAATACAGCCCTGCCTCGCCCTCAAGCACCACATACGCACCATCAGTGGGTTGGTCGTCTTTCAAAAAGACGACCTCGCCGGGTTTAGCATCATACCAGCGCGCACCAAAGGCCAGCAGGCGCAACTGCCTGCGGTCCAGACCCGAGAACAGCGGCGTCTGTTCCAACGCGCGCAGCTTGCGCGCCAGATCAGCAGAGGCTGCACTGTCTTCTTCCACTTCGCCGGGTCCTTCATCCGAAACCACCCTACCCTGCCGGATTTCCACATACATGTCGAATACTGCCGGGTTTTCGAACTGATCATTCAGATAGATCACCGTCGTGTCCGGCAACATTGACCGCAGGTTTTTGTACACGGCGACCTGAGTGGCCATGTCGTAGCTTGCCAGCGCATTCTCGAGAATCAGAATATCGGGCTTTTTGATTGTCGCGCGGGTAAAGGCCAGAGGTTCGGCAAACAGCGCCGGAAGGTTCTGCCCGCCCAGCGCAACTGGGACGTCATAGATCAATTCGACAACAAGCGGGCGCGCGCCGTTTTCGTCCAGAACATCCACGATCAGCTTGCGTACCTCATCCGAGCGCGTACCACCGATCTGACTGACCTTGCCGAACAAAGCGTTCTCCATCACGGTCAAACCGGGGGCGAATTCATCGCCGCGCAAGGGGACGAAGACATCCGACAACCGCTCCAACAGTTTTTCCGAATGGCTGTGACGCAGTTCTAGGATGCGGTTCTTAAGCTCATCCGTGAAAGCTGGCCCAATCTGTTCGGCCGAAATCACCAACGGCACCGCCAGCAGATTGGCCAGCTGCTCATCGTTCAACCCGGCGACCCCGTCGTTTCGGGTCTGCTCAATGAGTTCCACAGCGGTTTCATAGGTCTTTGCCTCAAGCCCAAGCTTGCGGAACAACGGGTGATCAGTGCCATCCAGACCAAAAATCTGGCGCAGCATCTCGATCACGTCGCGGGTCAGGTTGACCAAAGTTTCATCCAGGCCCAACTCTCGCAATTGCCCCAGAAAGACCGTTTGGCCCGCCAGCAATTCCTGTGTGACCGGGACGCGTGGCGTGGCAAACAGCAGGTTTTCTGCCACCGGCAATGCGGGGTTATAGGTGTTGCGATCAAAAACCAGCGCCTGTTGTTCCAGCCCGGCTTTCAGCACAGCCTGTTGCACCAAGGGGCGCAGCTCAACCAGTTTGCGCGCCAGTTCCTGATGTTCTTTTGGATCGAAACTTTGTTCCGATCCGCGTTGAAACAGGGCTGGGCCTGATCCCAAACCGTCGATCAGGTGCAGCCACCAGTCACGCAGCTCTGCCGGGCTGTTCAACCCGGCCAGCGAGGGATCAAGCCAGTCCGCCTGGAATGGGTCCGCGCTGTTTCCAGCCCGTTGAGTTTCAGCAAACGCCGGGTCCTCCACCGGGGCCGTCACCGGTTTGAACCGCATCGGCATCATGACGTTGTCGCCAAAAGTGCCCTGGAACATTACAGGACGGGATGAGGCATAGCCGATCCGCGCAGCCACGATGCTTTGATGCACGCCAGACAGGTTTTCACCGCCAATCTCAACCCGGCCCGAGCTGGGCACAACCTCGCGCGTCAGCAACTCGGCCACGGCGCGCCTGTCTTCTTCGCTGGGGGTTGCAATCCCGATGGTTTGCCCGCTGGGGAACGCCAGATTCAGATCGTCCAGAACCTGATTGCCGTCCATGTCTCGAACCGAGACATGGGTCAGAACGATATCGCCATTCAGACGCGGGCGCTTCTCGGGCTCGCCTTCGAACAGCTTTTCATCCGGCATGCCCGGTGGCGCAAAGCGCTCTACAACCACATCCCATCGCAGCGACATGTCCTGGGTTTGGTTGTAGTAAGTCAGCAGTTCCTTCCAGGGGGAGCTGAGATCCTTGTACGCCGCCAGTGCCGCGACCAGCGCGCCCAGAGAAACCGACCCCTGCAGCACCAACAGACCACCGACCAGGTAGAACATGAAAGGCGTCAGCTGCGATATGAAGTTGTTGATGAACTTCATAAAGAATTTCTTCTGGTAGATGTCGAACCGAATCGCGAAAAGCCGCCCCAGCTGATCCGAAATCATCGCCCGGCGATAGCGCCAGCCGCCGTTGGATCGCAATGTCGAAGCCCCAGCCGCGTTTTCGCCAATCTGTGCTGCCAGCAAACGGACTTCCTGAATGCGTTCCTTGTTCAGCAGGTTGATCTGGCGCTGCAATTTGGGGATCAGCCAAGCCTGCAGCGGGATCAATGCAACGGCGGCCAGACCAAACCAGACGCTTTGCAGAAACAGGAAAGACAGAATCGTGATCATCTGCCCCGCCTGTAAAACCGGCTGGCTGATCGCGTCGCCCATCAGACCACCCATCGGCTCGCTTTCGGCGGTGATCATCGAAACCATTTCACCCTGACTGACCCGCTCGAAATAGGGCTGCGGAAAGCGCAAGGCGCGGTTGATCAACTGATACCGGAACCGGCGCAGCATCCGCTCGCTCAGCACGCCTTTCATGGTGTTGATCCGCATTTTCATCAGACCATGCGCCAGCACGGCCGCCAGAAATGCGCCACACAGGATGACAAGGAAAGTGGTCTGCTGCAGGCTATAGCCCCAGAATTCGACCACGGAACTGGTTGCACCAATCGCATCGTTAATAATGCGCTTAGGCAATTCCAACGTCAGATACAGCAACGGAAACAGCGTAGAGGTCACGGCCAGCAGGATCATCTGGTCGCGTTTCGAGTATTTCCAAATAAACCGGAAGATCGTGCGTTCTATGGAACCTGCCCCTGTTACGGATCACCGACCTGATATTGCCGAAAATGTCGTAAATCCAACAGTCTGAATTTACCGCAATCCGGGTCTGAGACGCAAATAGTTTCCAATTTGACCAGATTATCGCCGAGTGTGAACAAGTTCATTTGCGCAACTTCGGTTTAGCCCCTAAAGTTTCAACCAGGACGATTTCGGGAGGCCAATTTGAGTGCCAGCTTAGGCGCAGTGTTATTGATGATTTGCTTGTTGCAAATCAAACATATGTTTGCGGATTTCTACCTCCAGACGCCTAAAATGTTGTCCGGTCGTGGTGAGTATTTTCACTGGGGCCGTGCGCAGCATGCCGGAGTCCACATTGTGGGCTCGGTTTTAGTATTCATGCTGTTTGGCGCGCCATGGTCCTTCATTCTGATCATCGCAGCGCTGGAATGGATTGTTCATTTCAACATTGATTTCGCCAAGGCCAGCTATTCGGACAAAAAGCAACTGGTGCCGAGCCAGGCCGCGTTCTGGCGTGCCGCCGGTTTGGATCAGTGCCTCCATAATCTGACATATGTAGCCATGGTCTGGGCCTGGGCACAGTTCGCCGCCTAAAAGACCGGGTATTTTCAGGCTACATCTTCAAAAACGGGTGCTTGGTAGATGGATATCCATCGCCGGTCTATTGCGTCTATCTCAGCGGATTCGAAGCTGTCTTCCGCCTCCCAATAGCGTCCGGACGGAACCATGTAGCCCAACTTTTTTTCAGCGTGTAGAACTTCTTCCATTCGTTTTGTCGACGGCAACGAGCCTGCGGTTAGATCACCCAACCCCGCTGGCGGGAACAGCAACCGGCTGGCCCCGTTCGACAGCCTGACAACCCGGCAGTCTTGTGCTGCCCCAAACATCGCCAGCCGCGCCGATTTGGCCTCGAGCGAGCGCAGGGTTACATCTGTGCGCAACGGATCGGCCTCTCCGGTTCCATAGAAATGGGTTTTGCCGGTTTCGGGATACACCATGTCGCAGCCGCAATACGCCATGACCGCGGGCCGCAGCGCTGCAAGGGCCCAGTACCCGGCGGTGAACGCCATTGTCCCACCAGCGTACACAAACCCCCCAAAATCGTTCTGCACAGGCACGTATTCCTCGGCCGAGACGATCCGTTGATGGTCCGCGATACTGTCGGGACGGTTTGCCCTCGGAAAATCCTCGGGGTGAATCAGAACATCCCAATCCGGACGAATACGCCAGGCATTGTTGATCGCAACAATATGGGTGAAGGCGTCACGGGGCCATGCCCGTGCCGCCACAGCGCTTGGCGCACTTCCAAGTATCAGAACTCGGTTCGTCGGTTCAGTCATCCCGGACCCTGCCGTTTTTGCAGCTTTAAGGATAGTTAGAGCATTTGGCAGCGCAAGCTAGCCCAGAACCGAAAAACTGCTTTCTTCATTGATCGGGCGCTTGCGGGAATAGAACCCGACATCGATCGCATGTTTGATATAGGGCAGTTCAAACTGCAGTGGCTGCGCGTCGTGATCCACCCCACCTTCGCAGTATTCGATCAGCGCGGTCATCATTTTGCCCGCAATTGGCGCGTTCTTGTATTGGTTCCCACTGGTGCCGCAGGCCATGTAGAACCCCTGCAGGCTGGATTTGTCATAGATAGGAATCCAGTCCGTCGACGCGTCATACAGATCGACCACACCGCGGGTTTTGGACGGGATGCCAAGGCTGGGCACGCGCTGCGCATAACGCATCGCCTGCGTGGTCCATTGATCGGTGAAATCGTGGTTGTAGTGCACGTCATCCTCGCACCATTGATGCGCATCACATTCCGGATCTTCCGAGCCGATCAGGATGTGGTTGCCGTGCTCAGGCCGGCAATAAAGCGCGATATCGCTGTCTGAAACGATCGTGCCCTGGTGTTCAAAATCAAACCCTTCGGGCGCAGGCACATGCACCACTTCTTGCCGCAGGGGGCGGGTTTCGATGGTCATGTCGTCTAGCACGTCTGCCAGCTTGTTGATGATGGCCGAGCCGGGCCCGGCTACATTGACAACAACCTTGGCGCGGATCTCTTCGCCCGAGGCCAGTTTGACACCCGCCACGCGCCCGTCTTCTGCCAAAACCTCAACAACTTCTGCCCCGGTGCGCACCTCAGCGCCATGCTGTTTGGCCGCATCCATAAGGTTTTGCGCCGACAGGGCCGGATCGGTGACGTACCCCGCCTGAGGCCAGAACACGCCCCCTTGCATCTTGCGCCCGTTTGGTTGGCCAAAGTCAGGATCGTCCATACGTTTGGGCGGCGTAAAGCTGTCCAGGGAGTAAACCGGTAACCGGTCGACGATCTTCTCGGGCGACCACTCCTCGAACGGGCAATCCAGATCGGCGCTGTTTTTCATGTGTTTGTCCAGCATCCCGTTGGCGTCTGTTTTCATCACCAGACATCCCGTTTCGCGGAACTGCGCCAGATTGGCGTCGTCAGGCAGGCCCAGATATTCGGCCCAGTCGCGCCAGTAATGGTACCCCTCCCAGGCAAACGCCGTGCCGTCGAAGGTCGAATAATGCATCCGGATGATCGCGCAGGACCCGGCGGTCGAGCCATGACCAACCTGAGCGTTGCGGTCCAGCGACAGGGTTTTCCACCCCGCCTTGGCCATTTCAAACGCGACCGCTGCGCCGATCACACCTGTTCCGATGATGATTGCGTCTGGTTGGCTCATGAGGGATCTCCTTTCCAATAGCGCTTTGAATAGGCGCTGAATTCTTCGACTTCCTCGGGCATTGGTTCGACCCCGGTGAAGACGTAAAGATAGTGCGGAACCATTGCGATCCGCACCGACATGGGTTCGTTCAGCTGTGCAAGGTCATAGCCGATCTGCATGTAATACAGCACGCGGGCGCGAGTTTCGGCCTCAATCTCGGAATAACCATAGCGCGCGAACATCGCGTGCAGGGCCTGCAACCGACGGGCATCCGATTGGTCCAAAGACCGCCGGACCTTGCCCGATTTACGTGCCCAGTCTCGCACGGCAAAATCCAGCGCCGTGTCAAACAGATCGGTGTTCACCACGCAGCGATGCACGTTGCAAACTGCACCTGTGATAGTGTCTGCCGGGGCCTCGGACTGCGCGACAAGCGCGGCGGTATTGGTGGCTTGCCACCGGGCCAATAATGCATCCAGCAGCTCTTGTCGTGACTTGAAGTACCAATAAAACGAAGACCGCGATACCGCCATCCGCTCGGCCAGGTTCAGAACCTTGATCTGGTCCACCCCGTCCGAAATCAGCACATCCATCGCCACGTTCAGCCAGTCATCGCGCGTGACCTTGACGTTGCCGACCAGAGGTTCGGCCTTTGGATCATCACGGTGGAGGATGGGTTTGGTGTTCATTCAGCTTTCTGGCGGCGCGCCGCCCTCCTGAGTTCGTCGGGCAATAAACGTCTCGAGCGCGGCCAGCCCGTCGCCGTTTTGGTCCGGGGGTTCGAAATTGGCAAGGATGTCTTTCCAAACTCCGGTCGCCCGATGGTTGGCGTCGACCGAGCCGCGTTCTGCCCAGGTTCCGAAATTGGCATAATCGTGCAGGTGCGGTTGGTAAAACTCTGTATTGTAACGCGCCATCGTCTGACTGGAGGCAAAGAAATGACCGCTGGGCTCCACCTCGGCCAGCGCGGTGTCAAAGCCAATCTCGTCGCGTCCGGCCTGGGCACCGGCGCATAGTTCCGCCACCATGTTCAGCACTTCGGCGTCGCAAACCAGTTTCTCAAAGGATACAGTCAGACCGCCTTCCAACCAGCCAGCAGAATGGATAATCACCGTCGCCCCGGCCATCAGACAACCCCACAGACCAAACTGGTTTTCATTGGCCGCCTGGACATCATTGCTGTTCGAGGCCGACCCGGCCGCTGACCGCCAGGGTAAACCCAGATGCCGCGCCAATTGGCCTGCGGCAAGTGACGCCTGAAAATGCGAAGGCGTCCCAAAGGCCGGAGCGCCCGATTTCATATCAACATTGCTGGTGAATGTCCCGTAACAGACCGGCGCGCCGGGGTTGGTCAGTTGGGTCAGCGTCAGCGCCGCAAGCGCCTCGGCATGGGACAAAGTGATTGCGCCCGCAACGGTGATGGGTGCCATTGCCCCCATCAGAGTGAACGGCGTGATGATCGACATCTGGCCATATCGGGCAAAGTCAATCAAACCTTGGGCCATGGGGATATCGAGTGTCCGCGGACTGTTGGTATTGATGATCGTGTAGCAATGCGGATTGGCGCGGAAAACATCGTCTGAGAGACCGCGCGCGGTGGACAACATCTCAAAGCAGTCCGTTATCTGCGGTGTCCCGCGCGAGAAGAAGAACGGGAACTTGTCTGTCAGTTCCATCTGCGCCCGCGTGGTGAAGTAGTGCCGCAGATGGGTCGGTACATCCTGCGGCTCGACCTGAGGCGAGATCATCTGAAATACATCAAAATGATGCGTGAGCTTCAGGAACTCCAGATAGTCCTGTCCCGTCGCCGGTCTCCGCCCACGTTCCAAATCCGTGGCATTGGGGGCCCCGGCCCCCGGCTGGAACACCAACGAGCCCAATTCAAGCGTGAAATCCCGGTGCCGCGCGCCCGCCTGGCAAGCGATGGACTTGGGGGCCGAGGCAACCGCGGCCTCGACGATATCGCGCCCGATAAAAACCATTTCGCTGTCTTCATCAACTTTTGCACCAGCCTTGGCAAATATCCTTCGCGCCTCGGGCAGCAGGACCCGGACGCCAAGCTCTTGCAGCATCCGCAGGGCAGTATCGTGCATATCCGCGATATGATCGGCCGGGAAAACCTCCATCTGCGGGAAGGGGTTTTTAAGCTGGCGGTAGTTCACATCGCGGCTAGGTTTTGGCGGGGCGTCTGCACCGCGCCCCCGCCGCCGTTTGCTCCGCTCGGGTGTTTGTGAGGTGACCATCAGCCCCTCATCGCCTTGCCCTGTGGATCATAAGGTGACGGCGCGATCACCCGCGCAGAGCATTCAACGCCAACCACATGGACGGACAGTTCCGTGCCCAGTTCTGCCATGTCTTGGTTGACCAGCCCCATGGCCAGCGACTTGCCGGTGTAATGCCCGAACCCGCCCGAGGTGACGAACCCAACGCGGTCTTCGCCCGCCCAGATCGGCTCGTAACCGCTGGCATCGGCGTCCAACGCGTCGACCTCAAGCGTGACCAGCACCTGCGCCGGGCCGTTTCCATCCCGCTCGGCCAACGCGGCCTGTTTGCCGACAAACTCTTTGTCCCAGTCGATCCAGCGATCCATTCCGGTCATACCGGGCGTGTAGGCCTGGGTGAATTCTGCCGACCAGATGCCAAAGCTCTTCTCAAGCCGCGTTGACAGCATGGCGTTGAACCCGCATTCGCAAATGCCATTTTCGGCCCCGGCCTCAAGCAACATCCGGCGCAGCTTGATATGGTCGCCATAGCGGCAGTTGATTTCATAACCTTTTTCGCCGGTCACAGACATGCGCGCGACGCGGGCGCGAACCAGACCGATGTCGAAATCACCGCAACCCATGAATTTCAGGCCCGAGATATCCTGTTCCACCAGCTTTTCGATCACAGCCTGCGATTTCGGACCGACAAGGCCAAAGCCACAGTATTCCTCACCAAGATCGCGGATGGAAACACCGTCAATCATATGGTCATCGAACCAGCGCATATGCCAGGCGCGCAGGTAATAACTGCCCATGATCCACCAGGTGCCATCGCCCCAGTTGAGAACGGTCAGATCGCCTTTTAGGCGCCCATTCTCACCCAACATCGGTGCCAGCTTGGCCCGCCCCGGCGCGGGCAGCTTCGACGCCATGACCTTGTCCAGCCAAATCTTGGCATTTGGTCCAGATACTTCGAACCGGGAAAAGCCCGTGATATCCATCAGGCCGACGCCTTCGCGAATGGTCCGGCATTCTTCGGCCACTATGTCATGCGCGTTGGATCGTTTCAGCGTCGGCGTCTCTTCGAACCCCTTCGGTGCGAAATACAGCGGCACCTCAAGATCCCAGCTGACGCCCCATTTGCACCCGGCTTCGGTCATCGCGTCATGGGCCGGTGTCATTTTCAGCGGGCGACCCGCGGGCAGTTGTTCGTTCGGATAGGTCATTACAAACCGACGGGAATAGAACTGCCCGGTGGTTTCGCGAATATAGCGCTTGTTCTGGGCAAAATCGCCATAACGCGCCACGTCCATCGGCCATGCGTCCGCCTCGGGTTCGCCATGGATCATCCACTCGGCCAGCGTCTTGCCAACGCCGCCGCCCTGCAGGAATCCGGCCATAACGGCGCAGGCCGTCCAGTAACCGCGTTTGCCCGGAACGGGGCCCACCAGCGGATTGCCATCCGGCGAAAACGTAAACGCGCCATTCACCCACGTCTTGATGCCGACGTCCTGGATCGCGGGATAACGTTCAAAGCCCAGCATCAGTTCGTTTTCGATCCGGTCGAGTTGTTCCTGAAACAACTCTTCACCATAGGTCCAGGGCGCGCCATCCATCGCCCAATGTTCGTGATCGACCTCATAGATACCAATCAGGACGCCCTTCTGGTCCTGCCGCATATAGGTGAAACCTTCGAGATCGACGGTCATTGGCATCTCAAAATCAGCGGCGGCCACTTCGGGAATGGAATCGGTGATCAGATAGTGGTGTTTTAAAGGCGAAACCGGCAGCTCAACCCCCGCCATACGCCCCACCTGTTTGGCCCAGAGGCCGGCGGCATTGACCACATGCTCACACGTGATCGTGCCTTTGTCGGTCACGACCTGCCAGCCGTCGTCAGTCTGGATCAACTCCTCGACCTTGGTTTCCTCGTAATACTCAGCGCCGCGTTTCTTGGCAGCCGTCGCGTAGGCCTGCACTGTGCCCGTGGTATCGATGTATCCTTCACGGTCGGCCCACATTGCCCCCAACACGCCGTCGGTCGACATGATCGGGCAGCGCCTCTGCGCTTCTTCCGGGGACAGCAATTCACAATCGTCAATGCCAATGGATTGGAAAATCCGGTAATTCGCCTGCAGCCACTCCCAACGCTCCGGCGTTCCCGCAAGCGTCAGGCCGCCCGTCATATGCAGGCCGATATTCTGGCCGGATTCCTTTTCAATCTCGCTGAGCAGATCAATCGTATAGGCCTGTAGTGACGCCATATTCGGATCGGCGTTCAGCGCATGAATGCCCCCCGCCGCATGCCAGGACGACCCCGACGCCAGGCGCCGACGTTCCAGCATGACCACATCCGACCATCCGAACTTGGCCAGATGATACAGAACCGACGCACCCACAACGCCGCCGCCAATGACCACAACCCTATACTGAGATTTCATCCTGCTCTCCCCTGCATGATTGCAAAGGACGCTAGACGCACTGTTCACTTCTGTCTAGACATTTCTGTACAGTCCTGGCCGCCAGAAATCATTAAGCCCGGTGGCAAGGTTTAAAGCTGCGCGCTGGGGCGCGAACCAATCCCTTCGAACCACGCCAGAGTGGCAGAATTTTCCTGCGGAATCCGCGCCTTAATGACGCGGGCAAAGTCCACAAAGACAAAGGCAGAGATATCGGCAAGGGTGAAATCCGGCCCGGCGATATAGGCGCTCTCAGACAGCCGCGTTTCCAACAGGTCAAAGAAAAGCCCGACCCGTACCGCCCCACGTTGGGCCAGCTCGGGAATCTGTGCGTGATTCACCGGACCCGGAATAGCCCGATCCGCAAAAGCCGGATGCGTATTTCGCAGGGTTTCAGCAATGGGCATCCCGCCTTGCTGTTCGACCAGGCTGTTCCACATCAAAACCAATCCCTTTTCGTCCGCCGTGCGTCCCATCAACGGCGGCTCGGGGCAACGGGCTTCGAGATATGCCGCGATCCCAAGGTTTTCGGTCAGCACTGTACCTTCATTCGTGACCAGAACCGGAATGGTTGCATTCGGATTTACTGCTTTGAAAGCACCGCTCAGCTGTTCGCCCTTGGCAATCGAGATTTGCCGGGTTTCTATGTCCAGCCCTTTTTCAGCAATGAACATGCGGGCCCGGCGCGGGTTGGGTGCGGTCGCGCAATCGTAGAATAGCATGGAAAGATCCTCTTAGCCCGTCAGCGGCGATAGATAAAACACCTGCCATCCACTGCGGTGGGCGGCAAAGGCAATTCGGTCAGCGTGTCGAAATACATCCGGTCGCTGGACACCATCAGGCCACCTTCGGCTAGCAACGGTTCGATCAGCGGGGAAACGAATCTGGCAAAGGCATCGTTTTTTTCCCGGTTATGCCCTCCAAGGTCCGCATGGATAAGGCTGGCGGTGGCCCCGAAACGATCCAGCGAGGCTGGCAGCGTCTCACGGACGTCGCCCAGAATCACACGATCATCCGGCGGCGTCGAATCCGGATGAGAGGCAACCGCGCGCTCGAACACGTAAACAGGGCGGTTCTCAATGTACTGTACCATGTGATGGTACGTGCGGCCGTTGCCAAGACCCAGTTCGAATACAGGACCAGGTATCCCATGAGACTGTGCGATGGCGTAATCCAGACAGGCGCGCTGAGACACCATGCGGTCGATGAACAGATCCAATCTGCTTTGGGCGTCGGACACGGGGAAATCTCTCCTTGATACCAGTCGGCACGCAAGATGTGGCCGACATGGTATGTGATGACAAATCCTACCGGCTTTGTGTAGGCAAATTGGCCTCAGTTTCACGTTTCCGCGACGTTTCGGCCCAAGAACGGGTTTGACTAGTCAGGCCCAACCGCGCGAAACTGCGACAAAAAACACAGGGAGTTGATCAAGCCGATGCCGACCTACGGCCCTTCGGGTGGAATACCCGCATGACTGCGTTGCTGTCCGTCAGGGACCTCAGCATCGGATTTGGTGCGGGTGAGTCCGTTGTCCAAGGCGTGAATTTTGATGTTGAGGCCGGGCAGACGCTGGCTTTGGTCGGCGAATCCGGGTCGGGTAAAACCATTTCGTGCCGCGCCGCTTTGCGCATCCTGCCGCGCACCGCGCAGATTCGCAGCGGCTCTATTACCTTGAATGATTCCAAAGGCGTGGACGAGCTGATCTCGATCAGCGAACGCCAGATGCGGGACATCCGCGGCAATCGGGTTTCGATGATCTTTCAGGAACCGATGCGGTCGCTATCGCCTCTGCACAAGATCGGCAATCAGGTCAGCGAAGTTCTGTGGCTGCATCGCGGCGCGTCCGAAGCGCAGGCCCGCAAAGAAGTGCTGGTGCAGTTTGAGCGTGTGGGGTTTCCCGATCCCCAGCGCGCCTATGATTCTTATCCGTTCGAGCTGTCTGGTGGCATGCGCCAGCGCGCCATGATCGCGATGGCGATGGTGGCCAAGCCGGAATTGCTGATTGCGGACGAGCCGACAACCGCACTGGACGTTACGACACAGGCGCAGGTTCTGGGGCTGATCAAAGAGCTTCAGCGCGAAACCGGCATGGCGCTGATCCTTGTGACCCATGATCTGGGCGTAGTGGCCAATATGGCCGAACAGGTGGTCGTCATGCACAAGGGCCGCGTGATGGAGGCCGGAGCTGCCGCGCCAATCCTCACCGCACCGGCCCATCCCTATACCAAACAGCTGTTCGACGCCGCCCCCGCGATCCCTGACGAAGATTCCGTTGGGCTGCCTATGCCGGGCAAGGACCTGATCCTTCAGATGAAGGACGTGTCAAAGACATACACTATGCGGTCCAGCAAGGGCTGGCAGGGCGAGCGGTTGATACATGCTTGCCGCGGTGTTGATCTAAAGCTTGCACGGGGCAAGACACTTGCAGTTGTCGGCGAAAGCGGATCGGGCAAAACGACGGCAGCCCGCATTGCGCTTGGGGCGGAACGCCCCAACCCCGGCGGTGAGGTGCTGTTCCGAACATCGCCCACCGAAGACCCAATTCCAGTCCATGACATGACCCGCGCCCAGCGCACCGCCTTTCAACGCAAGGCGCAAATGGTGTTTCAGGATCCCTACAGTTCCCTCAGCCCGCGGATGCGCGTTCAGGACGCCATGACCGAGCCTTTGGAGATCCACAAAGTTGGCACGACATCCGAGCAGCGGGACAAGGCGGCCGAGATGCTGGAGCGGGTCGGTCTGAATTCCGACATGCTAAAACGCTACCCTCACGCGTTTTCCGGTGGTCAGCGCCAGCGCCTGTCCATTGCCCGCGCGATGATGCTGGACCCACAGCTTATCGTCTGTGACGAGCCGACCTCGGCTCTCGACGTGTCTGTGCAAGAGCAGATTCTGACACTGCTCGAGAACTTGCAGGACAGCCTGAACCTGTCCTATTTCTTTATCTCTCACGATCTGGCTGTTGTGGCGCGTATCGCCGACGAAGTCGCTGTCATGCGCCGAGGGCTAGTCGTTGAACAGGCCCCGCCCGAGACCCTTTTTTACAATCCCCGCCACCCTTACACCAAGGCTCTGATAGCCGCTCAACCGGAACCCGACATCAACCGCCCCATCGACCTAAAACTGGTTGCTTTGGGTGCTGGTTCACCAGACAGTTGGGATGACGCCTTCCGATTTACCGACTCCGTGATACCTTCTTTGGTAGAGATGGAGCCCGGCCATAAGGTACGATGCCATGTTTAAGACCACTCGCCCCCTGCTTCTGGCCGCTACGCTGGCTGTCAGTTGGATGCTGCCCGCCACGGCAGACACACCCGCCCTTCAGGAAGGTGAATTCTGGAAATCCGAGGTGACAGCGGGGCATCTGCCCCCGGTGCAGGAACGCCTGCCGGTCGAGCCATTGGTTGTGGATCTTGGTGCCAAAGGGCGCGCGTTCGGAACGCCGGGCGGAACATTGCGCACCATGGTTACGCGGTCCAAGGATATCCGCCAGATGGTTGTCTACGGCTATGCGCGGTTGGTGGGATTTAATGAAAAATACGAAATCGTACCTGATCTGCTGCAGTCGTTCGAGAATGAAGACAATCGCAAGTTCACCCTGCACTTGCGGGATGGGCATAAGTGGTCGGATGGCTCTCCGTTCACATCCGAGGATTTTCGCTACTGGTGGGATGACGTTGCCAATAACGACCTTCTCAGCCCCTCAGGCCCGCCGGATTTCCTGATCGTCGACGGCAAGACACCGACAGTTACTTTCCCAGACGAGGTCACGGTTGTCTATGAATGGGAAGATCCAAACCCGGACTTTCTACAATCGCTGGCACAGGCCAGACCGCCCTTTATTTATCGACCATCCGCGTTTTTGAAACAGTATCACGAGCAATATGCCGATGCGGAAGAACTGGCGTTTCAGGTCGACGATGCCCGCGTCAAAAGCTGGGCGGCGCTGCATAACAAACTGGATAACCTGTATAAGTTCGACAACCACGAATTGCCTACTTTGCAGCCCTGGTTAAATGCCAGTTCCGGCAAGAAGATCAGGCATAACTTCGTGCGCAACCCCTATTATCACCGCATCGACAGCAATGGTGTGCAGCTGCCCTATATTGATGTGGTCGAGATGGAGATCGTGGCCCCTGGCCTTGTTGCCGCAAAGACAAACGCAGGTGAAAGCGATCTGCAGGGTCGTGGATTGGCCTTCCGCGACGCTTCGATCCTGAAAAAAGGTGAGGCAGGCGGAGACTACAAAACGTTGTTGTGGAATACCGGGGTGGCCTCGCAAATTGCGATCTATCCCAACCTGAACTTTGCCGATGAGGGCTGGCGCGACGTTCTGCGCGACGTCCGCGTACGCCGTGCTTTGTCGCTGGCAATTGATCGCAAGACCATCAATCAGGCGCTGTATTTCAAACTCGCCAAACCGGGTGCGATGTCGGTGCTGCCGGCCTCGCCCTTTTACGATGAGGAAAACGCGCAATCCTGGGCCCAGTATGACACCGACATGGCCAATACCCTGCTGGATGAGGCTGGCCTGACCGAACGTGACAAGAACGGCGTTCGCCTTTTGCCTGACGGCCGCCCGATGGAGCTGGTCATCGAAACCGCAGGCGAGCGGCAAGAGGTTGAAAACGCCCTCCAGATCGTGACCGATACATGGCGTGACATTGGTGTGGATCTTGTGATGCGCCCGCTGGACCGAGACATCCTGCGCAACCGGGTTTTCGCGGGCAGCACCATGGCCTCGGTCTGGTTCGGCTGGGATGATGGTATCCCGCAGGTCCACACATCCCCGGCCTATCTGGCACCAACCGATCAGGTGTTTCTGGCCTGGCCTAAATGGGGCCAGTATTACCAGACCGGAGGCGAAGTTGGCGAAGCCCCGGACATGCCCGAGGCGGAACGCCTGATGCAACTGGCCCATGACTGGGAAGTTGCCAACACCGATGAAGAGCGCGAGGCAGTCTGGACCGAAATGCTCAATATCCACGCAGATCAATTGTATGCCATTGGCATCCTGAACGGCGCGCCACAGCCGATTGTTGTATCGAACCGTTTGCGCAACGTCCCCGAACAGGCCATGTGGGCCTGGGAACCCGGCGCGCATTTCGGCATTCACCGTCCGGACGAATTTTTCTTCGCCGACTGACAGGAGCAGCTAAATGGTCATGCTGCGCTATGCGGTGTATCGCTTTTTCACGATGCTGCTGACACTGTTGGTGGTGTCGGTTCTGGTTTTCGTGATCATCAACCTGCCGCCCGGCGACTATCTGAGCAATCAGATCGCCGAGTTGCAGGCCTCGGGCCAATCCGCCGGTGTGGCCAAGGCCGAGTTCCTGCGCGCGGAATATGCGTTGGATCGCCCAATGTGGGAGCAATATCTGATCTGGATTGGTTTTTGGCCCGGCCCGCATGGGTTCGAAGGCCTGTTGCAGGGCAATTACGGATGGTCCTTTGAGTTTGACCGTCCGGTGGCCGAAATTGTCGGCGACACTCTTTGGCTGACCGTTGTGGTCAACCTTGCGGCCATCCTGTTTGTCTATGCTGTGGCCCTGCCTCTGGGTGTGCTCGCCGCTGCGAAATCGCGGACGTGGATCGACTATACGTCGGCCTTTGTGGGCTATCTGGGCCTGGCCACGCCGAACTTTCTGCTGGCGCTGATCCTATTTTACTACGGCCACCGCTATTTCAACCTGCCCATTGGCGGCCTGATGGATCCTTCGTTCGAAGGGTTGCCGATGAGCTGGGAGAAACTGAAATCCATCCTCATCCACCTGATTGTTCCAACCTTCGTGATCGGAACTTCGGGCGCGTCGGCAATGATGCAGCGACTGCGAGCGAACATGCTGGACGAACTTGGCAAACCCTACGTGGAAACTGCCATCGCAAAAGGCATGGCCCCCTCTCGGATGCTTACAAAATATCCGCTGCGCGTGGCGTTCAACCCCTTTGTCGCTGATATCGGTAACCTGCTGCCGTCGATGATCTCAGGCTCGGTTTTGGTTTCGGTTGTTCTGGGCCTGCAAACCATTGGCCCCACCTTGCTGACGGCGTTGAAAACGCAGGATCAGTTTCTGTCAGCCTTCATTTTGATGTTCGTGGCCCTGCTAACTCTGATCGGCACCATGATCTCTGACATTCTGCTGGTCATGCTTGATCCGCGTATCCGGTATGAGGGGCGCGAAACATGACCAAACTACCCGATGGTCGCTATGTCGACGATGCCCCCTTCGACCCCGAGGCCTCTCTTCAACAGCTTGAGCGCGCCGATCTGGACGCGCCGAACTGGATCTTGGTGTGGCGCAAGTTTAGAACCCATAAGCTTGGGCTGATCTCGGGCATTTTCCTGCTGCTGTGTTACGTGATGCTGCCCTTTGCCGGGTTCATCGCGCCCTATGGACCAAATGAACGAAACGGAGAGCATCTGTACGCGCCCCCACAAAGCGTCAACTGGTTCTACGAGGGCGAGTTTATCGGCCCCTATGTCTTTCCCATTGTGGCCGAGGCCGATCTTGAAACCTTTCAGTGGACGTTTGTGCCCGCCACGGATGACCCGCGTTCCGTCCGGTTTTTCTGCGAAGGGTCAGAATACAAACTGGCCGGTCTGATCAAAACCGACACGCATCTGTTCTGCGCCCCCGAAGGGGCGACCCTGTTCCTGTGGGGGTCCGACCGCCTGGGCCGCGACGTGTTCAGCCGCATCCTCTATGGCGCACAATTATCGCTGACGGTGGGTTTGATTGGCATTTCCGTCTCATTCACACTTGGCATCTTATTCGGCTCGATCGCCGGGTATTTCGGCGGCAAGATCGACTGGGTGATCAACCGCGTGATTGAAATTCTGCGCTCTCTGCCTGAACTACCGCTCTGGCTGGCGCTGTCTGCGGCCGTGCCGTCGAACTGGAGTCCCGTTGCGGTGTTCTTCATCATCTCAATCATCCTCGGGATACTGGATTGGCCCGGGCTGGCCCGATCCGTGCGCGCCAAATTCCTGTCCCTCCGCGAAGAAGAATATGTTCGCGCGGCTGAGATGATGGGCGCAAGTTCGGGCCGGGTGATCCGAAAACACCTGCTGCCCAATTTCATGTCGCACCTGATTGCCTCGGCCACCCTGTCGATCCCGGCTATGATCCTCGGGGAAACCGCGCTCAGCTTCCTTGGCCTTGGCCTGCGGGCCCCTGCGGTCAGCTGGGGGGTGATGCTGAACGACGCCCAAAACCTGGCTTCGATCGAGATCTACCCGTGGACGGCCATCCCGATGCTGCCGATCATCGTCATCGTGCTTGCCTTCAACTTTCTCGGCGACGGGTTGCGCGACAGTCTGGACCCGTATCAGCAATGACCCTGATCTCTGCCCTTCCTGCGTCGGACAGTTTCGAAACGACCGGAAAAGGAGCACGGCCCAGCGTTTTTGCAGTATCCGAGCTGGCCACGGCCAGTTTTGCCGCCGTGGGTCAGGAGCTGGTGCGGCTCGTGGCGGCGCTGAACCTTGCGCCCCAGCCGCCCGGGTTTTCGGTTGATCACCGGCTTGCCTCTCTCTGGTATGGGTATTCCTTCCAGCCCGAGGGCTGGGACATGCCCAACCTCTGGGACGCCATCGCCGGGGATTATCAGGCTGCAGACGGCTGGATCAGGTTGCACACCAACCTGCCCCATCACAGAGCAGCGGCACTGAAGGTTCTGAAGACCGCACCGGATCGGGACGCCGTTGCGCAAGCGCTGAGGGGGTGGACCGTCGCGGGTCTGGAAACCGACATTGTTGCCGCAGGCGGGGTTGCGGCAGCGATGCGCAGCCGGTCGGACTGGCTCGAGCATCCGCAGGGCCGTGCGGTGTCGCGCGATCCGTTGATCGGTTGGCACAGCCCACGCCGTATCACGCTGCGCGACAGGTCTGAGGCCACAATCGCGCGGCCATTGACCGGTTTGCGGGTTCTGGACCTCACTCGCGTTCTGGCGGGTCCGGTATCAACCCGCACGCTTGCGGGGTTCGGGGCCGAGGTGCTGCGTATAGACCCGCCCGGCTGGGACGAACCCGGCGTAATCCCCGATATTTCTTTGGGTAAGCGCTGCGCGTATCTTGACCTGAAAACACCAACCGGGCTGGAGAAACTGCATACGTTGCTGTCCCAGGCTGATGTCTTTGTGCACGGGTACCGGCCCGGCGCGCTGGATGCCCTTGGGCTGGGCAAAATCAAACGCGATGAAATTGCCCCCAACAGGGTCGAGGTTACCTTGAACGCCTATGGCTGGCAGGGGCCCTGGTCCAACAGGCGTGGTTTTGACAGCCTTGTTCAGATGAGCGCCGGGATCGCGGATGCGGGCCGTGCCTGGGCAAAAACTGACCGGCCCACGCCATTGCCGGTTCAAGCGCTGGACCACGCAACCGGGTATCTGATGGCTGCCGCCGTTTTGTCGGCGATGGCCGAGGCCGCCTCTGGGAACGCGATCATGCATGCCCAGCTGTCGCTGGCCCGTACGGCCGAGCTGTTGGCCGCGCTGCGCAAGGCGGATGCGGACGAAGATATCACCGACGCAAAACCCGAAGATTATGCCCAGAAACAAGAAGCTTCTGATTGGGGTCTGGGTCAGCGCCTGAAACCTGCGCTCTCGGTGGGGGCTGCCCGAATGTCCTGGCTCCTGCCCGCATCGAAACTGGGAACGTCTCAACCGAACTGGCAGTCGCAAAAAGTCTGAGCAGACCGCCGCGCGGTACGCGCGGCCCGGCCCAACGCATTGGATTTCGTCTCGTCAGAGACGCAGCCCAATGGGGCGGGAGAGGCCCTTAGCGGTCATCCCCTCCGGGGCCGATATCGTCCAGATAATCCTCGTCAATTGCAGCCTGAACGGCACCGGTTACTGCCTCACGCTCTTTGGGAGTCAGGTTCTCAGTTTCTTTACCATCGGCCAGACGCACGGTGACCTCGCGATGGGCAAACTTGATGCCTTCGCGCGCGAACAATTCCCGGATATCCTGATAGACCTTCTTACGCACCAGCCACTGATCACCCGGTTTGGTCATGAACTTGACCCGGATGATCATCGCCGAATCCTGCATCTCGATCACGCCCTGCGATTTCAGCGGTTGAATGAAGTTTTCCCCGATCACCGGATCGCTCAGCATTTCCTGGCCCAGCTTCTTGATCAGCTTCCGCACCTTTTCAACATCCGTGTCGTAGGTCACCCGCAGTGGTAACTTCATAATCACCCAGTCACGGGAATAGTTGGTCAGAACCTTGATCTCACCAAATGGAATCGTGTTCAGCGCGCCCAGATGGTGGCGCAGCTGGAAGGACCGAACCGAAATCTTTTCAACCGTCCCCTTCACATCACCGATGTCGATATATTCGCCTTTTCGGAACGCATCATCCAGCAGAAAGAAGGCGCCGGAAAAGATATCCCGCACCAGTGTCTGCGACCCGAACCCAACGGCCAGACCAACCACACCGGCACCCGCAAATAGCGGGCTGACATTGATGCCCAACTCCATCAGCGTGATCAGAACAATGGTGACGACAACCACCGCCAGTATTGCGCCCCGGAACAACGGCAACAGCGTCGCCAACCGGCTTTGCCCGCCTTCGCCCCCTTCGTCGCCCAGTTCGACCTCTTCCCCGCCCATGTCGGTTTCCTCGGCGATTTTCGAGTCGATCCAGATGCGGAAGAAATGGAATAGAATGTAGCCCATGAACAAGATGACCATCACATCAAGCGCACGCTCAATCGGCAGGTCCTCGCTCCAGCTTGCGTCGGGGTTCCAGATGACGACCAGCGCGTAAAGACCAACAACAAAAGCCAGAATACCAGCCACGCGGCGCGCCAGGTCCTCATAAGTCAGGATCGTATGTTTACGCTTCTCGGCTTCGGCGGTTTCGTGGCGCATCGCGGCGTCTTCATCCACGTCAACCTCAGTCTCGGGGCTCACAACCGCCAGCTTGCGGTTGCGGTCAAAATACCGCTCTAGCAAATAGTTCATCGCGCCGTAGGCCACGACCACCGACATGAATATTCCATAGGTGCTGGCCACAATCGGAACCGAGTTTTCGTTTTCGAGCACCAGATCAACCGCCAGTTTGAACCAGCTGAACACGATGTAAAGCACCACAACCGGTGCCCAGGCGTAGGAAATGGAACGGGCGATCCATGACACCTGACCCGGTGCCCGTCCGCCACGCAGCGCGTTCGAAATGGCGCGGGCATTGAACAGGATCATCAGCACGTTACCCAGCGCACCAAACATGGTCAGGCCGCCATAGACCATGGCGTAAACGTTGTAGTTCAGACCAAAATCCGCCACCCAGGTCGCAAACAACACCACCGAGATGTCATAGGTCGCAAGGGCTGAGGCCCAGAAGTACAGCCGTTTGGCATCTCGGTCGGAAAACGGCGGTATACGATACTGGCTCAGGTAAGGCGACAGCACCATGCGCCACAGATCGGACACTGTGCGGGACAGGAAGAAGGCCGTGAATATGGCTGTGAGCGTGAATTGGACCGAGATGTCTTCGGCCTCGCCAAAGATCAGATACCCCACGATCAGGGCCATGATCATCGCAAAAATCGTGCCCCCGATCCCCATGACAAACCGAAAGACCAAAAACGGCATCTTTTCCCGATATCCCTGCGGATTGTCTTTGGACCGGGCTACAACCAGCCTTCTTGCCAGGCGCTTGCCGTAAATCTCGGTCGACAGCCAACGCCCCAGCAGCAGGAACACGATGTTCCAGGCCAGAACCTCGACATAGGTCTGGATTCGACCATCCGGGCTGGTTTGGCGCAGGACGTATTGCACCTCAAAAATTGAATAAGGTAGCGCCTCGAGCCTGGATTCCATGGAATGCCGAAATTTCGAGAACCGCTCCTGCGCCTTCATAAGTTGCGATCCACCCGCCATCGGATCGTGCGGCTCTGCAGCATTTGCCGTGCTGCCTTGCTGTGCCCCGGATGACACAATCTGGCCGGTGCTATCGATGACAATCACGCTGGCGCCAGAGTCGGTTGCGGCCTTGATCGCGGCGGCCAGATCACCGTCTTCGCTTGTGCCCGTTGTGGATTCAGAACCCGAACTATAGCCGGGGATCAAAGACGTCTGCGCCGCGGCGCCTGTGGCAAAGGCCGCTGCAAATGCCCAGATTATCAGAGAAAGTCCGGCAAACAGTTTGAGTTTCATCGCGTTTTCTGTCCAATTCGCATGTTGCGCCACAGGTTACATAAGCACCTGCCCGGGTACAAATATTCAGCATCGGGCTTCTCAATATCGTGTCAGGTCGTGTTCCCGGTGCAATGTTTGCACCAAGATGGCTTGCAACCCTGCAAAAACCGCATATGACAAACCCGGCGAGATAAACAAGGATGGTTGCAAGTGCGGCACGCGCTGTATGCGCACTGGGCCACGTACAAGCCGGGGCGCAAGATGTTGCCAATTCGCAATGTTTTTTGAATTTGCGCGATGTAAGCAATCCCTTTGGCAAGCGCCGACAAAGAATATACGATAACGGGTGTAAACGCGCGGATTTACACCGAGAAACACGACAGGCGAAGGCATGAGCCTAGGACAACAAAACGACACATACGGCCGGGCGCCGCGCATCCTGTTCTATAGTCACGATACGTTCGGATTGGGTCATTTGCGGCGTTCACGCACGCTGGCCGGCGCGATTACGCAAGCCAACCCAGAGGCCTCGGCCTTGATTCTGACCGGATCACCGGTGGCCGGGCGTTTCACCTTTCCACGCCGCGTCGACCATGTACGACTGCCGGGTGTAACCAAACGTGCCGATGGATCTTATGCCGCGCGCACGATCGGGATGGGTATCGAAGAAGTGACTGAGCTGCGCTCTGGCCTGATTCAGACCGCTGTTCAGCAGTTTGATCCGGATGTGCTGATCGTCGACAAAGAGCCCACCGGTTTTCGCGGCGAGCTGCTGCCCACTTTGGAAAGCCTTTTGCGCTCCAGGCGCACCAAACTGGTATTGGGCTTGCGCGATGTGCTGGACGAACCCGAAGTTCTTGCCGCCGAGTGGGAACGTAAAGAAGCCGTCGCTGCAACCGAGAAATTCTATAATGAAATCTGGGTTTATGGCATGCGCTCGATCTATGACCCGACCGAAGGATTGCCACTGAGCCCGGCGGCACAGTCACGTATTCACTGGACCGGCTATCTGCGCCGCGATCTCGGCCCGGTGGGTGAGCCGCCGGAACAGCCCTATATCCTGATCACCCCTGGCGGAGGTGGCGATGGCAGGGCGATGGTGGACCTCGTGCTGGCCGCCTATGAACAAGACCCCGACCTGTCACCACGCGCTGTGCTGGTTTACGGCCCGTTCCTGTCGGGTGAGCTGCGCGAGGATTTTGAGGCGCGCGTTGCTGCGCTGAACGGGCGCGTGACAGCGGTGGGGTTCGAATCTCAGATCGAAACGCTGTTTGCCGGGGCCGCTGGCGTGGTTTGCATGGGGGGCTACAATACGTTTTGCGAGGTTCTGTCTTTTGACAAGCGCGCCGTCATCGTCCCACGCACAACGCCGCGCCTGGAGCAATGGATACGTGCTTCGCGCGCCGAGGGACTGGGGCTGGTGCGGATGTTGGACGAATTCCGCGACGGGCTGACAACGGCCGCGATGATTAAGGCCATCCGCAATTTGCCGACCCAGGCCTTGCCGTCCGAGGCCATGCGGGATGGGCTGTTGGACGGGTTGGATTATGTGACTGACCGTGTGGATGCCCTGTTGCGCCGGGAACAGGAACGGGCCACCGGATGAGCTCAACCCAGCCGAAATTGGCGGTGTTGGTCAAAGGATGGCCGCGCCTGTCCGAGACGTTCATCGCTCAGGAACTGGTCGCCTTGCAGGATGCTGGCCACAGCTTTGACATCTGGTCCCTGCGCCATCCGACGGACGTTAAACGTCACCCGTTGCACGATCGGTTCAGCGGTCAGGTGCATTACCTGCCCGAATACCTGTACCAGGAACCACAGCGCGTCTGGGCTGCCCGCGACGCCGCGCAGCGCCTGCCTGGCTATGCCCAGGCCTATAAGGTCTGGCGCGCCGACCTGCGCCGCGATCCCACCCATAACCGTATTCGCCGGTTCGGGCAGGCCTGCGTGCTGGCCGCCGAACTGCCCGATGCAACGCAGGTGATGTACGCGCATTTCATGCACACCCCGTCCTCAGTCGCGCGGTATGCCGCCATCATGCGCGGCCTGCCCTGGAGCTTTTCCGCCCACGCCAAAGACATCTGGACCTCTCCCGATTGGGAAAAAACCGAAAAGCTGCAGGCCAAAACCCATGGCGCAGCATTTGGCGCGACCTGTACGGCCATTGGCGCAGATCACCTGCGCAGTCTGGCCGACGATCCGGCACGGGTCGATCTGATCTATCACGGGCTGGACCTGAACCGTTTTCCAGCGCCTCCTGAACGAAATGTCCGCGAAGCGGATGGATCGTTTCACATGCTGTCCGTTGGGCGGCTGGTCGAGAAAAAGGGGTTTGACCGCTTGATCGACGCGTTTGGCTTGCTGCCAAAGGCACTCGATTGGCACTGGACCCATATTGGCGGTGGAGGTCTTGGTGAGGCGCTGCGCAACCGGGCCGCAGCAGCTGGCGTGTCGCAAAGGATCACCTGGGCAGGGGCCTGTGACCAGCCCGAGGTCATCGCGGCCATGCGCGCGGCCGATCTGTTTGTACTGCCCAGCCGCATCGCCGCGGATGGTGACCGCGACGGGTTGCCAAATGTGCTGATGGAGGCCGCATCTCAGCTTTTGCCAATTCTGTCCACTCCGGTCTCAGCCATTCCCGAATTCATTGAAACCGGGACCCACGGTTTGCTGTCCGGCGACGACCCCGCCGCGCTGGCTTCTGCTATCACCCAATTGGCGGCCCAGCCCGACAAGTCAGCAGCCATGGCCACCAATGCCTATGACCGCCTGCTCGCCGAGTTCCGCATGGATCCCGGCATTGCCCTTTTGTCCAAACGGCTTAGCGCGTTGGGCGCGAGCAAAGACTGATGGCCCGGGTCGCCTTTTACACCCCGATGAAATCTCCGGACAGTCCGGTGCCATCCGGGGATCGTGAAATGGCGCGCAACCTGATGCGGGCAATTGCGGCGCCAGGGGACAGCGTTGATCTGGTATCCCGGCTGCGCGTCTACGACAAACATGGTGACACACAGATACAGGCAGAACTGCGCCATGAGGCCGAAGCCGAGGTCCAACGGCTGATCGCTGAATTGCCCGCGGACACGGCGCTTTGGGTGACCTATCACAACTATTACAAAGCGCCAGATCTGCTGGGCCCGGCTGTGTGCAAGGCGCGGGACATCCTATATGTGCAACTGGAAAGCACCCGTGCGACCAGCCGCTTGAACGGCCCCTGGGCCGGGTTTGCCGAGTCCGCGCATGGCGCGTGTGACGCCGCTCGTGTGATCTTCTACCACACTGCAAATGACCTGATCACGCTGCAGCGGGATTGGATCGCCGGTCAAAGCCTGGTGGAACTGCCACCGTTTTTACCAAGCGCGGACCTGCCGCCCGCGTCCTCTTGCGATGGGCCGATGCTGGCGGTCGGCATGATGCGCCACGGGGACAAGCTGGCCTCGTATGACATCCTTGCGCAGACACTGGCGCAATTGGGGGATGATTGGGCCTTGAACATCGTAGGGGATGGCCCGGCCCGCGCAGAGGTCCAAGCACTCATGGCCCCGTTTGGCGACAAGGTCTGCTTTCTCGGCCAACTCGACCACGACACTGTACAGGCGCTGTACCAGACAGCCGCGTTGTTGGTCTGGCCCGGCGTGAACGAGGCATATGGCATGATCTATCTTGAGGCGCAGGCCAATGGTCTTCCGGTTGTCGCGCAGGACAGGCCCGGCGTCAGGGATGTGCTTGCCCAATCTGACTATCCGTCAATCGATGCAGGCCCCGAGGCGCTTGCCGCCAGACTACACAGCTTGCTGAACGACCGACCGTTGCGGCAGTCACTGGGTGCCAAGGCCCGCGACCGGATTGCCACGCGCCACCTTATGCCTGCGGCAACCGACCGGTTTTGGAAGGCGGTTCGACCACTGGTCAGGGGGCAAACATGACCAAACTGGCCCTACTTCGCCATGGTCACACGCACTGGAACCGCGCGGGGCGCATTCAGGGGCGCAGCGACATTCCGCTGGATGACGATGCCCGGCCCGAGCTGGCAGCTGCGCGGCTGCCGGAACCCTGGGACCGCGCAGCCTTGTGGTCCAGCCCACTACTGCGGGCAAGTGAGACTGCTCGGCTGGTTTCCGGACATGATCCTCTGACCTCGGACGCATTGACAGAGATGAACTGGGGCGATTGGGAAGGTTTGTGCGGCGTGGACCTGATTGCCGACCCAAACAGCGGATACCGCCACATCGAAGACTGGAGTTGGGATTTTCGCCCGCCAAACGGGGAAAGCCCGGCCGAGGTCTGGACCCGATTGGAACCCTGGCTGAACGGTCTGAGTTCGGACAGCGTCGCCGTGTGTCACATTGGCATCATGCGGGTCATTCTGGCCCGGGCCTGGGGATGGGAATTTGCTGGTCCCGCCCCCTTTCAAATCAAGCGCAACCGCTTGTATATCGTGGATATGACAACACTGACTGCCCTGCCCGACCCTGTGCGTCTGATCCGGCCGGAGACGACCCAATGAAAGTGATGATCGTTGTTACCCATTTGCTGGGGACAGGGCACCTGAGCCGCGCCTTGACGCTGGGCCGGGCATTTGTGGAAGACGGGCACGAGACTTTTGTGGCAACCGGCGGGATGCCTGCGCCGCAACTGGACAGCGCCGGTATGACCCTGTTGGGTTTGCCGCCGCTGCGATCGGATGGCACTGATTTCACACGGTTGCTGACCCAGAGCGGCAAAGTCGCTGAAGAAGCCTATCACGCAGCCCGCGCAACTGCGCTGGTTAAGGCGGTCCAAAGTTTTGCACCGGATGTGCTGATCACGGAACTTTTCCCATTTGGCCGTCGATCCCTGGCCGCCGAGTTCCTTGCCGGTCTACAGGCGGCCCGCGACTTGCCAAGAAAACCGATCATCCTGGGCTCGATCCGCGATATTCTGGCCCCGCCGTCCAAACCGTCCAAGGCAGACCGCACTGAAGACATCGTTTGTGAATATTATGACGGTGTTCTCGTCCACTCCGACCAGATCGTCATTCCGCTTGCGGTCAGCTGGCCAGTCACAGATCGCCTAAACGACCGTCTGTACTATACCGGTTTTGTCGCTCCGAAGGCTCCGGCGCCACACCCCGTGGGCGTAGGCAAAGACGAGGTTTTGGTCAGCGCAGGCGGGGGATCGGTGGGCCAACCGATCTTTCGTGCGGCCATCGAGGCCGCCCGCCAGATGCCCAACAGGCGCTGGCGCCTGTTGGTGGGCGGACAGGATGCACCGGCGCGTATTGATCAGCTAAGACAATTGGCAGGAGATATTTCGGTGATTATCGAGCCAGTGCGCCCTGATTTTCGCCAGATGCTGCCCCTGGCCGCAGCGTCGGTCAGCATGTGCGGCTACAACACTGCGCTGGATATTCTACAATCCGGCACCCCTGCTGTATTTGTTCCCTTCGATGACGGAAAAGAGGTTGAGCAAAGCCTGCGGGGTCAAACCTTGTCCGAAATGCCCGCGACAAGTGTTTTGCCAAGCAAAAAACTGGATGGTGAGACGCTGGCCCGAGCCGTGGCTAAGGTTGTTACGTCAAACCCCCGACCGATATCCGATCGAGGCTTTGACGGGGCCACCAAATCGGTCGAAATTGCCAAACAGTTGAAGGCGCGGGCATGACCTCCGATTGGTGCCCTTTGGAGGCCGAACTCGCCCTATGGCAAGCCCAAGAGCTGACGTTGCCACTGTGGTGGCGCGACGACGACGCGATTGCAGCGACATCTCAGCTTGAGGAACTGACCAAGCTGTCGGAATCCCTTGCCCTGCCGGTGCATCTGGCCATCATTCCTCGGGACGCAGATGAAGAATTGGCAGAGCATGTCGCGCGCCACCTCACGCTGATCCCTGTTGTGCATGGCTGGGCACATCACAACAACGCGCCCCAAAATGAAAAGAAATCTGAATTCCGACTGCACCGGCCGATGGACAAGATCACCGACGATGCGCTTGCAGGATTGCAACGCATGCAGACAGTGTTTGGGGACAGGCTGAACCCGATGTTCGTGCCGCCCTGGAACCGTGTCGCGCCCGAAGTGGTTCAGGAACTGCCGGGCCTGGGCTATCGCTTTGTCTCGACCGCGACGCCACGCAAGACGGCCACACCCGCGCCGGGGCTTGAGCAGATCAACACTCATCTGGACCCGATTGACTGGCGCGGAACCAGGGGGCTGGCCGATCCAAACATGCTGATCGACAAGACAGCTCAAATGCTGCGCGACCGGCGCGAGGGGCGAGCCGATAACACAGAGCCGTTTGGCATCTTGACCCACCATCTGGTCCATGATCAAGACATCTGGACCTTTACCCAAGACCTGCTGGGCAGACTGTTGGCCGGGCCAAGTTATGTCTGGACCGCGCCGTCATCCAAACAGACCGGAGACCCCGAATGAGCCGACTGGATTCCATGCTGCGCCGCCTGACGGCCCAACGCGACGGGCTGAACTGGGCGGTGGCCCAGATATCGGATCTGGCTGGCGATGTTCTGGATATGGGGCTGGGCAATGGCCGCACCTACGATCACCTGCGAGAAATTCTGCCGAACCGGCGTATCTGGGTGATGGACCGAGTGTTGCAATGCCATCCCTCCAGCACCCCTCCGGCCGAGGACTTCTTGCAGGGTGAGGCAGAGCCCATGCTTGAAAAGCTGGCTGCTGGCAACCACAGGATCGCGTTGGCACATTATGATTTCGGGCGCGGTATCAAGGCCGACGACGTGGCCGAGGCGGCACGTCTCAGCCCGCTGATCGCGCAAGTGATGATGCCAGGCGGGTGGCTGATCTCGGGCCAACCTTTGGTGGGCTTTGAACAGTTCAGCGGCCCGGACACAATCGCGCCCGACCGCTATCTGTTCTACAGGGCCTGATCAGGCGTTTCTTCCGCGCATGACTATGCGACCCGCCGCCCGCGCGACCATACGCCATTCAAAGCAGGTGCGCCTTCGCGCAGTCTGAACCGGATCACATCAGCACGGGCGCCGGCCCGCAACTCGCCCCGGTCGTCCAGCCCGACAACCTGCGCGGGGGTCTGCGTTACGGTCTTCAGACCGCGCGCCATGTCGCCCCAGATCTCACCCAGCCGGGCCGCGGAAAGCAGCAAGGCGGCTGGAACGTAATCCGAAGACAAGATATCGAGATGCCCCATCTCGGCCAGCTCATGCGCTGCAACATTGCCGGAATGCGATCCGCCCCGGATCACGTTCGGTGCCCCCATCATCACCTTGATGCCTTGCACGTGACAGGCACGGGCGGCCTCAACCGTGGTGGGGAATTCAGCCAGTCGAATACCGTGACCGGCCGAGGTGCGAACTTGCTCCTCTGTGGTATCGTCATGGCTGGCCAGCATGGCACCGAAACGATTGGCAGCCTTGACCGTCTCAGCCTCATGCCTGTCGCCATTTCGGTCCCGCATCGCCTTGAGGTCAGCAACATGCTGCAGGAACCCATCACCCTCAAGCCCCAGCTTGCCTTTCAAGTAAGCTTCAAGCTTTGTGATATCGCGGAACTGCCGCTGACCCGGCGTGTGATCCATTAATGAGACCAGGCCTACGCGGTCTTCGGGGCCAAACTCGTTGAGTTCTTCAACCAGAGTTTCCGAGCAAACCTCAGCCCGCAAATGCAGGAAGTGACTGATCTTGAGCGCATCCTGTTCCCGCAATTGCCACAGCTCGCGCGACAGGCCGCGCGCGTATTTCACATAACGCTGCCCCGAAGGGATTGAGCCCACGCGCATCGCATCAAACACGGTGGTGATCCCGGTGCTGGCCAGCTCGGCATCATGGGCCAGAATCGCCGCCGCGTGGGGCCAGTCGACCTTGGGGCGCGGCTGGATGTGGCGTTCCAGATTGTCGGTGTGCAGCTCGACCAGCCCGGGGCAGACATAGTCACCACCACAGTCCATCGCCCCGGCGGGCACGGCTGCCCCAGTGGCGATTTCTGTAATCGTCTCACCCTCAATCCGCACGCTGCCGGTTACGGTCTCATCCGGAAGAACAAGCGTGGCATTGGCAAGGATCATATCTTCTGTCATCTGAACTTCACACGGTTTGAGCTATTGGAAAGGCCACGCATAGGAGGCCAATGTGACATTCACGCGATACGCGATTTATTTTGCGCCACCGGCCGGGGCCGCGTGGACACATTTTGCGACCAACTGGCTGGGCTGGGATATGGAAACCGGGCAAGAGGTTGCCCATCCTTTGATTGACGGCGTGGACGTTAAGGCCGTGACCCAGGTACCACGCAAATACGGGCTGCATGCCACCATGAAGCCGCCGTTTCGCCTGCACGAAGGTCAGTCGCTTGACGCGCTGTCCAAAGCCTGCGAACGGCTGGCACAGTCGCGCCCTCGGGTGACTTTGGACGGGTTGAAGATCGCCAGGTTGGGTCGGTTTCTGGCCCTGCGCCCTTTGGGCGATGAAACCGCGCTGAGCGCGCTGGCGGCGGCTTGTGTCCGCGATCTGGACGATTTCCGCACCCCCGCGCCTGTGACCGAACTGGAACGCCGCCGTGCCGCCGGATTGACAGCGGAACAGGACGCCAATCTTGTTCAATGGGGCTATCCTTACGTCATGGGATCTTTCCGATTTCACATCACGCTGAGCGGCAAACTGGACGAGGCAACACTGGCAACGGTCGACGCCACGCTGCAATCGCGGTTGATGCCGTTGCTGCCGCACCCGTTTCAGATCAATGATCTGGCATTGGTGGGCGAGGCCGAGGATGGGCGGTTTCACCTGATCCAACGCTACGCCCTTTCCGGTTGAAGTCGGGCAAGGATAGCGACAATCGTCGGCTCTAACGGTCCGGAATTGTCGATCTCGATCACCTTCGCCAATCCGTCCGGCAACGGAGTTTGCGCCCGCGCCAGCCGCCGCGCCTGTTCGGTTTTGCCTTCCCGTCCGCGGGTAGACAGGCGCTGTGCCAGAACTTCTGGGTCAGCGGTCAGAGAGATTACGATCAGGTCGCCAAATACATCCTGCGCCTGCACCAATACGGATCGCGACAAGTTCACAAGCACCGCATCCGCGTGGCACCGCAGGTCTTCTACCTCTTTGGGCACGCCGTAAAGCAGGCCATGCGCGGCCCAATGCAATGCAAACGCTCCGTCTTTCGTCCGTTTCTGAAAGGTCTCGACGCGGACACGATCAAAATCCTCTCCATCCTCACCCTCGGGGCGGGTGATCACGCGGCGCACCCGCTGAATTCCTGGCGCCCGGGCCGCTAGCGCCTCCATCACACTGTCCTTGCCAACGCCCGAGGGGCCAACGACCGCTATGACTGGCGCGCGGCTCATGCGGCCATACCGGGAGTAAAGCCCGATACGTCAATCTCGCGGTCGCACACCTGATTTCGCGCCTCGACATCATGAAAAATGCCGATGATGGCCGCGCCACGGGCCTTGGCCTCTTCGATCAGGGACAAGACCGTCTCGCGGTTCTTCTGGTCCAAGCTGGCGGTCGGTTCATCCAGCAACATGGCCGGGTACCCATAAGCAAATCCGCGTGCAATATTAACGCGTTGCTGCTCACCGCCCGAAAACGTCGTCGGGCTTAGATCCCACAAGCGCTCGGGGATGTTCAATCGCGTCAGCAATTCGGTGGCCTTGTCCAGGGCGTCTTTCCGGTCACATCCAACGGCCAACAGCGGCTCGGCCACCACGTCCAATGTTGGTACGCGCGGTACCACACGCAGGAACTGGCTGACATATCCCAGCGTTTCCCGCCGCAGCGCCAGTATCTGGCGGGGTTCAGCACGGGCCACATCCAGATCACCAACCCATACTTGCCCTGACGCCGCCAGGTAATTCCCATAGATGACGCGCATCAGTGTTGATTTTCCTGCGCCTGAGGCACCGGTCAGGGCGACGCATTCCCCGGGCGCAACTTTTAACGACGCTGCCGCCATCACCGGAATAACAGCGCTTCCCTGATTGTGCAGAGTAAAGCTCTTGCTGACGTTTTTGAGTTCAATCATGACCTTCACCCTCAGACCTGTAACACGCTTGAAACCAACAACTGGGTATAGGCGTGTTGTGGATCGTCCAGCACTTGATCGGTCAGCCCGGCCTCGACCACGCACCCGTCTTTCATGACCATCAGCCGGTCCGCCAGCAGGCGCACCACAGCCAGATCGTGGGTGACGATGATGGCACTCAGCCCCATCTCACGCACCAACCCGCGCAGCAGGTCCAACAGCCGCGCCTGAACCGAAACATCAAGCCCGCCGGTCGGTTCATCCATGAACACCAGCCGAGGGCCGGTTACCAGATTGCGCGCGATCTGCAGGCGCTGCTGCATCCCGCCGGAAAACGCCGTCGGGCGGTCATCCACCCGGGTCTCGCTGATCTCGACCCGGCCCAGCCAATCGATCGCCTTGTCACGGATCGCGCCATAGTGGCGATCTCCGACGGCCATGAGGCGTTCACCGATGTTACCGCCGGCACTGACAGACATGCGCAACCCGTCGCGGGCGTGTTGATGCACAAAGGCCCAGTCCGTTCGACCCAGCATCCGCCGCTCGGGTTCGGACATTGTCAAAGTATCCACCGGCCCGTCTGTCCGTGTATCAAAGATCACACGGCCGCCATCGGGTTCCAGATGCCCTGCCAGACAATTCAGCAACGTCGACTTGCCCGAGCCGCTTTCACCTACTATCCCCATCACCTCGCCGGGGTAGAGATCAAAGCTGACATCGGTGCAACCGATGCGCGCGCCGTAGGTTTTTTGGATGTCCTGAACACTCAGCAAAGGGGTCATATCGCTCACCTCGGATCGTAGGCAAATTCGATCCGGTTGCCGCCAGGCTCCTGGATCATAAAATGGATCTTCGGACCCTGGCCAGACGGTTCTGGCGAAAACTCGACAGTCACACCGGGCCAGTCTTTCACCGCATCAAAGACAGCCTTCAGGGCCTCTTCATCCGGCACTTTGAACGCCGCATGATGCAGGCCGACATGGGCATGCCGGTCAAAACCGCGCTGATGTTCCCCGTTTTGCTGCCACAGGGTCAAAACTGCCGCGCCATTGCTGACGAAGGCTGATGGGTATTCGGGTTTACCCCCGACCACGTCCCAGCCCAGCGCATCGACAAAGAACGCCTTGGATGCGTCCAGGTCGGCGACCGTCAGGCCCAGATGATCAATTCCCAAGACATAGTCGCGCATCATGCTGCGTCCTCCTCGGCCAACCGGCCCAAATGGCCTGCCGCGCGGCGCGACCGGCAGTAATCGGTGTCCGAACAGACAAACATCCGGTTGCCCGCGTCATCCATGATTACCTCATCCAGATAGCTGTCCTCGGCCCCGCACAGATCACAGGGGTGATCGGCTTTGGTCGCCTCGAACGGGTAGTCTTCGAAATCGAGGCTCACCACTTGTGTATGCGGCGGTACCGCGTAAATCCGCTGCTCGCGCCCTGCGCCAAACAGCTGGATCGCGTCCATCTCAAGCTTGGGATTATCAAATTTCGGGATCGGAGACGGATCCATCACATAGCGCCCCGACACTTTGACCGGATAGGCATAGGCAGTCGAGATCGCCCCGTGTTGGCTGATATCCTCGTAAAGTTTCACATGCATCAACCCGTATTCCTCAAGGCTGTGCATCTTGCGCGTTTCGGTCTCGCGCGGCTCAAGAAACCGCAACGGTTCCGGGATCGGCACCTGATAGACGATGATCTGGTCTTCGCGCAGTTTTACCTCTGGGATGCGGTGGCGGGTTTGAATGACCGTTGCTTTTTCGGTTTCCTCAGTGGTCTCGACCCCTGCTGTGTTCTCAAAGAACTTGCGGATCGACACGGCGTTGGTGGTGTCATCCGCGCCCTGATCGATCACCTTGAAGGTGTCGTCCGGCGTCAGCGTCGCGGCCGACACTTGCACACCGCCGGTACCCCACCCATAAGGCATGGGCATTTCACGGCTCGCGAAGGGCACCTGATATCCGGGCACAGCCAGACCTTTCAGGATAGCCCGGCGGATCATGCGCTTGGTCTGCTCGTCCAAATATGCGAAGTTATACTCATTCATTTGATGTATCACTTTGGTTTTTGGTGTTGTTGTGGACGTATTCTTGATTTGCTTGTTCTTTTTTATCGTTATGCTTTATCTGTTTTGGCAGCGCGTCCATTCCCGTCGACGGCGCAAGTCGATACAGCGCGACCCGACCGCTCGCTGGAACGCCATCGATACGTCGACCCATGGCGCGCGCGCCCGCAAAACCCCGATCGACGGGGGGCACCAGCAGAAATTCGCCTATGAAAACAGAAGCCTCCGCTAGAGGCACAGCCAGCCCCTTCTGGATGACCCGGAAGACTCTGTGCATGGGTAGTTTGTTGCGACTTGCAGTTTTGCACCCGCTCAAGATATATCTCTTTACGATGTTTCGAACAGAGAACCGAATATGCCGGACATAACTTTCACTGAAATCTCTCTGATCTTTGGCACGCTGGCTTTCGTTGTTTTTGTTTGGAGATTGCCTTCTCGAAAGGGTCGGCCTCAGCAGAACCGAAATTCCCACGACAATTCGGGAGGCGGATGGATTTCGGGTGGTGATGATTTCGGTGGCGGGGATTGTGGTGGCGGGGCAGACTGAACTCATTCGGCCGCCTCCTTTGGTGTGATCCGTTCCTCAGCCTCGCGACGCAATTTGCGGACCAGTTCCAGCTCGGACTGGAAGTCAACGTAATGCGGAAGTTTGATATGTTCCAGGAACCCAGTCGCCTGGATGTTATCCGCATGGCTTAAAACGAATTCTTCGTCCTGTGCCGGTGCGCCCAGATTGTCTTCGCCCAGCTCCTCCCACCGCAAGGCCCGGTCTACCAGTGCCATCGCGATGGATTTGCGTTCTGATTGGCCAAAGACCAAGCCATAGCCACGCGTGAATTGTGGCGGTTCGGTTTTGGAACCCTTAAACTGGTTCACCGTCTCGCATTCGGTCAGCTCAACTTCGCCGATCTCGATGGCGAAGCCCAGTTCGGGAATGTCCATCTCAACCGCGACCTTGCCGATCCGCAACTCTCCAACAAAGGCGTGGTTGCGGGCATAGCCACGTTGGGTCGAATAAGCCATACCCAGCACAAATCCCTCATCCCCGCGCGTCAGGGACTGCAGGCGCAGGGGACGGCCCGCGGGAAACTCCATTGGCTCGCGGGTCAGATCACCGGGAATGTCATCGCAAGGCGGCTCATCCTGAATGATACCCTCGCCCTGTAAGAATTCGGTAATATGCGGCGTTACCTCTTCGCGCGGATGCGCTTTGGGCGCGGCGGGCAGTTCGCCCTCAGCCGCCAGTTTGAAGTCTAGCAATCGGTGGGTGTAGTCGAATGTCGGGCCCAGAACCTGCCCTCCTGGCGCATCCTTGAACGTGGCCGAGATTCGCCGATCACACGTCATCTCACTTGTCTTCACCGGGTTGGAAGACCCGAACCGGGGCAGCGTCGTGCGATAGGCACGGATCAGAAAGATCGCCTCGATCAGGTCTCCACGCGCCTGCTTGATCGCCAGAGCGGCCAGGTCGGGATCGAACAAAGACCCCTCGGCCATAACCCGATTCACCGCAAGGCTTAGCTGTTCGCGGATCTGAGCGATGCTAAGCTCTGCCACATCTGTCGATCCCCGCCGCTCTTCGGCCAGCCAGGCATGAGCGTTGTCGATGGCCTTTTCGCCCCCTTTGACGGCAACATACATCGCTTAACCCTCCGCCTTGATCTGCGTGCTGCGCGGCAGGGCCGCAACCCGGTCACCACAGGTGAAAAAGAAGTCACAGCCCAGCGGATAAAGCGCCGCATTGGCCTGAAGCACTGGAACGTCGGGCAAGGACAGATAAGAGGTTTCTCGTATCCCAGGCCCTGTCAGTGCAGCACCCTTTTGATGCAAGTCGTCACATTCAACGATCAAAGTGGTGGACCGATCGGGGTATTCCGCTGTTCCGATCCGGTACTTGCCCACTGGCCCCAGCGCTCGCCATGTCCCGACTGCAAAATCCGCGCTTGCTGCATCTGTGATCGGCGCGCCGGTGTGAAAGGTAAGCCATTGGCGAACGGCGTCCGTGTCAGCCGCCCCTGCCAAATGCACCTTGGTGTCCGGATCGCACAACGTCAGCAACAACGTCCCCGAAGCCACGGACAAGGGTACGGGCGGCTGCCCGCCCGAGATCGCACGGATCTGACCCGGGCGCGCCATCACCGTCATGGCAGCCCGAAATGCGTGTGCCGCGTCAATTGGAGCGTCGCGAAATCCACCGGAGAATTGAGTTTGCTGGGTCATCAGTCCTCTCCCCGTACCATCGTGAAAAACTCGACCTTGGTCGCGGCGGCTTTGGCGGCGCGCGACGTCTTGGCGTCCTGCATTTGCTGGCGAAGCGGGCCGATCACCCGGGCGCGCAAATCATCGGCGGCAGTGGTCTGCATCAAGGCATCAATCAGCGCAGCCGTCTGCGCTTTGGGTTTTGAGCGTCCCTGCACATAGCCATGCCCCACTGCTCCGTCGCCCAGGACTAAGGAACAACGCGTGACTGTCATTTCACCTAGGTTAAACGGAGCCCCTGTGGCGCCGGTCCGTCCACGGACCATGACGCCGCCCACTTCGGGACTGCGCAGCCATTCAAAAGCTGGCTGTGCCTCATAAGCGCCCCACAGCTCCATCAACATTTGCTCGGGTGCGCGGGCCAGCAGACCCATCCATTCCTGACGCGCTGCATGCGCGATTTCTGTGTGTTCTGACATCAAAGCCTCTTGGCCGGGTTGTCTAATTATACTATACAACTAGACAAATATTACACCCAAGCGCAGTGACTCGCAATCCGTGTATCGTGAAAGTTTGATGACATGAGCAAAACGCCGGTTTGGAAAAGCATCGCCCTCAGTCTGACTTCAGACATAGCGGAAGGGCGATATAACACCGGAGATCAGCTGCCGACCGAGGCGCAACTGGCGGCGCAGCACGGGGTTAACCGACATACCGTGCGGCGGGCCTTGTCGGATATGGCCGAGCAAGGGCTGGTGCATCCTCGCCGTGGCGCAGGCGTGTTTGTGGCAGCACGGCCAACCGATTATCCGATTGGAAAGCGAGTCAGATATCACAAGAGCATCTCTGCAAGCGGCAAGATACCGGGCAAAAAGATCCTATCGCTGACGACCCGCGTAGCCGATGATAGTGAGGCTGAGGCCCTGCAGCTTACTCCCGGTGACACTGTTCACGTCTACGATGGCCTGTCGTTGGCGGATGGACAGCCCATCGGCTTGTTTCAGAGCGTTTTCCCGGCGGAACGACTTCCCGACATACTAGACGCCCTGTCGGACACTCAATCCGTGACAAGAGCGTTGCAACGCTGCGGGGTCGAAGATTACACCCGCGTCTCAACCCGCCTGACCGCGCGGGCGGCAACACCAACGCAGGCACTGCACCTGCACCTGACCGAAGGCGCGCCGGTTCTGTTTTCAGTTGGGGTCAACGCCGACACCACCGGCATTCCGGTTGAATATGGCCGCACTGTTTTCGCAGGTGAACGCGTTACACTGACGATGAACGAAGACTAGACGTCCATGGGCTCCCGCCCGTCTTCAACTTCCTTGCGGAGGCCTCATCCCGTTGGGCGTGGCGCCGCGCAAAGCGCGGCGCCACGCCCAAGGCCGCCAGCGTGTATCGGCGCAGCCAATGCACGTGCGGGCGCGGGAGCACCTGCTGTCAGGCTTGGTGTTATTCGTATTTTTCCAAAAACGCCTCGGCCTTCAGCGCGCGGAAATCAGGCAAAGCCAAACGAAGACGCGCGTTGTCCCAATCCCACCAGGCCAGCGCCATCATGCGTTCTGCAACGTCCTCAGAATACCGTCGGCGGATCGGATCGGCGGTCACGCCGCCGACGATCGTGTAAGGTGCAACATCCTTGGTCACTACAGCGCTCGCAGCCACAACCGCACCGTGGCCAATCGTGATCTCGGGCTTGATGATGGCGGCATGACCAATCCACGTATCATGACCGATACGGGTAATGCGACTGGCGCGGTGTTCGAACCATGTGGCATCTACTTCTACGTCATCCCAGTAATCCGCCGAGCGATACAGGAAGTGATGCAGCGATGCCTTCTCCATCGGGTGATCCGTCGCTCCAATCCTCGTAAAACTGGCGATGTTGGCGAATTTCCCGATCTCGGCATTGGCGATGTCGCATGTGCGGTCGCAATAGGAATAGTCCCCGATGACTGCATTCGCCACGCGCGTTCCAGCGCCGATTTCAACATATTCCCCAAAGGTCGCGTTTGTAATCGCGCAATCCGGGTGGATAAACGGTTGATCCGAACGAAGACGTGCCATGAGTATACCTTGTATCCCGGGTGGTTCAGACCGCTTGGGCGACCTTGGCCCGTTTCCGCTTTGGCGAGGTTTCACCCTGAATCAAACGCCGGCGCAACCAGCCCGAGAACCAATCCATCAGCATGACCATCAGAATGATCAGGATGATGTAATAGGCCACCTCTTCCCAGTCCTTTTGCGTGATAATGGCTTGTGTCAGAAGCAAGCCGATGCCGCCCCCGGTGATGGCACCAATCACGGTGGCACTTCGTGTGTTGGATTCGAGGAAGTACAACAGCTGGCTGAGCAATACCGGCGTCACCTGCGGGATCATACCAAAGCGATAGCGTTGCGGCGCATTGGCCCCGGTGGATTGCACCCCTTCGATCTGCTTTTGGTCGACGTTTTCCAGCGCCTCCGAGAAGATCTTGCCGAAGGTGCCGGTATCGGTCACCAGAATGGCCAGCGCACCGGTCAGAGGACCGGGACCAAAGGCGCGGGCCAGCACCACAGTCCAGATCAGCGCATCCACCCCGCGCACGAAATCAAAAACGCGCCGGGTCAGGAACCGAACGGATTTCAGCGGGTTGAAGTTCCGCGTCGCCAGGAAAGCCATCGACAGGGCAATCATGCCCGCGCCCAGTGTGCCCAGAAAAGCCATCAGGATCGTCTCAAAAATAGCCCAGGCCACATCCTGGTGCCGCCACATCTTGTTGGTCCAAAAATCGTTCAGGATCGAACCCGCCTCACCCGAGGCCGCAAGACCGGCCAGTTGAGACGGAGATTTGCCGTAATACGGGCTGTCGAGGGTGAACCAGAACAGCTCCCATCCGGTGAAGTAGCGAAACACCTCTGAACGGTTGCGCGTCACTGTCAGGCGGCCCGCATCCGTGGTGATCGCCATCCGGTTCTTTGACACGTTGATCCAGTCTGGCACCTCACCCGCGGGCAATTCGGGCTGAACGCCCGCCGAACGGGTTGGCGTTGCACGCACGGTGCCATAGCCGGGAATGTCATATTCCACCGTCTCGGGACCAAAACGCACAACATGGCCGTCTTCCAGATCGATCACCGTGGTTGCCCCAAGGGCGACCCAGTCCGGGGCCTGACCGTCGGGATAGGTTCCCTTGCGTTCGCCCTCGATAGAGACCGATACCTCGCCATTTCGGTTGTCCCGCGCAACGTGGGTTTTATAGCTGTAACTGTCCGCAACCAGCGTTTTACCGTTTTCCCAGTTCGCCCGCCCGGCCAAGCCCGCTACGTCAAAGGCAAAGAAAACATAGGCCAGATAGGCCAGCATCAAGGCTGGCATGCCAAAATTCACCAGCCTCTTGCGGCTGAACAGACGGTCGGCCTCGGCCTTGAGCTCATCAATGCTCAGGTCTGTGGCAAAGGTGCTCATGCCCGGGCTCCTTTCTCGAATCCGTGGGTCAGGCGGTCGCGCAGCAGGCCGGACAACTGATCAACCACGACAATGGTGACAAACAACAACAGGAAGATCGCAGCCGCCTGATCATAGCGCCCCTGCCCCCAGGACATCGAGTTGCGCAGCTCGTACCCCAGACCACCCGCACCGACAAAGCCCAGAATGGCCGAGGCGCGGATGTTGATTTCGAACCTCAGCAAGGCATAGCTGACATAGTTTGGGCCAACCTGGGGGATCACACCCAGATACATCCGTTGCGACCAGTTAGCGCCAACCGAATGCAACCCCTCGACCGGTTTCAACGAGGCGTTCTCGTTCACTTCGGAAAACAGCTTGCCCAGCGCGCCAGCGGTGTGGATGGCAATCGCAATCATCGCCGGAACCGGACCACCGCCCAGCACAAAGATCAGAACCAGCGCAATCACAATCTCGGGGATCGCGCGGCAGATATCAGCGATGCGGCGGAACAGCGGGATCAGTGCCGGCCACATGGCCATGCCCCGCGTCGACATCAGGGCCAGAAACGTGCCCGCAATGGTGCCGATCAGGGTCGAGGCAGCAGCGATGTTCAGCGTTTCAACCAGCGCAGGGAAGAACGTGACCAGGTTTTCCGGCAGCGCGCCGATCTTTTCCCACGCCTCGGACAGAACCTCGGTCGGATAGTCGAATATCCGATGCCAGCCGTCGACAAAGCTGCCGGCATTGCGGTCATCTGCAGTGCGGAAACCAGCGGCCATCAAGGCCACAAAAACGATCAGAAGGATACCACCATAGACCCGCTTGCGTCGTGTCATCTCGGAATAGTCGGCCTTGATCTGGTCGACGCCGGGGGTCCCTGCGGACAGGTCTGTCATGGAATGCTCCTGAGTGGGAAAACGGGGCCCGGCTTGTCACCGGACCCCGATCTTTGAATGTGCAGGCTTAGTTGGACTTCAGCTTGCGGGCTTCGATGATGATCTCATAGGCATCATGGGTGATCGGATCGAAGCTCTTGGCCTCGCCTGCCGCCACACCGTAAAAGCACTCGCGGTCTTTTTCGCTCAGGTTGTCCCACAGCTTGGTCATCTTCGCCTTGACTTCGGTCGGCAGCGATTTGCGGATCACAACCGGGCCTTCGGGGATCGGTTCGGACTGCCAGATCATGACCATGTCATTCATGTCGACCAGACCCGCATCAACCGCGCGGCGCAGCGCGCCCGACTGAAAGCCATCTTCCCAATCGCCCAGACCGTCGGCCCAGGTCACACCACCGTCAACGTCACCGTTATTGACGGCAACGATGGTCTGCTCGTGCCCGCCGGTGAATTTCACGTCACCAAAATAGTCGCCCGATTCCATGGTCGCACCGGTTGCGGCAGGGATTTCGATCGACGGGATCAGGTAACCCGAGGTCGAGTTCGGATCTCCAAAGCCAAAGGTCTTACCCTTCATGTCATCCAGCGAGGTGATGCCGCTGTCCTTGCGGGCGAAACCGATCGAGTAATAGCCATAGCCGCCATCGGTGTTGACCTTCACCAGCACCGGCTCAACCGCTTCGGGGTCACTCAGATAGGTTTTGGCATAGCCCGATGCACCCAGCCAGGCCATGTCGATGGTGCCGCCCAGCAGGCCCTGGATCACACCGTCATAATCGGCAGGCGCAAACAGCTTGGTTTCGACACCCAGCGCCTTTTCGGTGTATTCGCGCAGGCATTCGTTGTTGTTCAACCGGTCCTGAGCGTTCTCGCCGCCCAGAATACCAATGCGGAATTCGCTGATTTCGTCAGCCATGACCGGTGCGGCCAGTGCCGTTGACGCCACCAGGGCAGCCATCAATTTTTTCATCTGTCTCTCTCCAGGTTTGTGTCCCCGGCCTCTCATCGGGCCGGGCGATGAAAGGGGTGGTTGGTTCAGATGGTCGCTTCGGCTTCCATCAACGCTTTCTGGGTCGCATCAAGCGTGTCGATCTCAGTCGATGTCGCCTCTTCCGAGAAGCTGGCATCGGCACCGTAAATCTCGCGGGCGACACCGGTTGTCAGCTGTTCGGGCAGGCCGTCGAACACAATGCGCCCATCCCGCATACCAACCACGCGGTCGCAATAGCGGCGCGCAGTATCCAAAGTGTGCAGGTTGGCGACGACCGTCCGACCATCCTCTTCGTGGATACGGCGCAGCGCCTGCATCACGACCTGAGCATTCATCGGATCCAGCGAGGCGATGGGTTCATCCGCCAAAATGATCTTGGGGTCCTGCATCAGGGCGCGCGCAATGGCGACCCGCTGCTGCTGACCACCTGACAGCGCCTCAGCGCGTTTGGGGGCATGTTCGGCTATGCCCAGACGGTCCAATATGTCGATGGCACGGTGGACCTCATCCATCGGGAACAGGTTGAACATGGTCGCCAGTGTCGAATGCCGGTTCAACGTGCCATGCAGAACGTTGGACACCACATCCATGCGAGGCACGAGGTTGAACTGCTGAAAGATCATGGCACAATCGGCCTGCCAGGCCCGCTTGTCGCGCCCTTTCAGTTGGGTCACGTCCCGGTCCTGGAACAGGATCTCTCCCGCACTTGCGTCGGTCAGGCGGTTGATCATTCGCAGCAGGGTCGATTTACCCGCTCCGGACCGACCGATGATGCCGATCATGCAAGGCTTGTCCACATCCAGCGTCGCCGCATTCACGGCCACATTATCGCCGAAGCGTTTCGTCAGTTTTTTTATGCGCAGCACGTGCCACCCCCAAATGTGTTGGGGGTCAGCTAAAGACGATGTTCAACGGCTATGTGTCGGTTCAGTGAAAGTTTTGTAAAGCACCACCGCACCGGAGGGGCCTACCCAACCGCCCGCATCGCGGGTATATGCGGGCCGACTCGATAAATGATATGAGGCCACACATGAGCTTTGACCGCAGCATCAAGATCGCCCCGTCGATCCTGTCCGCCGATTTCGCCAATTTCGGCGCCGAGATTCAGGCGATCGAGGCGCAAGGTGCCGACTGGGTGCATATTGATGTGATGGATGGCCATTTCGTACCGAACCTGACCTTTGGTCCCCCGGCCGTAAAAGCGTTCCGTCCGCATGTGAAAACCGTGATGGATGTTCACCTGATGATCACCCCGGTTGATCCCTACATCCAAGCCTATGCCGACGCAGGCGCCGACATCCTGACCGCGCATATCGAGGCCGGGCCGCACACGCATCGCACTCTGCAGGCCATCCGCGCCGCAAGTATGAAAGCAGGTGTTGCCCTGAACCCCGGCACCCCAGCCGACGCGGTCGAGCATTTGCTGGACCTGACCGATCTGGTCTGCGTGATGACGGTGAACCCCGGCTTTGGTGGACAGAAGTTCATCGATATGACGGACAAAGTGCGCAAGCTGCGTCAGATGATCGGGGACCGCCCGGTTCATATCGAGATCGACGGCGGTGTCGACCCAATCACGGCCCCACTGGTCGCGGCTGCAGGGGCGGATGTGCTGGTCGCAGGCTCGGCTGTGTTCAAAGGCGGGTCGGTGTCGTCGCCCGAGGTCTATGGAAAGAACATCAGCGCAGTTCGGGCCGCTGCGCAACCTGCGGCTGCATAACCTCTCACGACTGGTTCAGGCTTAAATGCAGGGGGGGTATCGGTCTCCCGACGCCCCGCAAAATCCGGCCAAGTCTTCGGCGCGCAGGATAGTTGGACTTGGTGGCATTTTCGCTAGCCATAGGCTGTCAGCTATTGTAACGGACACGCAGTTTTATCGCCTGAACGAAACGTCCTTCGGCAACCAGCACAGACAGAAAATCACTAAGGTAATCCGGAGACAGCCCCGCCTCCATAGCCGCATCAAACCTGTCTTCCGCGGCGTCGAATTCACCCTCTGCCAACATCACCAGCACATCAACATACTGCACGTAGGGCGCATCGGGGCTAAGCGCCAGCGCCTGATCGATGGCCTCCCGGGCCTCTTGCCTGTCTTCCAGCCAGAGCGCTATTTCCGCGTGCAGGCGATGGTCGAAATGGTCGGCACCGTCCAGCTTGATGCTGCGCCGGATGTGGATCAGAGCCTCGTCATAGCTGTAATCATCAGCCAGCAACCGTGCCCGCCAGAACAACAGGTAACTGCTGGGGCCTGCCCGGGCTTCGGCCATCTCAAGAACACTATGCGCCTGGGACCGCTGGCCCAGCTCGGACAGCGCGCGAGCTTTGCGAACATACCCGTCCGCGTCATCCGGTTTAGCAGCGATAACCGCTTCGGCGTCTTTTAGTGCCTGTTTCGGCCGGTCAAGCATCAGCAGGATCAAGGAACGGCGCGACAGGGCGGCGACAAATTCAGGATGCAGCTCCAGCGTTCGGGTAACATGTTCAAAGGCTGGCTCCCACCTGTCCTGCTCTGACAGCACAAAGGCCATGCCATACTCGGCATAAGAATCAGACGGATCGATTTCGATGGCCGAGCGGAACAGGTCCAGCGCCTCGTCATTGCGGCCCTGATCGCTGAGTTCCCAGGCCAGCTGACGTATGGCCCAAGTGTATTCAGGGTCCAAAGCCATTGCCGCGCGCATGCGCGCTTCGAATTCTTCTACGTTACTCTGTCCGCCGTAGAGTGCACTGGCGGCAAGGCCTGCCATGTTGCGGGCCGTCGGCTTGCGCGAAACCGCCTTTCTAAACAGCTCGGTCGCCAGACCATAATCATCGTGGTAGTACAGAATCCACGCCTTCCCTTGAAGGCCTGGCTCAGCCTCGGGATTCAGTTCAAGGATTTCCGAAAATGCTCTGTCGGAGGCGTCGTAATCATCCAGATCGAAATAGGCCCAGGCTAGCCTATCCAACATGTCAATGCGTTGGCGGTACGATGCTCCTGCAGCCCCCAGACCAAGCTGGCAGATTTCCACCAACCGCTCTGGCGTGTCATCCTGTTCCACACAGGCCGACACATAGGTTGACTGAGAATTCGTAAGAAGTGGTTTGGCAATGGCGCTGCCACCGGCCCAGACCAGCATCGCGGCAAACGCGGCCAGTCGTGTCACTGCGTTTGTGGTGTAGAACATCTGTCTAAAAAGCACTTTGTTTGTTTCCCGCAGAATACTCACAATTGTGATAAGAAAAAGGCTGCTTTGAGCCCTCATAACCGTTTCAAATCGGAGGTGATCAAAATGGCCCGATTGCCGTGGGCGCCGCCAAGACATCACAGAATAGCCGCAGCGCAACTGCTTCAGGTTTCCTGAATTCAAATTGATTTATTTGCGTTTGCCTTAAGCCCTTAACTGTGACCAAAAACAAGACCAGTACCGACAGGCCCTGATTGATCAGCAAAGTGAGGATAACCCCATGATCGAACGCATCGAAACCGGCGAACGTTCATCTAAAATTGTGAAACACAACGGTGTAGCCTACCTAACCGGACAGGTCGCCGAGGGCGAAACGATTCAGGAACAGGTCCGCATCTGCCTGAGCAAAATCGACACTCTTTTGGAACAGGCAGGCTCGTCGCGCGAAAACATGCTGCGCGTGACGATCTGGCTGGCTGATATGAAGGATTTCGCCGGATTGAACGAGGTTTGGAACGCTTGGGTCCCAGCCGGCCACGCCCCGGCCCGCGCCTGTGGCGAAGCCAGGCTGGCACGGCCCGAGCTTAAGGTAGAGTTTATCGTTGATGCGGCGTGCAACTGATACTTTGATCGGCTGCGGAACAACCTGTTAGAAAGTGAAAAAGGCCGTCCCATGTGGGACGGCCTTCTTTGTTTCAACCGAGTGGGCTCACATTGCTCCTGCGGAGCGACTGCCGCCCACCGGTAACAACGCCTAGGCGTTGTTACTCGACGATTTTCGACACGACGCCGGCGCCGACGGTGCGGCCGCCTTCGCGGATGGCGAAACGCAGGCCGTTTTCCATCGCGATCGGCGCGATCAGCTCAACCTCGAACGACACGTTGTCGCCGGGCATG